>NZ_FJUR01000001.1:2770625-3445000 GCF_900067135.1 Rhizobium sp. 9140 | reverse complement strand
CGTCAAGGACGCGCTCGGTTTCCAAGCATTATCAATAAGGTATCTACACCTGAATCCATAGGGTGTAAGAGGCGAACGCAGGGAACTGAAACATCTAAGTACCTGCAGGAAAGGACATCAACCGAGACTCCGCAAGTAGTGGCGAGCGAACGCGGACCAGGCCAGTGGCGATGATTGCTAAAGCAGAACGACTTGGAAAGGTCGGCCATAGTGGGTGATAGCCCCGTATGCGGTGATGCTTTTATCGTCCTAGAGTAAGGCGGGACACGTGAAATCCTGTCTGAACATGGGGAGACCACTCTCCAAGCCTAAGTACTCGTGCATGACCGATAGCGAACAAGTACCGTGAGGGAAAGGTGAAAAGCACCCCGACAAGGGGAGTGAAATAGAACCTGAAACCGGTTGCCTACAAACAGTCGGAGCCATTATTGGTGACGGCGTACCTTTTGTATAATGGGTCAACGACTTAGTGTGACATGCAAGCTTAAGCCGATAGGTGTAGGCGCAGCGAAAGCGAGTCTGAATAGGGCGTTTGAGTATGTCGCATTAGACCCGAAACCGAGTGATCTAGCCATGAGCAGGTTGAAGGTTGGGTAACACCAACTGGAGGACCGAACCCGCATCTGTTGCAATAGATTGGGATGACTTGTGGCTAGGGGTGAAAGGCCAATCAAACTCGGAGATAGCTGGTTCTCCGCGAAAACTATTTAGGTAGTGCGTCGAGCGAATACCTCAGGGGGTAGAGCACTGAATGGGCTATGGGGACTCACCGTCTTACTGATCCTAATCAAACTCCGAATACCTGAGAGTACTACTCGGCAGACACACGGCGGGTGCTAACGTCCGTCGTGAAGAGGGCAACAACCCTGACCTCCATCTAAGGTCCCCAAGTCATGGCTAAGTGGGAAAGGATGTGAGACTCCCAAAACAACCAGGATGTTGGCTTAGAAGCAGCCATCATTTAAAGAAAGCGTAACAGCTCACTGGTCTAATTAAGGGGTTTTGCGCCGAAAATGTAACGGGGCTAAAGCCATGCACCGAAGCTGAGGGTTCTGACGATCCTAACGGATCGCAGAGCGGTAGCGGAGCGTTCCGTAAGCCTGTGAAGGGAGACCCGTGAGGGCTCCTGGAGGTATCGGAAGTGCGAATGTTGACATGAGTAACGATAAAGAGGGTGAGAGACCCTCTCGCCGAAAGACCAAGGGTTCCTGCTTAAAGTTAATCTGAGCAGGGTTAGCCGGCCCCTAAGGCGAGGCGGAAACGCGTAGTCGATGGGAACCACGTTAATATTCGTGGGCCTGGTGGGAAGTGACGGATTGCGTAACTTGTTCTGACTTATTGGATTGTCAGGGCGGGGAAGCGGTTCCAGGAAATAGCCCCACCGTATAGACCGTACCCGAAACCGACACAGGTGGTCAGGTAGAGCATACCAAGGCGCTTGAGAGAACTATGCTGAAGGAACTCGGCAAATTGCACGCGTAACTTCGGAAGAAGCGTGACCCTTTTGTACGCAAGTATGATGGGGTGGCACAGACCAGGGGGTAGCGACTGTTTATCAAAAACACAGGGCTCTGCGAAGTCTTTAAGACGACGTATAGGGCCTGACGCCTGCCCGGTGCTGGAAGGTTAAAGGGAGAGGTGCAAGCTTTGAACTGAAGCCCCAGTAAACGGCGGCCGTAACTATAACGGTCCTAAGGTAGCGAAATTCCTTGTCGGGTAAGTTCCGACCTGCACGAATGGCGTAACGACTTCCCCGCTGTCTCCAGCATAGACTCAGTGAAATTGAATTCCCCGTGAAGATGCGGGGTTCCTGCGGTCAGACGGAAAGACCCCGTGCACCTTTACTATAGCTTTACACTGGCATTCGTGTCGGCATGTGTAGGATAGGTGGTAGGCTTTGAAGCTTGGACGCCAGTTCAGGTGGAGCCATCCTTGAAATACCACCCTTATCGTCATGGATGTCTAACCGCGGTCCGTTATCCGGATCCGGGACAGTGTATGGTGGGTAGTTTGACTGGGGCGGTCGCCTCCGAAAGAGTAACGGAGGCGCGCGATGGTGGGCTCAGAACGGTCGGAAATCGTTCGTCGAGTGCAATGGCATAAGCCCGCCTGACTGCGAGACTGACAAGTCGAGCAGAGACGAAAGTCGGTCATAGTGATCCGGTGGTCCCGCGTGGAAGGGCCATCGCTCAACGGATAAAAGGTACGCCGGGGATAACAGGCTGATGACCCCCAAGAGTCCATATCGACGGGGTTGTTTGGCACCTCGATGTCGGCTCATCGCATCCTGGGGCTGGAGCAGGTCCCAAGGGTTTGGCTGTTCGCCAATTAAAGCGGTACGTGAGCTGGGTTCAGAACGTCGTGAGACAGTTCGGTCCCTATCTGCCGTGGGTGTTGGAATATTGACAGGATCTGTCCCTAGTACGAGAGGACCGGGATGGACATATCTCTGGTGGACCTGTTGTCCTGCCAAGGGCATAGCAGGGTAGCTATATATGGACGGGATAACCGCTGAAGGCATCTAAGCGGGAAACCCCCCTGAAAACGAGTATTCCCTTGAGAACCGTGGAAGACGACCACGTTGATAGGCCGGGTGTGGACGTGCAGCAATGCATGAAGCTTACCGGTACTAATCGTTCGATCGAACTTGATCGTTCCCATTGCCCATGCTCATCGCAAGGTGAAGGCGAAAGCCTTCGCCGGTCGCCGCGAAGGCAAAGCCTTCGTCGGCTCGATCGCATGTTTTGTCCTCACGCTGTCGCGGCTTTGCCGCTTCGGCTCACGGACGGCGCGCCCAACGATGGGCGACGCGCCTTGCGCTTGCCAGACCACAGGGTCTGGGTCACAGGCGTCCGGCAAGCACTCCAAAGACGTGTTCAAATCCAGCGAAACAGACGCCACAGCAAAGTCATAACCGGCTCACTGCTTACAGCTCACCATTCGCCAACAAATCCAGCTTCTCATCGTTTGCCCTTAGCCGACCTGGTGGTTCTGGCGGGGTGGCCGCACCCGTTCCCATTCCGAACACGGCCGTGAAACGCCCCAGCGCCTATGGTACTTCGTCTTAAGACGCGGGAGAGTCGGTCGCTGCCAGGTCTGCTAAAGGCAAACATTATATCTTCTCCCACACACTCAGTCCCTTTCCCTTCCGCGGGGTGGAGCAGCCCGGTAGCTCGTCAGGCTCATAACCTGAAGGCCGCAGGTTCAAATCCTGCCCCCGCAACCACCGACACTTGTAACGCTTTCCAATCAGCCTCCGCCTCGGCGAGTACGGCAGTACGCATCCGAGGTGGGCCGCCTTGTAGGAGCTGTCGGATCTGGCACTGACTGTCCTTATTGACGTCAATATGGACAGTGCGGAATGGAACGACTTGAGATTGTCGATAGCGGGCGACGTCGTCGCTTCAGCAAAGAGATGAAGCTGCAGATTGTCGCCGAGAGCTATTCGGAACCTGGCTTGTGTGCGACGACGGCGCGGCGACATGGCATATCGCGCTCGCAGTTATATGAATGGCGCCGGCTCGCACGAGCGTGGCAACTGGATGTTGCGTCGCCTGTGAGCGGCTTTGTCCCCGCGCTGCTTGTCCCAGAGGTAGAGCCAGCAGCAGGGTCATTGCCCACCGTCGGCCGGATGGATGTTGTCAGCGCGAACGGTCGTCGCGTGATCGTGGACCGCGATGTCGACGTTGAGGCGCTGCTTCGGATCCTGCGCGGACTGGAGGCGCTGCGGTGAACCTTTTTCCGATGGGAACAGGCGTCAAGGTCTGGCTTTCGACTGGGTTCACGGACATGCGCTGTGGCTTTCCGTCGCTGGCGCTTCGGGTTCAGGAGGTTCTGAAGCACGATCCGTTGTCAGGGCATCTCTTCGTCTTCAGGGGGCGCAGATCGGATATTCTGAAGATCATCTGGCATGATGGTCTGGGTGCCTGTCTTTTTACCCGGCGGTTGGAGAAGGGCCGGTTTATCTGGCCGAATATGGAGGGCGGGGCGGTAGCGATCTCACCGGCGCAATTGTCCTATTTGTTGTCCGGGATCGACTGGCGCAATCCGCAGGAAACCTGGCGACCGACACGGGTCGGATAGCATTATTACATTGAAAATATTGAGTTAATCTGATCGAATGGCTTCATGACTTCGAAGCCTTTGGATCTTCCTGCGGACCTTGCGAGCGCCTATCTGGCGCTGCTTTCCGAGCGTGAAATATTGCAGGCTGAACATGATGGCGTTGTTGCCGAGCGCGATACTGTCGTCGCCGAGCGGGACATTGCGGTGGCGCAAGCCGCCAATGCCCAGGCGATGCTGTCCGACAGCGAGGCGTTGATCGCCAAACTGGAGCTGGCGATCGAAAAGCTGAGGCGGGAGCTTCGCGGAAAGCGTTCCGAACGCACCGCGCGATTGCTTGACCAGATGGAATTGCAGCTCGAGGAGCTGGTGATGGCCGCGACAGAGGACGAGGTTGCAGCGCAGGCTGCTGCCGCCAAGACCGCGAGCGTACGTTCGTTCACACGCAAGCGGCCGGTGCGAAAGCCTTGGCCGGAGGATGTAGAACGCAAGCGTGTGGTCATCGATCCTCCCAGCACTTGTGCATGCTGTGGCGGATCCCGGCTTTCCAAGCTGGGCGAGGATATGACCGAAACGCTGGAGGAGATCCCGCGCCGGTTTATTGTGATCGAAACCGTACGGGAAAAATTTACCTGCCGGGACTGCGAGGCGATCAGCCAGCCGCCGGCGCCGTTCCATGCCACGCCGCGTGGCTTCATCGGTCCTCATCTGCTGGCGACGATCTTGTTCGATAAGTTCGGCATGCATAGTCCGCTCAACCGGCAGAGCACCCGGTTCAAATGCGAGGGCATCGAGCTTTCGACCTCGACGTTGGCCGACCAGGTCGGGTATGGGACAGCCGCGCTGCTGCCGATCTTTGATCTGATCGAGGCGCATGTCTTCGCGGCCGAGCGCCTTTTTGGCGACGACACCACTATTCCCATTCAGGCCAAAGACAAATGCACGACCGGGCGAATATTGACCTACGTGTGCGATGACCGGCCCTACGGCGGCGCGGCTGCACCGGCGGCCATATACTATGCGTCGAGCGACCGGCGCGGCGAGCATCCGCAGAAGCACCTGGCCGGGTATGGCGGCATTCTGCAGAGTGATTGCTACAATGGCTTCGAACCGCTCAGTGTCGCCGAAAAGAAAGCCGTACCGATCACCTTCGCCTTTTGCCATGCGCACGCGCGGCGCAAATTCTTTGTGAGAGCGGCGGTGCAAAATTAGACCACGGTAGCGGCGGGATTGTCCCGCTTCGGGCGGCGTAAAAGTCGGCCACCTATTTCTCTTCTGCAATGAGCGCAGGAGGGCCTGGGGATCTATACCGTGGAATTATATCTGAAGGTTCGACTGGCTTGCTCGGAAGGCATGAGCCGGCGTCAGGCTGCAAAGCATTTCAACATATCGCGCGACAGCGTTTCCAAGATGCTGTCCTATTCGACGCCACCTGGCTATCAGCGACAATCACCGATCCGGCGGCCCAAGCTGGATGCGTTTGTCTCGACGATCGATCACTGGCTGGACGAAGACAGACAAGTGCCGCGCAAGCAGCGCCATACGGCCAAGCGGGTGTTTGACCGGCTTCGAGACGAATGCGGGTTCACTGGCGGCTATACGATCATCAAGGATTACATGCGCGAGCGGGATCAGCGCCGCCAGGAAGTGTTCGTGCCGCTGTCGCATCCGCCCGGCCATGCGCAGGCCGATTTCGGTGAGGCGATGGTGGTCATCGGCGGTGTCGAGCAGAAGGCGCATTTCTTCGTGCTCGACCTTCCGCACAGCGACGGCTGCTACGTGCGGGCCTATCCGGCGGCAGTGGCCGAGGCCTGGGTCGATGGCCATGTCCATGCGTTCGCTTTCTTCGGCGCCGTGCCGCAATCGATCGTCTACGACAACGACCGTTGCCTGGTGGCGAAGATTTTGCCTGACGGCACCCGCAAGCGCGCGACGTTGTTCAGCGGCTTCCTGTCCCACTACCTTATCCGGGATCGCTATGGCCGTCCCGGCAAGGGCAACGACAAGGGGAACGTCGAGGGTCTCGTCGGCTATGCCCGGCGCAACTTCATGGTACCGATCCCGCAGTTTGCGACATGGGAGGCGTTCAACACCTTTCTGGAGGAGCAGTGCCGGAAGCGCCAGCGCGACAGGCTGCGCGGCGAGAGCGAGACGATCGGCGAGCGCTTGCGGCGCGATCTGGCTGCCATGCGCGCCTTGCCAGCCTCGCCATTTGATGCCTGCGACCAGGCAAGTGCCAAGGTGACGGCGCAGTCGCTGGTGCGCTACAAGACCAACGACTATTCCGTCCCGGTCGCCTATGGCCATCAGGATGTGTGGGTGCGCGGCTATGTCAACGAAGTGGTCATTGGTGGCCGTGGCGAGATCATCGCCCGCCATCCTCGGTGCTGGGAACGGGAAGACGTCGTCTTCGATCCTGTCCATTACCTGCCGCTGATCGAGCAGAAGATCAATTCGCTGGATCAGGCAGCGCCCCTCCAGGGCTGGGACTTGCCGCAAGAGTTCGCTACGCTGCGCCGGTTGATGGAAGGCCGCATGGCCAAACACGGCCGGCGTGAGTACGTGCAGGTCCTCCGCCTGCTGGAGAGCTTCGAACTCGCCGATCTGCATGCGGCGGTGAAGCAGGCGATCCAGCTTGGCGCCATTGGCTTTGACGCCGTCAAGCATCTGATCCTGTGCCGGGTGGAACGCCGGCCGCCCAGACTGGACCTGTCCATCTACCCGTATTTGCCGAGGGCGACGGTCGAGACGACATCGGCGAAGGCGTATATGCGTCTCCTGTCGTCGGATGCGGGAGAAGTCGCATGAACACCCAAGCACCCGAGATCCTTCTCACCCATTATCTCAAAACCCTGAAGCTGCCGAGTTTCCAGCGCGAGTACCAGAAGCTGGCCCGGCTGTGCGCCACCGAAGGCGTCGATCATGTCGGATACCTCACCCGGCTTGCCGAGCGGGAGATGATCGAACGGGACCGTCGCAAGGTCGAGCGTCGCATCAAGGCGGCCAGGTTCCCGGTCGTCAAAAGCCTCGACAGTTTCGACTTCGCCGCCATCCCAAAGCTGAACAGGATGCAGGTGCTGGAACTGGCGCGCTGCGAATGGATCGAGCGCAGGGAGAACGTTATCGCTCTCGGCCCCAGCGGCACGGGCAAGACCCATGTGGCGCTCGGCCTCGGCCTGGCCGCCTGCCAGAAGGGCCTGTCCGTTGGGTTCACGACAGCGGCCGCACTGGTCAGCGAGATGATGGAGGCGCGCGACGAGCGGCGTCTCATCCGGTTCCAGAAGCAGATGGCCGCCTACCAGCTGTTGATCATCGATGAACTGGGCTTCGTGCCGCTGTCAAAGACCGGCGCGGAATTGCTGTTCGAGCTGATCTCGCAACGATACGAGCGAGGCGCGACCCTGATCACCAGCAACCTTCCTTTTGACGAATGGACGGAAACCTTGGGGTCCGAGCGCCTGACCGGCGCTTTGCTCGACCGCATCACCCATCACGTCAGCATCCTCGAGATGAACGGCGACAGCTATCGTCTCGCCCAAAGCCGCGCCCGAAAGGCCGGCTGACGCCCTTCGAAAATCGCAACGCGCGCATGAGACCCCCGCTCGGGCCTAAGCCCTCCCGGCGGTCTCATGCGCGCGCCACAAGTGGCCGACTTTTGCGCCGCCGCGTGGCAGGATTTTACTCCGCCGTTGACAAGAACACGGTGATCTCCATGTCCACGCTCATGCGACAGACCGGCATCATGATCCGGGTCAATCTTCTCAGCCTGCCACGCCGGCTCGCCATTTCCCTGTCGATGACTTTGTCCATCGCCTTGGTCGTCTGTGTGCTGGCGGGCTTTCTCGCTTCGGCCAAGGGTTTCGAAAGCGCCCTTGCCGGGGCAGGCTCGCCGATGGTTGCGGTCATCCTCGGTGGCGGCGCGCAGCAGGAAAACGGCTCGGATATTCCTCCCGACGTCATCCGCTCGCTGGAAGCGACGACGGGCGATATCGGCGCGATGCGCAATCGTGCGGGGCGGCTTGTCTCGTCGCGCGAGGTGATCGTCGCCGTCGATGTCGATATGGCCGACGATGATGCATTTCGCACGATTGCGATCCGCGGGATGGATGCTGCCGGAGCGTCGATGCGCGATCAGATCGCCGTGACGGAGGGCCGTTTTTTCACGCCGGGCGCGCGGGAGATCGTGATGGGTGACCAGCTTGCCACGACACTCGGCCTCACGGTCGGCCAAAGTGTGCGTCTCGGTGCTGTCGACTGGAGGGTCGTCGGGCGGTTTTCGGCCCATGGCAACGCGTTCGAATCCGAGGTCTGGGCCGATCTCGATGCGGTCCGCGCCGGGTTCGACCGGCAGAATACCGTGCAGAGCCTGCGGCTGCGGCTGATCGAGCCGGCTGGCCTGACGCGCTTGCAGGCCCGGCTTTCGACGCTCGGCACCGTGCCTCTCGTGGTGATGGCGGAGGCGGATCTTTATGCGGCGCAATCCGGCCGCACGGCGCGTCTCATCCGGCTGTTTGCCTGGCCGCTGGCGCTGCTGATGGCCATCGGCGCGACGGCCGGTGCGCTGAACACGATGATGAGTTCCGTTTCCGACAGGACGATCGAAATCGCGACGGTCCGGGCGCTGGGCTTCCAGCAGTTTGCCGCCTTTGTCGGAACCTGGGTCGAGGCTATGTGCCTTGCCGCGGTCGGCGTTGCCTTGGGTCTCGTCGTCTCCTGGCTCGGCTTTAATGGCTGGCAGGCGAGCACGATCGGGGCCAACAACGCGCGCCTGTCCTTCCAGCTATCGGTGACATACGATGTCGCGGTCGTCGCCGGCCTGCTCGGCCTTGCGATCGGTGCGCTCGGCGGCCTCATCCCGGCCTTCGTGGCCACGCGGTTGCCGCTGACCGCGGCGCTTCGGGCGCGGGGCTGAGGGACCGGTTTCCACTTATCCCTGACAAACTCCAGGCGCTATCACTTCCGCCGGAAGGTGATGACAGTCAGTTCCGAGGGGCGGCCGAGGCGCAGTGCGAAGCCGGGCCAGAGGCCGGTTCCGTTGTTGACGTAGAGTTGCAGGCCGCCGACCGTGTAAAGACCGGAGACGAAGCCGTTGTTCGGCCGCGCGAAGAGACGGTCGAGACCCAGAATCAGGCCGCCATGGGTGTGGCCCGAGAGCTGCAAGGCGACGCCGGCTGCGGCGGCGCGTGCCGCCTCGCGGGGCTGGTGGTCGAGAAGAATGATGGGCGCGTCTGCCGGCGCCCCCGTGAGGGCCTTTGCGAGATCGGGGCCGGGCAGGCCGTGGGCTCTCGCGGAAAGGTCGGTCACGCCGGCGATGGTGATCGCGGCATTGTCCCGCGTTACGGTGGTGTGCTGGTTTTCGAGCAGCTTCATACCAAGCGAGGCGAAGTGGGCCATCCATTCGGCATAGCCGAAAAAATATTCATGGTTGCCAGGGATGGCGATCACGCCGTCGCGAGCCTTCAGCTTTGCAAGCGGCGCGACATCGGCCCGGCGATCCTCAAGGCTGCCGTCGATCAGGTCGCCGGTGATGACGATCACGTCGGGCGCGAGTGCATTGGATCTCTCGACGACGGCCTCTGCCCAGGCTTGCGGGAACAGCCGGCTGATATGCATGTCGGTCAGCTGCAGCATCCGGTACCCGTCGAAGGATGGCGGCAGGTTGGGAATGGCGATCTCGATCGATTTCAGCGGGGGAACGCGGATGGCCTGGGAGACGCCGATGGCTGCCGCAGCCAGTGCCGTTGCGCCCATGGCATAGCGAATGCCGGGGGGAACCGTGATGAGACGGCCCTTGACGAGGGCGAGCAGCAGCGACACCAGATCGAGCGCGATCTGCAGGACCGCCAGCAGGGCGATGGCGCCGAAGAGAAGGTTGAAGCCGATGACCAGCCAGCGCGGGAACTCCGGCGAGAAGACGGAGCCCGAGGAGATGCGGCTGAAGAAATGGTACTGGGAGGCGAGCAGCAGCACGATCGCCAGCAGCGCCTTGGCCGACCAGAGCCATGGCAGCGGCTGGATAAAACGCACAAGAACGACCAGCCAGGGCAGTCCGAAGATGAGATGAAACATGCGGCGCCGGATGTGAGGATGAGGATGGGTCCGGTGTAGCATACGGCGCCCGAGAGGCTTTGGACTTTATGCGTTCGGACAAAGCCTGTGCCTTGATACGCGGGCAACGGTCTTCACGCGTGTCGATCAAGGGATTCCGCCTTACGGGATCGCGTTCCTTCGATCCCGCAGGCTAAGCATCGTTAGTCAATCGCAGCTTTACCGCCGTATTCCGCATCGGTCACCTTGTCGAGCCACGTCACGGCGCTGCCATCGAGGGTTTCGGCGACGGCGAAGTGGACCATGGGCGTGTCGGCGGCTGCGCCGTGCCAGTGCTTGACCAGCGGCGGGATCCAGACGACGTCTCCGGGACCGAAAGTTTCACGCGCAGCCCCTTCCTTCTGCACCCAACCCTTGCCGGAGACGAGGTAGAGCGTCTGCCCGAGCGGATGGGTGTGCCATGCGGTGCGGGCACCGGCGGGGAAGGAGACGGTGGCGCCGCTGATGCGCGCCGGGGCATCGCCCTTATACGGGGTCGAGATCTCAACCTTGCCGGTGAAATAGGCTTCGGGACCGCCTGTGGCGGCCGTGCCGGCACGGGTTAGGGTGATATCGGCTTTTTCGATCCGGTTTTCTTGGGGCATGGCTTCGGCTTTCTGTTCGTGACGGGTGGCGAGCACGCGCTCCAGGACGGGAACGGCTGACATGGCCCGGGGCCAGCCGGCGTAGAAACCGAGATGGGTCAGAACCTCCGCAGCTTCCGTCTCTGTTAACCCGTTGTCCATGGCCCTGTTGGCGTGAAATGGCAACTGTTCGGGCTGGCCGATGGCGACGAGGGCGGCCATGGTGACGAGGCTGCGGTCGCGGGGGCTCAGATCCGGTCGCGTCCAGAGGTCGCCGAAGAGGACCTTGTTCGTCAGTTCGGCAAGGGCAGGCGCTGTCGGCGCGACCGTGGTGTCCACCGTCCGGCGTCGTGTGGCCTCGGCTTTGGCATCGAGCACGACGCGCGCGGCCTCGCTGTCACGCACGGGGGCAATGTTACGGGCCTCGAACACGGTTTTTGCTTCGGTGACGGCGGATATGGCGTTCGGCCAGCCTGTGTAGAAAGCGAGATGGGTGATGAGTTCACCGATCTCGCGCGGCTCGACGCCGGTATCGAGCGCACGGCCGACATGGCTGCCGATCTGCGCTGTCTTGCCGGTGGCAACCAGCGCGGCAACGGTGACGAGGCTGCGATCGCGGGCGGCAAGCTGCGGGCGAAGCCAGACGTCGGCGAACAGCACGTCATCGGTAAAATGGCCGAGCCCCGGCGCGACATCGTTGACGGCTGCGGGCGCAACACGGGTTCGCCGGGTTTCCTCGGCTTCGACCCCGGTGGTGGCAAGGGCCGATAGGGCGATGGTGGCGGCTATGGTCTTCAAGAGAACCTCCTGTCGATCGTGCCGCACCGGGTGGATGGGAGGAAGGTACGGCATGAAGCAGGTAGGGTTCCGGGGGAAGAGGATTAGGCCATGGAAACCGCATGGACCTATCTGCTCTCGCCATGAATGCGCAGATGCGCGGAAACGACTTTGCCGCCTGTCGCCTTTGCGCCGCAAACACTTGTGACACTGGACGTCTGGATCTTGCGCCGGAGAGGCGATTGGTTCTATCGCGATCTCCCGCGGAACCGAACAGCGCGATACGGGTTCGGGATCGTGACCGAAAGCGGGGTGCCCGCTTGCGAGGCTGGTTCGATGATACCGGCATATGGAGGACATGACAGGATGACGAGGAACGGGTGGTGAGCGAGGAAACCGACATTTTCGACAAGGTTTTTCTCGTCGTTGAGGATGAATATCTGGTGGCTGCGGATATTCTGGACGTGCTGGGCCGGGCCGGGGCGGATGTCATCGGGCCGGTATCGAGCCTCGAAGGTGCCCTGAAGCTGGTGGACGAAGCGGAGCAGATCGATGCCGCCGTTCTCGACATTCATCTGCGCGGTGCGGAGGTCTATCCCGTGGCGGATGCATTGTCCCTGCGGAACGTGCCGTTTGCCTTCCTGACCGCCTATGACCGGGGCGACCTGCCGGAGCGTTTTCGCGAGGCGCCGTTTCTCCAGAAACCGGTCGATCCCGACGAACTGCTCCAACTCCTGAGCCGGTTGTAGATCGGCCCATAGACAGAGGACAAAGGCCATGACCTCTCATGACGCGCCTCGACCTCCGCTCCTTGCACCGGAGAGCGACGACCTGCTCCGTGTGGTCTTCGAAAGTGCCATCGATTTCGCGATCTTCTCGCTCGATCCCGAGGGGCGCGTGACGAGCTGGAACACCGGCGCCGAGCGCGTGCTCGGGTTCACGGAGGCCGATATTCTTGGACAGTCGGGTGACGTCATCTTCACCGCGGAAGACCGGGCGGCCGGCATGCCGGCGCTGGAGCGCGCGGATGCCATAGCCCATGGCCGGGCGGAGGACGAGCGTTGGCAGATGCGCAAGGATGGCACCTGCTTCTGGGCATCCGGGCTCACCATGCCGCTGAGCGACGGTTCGGGTTTCGTCAGGATCCTGCGCGACCGGACGGAATCGCATCTTGCCGGCCAGAGACTGACGGAGAACGAAGAGCGTTTTCGGTTGCTCGCCACCACTATTCCGCAGCTCGTCTTTCGCTGCGTGGCGGATGGGTCGCGCACATGGGGCAGCCCGCAATGGGTGGAATATTCCGGCTTCGACCAGCCGCAAAGCCTCGGGCTCGGCTGGCTGAATGCAGTGCACCCTGAAGATCGCGCCCTGACGCTTTCGGCTTGGCAGGCGGCGGCCGATACCGGTGAATGCTATGTCGAGCACCGCGTTCGCCGTGCCGCCGACGGCGCCTATCGCTGGCACCAGATGCGGGCGCTGCCCGTGCTGACGGCGTTCGGCGAGCAGACGGGCGACTGGATCGGTACCATGACCGACATTCACGAGCTGCGCGCGATGAAGGATCGGCAGGATGTGCTGGTGGCCGAACTCCAGCACCGCACGCGCAATCTTCTCGCCGTCGTCCAGTCGGTTGCCAGCCAGACGTTGCGCAGCAGCACCTCGATGGAATGTTTCGGTGCCGAGTTTTCGAGCCGGTTGCGGGCGCTCAGCCGGGTTCAGGGGATCGTGGCGCGGGTGGCGGAGACCATTTCGCTGCGAGACCTGATCGAGGGCGAGTTGCGGGCGCATGGTGCCGCGTCCCGCATGGAGGCGGTCCATGTGGAAGGGCCGCCGGTGACGATGCCGACGCCCGGCGTTCAGGCGCTCGGCCTCGCGCTGCATGAACTCGCGACAAACGCCACCAAATATGGCGCGCTCAGCCAGGAAAGCGGTGTGCTGCGCATTTCCTGGACGATCGAAGACCGTGGGGGAGAGCGGGCCGTGATGCTGGAATGGCGGGAAGAGGGGGTGAGCATGCCGAGGGATGACGCGCCCCGCCGCAAGGGCTACGGCCGCGAACTGATCGAGCGGGCGCTGCCGTATCAGCTGAATGCGAAAACCGAACTGCAGTTTCTCGACGACGGCATTCGCTGTCTGATCCGGATTCCTCTTCCATGATCCTGCAACGGCATGCTGGCGCTCTCGACCGAGAAGCGGGCGGGGATTGCCGAGCCGGGTGGTAGGCGGCGGATCGTGTTCACCCTGATAGGGCAAACGATCCGCCGCCTGCTTTTTCAAACTGAAGCGCCGATCAGACGATCAGGATATCGCCGTGATGAAGGTCCGCGATCTTCGTATCCGCCAGAACGACGCTGCCGCCGAGCCAGGAGAGGACCGCATCGGCGCCGGACTGCACGAAATGCGAAAGTGCCGCATCGGCTGTCTTGAAGAGCGAGGCGCTGAAGAGAAGCGTATCGTGCCCCTCCACCCCTTTGTTGAAGTCGGTGATGACATCACGGCCGGAGGCGATCTTCGAAAAGTCGAAGACATCGTTGCCCACCCCGCCGGACAAGCGGTCATTGCCCGCCCCGCCGGTCAGTGCATCGTTACCGATGCTGCCGAAAAGTTCGTCATCCCCGGCATCGCCGAAGAGCTGGTCGTTGCCGGTGCCGCCATGCAGAAGATCGTTGCCGCCGCCACCGCGAATGACGTCGTTGCCGGCGAGGCCGAAGATGCGGTCCACGCCTGCAGTTCCCGTGAGGGTGTTGTCACCCGCCGTACCCTCGACACGGGCGACATAGGTCTTGTCGGCGAAGAGCAGGGTATCGAGCTTGCTGTTCGTGACGGTGTAGCGCGTCGGGATGAGCGAGCCGAACTCGATCCGCTCGACCGACGTCATTTCCTTCAGGCCGTATTGTCCCGACAGGGCATGCATCACGAGCGTGCCGTCCGACAGGCGGATGGCCTCGTAATTGCCAATGGCGCCTGCCAGCTGCACCGTATCCGTGCCGTCGCCGCCGACAACCATGTCGTTGCCCGTGGACAGGCTGAAGCGATCGTTTCCGGCAAAGCCTTCAAGGAAATCGCTGGCCTTGCCATCGCGCAGCAGGTCAGCCTTTTCGGAGCCGAGAATGAAGGCCGGTGCCCCGAAATGGCTGGAGGTATCGCGTGCCACGTCCTCCACCCAGGTAACGGGGCGCAAGAGATCGCTCAGTTGCGAGACGACGATCGCGCTGTCCTGCTCCATGATGGATGCGAAGCTCGACTGGGCCATCGTCGCAAACGCGTCCGAGAACAGGTTGGTAACGTGCGAATTCCACCCGCCGACGACGTTGAAGACGCTTGTCGGTCCGAAAGGCGAGAGGGGGTTGGCGTAGAAGTCGTTGAAGAGGACGGTGTTGTCGTTCGAACTGCCGAACGCGCGGTCCTTGTGAACGAGCGCTTCGGTCACCCCTTCGATAATGCTGTCGGTCGATGTACCCAGCGAGCGGTAGACGAGGTCGTTCTCGCCGCCGAAGTTCATGATCTTCGCGCCGTTGTCGTAGATATTCGGCGAGTCGAACCCAAAGTAATTCGCGTTGTCATAGAAGCCGCCGGCGACGGCGGATGACCGCTCCGCCATGATGTTCGTCGCACCGCCGCCCAGGCTGTAGCCGGTGACGACGACATCCTCGCCTGTCAGCCCGTGGGCCGAGGCGAAGCGCGCGGCGGCTTCTAGGACGTAGACGAACTGCTCGAGATACTGACCCTTGGCCAGCGTGAGATAATCGGGCAAGTCGCCGATATCGCTGGTTCCGGCAAAGGAGATGCCGAGGCGCTCGATCGCTCCGCTGGCACCGGTATAGGCGAGGATCTTCACCTGCGCGCTGAGCGAGGTCGATCCATGGAAGAAGCCGAAACTATCGACGTCATTAGCCGATAGGTTCATATCCGCGGCTGTCAGGTCATGCCAGCCTGCCGGTGGCGAGAAATTGCCGCTCGTTCCCGTCAGCGTCGTCCCGAGCTCTCCCAAGGCTCCAAACGCTCGTAATTGTCCATAGCGCGCGAGGTTGAAGGCCTCCGATACCTCCGCGCTCGCATCTCTTCCCTTGTAGTCAAATAGTGCCATCGGTTCCTCCCGTTGACGTATACGTTAACGGAATTCAATTTACTCCTAATTCACGAACGGCGGAAGTGCCCTTGTCGTTGGCCGGGCGCGCTACGTACCAAGACTGCACGCCGGCTGGCTCGCCCTCCGGGCTGGAAGCCCCGGCTCGTCCGAGGCATGCTTGGCATCAGGTTCATCCCAGGTAGCGACAAGGCAATACCAAAAAAAACCAATTTACAAATTGCGGAATGTGCGCTTCAAAAGTTACAATTATTTATATATATCGATAATTCAACGTCTTAAGGCAGTCGTTAAAAATCACCTGCTAGGGGGCTGGACGATTGGCCTGTTTTTGGTATTGTCCGTTTCAAGGATAATACGCGGCCAGATACGGACCTATCGAAACCGCCGAACGATCCCGGGAAAAGGTCGATCAATGCGGTGGCAGGATGCCGGAATGGCCGGTTTACAATCCTGTATCGCAGCGTCGTTCGATCGTTCATGAAAATGAATTTCACGGTTGTTCATGAAGGCTGATTTTATGTTGACGAGATCGCTGATCTGACACAGGCTGCGAAAATAAATTACGAAAAAACGGGGAGCAGGCCGATATGAAGGTCGCCATTATCGGGCTTGGGTTTCGGCTGGGATATCTGGGCCGCATTTTCAGGGACATGGATCCGACGTTCGAGATCGTCGGCCATGTCGATCCGGCGCCGGCTGGTTTGCCGGGTCTTGACGAGGCGGGCATTTCTGCGGGCAAGGCCTATGCGACGCCGCAGGAGATGATCGCCTCGGAAACGTTCGATCTCCTGATGGTCGGTTCGCCGAACCACATGCATCTCGAGCATATCCGCATCGGGCTTGAGGCCGGGCTTACCGTCTTCACCGAGAAGCCGATCGTCGTCAGCATCCAGGAAAGCCTCGAACTGGCGCGTCTCCTTCATCGTTACGGTCATGACAGGCTGCTGGTCGGCCTCGTGTTGCGCTATTCGCCGCTCTACCGCGACCTGCGTCAGGCGCAGGCCGAGGGACGGCTCGGCGAGATCGTGTCGATCGAGGCGTCCGAGCATATCGAGCCTTATCACGGCGCCTTCTTCATGCGCGACTGGCGGCGTTACGGCCGCTATGCCGGCGGCTTCATGCTGGAGAAGTGCTGCCACGACCTCGACCTTTATAACGGCGTGGTCGGCGCGCGTCCGCGCTACGTTTCTTCCTTCGGCGGTCGCAAGAGCTTCATTCCGGCCAACGATCCGCGCAACGAAGGCGTCAACGACATGGACGTCTACCACCGCAAGCCGAGCGGCTGGGAAGGCTCCGACAAGGTGTTCGACAGCGATGGCGACCTGATCGATTATCAGACCGCGATCGTCGAATACGAGAACGGTGCGGCCATGACGTTCCACACCAATCTGAACGTTCCGGACCAGTTCCGTCGCTTCTGCGTCATCGGCTCCAAGGGCATGGCGGAAGGCGATTTCGTGCGCGGCTTTCTCGATGTGCACAATGCGCGCAACAACGAGAAGGTGGTCGCCAAGACCTACCAGGCGCCGTCCGAAACATCGCACCATTACGGTGCCGACGAGCAGATGGCCGAAGACGTGTTCAAGTTCATCACGGAGGGCCAGGCGCTGCCCGTGTCGGCGTTGAACGCCATCGAGGCGGGCATTCTGGCGCTGGCGATGGACGAGGCCCGGTTTGCCCGCAAGGTCGTCGATCTCGCGCCCGTCTGGGCCGAATACGATGCCTGCCTGCATGGCACAGCCGTTGCATCATCCGCACCGCAGACCAAGTCTGCTTGAGAGGTCAGGTCATGGAAGCCAAACGAAGCACCGTCCTCTTCGCCTGGCTCCTCATGGCGCCAGCCATTCTCTACGTCACCGTCATCGTGGCCTATCCGCTCGTGGATACGTTCATCCTCTCCTTCACGGATGCATCCCTGAAGAAGACGACGAACTGGGTCGGCTGGGCGAACTACAGTAAGATCTTCAACGCCACCTTCGCCGAAGTCATCATCCGGACCTTCGTCTGGACGTTTTTCTCGGTGTCGCTGAAGATGATCATCGGTACATTCGGCGCCTCCATGCTGAACGCGGCTGTGCCCGGCCGGGCGCTCTTCCGCGTGCTGACTATGCCGCCCTGGATCGTGCCCATGGCTATCGGCATCTTCATGTGGGGCTGGATGTATAATGGCCAGTTCGGCATGATTTCCGGGTTGCTCCAGCGCTTCGGTCTGTCCGACAGCCCGATCGCCTTCCTCGCGCAAGGCTCCACCGCCTTCTGGGCAACCGTCATCACCGACGTGTGGATCGGCGTTCCCATGGTCACGCTGTATATGCTGGCCGCCATGCAGTCGATCCCGCAGGATCTCTACGAGGCTGCCTGGACGGATGGTGCCGGCAGGTTCTACCGCTTCCGCCGCATCACTTTGCCGCTGCTGGTGCCGTCGATGATCACGATGTCGATGATCTCGCTGATCTCGACCTTCAACTCCTTCGACATCATCTGGATTCTCACGCGTGGCGGGCCGACCGGCGAGACGACGACGATGATCATCGACACCTACCGGACGGCGATCGGTTCCAACAAATACGGGGAAGGCGCGGCGCGGGCGGTTCTCATCTGCATCTTCCTGTCGATCTTCTGCGTCTTCTACTTCCGCATGACCAGCCGCCTTTCCTCCGGAGACAAGCGATGAAAGAGCCGTCCATCCTGATCAACCGCTATGCCTGGTACGAGATCATCGGGATCTATGCAGGCATCTTCGTCTTCCTCACCTTCCTGCTGGCGCCTTTCGTCGAAGGTTTTCTGGTGTCGCTGAAGCCGTTGAGCCAGCTGTTCTCATCGCCCTACCGCTTCATTCCGGAAAACGGGTCCTTCGAGGCTTACCGGACGATGTGGGTCAGCGTTCCCGGCTTCGCACGCTACATCTTCAATTCGCTGTTCATCTCCAGCGTCGTCACCATCGCCGTGCTGATCCTCGTGGTGCCCGCGGCCTATGCCTTTGCCCGCTTCGAGTTCAAGGGTTCCGGCCAGCTTCTCGGGGCCTTCCTTGCGGTCAACATGTTCTCCGGGGCCGTGCTGCTCATCCCTCTTTTCCGGCTGATGCGTTCGCTCGGTGTGCTCAATACCTATTTCGCGATGATCGTGCCGGGCGTCGCCTTCCTCATCCCCACGGCCATCTGGCTCTTGCGCACCTATATGATGCGCATCCCCAGGGAGCTGGACGAAGCGGCCTTCGTGGATGGCGCCAGCCATTTCTACACACTGCGCCGCGTCATCCTGCCGATTGCCATGCCCGGCATCGTGGTGGTGGCCATCACCACCTTCATCGGCTCCTATGCGCAGCAGTTTATCTATGCGCTCACCTTCAATTCCAAGTCTGAATATGCGCCGCTCCCCGTGGGACTGTTTGCCTATTTTGGACGTCAGGAAGTCGTCTGGAACGAGCTCATGGCGGCGAGCTTCGTCGGCATCGCGCCGGCCATGATCGTGATCTTCTTCCTGCAACGCTATCTCGTCAGCGGCCTGACCGCCGGCGCGGTGAAACAATAAGACCAACCACCAGAGACTGAACGGGAGCATAAACATGACATTTCACTTCAAAACCGGGCTGCTAGCCCTGTCGCTGCTCGGCTCGACCGCGCTCGGCATGCTCGGCACGGCTGTCACGGCACAGGCGGCCGATCAGGAAATCAGCTGGATCTATTGCGGCGACAAGATCGACCCGATCCACGAGAAGTACATCAAGGAATGGGAAGGCAAGAACGCGGGCTGGACCGTGAAGCCCGAACTGGTCGGCTGGGAGCAGTGCCAGGACAAGGCAACCACGTTGGCAGCCGCCGGGAACCCGGTCGGCATGGCCTATGTCGGCTCGCGCACGCTGAAGGAGTTCGCCGAGAACGACCTGATCGTTCCCGTGCCGATGACCGACGAAGAGAAGAAGAGCTACTACCCCAATATCGTCGATACCGTGACCTTCGACGACAACCAGTGGGGCGTGCCGGTCGCGTTTTCGACCAAGGCTCTCTACTGGAACAAGGACCTCTTCCAAAAGGCCGGCCTCGACCCGGAAACCCCGCCGAAGACCTGGGCCGAAGAGATCGCCTTCGCCAAGCAGATCAAGGAAAAGACCGGCATTGCAGGCTATGGTCTTCCGGCCAAGACCTTCGACAACACCATGCACCAGTTCATGCACTGGGTTTACACCAATAACGGCAAGGTTATCGATGGCGACAAGATTGTCATGGACAGCCCGGAAGTTCTGGCAGCCTTGCAGGCCGTCAAGGACATCACGCCCTATTCCGTCGAGGGTGCGACCGCCTACGAACAGAACGAAATCCGCGCCATCTTCCTCGACGGCAAGGCCGGCATGATCCAGTCCGCGTCCGGTGCCGCAGCCCTTCTCAAGAAGACCGACATGAAGTGGGGCGTTGCGCCGCTTCCGCTCGGCCCATCCGCCAAGGGCGAAGGCACGTTGTTGATCACGGACAGCCTGGCCGTCTTCAAGGGTACGGGCGTCGAGGATAAGGCGATCGAATTCGCCAAGTTCATCACCTCGCCGGGTCCGCAGGGCGAATACGAGTTGCAGGGCGGCGCTGGCCTCACCCCGCTGCGGCCTTCGGCCAAGGTTGACGAATTCGTCAAGGCCGATCCGTCGTGGAAGCCCTTCATTGACGGTATCGCCTTCGGCGGTCCCGAGCCCCTGTTCAAGGATTACAAGGGCTTCCAGAATGCCATCATCGAAATGGTGCAGTCGGTCGTGACCGGCAAGGCCGAACCGGCAGATGCTCTGAAGAAGGCCTCTGCGGCCATCGAAGAGTACAAATAAGCCAGTCCCTGCCTGCTGTCGCGGCGGCCTTTGCCGCTGCGACAGCACCTTCCCGGGAGCGGGTCCGGCCTTTGTCGTCGATCCGCCATCGCTTTTTCGTCCAGACCAACGCCGCCCGCTTCGGCGACCGGAGACCGATGTGATACAGCTCTTCCTCAACAAGGTGCAGAAGTTCTACGGCGACTTCGAAGTGCTCAAGGGCGTGCAGCTCGAGGTGATGAATGGCGAGTTCGTCGTCTTCGTCGGCCCGTCCGGCTGCGGCAAGTCCACGCTCCTGCGCATGATCGCAGGTCTCGATTCCACCACGAGCGGCGATATCGTCATCGACGGCGTGCGCGTGAACGACCTGCCGCCGGTCAAGCGCGGCATCGCCATGGTCTTCCAGTCCTACGCGCTCTACCCACACATGACCGTGTTCGAGAACATCGCCTTTCCGCTCCGCGTGGAAAAGATGGAGGAGAGCAAGCTGAAGGCCAAGGTCGAGAACGCCGCGCGCATCCTGCATCTCGAGCAGCGCCTCCAGCAGAAGCCGGGCCTGCTCTCGGGCGGCCAGCGCCAGCGCGTCGCCATCGGCCGCGCCATCGTGCGCGAACCGAAGATCTTCCTGTTCGACGAGCCCCTGTCGAACCTCGATGCCGCGCTTCGCGCCGACATGCGCATCGAGCTTGCCAAGCTCCATCGCGAACTCAAGGCAACCATGATCTACGTCACGCACGATCAGGTGGAAGCCATGACCATGGCCGACCGCATTGTCGTGCTGAATGCCGGCGATATCTCGCAGGTCGGCCCGCCGCTGGAGCTTTACCACAAGCCGAAAAACCTCTTCGTTGCCGGCTTCATCGGCAATCCGAAGATGAATTTTGTGCCGGTCACCTGCACGGCCGTCGGCCCTGCCGGCGTCACGGTGGACTATCAGGGGCAGACGGTCACGATCCCGGTAAACGGCCGCGCCGATCTCGTTGGGCAAACCCTGACACTCGGCATTCGCCCCGAACATACGATGCTGACGCCCGGCGACCTCAATATCGAGATCATTCCCTCCGTCATCGAGCGGCTGGGCATCAACACGGTTGGCTATTCCAGCCTTCCGGACGGCACGCCCTATTGCGTGCTTCTGCCCGGCTCCGCACCGCTCGCCGTCGAAAAGCCCGTCTCCACCGGCATCATGGCGGCGGATTGCCATCTGTTCGAGGCCAATGGCGAGGCGCTGGAGCGGACGGTGGACTGGCGCAACCTCGAGATCCCGGCGGCAATGACGGCGGCCTGAGGGTGTTTGGGGGTCGGTAAAGAAAGGCCCTCTCTGGCCTGCCGGCCATCTCCCCCACAAGGGGGGACACGACCCGGAGCAACGCCCCGCTACATAACTGATGGAAATGGGGAGGTGGCCACAAGTCTTCTCCCCCCTTGTGGGGGAGATGGCCGGCAGGCCAGAGAGGGTTTTGCTTTCTTAACCCCTCACCACACCAGCCCCCTCACCACACCAGGCCGCGCGCCGCGACATCCTCGACGCGCGTCGCCACCCCGTCGCGATGAAACGTCATGATATCGAACAGGTTCGACACCACGCAGGTGTGGTTCGGCACGATCATCACCTTGTCGCCGATCTCCGGCCGGGCGCCCGACACGCGTGACAGGTCCACCACGCCATGCTCTTCGGAGAGGCCCGTGATGACCGCATCGGGGTATTCGACGATCAGGCCGTAATCGGAAAATCCGAGCAGATCCGATGTCAGCGCCTTCGATCCCGCATCGAGGACGGCGCGGTCGGGTGTGGGCCGGGCGACGACGGTTGCCAGCACCTGCATGGCGCAGTCGGCGAGCGAGCAGTGGCCGGAGCGCGCCATGGCGCGGTCGTTGTAGACGTAGGTTCCGGCGCGATGTTCGGTGGCAGACGGCACGAGGTGAGCCGAGAACAGGCTCGGCGTTCCCCCGTGGCTTACAATCGGGCAGGGGATGCCGAGCGCCTTCAGGCTGGCAATGGCGCTTGAGAAGAAGGCTTCCACCGCCGCTTCGTCATGGGCCTTGGGATAGGTCAGCAGGCCGCCGAAAACGAGGCCGTCGGCAGCTGTGATCGCCTGCGCCAGGGCAACCGCTTCTGCCGGATCCTGAACGCCGCAGCGCCCGGCGCCGGTGTCGCATTCGACCAGCACGGTCAGCGGCTTCGCGCCTGCAAATCGCGTGGACAGGCCGGCAACCGTCACCGCGCTGTCGGCGACGACCTTGAGGCTGGCAACGCGCTCGTTCAGCGCCTTCAGCCGATCGAGTTTTTCGGGTCCCAGAATGTTGAAGGTGATCAGGATATCCTCGAAGCCCGCGTCCGCGAAAACCTCGGCCTCGGTGATCTTCTGGCAGTTGATGCCCCGCGCGCCGGCGGATTCCTGCGCCTTGGCGATAGCGGGGATCTTGTGGGTCTTGATGTGGGGCCGGAAGGCGAGGCCGTGGCTGTCGAGATAGGTCTGCACGCGGGCGATGTTCGCCGCCAGCCGGTCCTCGTCGATGAGGGGCAGCGGCGTCGATAGCGACAGGATGGGCTGGCCGACCTGCGGCCGGGGCGGGGTGGTCATCGGCGTCTCTCCCGGTGGTCTCGTTTTTGATAGTGCTGCTTCTTCTGCCGGTTGCCCGAGGTTTGCGCAACGGCCCCTCCGATCCGCAAGCGCCGCCTTATCCCTCATCCAACGCTAAAGTGACAAGGCGGTGCGGGTCCTCCGCGATCGGCCAGATCTCGCGCGAAGCGCGGCGGTAGGCGGTCTTTGCCGGATTGTTCGGGTAGGGCGATCCGGCCGAGCAGTAGAGGATCTCCGAGGCGATCTTCGAGAAGGCGGCATAGAAGTGATTGGTGGATTTGATCACCAGGATATGCTTTTCGCTCGGGTCGATGCCGAGCGCGGTGAAGAGCGACGGGTCGTAGCTCTGGACGCGCACCGAACTCAGGACGATGTCGATGCCATCGAGGTGGATGTGTGCGGCGTCGCCAAAGGGCGCAACGCTCTCGCCGAAGCGCATTTCGGCGTTGCGGACGACCCGCCTGACTGTGACCCGTCCATCGATCGGACTGCCGGTGCCGGGCGCGGATTTCGCGCCGAAACGCAGGGGAATTTCGGCACCGGTCCCGGCTGCCAGGCAGATCTGCACGGCGATCGGATCCCAGATCATGCCAATGGCGACGTTCCCGACGCCACGCGCGAGAAGCGCCGCGAGGATCACCGTCGCATCCCCGGCCGTGCCGCCGCCCGGATTGTCCCACATATCGGCGATGACGACGGGACCGCGCGGATTGGCCAGCGCTCGGTCGATCGCTTCCGCCTCGTCGATCTGCGGCATCATGAAGGTTCCGCGTTTGGAAAACAGTTCGAGGCCGAGTTGGCGCGTCAGCCGTTCGCCCTTTTCGGGCTGTCCGTCGGTGATGGCGATGGTCTTCGTGCCCATTTCCGGCACGTCGCCGGCCATGAAGCCGTGAATGACGGAGAGGGACAGGATCTCGGGATCATCAGCCTCCATCCGCATCAGCCGGTCCACGAAAGAGCGCATCGGCTCCCGCGAGGTCGGAAAGACGTCGATCATCCGGCAGTCGAACACGGACATGACCGGCGTCACGCGGCCCTCCAGCGTGTCCACCGCGATCCGCCAGAGATCTTCGGCGCGATCGACGAAGTCGGTATGCGGGAATTCCTTGAAGACGACGAAGAAATCAACGGCCGCGACACGCATTGCGGTGAGGTGGCTGTGGGGATCGATTTCCGCGCAGACGAGAATATCGGGGCCGACGATCTCGCGGATGCGTGTGAGAAGATCGCCTTCGGGATCGAGATAGCCATCCGCCACCATCGCGCCGTGCAGCCCCATGACCACACCATCGACCGGCATCGCGGCCTGCAGCTGGTCGAGGATCTCGTCGCGCAGGCTTTCATAGGCCTGCCGGTTGACGAGGCCGGCCGGGTCCGCCCAGGCGGCGGTGCCTTCGATCAGCGTCCAGCCTTTGTCCGCGCAGACCTTCCGTCCCACGGTGATCGGAGCAGTGCAGAGCGTCGGCGTCTCCGGGTGCTGGCCCGGAGGGGCGTAGAGGGACTCCTCGAAGGCGCGGCGGTCGATGCAGATCGGCGCGAAGGTGTTGGTTTCCGTGGCGAGGGCGGCAGTAAAAAGACGCAACGGGCTAGGCCTTCCGCAGGTTGGCAGGGCAAAGCGCGAATCTGCGCACCGCCCGATCGGGTGTCGCTCAGGCAGTCGGGTTCGGCAGATAGCCGGTGAAGCCGCAGATCTTCCAGCGGCCCTCATGCAGGCGGCAGGTATAGAGCGTCTGCCACTGCATCACGTCGAGGCTGCCATCGGTCCTGCGGATGCCGCCCTGAAACTTCTTGCGGGCAAGCGCTGTCTCGCCCTTCACCTCGATCTCTTCCAGCGTCGTCGTCGCGAAAATCGCCTGACGCGGGTCTTCGCCATAGGTCTGGCCCTGAAAGTCGCGAGCCTGCTTCAGCCATTCGTCGCGGTAGGTGTCGAGCGACGGAAAGGCGAGGCTCCAGTCGTCAGGGTTCGGTTTGTGATTGCCGCTGATGGCGAGAAAGCCCTCCTCGACGAAATCCCCCGCCACCATCGACCAGTCCGCAGCGAGAAAGGCATCGATGTCTCTGGGGACCAGCATCTCCCAGATGGAGTGGCGCGCGACGTCGCTTGCCGGAAAGGGGTTGGCATGAGGGTCACGCATGGAACGGCCTTCGGTCTAAATTATTTTCATGGAAGTTCGAAAACTCTGGCCAAGTTCGGTTTTCTATGGTCCATTGTCAATCATTGGCGAAAATAATTTGCACGAGGGCCGCAATGACCATCAAGCGATATGGCACGGAGAAAGCCGGTGCCGGGGGCCAGAGGCTGCCTTTCGCCCGCGCCGTGGAGGCTGCCGGCTGGCTGCATGTGTCCGGCCAGGTGGCCATGGAAGACGGCGAGATCATTGCCGGCGGCATCGTGGAACAGACGCACAAGACCATTGCCAATGTGCTCGCCATTCTGGATGAGGCCGGTTACGGCGTCGAGCATGTGGTGCGCTGCGGCGTCTGGCTGGACGATCCGCGCGATTTCTGGACCTTCAACAAGATCTACCAGTCATATTTTGGCGAGCATCCGCCGGCCCGCGCCTGCGTTCAGGCGTCCATGATGGTGGATTGCAAGGTCGAGATCGATTGCATCGCCTACAAGGCGCCGGTGTAAGGAACGCGGCAGGGCGCGGGTCACGTGGCTTCGGGGGAAGGCGGGATGGATATCTTCACGACGATCCAGGAGGGCCGGGCGCAGTTTTCGCCATCCGAGCAGCGGATCGCCGATATTCTCCTTGGCGACTTCGAGTTCGCGGTCAACGCCTCCATCATCGAGCTTGCCGAACGGGCGGAGGTCTCGCCGCCGACCGTCACCCGTTTCTGCCGCAATGTCGGCTGCCAGAGCTTTTCCGACTTCAAGGTAAACCTCGCAAAAACAGCCTTCATCGGCGTGCGCTACCTCAACCCGGAGGCCAAGAGCACCGAGCCGGCCGATGTGGCCGAGGATGTGATCACCAAGGCGCAGAACGCCCTGTTCAATATGCATCGCGCGCTCGATCCGGCCCTTTTGGACAAGGTGGCCGACCGTATGTCGCGTGCGGAGATGGTCTATAGCTTCGGTTCCGGCGGCAATTCCTCGATGATCGCAACCGAGATGCAGAACCGTCTGTTTCGCCTCGGCTCGCGCGTGACGGCCAGCAACGATCACAACATGCAGCTGATGCTGACGGCAGCGGCCCGCACAAACGATGTCATTTTCGGCTCGTCCTTCTCGGGCCGCAATCACGATCTTGCCCGCTGTTTCGCGCTCGCCCGCGAAAACGGCATCACCACCATCGCGCTGACGCAATCGGACAGCCCCGTGGCGCAGGCGGCCGAACTCGTCGTCGGCATCGACCTGCCGGAGGGCGTCAACATCTTCCGCCCCACCTCCACCCGCTTCGCCTTCCTCGCCGTCGTGGATGTCATCGCCAGCCTGGTTGCCTACCGAAACCGCAAGCTTTCCACCGTGACGCTGCGCCACATCAAGCAACAGCTGGTCGAGCACCGTGATGGTGACGACCGCCAGATCCTCGGAGACTGACCATGCCGCGCCTTTTTGCCCGTTCGAGCGAGACCTGCCGATGAGCCGCTCGGTCGCCGTCGTAACGGGAGCTGCCGGCGATATCGGTCGTGCGATTGCTGCTCGTCTGTCCGAAAGCCACGATGTGGTCGTTCTGGTCGATATCGATGCGTCGGCGGTCGAAGCGGCGGCCGACGCTCTTGGCCCCTCCGAGCGCTTTGCCACTGTTGTCTGCGACGTCACCGACGAGGCGAGCATTCGCGCGATGGCGAAGGAGGTGGCCGGCCATGGCCTCGTGCGGACGCTGGTCAACAATGCCGGTGCCGCCCGCGCCGTCAGCCTGCACGATACGGACGGCGCCATCTGGCGGGCCGATGCGGCGCTCAATCTGGAAGCCCCGTTTCTGGTGTTCCGCGCGCTGGAAGCGGCGCTGAAGGAGGCGCAGGGCGCGGTGGTGAATATCGCCTCCGTCAACGGCCTCGCCGTGTTCGGCCACCCGGCCTATAGCGCGGCCAAGGCCGGGCTGATCCATCTGACGCAGTCGATTGCGGTTGAATACGGCAAGTTCGGCATCCGAGCCAATGCGGTTGCGCCGGGCACGGTTCGCACGCAGGCGTGGGAGGCCCGGGCAAGCGCCAATCCGCAGGTGTTCGAGGATGTGAAGCGCTGGTATGCACTTCGCCGCATCGCGACGGCGGAGGATGTCGCCAATGCCGTCTTCTTCCTTGCCGGCGATCAGGCGCGCGCCATCACCGGCGTCTGCCTTGCCGTGGATTGCGGGCTGACGGCCGGGCAGGCCGAGCTGGCGCGGACCTTTTCGCAATCCGACCATTATTGAGATCACGACCGTCCAGAAGGGAAGCCACCATGGCAAACGCACAGGATTTCCGGCTTGAGAACAGCTGGCACCCGATTGCAGGAGAAGACTGCGGCGGCTTCGTCTTCACGCTGTTCAACCTGTCGGACGCGCCCATCTCAGGCTTCAAGCTGGCCTATACGTCGCTCACCCGTGTCATGGACAACCCGGCCTGCGACAACGCGACCTTCCTCATGCGGAACGCCAACTTCCACCAGTTCGCCCCGCCGGAAGGCTTCGTCCTGTCGCCCGGTGGCAGCTGGCGCTTCACCGTCTCCGGCCTCTGGCGTCCGGCAAAGCACCGGACGGACGGCGCGAAATCGGCCTATCTGACGCTCGATGACGGTCGCCATGTTCCTGTCGATGTGGACGACCTGCTTCTTGGCGGGCGCCCCGCCGAGCCGGCACCGGATCTGCTGCCGAAGGGGGAAGTGACGGAGCCGTTCTACCTGCTTCCCTGGCCGAAAGCCGCGAGCCTTGCGGCCGGGGAGACCGTGCCTGTCGCGCTCTACCCCGCCGAAGGCACGGGCGTCGAGGATCTCAAAGCGATCAGCACGGTCATCGCGCTCTACCGTCGCCTTTTCAAGGTGGGGCATGTGCCGCTGTCGCTCGCACCGGTCCATGAAGGACGCGCCTTGGAATTCCGGCAGGCCGCAGATCTCGGTGCTGAAGGCTACAGGCTGGACTTCGGCGATGTCGTCACGCTCACGCACGGCGGAACGGCCGGCCGGCAGTACGGGCTGACGGCTCTTGCCCAGATGCTGCACGGTGCGCGGACCGAAAAGGCCGTGTTCCGCTTTCCCTCGACCGGCGAGATCTCGGACGCGCCGCGCTATGTCTGGCGCGGTTGCCATCTCGATGTGTCGCGGCAGTTCTATCCGGTCGCCGATGTGAACAGGCTCATCGACATTCTCGCCTGGCACCGGATGAACGTGTTCCACTGGCATCTTTCGGATGACGAGGCGTGGCGTCTGGAGATCAAGGCTTATCCGACGCTGACGACGCTCGGCGTGCTGCGTGGTCCTGACGAGCCGATGCTGCCGCAACTGGGCAACGGTGCTGCACCTGTCGGCGGGTTCTATTCTCAGGAGGACGTGAAGGCGATCGTTGCGCATGCGCTGGCGCTGCATGTCGAGGTCGTGCCGGAGATCGATATTCCCGGCCACAGCACGGCAACGCTGGTGGCCCTGCCGGAGCTTGCCGACGGGCAGGAAGCGCCCGACAGCTATCGCTCCGTTCAGGGATTTCCCAACAATGCGCTGAACCCGGCGGTCGAGGAAACCTACGTGTTTCTCGGCAAGGTTTTCGATGAGATGGTTACGCTCTTCCCCTCGAAGCTTCTGCATATCGGGGGGGACGAGGTGGCGTCGAACACGTGGATGGCATCGCCGCTGGCGCGCAAGCTGATGACGGAGGAGTGCATCGAGGGCACGTTCGGGCTGCAGAGCTATTTCATGAAGCGTATCCAGCAGATGCTGTCGGAGCGTGGCCGCAGGCTTGCCGGCTGGGACGAGGTTTCCCATGGCGGTGGTGTCGACCCCAAGGGCACCCTGCTGATGGCGTGGCAGAAGCCGGAGGTCGGCGTAGAACTGGCGCGTCAGGGCTATGATGTCGTGATGACGCCGGGGCAGGCCTATTATCTGGACATGGTGCAGGACGAGGCCTTTCAGGAGCCGGGCGCAAGCTGGGCCGGCACTGTGCCGCCCGAGCACACCTATACCTATGAGGCGGTCGGAGATTTCCCGGAAGAACTGCAAGCCCGCATGCGCGGTGTTCAGGCCTGCATCTGGTCCGAGCACTTTCTCAACCGCGACTACTTCAACCACCTCGTTTTCCCCCGCCTCGCAGCGATTGCCGAAGCCGCTTGGACGCCACGGGAACGCAAGGACTGGCAGCGGTTTGCGGCGCTGGCGCCGTTGAGCCCGAAGCTTTAGAAAAAAACCCTCTCTGCCCTGCCGGGCATCTCCCCCACAAGGGGAGAGAAGACCTGGGGCGGGCCTCTCTTTCCTTCAGCAGGCGTTGAAGGGCGAAGTGGTGGGCCGACCGCGAGTCCTCTCCCCCCTTGTGGGGGAGATAGCCGGCAGGCCAGAGAGGGTTTTCCTTCCTTTCTTCTTTCTCCCGCCCAACCCGAAACCCATCCAAGGGCCAGACATCATGACCTTCCGTATCGCCGTCGGCGGCATCCATACCGAGTGCAGCACCTCTTCCCCGGTCCTGATGCGGCCCGAGGATTTTCGCGTTCTGCGCGGTTCCGATCTACTGTCGACGGAGTATTTTTCGTTCCTGCCCAATCCCGACGTCGAGGTGTTGCCGCTGCTTCATGCCCGTGCCGTGCCGGGCGGGCCGCTGGCGCGGGAGACCTATGAGGGCTTCAAGAGCGAATTCCTCGATTGTCTGAAAGCGTCGCTGCCGCTCGATGGCCTTTACCTTGCCATGCATGGCGCTATGAATGTCGAGGGCATGGACGACGCGGAGGGGGACTGGATCTCGGCGGCACGCAGTGTCGTTGGGGCTGATATTCCCGTGGCGGCGAGCTATGATCTGCATGGCAACGTCACGCAGCGCATCATCGATCAGCTGGATATGTTCGCGGCCTACCGCACCGCGCCGCATATCGATGTGCGCGAGACGATGGTCCGGGCTTGGTCGATGCTGGTGAAGGCGTTGCAGACCGGGGAGACGCCCGGTGTCGCCTGGGCGCCGGTGCCGGTGCTGTTGCCGGGTGAGCGCACCTCCACCGAGGACGAGCCGGCAAAGAGCCTCTATGACGCGTTGCCGAAGCATGATGCGGTGCCGGGGATCTGGGACGCGAACCTCATGGTCGGCTATGTCTGGGCGGACGAGCCGCGCGGAACCGCCTGCGCCGTCGTAACCGGAACGGACAAGGCGGCGGCGGAAGCTGTCGCCGCCGAGATCGCGAGATCCTACTGGAATGCCCGCGAGGCCTTCCGCTTCGGTCCTGTCACCGGACCGCTCGAGGAGATGCTCGATATTGCTCAGGGGACGGAGACGCGGCCGGTCATCCTCGCGGATTCCGGCGACAACCCGACGGGCGGCGGCGTGGGCGACCGGGCGGATGTGCTCAAGGCCCTGATCGCGCGCGATTTTCAAGGCGCCGTCATCGGCGGCATCACCGACCGGCCTGCGGTGGAGGCCTGCTTTGCGGCAGGTGAGGGCGCGACTCTGTCGCTGCGGATCGGCGGCGCGCTCGATCCCGCCAGCCCTTCGGCCGAGGTTTTCGCCATCGTCGTCCGGCTCGATGACACCGCTGGCGCAGAAGCTCGGCAGGCGGTCGTCACGGTCGGTGGCATCACGATCATTCTCGCGGCGCGCCGGCGGCCCTACCATGATATCGCCGACTTCACCCGCCACGGCATCGACCCCAAGGGCGTGCGGCTGCTCGTGGTCAAGTCCGGCTATCTCTCGCCCGAGCTTGCGCCCATCGCCCAGCCGAACCTCATGGCCCTGACGGACGGCGTCATCAATCAGGATATTGAGCGTCTGCCCAACAACCGTCGCCGGCGCCCGTCCTATCCTTTCGACCGGGATTTCGATTACGTGCCGGAGCCGCAGTCGTCCGCGCGCTGGAAGCACGCGTATCTCTGAAAGGCGTCATCTCTGAAAAATAGGCAACGGCGCCCTTTGGCCGTTGCACTTGGAGTGCGGGCGTATAAGATCGTCCGCATTCTTACATTTCCGGCGATTTTCCGCCTCTCTCTCCAGCTGGGCCGTTTCGCGCCCTGGTGTCCCCATGAGCCTATCGATCGCGACCGCCCTCCGGGACCCGTCGCTACGCGTCAGCGCGCTTGCCATCTTCTTCTTCGGGTTCTCCGGGGCGGCGACCCAGCCCTATCAGTCCATCATCGGCATCCGCGAACTCGGGTTGACCGATAGCGGCTATGCCACCCTGATGTTTGCAGCCGCTGCCGTCAGCGTCACGGCGAGCGTGCTCATGGGCATCTTCGCCGACCGGCTCGGCGATTACCGCACCTCGATCCTCTATGTCGCGCTGTTCGGCATCTCCGGCTTTGCGCTCGTTTACATCTCGGCAACGATCACGGCTTTCGTCATTGCCAAGCTCATCCTGCTGCCCGTCTTCGGCGCCCTGAACTCGCTGATCTTCGCCAATGTGCGCGCGGCCTCCGGCGGGCTGGCGCAATCGCAGCTCGTTGCGGTCAACGCGACGATGCGCGCCACCATCTCGCTTTCCTGGGTACTGGTGCCCGGCATCGTCGGCATCGCGCTGGCGGGCTCGCAGTCCATGCTGCCGGCCTATCTGATCGCGGCGCTGGCCGCCGGTGTCTGCTTCATCCTCGCGGCCTTCTACCTGCCGCGGCCTTTACCGCTTGGAACCCGTGACGATGTCGCGCGCTACCGGGTCCTTGCCTCGCTGCGTGAGGTCGTCTCTCCTCGGGTCGCGCTGCGGCTCCTTGCCATCGCGCTCATCTGCTCCATGCTGTTCGTCAACGATGCGGTGCGGTCGCTGATCATCACGGGCAAGGCCGGCGGCACGGTTCGCGATATCGGTATCGTCGTCGGCGTCGTGGCGCTTCTGGAAATCGTCTTCATCCTGTTCTGGAGTGCGGCCGAGCGGCGGATCACGTCGCTGCGCTCGCTGGTCATCGGCGCCACGCTCTATGCCATCTACATGGCGCTGCAGGGCATGGCGACGCAAACCTGGCACATCTACGCCCAGACGATCATCAGCGGCATCGCCGCCGCCGCCATCATCAGCCTGCCGATCACCTATTTGCAGGATTTGATCGCCGACCGCCCCGGCCTCGGCAGCTCCTTGATCGCGGTGAATATGTTTCTCAGTGCCGGCATCAGCGCCGTCGTCTTTGCCGCGGGTACGCGGCTTGGGGATTACAGTTTTACGTCCATCCTCGGCGGTGTTATCGGCCTCATGGGCGTCATCCTGCTGGTGGTTCTGGACGGGCGCAAGGGGCGGGCGAAGGCCTGAACTGCGGTTTGCACTGAGCCGCAACGAAAAACACCGGAGCGTCGATCGCTCCGGTGTGCTTCTTGACGCGGTTATGAGCGCTTTGGCTCAGGACGCCTTGGCGCCAGCCAGCACTTCCTCGCACCAGCTCGGGCCACCCGGCTGACGGCGGTCGCCGACGAGGCGAACCGATTTGATGATGTAATCGGAGGAGACTGTGAGCTGTACCGAGCAACTCAGATACTCGGTGCGAGCCGGCGACGTCTGCTTGCCGCGCGAGCCGTCCGCCTTCTTGGCGTAGGTCGCGGGAACCTTGCGGTTGCGGTAGCCGCCCTTCCACGAATAGAGCGTGTCGCCGCCGCTCTGCACATCGGCGATCGGCGGGCCAAACTGGGCGAAAAAGACGCCTGCCGGCTGTCCGGCCCAGCGGGCTTCGACCGCGTTCTGCTGCATTGGCGCAATGGTCGTGCATCCGGCAAGTACCAGCGCAAGGCCGGCAGCGGCGAAAACCCGCAAGGTCATATATCGTCCCCTTCGAAAGATCCTGAAACCGGACGCTTGGTCGCCTGTCGCCAGCCCCGTGCCGACATCGAGGCGCGCCGCCCGTTCGCTCACGCCTCTAGCGCCAATCGCGCCCGAAGAAAATCGGTCGGACGCTGCCGGTGCGCAATAATTTCCAAGCGTTGCCGAAAATCTCTATCACCCGCCACGGCACTCGGGCTCTGCAACATCATCCTGGCAAAAACTCACCCGAACCGATGATTTGCCGCTTGTGGAATGAAAAACGCTGTTCTATAGAAACGCCGCTGGTCACGGAGTGTAGCGCAGCCTGGTAGCGCACCACGTTCGGGACGTGGGGGTCGCAGGTTCAAATCCTGCCACTCCGACCAGCGAAATCAATGGCTTGCCCGAAGCCGACGTAATCTTTCCCAATGAACCGCACAGTTTGCGCACAGTTTCAGTAAGCGTTCGCTGCTTTCTGCTGAAACTGCGGGTCATTGTGCAGGTATGTCCGCTCGAACTCATCGGTGGTAATTCCGAGAGATGCTGCGGCTTCTTGGACGTCAATGCCGGCGTTCGCCAGCCATGTCGCGCGGGTGTGGCGCAAGATGTGAGGCGTGACGTCTTCGCCCAAACCGGCCTCTGTTCGGACCGCCCGAAAGGCTTTGTGAGGCTTGTTCACCTTGGCGCCATAGTAATTGATGACGTGAAGGCAGGGCTTGTCTTTGTCGATCGCCTTATCAGCTGCTCGCCAGTAGCGAAGCAGGTTGATCAGTCGCGGCGGGATCTTAACGGGCGTCTTGCGCTTGTTGTGCGCTACTCGCTCGCCCTGCGCTTTGCGATACAGAACGCCTTTTTCAAGGTCGATCCATCCGCCTGAAGTGTTTGGCATCCACTGCAGGCTGAGCATGGCGCCAAGGCGCGTCCCGGTATAAACACCAATCAGAACCAGTCTGGCGATATGGTCGCAGCGACTGAGCCTCCTGGCCGCCCGCACTATGCTTGCCACTTCGCTCCGTGTTAGCCAACGCTCACGCGGAAGGGACTTATCCGGTAGCGTAACCTTCGGCACGACGTCCAGCGTATATTCCCCGTGATAGTAGTTGATGGCGGCGCGCAAGACCTCAAGGTCGCGTCTCGCTCCAGAGTCCGTCTCTCGCTCGTCTGCAAACTCGCGGCAAAGCTTTCCTCGAATTTCCCCGACAGCTATCTCGCCGAAGAACTCATTCAGCCTTCCGATCCGGGCTTTCGTTTCCACTGGACGCGACGAGCCGTCGGCCTTCTCATCAAGGTAGACCAGCAGGACGTCGCCTACTGTTATCTCAGCGGCACGACCTCCGCGCTCGGGCTGGAATTTTTCCGCGAGATATTCTTGGAGCTTTCGGCCGGCTTCTTCAGCCTGAGCCTCAGCGCATCCTGTGCGGATATTGGTCGCGCCGTCTCTGATAATCCAGACTTTCCGGTCTCCGTCGTTTCGGAGGTAGAGCCTTGGCGGCTTTCGCTTCTGCGGCATTTTTCAATCATCCTGTTGACTCCGTTTCGCGTGACGAAGTCCTTATTGGCGATCCGGATGAGTTCCAGATTGCCTTTCGCGGCTTCAGTCCGCAGAGCGGACTTCGTCAGGCGGCCACGGAAGAACACTTTTGCGGCTTCGGCAAGTGGGATGGGCTCGTCGTCTCGGATATCCATGTCAGACACAGAAGAGGTCTCCTGGCTGAGAGGCAGGAACTTCCGAGATCAATCCGCTGGCATCAGCGTTGTAGATCCGCGAGATCGCGTTGGTGACTGCGATCCGCGCACCGTTGTGATCAACTTCAGATCTCTCGCTTGGGCTCGAATTGAATTTATCAGCCCTCATGGCATAGTGGATCTGGCAGCCGGCTATAATCATGTCCCCGATTGCCACGTACCAGTTCGTGCTGTTCCGATTGGTCTTGAGGCCGAGCGTTTGCTCAGCATCGACGACAGCATGAACCGTTCCGAAAACCGCCTTGTAGTTTTCACCGTCCGGCGCAAAGAACCACTGATCCGTGTTGATGAGATACTTCTGTCCGGCGCTGATCATGACGATACCTCCACATTGGAACGAGGGCGTGGGTTGCCTTCCCAATATTTGTGCGGTCGGGCCTCATGCCTGTAGAGCGGGGCATCGCGGTTCGGAATTGCATACATCAAGGCGGTGATGCGATGCGCAGTCGCAACATCAAGGCCGTCGCGGCAAGCTGTTGCCAGTGCGAAGACGGCGTCTTCTCTTACGTCTTCGAAAGTGCGGTTCACGGTCATGCCGCACCGCCGTTCGACTTGCCACTCGTTTGTTCTTGGGGCGGCAGGGTTCCGCGTAGCTTCGAGTAGGCGGCGATGACGCCTAGAGCCTGACCTTTCGCGTCATCAAGGGCGTTGTGAACCGTGCCAACGTCGGGTTGCTTTGTGTCGGTCAAGTCAAAGATCGTCCGGCAGTCGCGGTGTGTCCGGAAATGCCATGGCACGGGAAGGATGCACGCCCTGAAGGCCGCTTCGAGCAATACGAGATCGAAGGATGGGGGTTTGGCCCATACTCGACTGGCCGCTGCACTTCGGACAAATTCCGCGAACTCAATCAGGACCGGCGCCAAATGGCGCTCGCCGCAAAAGGCCGCACGGCGTGCGTCTTCCGATTGCTTCATCCACCACATCATCGTTGCGACGTCAGTGGTCAGCCCGGTTGCGACAGCGGTTTCAGGGTCAATTGCGGAATAGAACTCGTCTCCCAACTGACCTGTCTCGGCGTCAAACGTGACTGCGCCGATGCTCAAAATGACGCTTCCGGGGCGACTGCCCAGCGTCTCGATGTCAATCATAAGATCGCGCATCAAAGCGTCTCCTGCTGTTTCGTTTCGGGGGATGGGGAGAGCGCACCCTTTGCAATGGCTGACATCTCTTCGGCTATGCGGGCATAGTGTTCCCCACATGCGCTATCGACCGGCTTGCCGAAGGACCAATTGCTCTCGCTCGCGATCTTTTCCAGCGCAGCCTGCATCCGACGAACTTCCGCAACCTTCTGACATGGAAGCTCGCTAAGCCACGCTTCGATGATAGGCCCCACGTCCAGCCCGACCGCTTGATCATCAAGCGCCGCCTGTGCAGATTCATCTGCAGTGGTTTCAAACTCTCCGTCTCGCCACTTGCCTATCAAGGCCATATCGTCGGCCGGTTCCATGAACACATGATCGCTCTCGACAGTGCGGCCCGCGTACAGCTCGCAGATCGTATAGGTGCCGACCGCAATGGTCGGTTTGCTCCTCATTTCTGCCTGGGGTGATGGGGACCGGATCAAGTCGGTCTGGCGTTGAACGTCGAGCGCGGCTTGCGCGTAGCGCCGTGCCTCCTCCTGCCTTGCGGTCGTGCCGCCGGCGACCCAGGCTGGACGAAGGGTTCGGTCTGGGCCGTCGAAGGGCATCAGGTCGAAGATGCGTTCGGCGATGCCCTCGACGTCGGCGCGTGGGTACAACGGGCGTGCGGGCGTGCCGATAGACAGCATGACGGGCGGGTGCTGTTTGCCCAGCACGCAGAGAATGACCGGTGCTCCCGCGTTAAGCATTTCAAGTTCAAGCGGGCTTGCCGTCCATGCGCTTTCCATTGCCGGGGTGCCCGGACCGTTCACGGTGTCATTGAGAATGATGTCGCGCAGAGGAAGCCCGATATAGCCCTGCGACTCTCCGATGGTGCGCGTGCAGCCGTCAATGATTGCGATTTCCATGGGCTCGTCCTTTCGACGGTCAGACGTTGATGCCAGCGTCTCGCAACGCGGCGACGTGGATCGAAATGCGGGGGAGGGAGACGCGAGCGCGGACGATGCGGCGATTGTCGGACACAAGAGGATGGCGGAGCTGACGCTTCCAGTCTTCCTGGCGCACGGCAACGTAGCGGCGAACCGTTTCCGCGTGCGCATCGTACTTGATGGCCATATCGGCAAATGTCATGCCTGCGTGCCAGTCACGAAATACGATGCCTTCTTCCGGCATGCGGCGAGGCTTGAACAGCATCAGGCCTGCTCCTCGACAAGGATGGTCAGCTTGGCGGGGCGGCGCTGCCGTTCTTCCGCGATGGCGGCTTCGAGGTGTTCGGCCTCGTCGCTGACGAAATTGGAGCAGAGGGCTTCCGCCCGAAAGCCCGTTGCCTCGACAAGGCCGCGCAACCGCGCCTCGGTGGCATCATCAAGAAATATCGTGACGTGGGTCATGGCGGCATCCTGCGGTTTCAATGGCGGGGGATGCTCCCGGCGTCGCCGCCGGGAGTTTGGCGACGTCTGATCAGGCGGCCATTTCCGGATTGCCCTCGAAGGCCGGCAGCTCGGTTTCCTCCGATGCCTGATCCATATCGGAGCGCACCTGCTCGGTGATGTACTTGTCCGGCCGGTAAAGCTGGCAGCTCCACAAGAGCTTGCCGTCGCGCAGACGGTAGCGGAGGCGCACTGGCACGCGGGCGGTCTCGCCCATGAAGAACGGCGCGATATTGAGAATGAAGACGCCGGGCACGTTCAACGGATCACCGTTCGCAGTCTTGTGGTCTTCCTCGAACGTGATCTGCGATTCACCTGTCTGGAGCTTGATCGCCTGCTTCACGCGGGTTTCGGCGTGGATCTGAAGGCCGCGCGACAGACCGATGATCTCGTTGGGGAAGCCGACCTTGGCGGCAAACATGCCGCCGAAGTCTTCCTGCTCCTGCAGGTCGGGCGTCGAGAGATCGGCGATGTGGTCTTCGATGAACTCGGCGAAGGCTTCCTGCGTCATCGGCTTGTTGTCGATCGCCAGCCATGCGGCCCATTCTGCCGAAACGGGGAAGCGGTAAGCGATGCGGTGCTTGCCGTTATCCGGCGCGTCGGCAGAATGGTAGTCGATGACGGCGAGCAGGATCGGGTTCTTCCAGCTCGTGTCGGCGAAGATGACGCTATTTTCCTGCTTGTGCAGGTTGGTCAGCGCGATGAAGGATTCGAGCGTCTCCGCCTTGGCGACGCCGGCCTTGCGGGTGGGCTTCGTGCGGTACTTTTCGAACTGGTCGGCAAGGGCATGCACATGTCCGGTCTCGGCATTGAAGAGAACGGGAATGGACGATGGCACGCCCTTCATGTCGGACGGCGCGGTGACGTTCAACACTTGGCTGCCGGAGGCCTTGGCAAGTTTGGCGACGGCTTCGACGGCGCCCTGATCGAGGGTTTCCATAGGATATCCTTTTGAGTTTTGCAGGATGGATGACCGGGCGCGTTACTGCGCCTGGCGGTCGGGTGCGGAGACCTCGCGCGGGCCGAACATGTCGTGCTGGCGCGGGTGCTCGGTGGACAGTGCGCCGTCGTCGACAACCCAGAATACGGAGTTCTTGCGCGGGCGCTTGGGAACGACCGACTTGAAGTCGGTCTGGATGGTGACCATGCCGTCCTTGACGGCGAAGTCGAGCTTGAGCGTGGTCGATCCCTTGACGGTCGAGCCTTCCTTGCTTTCGGAAAGGTCGTAGAGGGCATTGAGGGTCGTGCTGATCTCGGACGACAGTGCCGGATTGAGCTGACCATTTTCCAGCAGACTGATGATCTGGCTAAAATCGCGAATTTTCTTCATGGCATGACGCCTTTCTAAAGCAGGCGCCACAAGGCCAAGGCGCCGATGACAGGGGTGAGGGCGATAATTGCGCCGCAGACTGCGCCCCGCATGAAGTCGGTTGCCTGCTCAGTGCGCTCGAACTGGCGAAGGCGCTGCGGCGTGTTTGCGTCGGGAAGGATGAAGCGGGGCGGCTGCATGGCGCGATCCGATCATGCGGCGCGCTGTGCGGCGACGCGCTGGCGGGTATGGTGCTCGGAGCGGTCGTTTGCCTCGACGCGGGCCTTGTTGCCGTAGCGGTCGAGGATGTCGTCCGAGAAGTGCGCGCTCAGCTGATCGCGCGTGCAGCCGTCGCCGTAGTGCAGCATCTTGTCTGCGATGGCCGACACGGTTTCTTTTTCGCTCATGAATTTCATCGTCACTTTCCTTCTGCTCGCTGACAAAATGAAGCTTGTCAGTTCAGGTGCAGGAAAGTGGTACACGATGCACCACCCGTGCGCAAGGCAGGTGGTGCATTTAATACCCTCGCGAGGGTATGCTTGATGACTCTCAACCAATTAGGCTGTTGGAATCGTGATGTGATTCGAAAAAATAAACCCGCCGAAGCGGGTCAGTTTACATGTTTATAATGGACCGTCTGACGCGACCTATGACGGTTACCGAACCTTGAAAATCTGGGGGTTCAATGTTTTCATCGTATGATGCGGGCTGAAACGGAGGAAGGTCGTTTGGCCGATAGCGCTTGTAGGTTGCTGCACCTGTCTCATCCGCTACTACATAACATCCATTGCTGACGAGGCGCCTGTCTCTACGGTTCGCAAAGATGATGGATTCAGGTGGGGAGATTTTGTTCATGGAATCCCCAACCACTCGAAGTGCTATCCAGTCACCCTCAGGAAGATCAATCGCTTGGATTGTCGGGAAATCCGAGAAGTCTGACAAACCATCCTGTTCGCCGAGCTGTCCGGCGCTAATCCACGAAATGAGTGGGACATCAACGACAGAAGGGATCTCTGGATCTATGTCTTCCGGAGTGCCCGTTCCGAAGAATAGCCAGTTCAGTGAAACCTTAAACGCCTTGGCATACTTTTTTGCATCAGTGATGCCGAACCCATTGCGGCCGGATTCGTGCGCTTTGTAATTGTTGACGTTCCATCCGAACGCAGCGCTGGTGAGTTTTACGCCGCCGATCTTTGCGCGCTTACGTGCTTCGACAAGCCGGGCGGCTCGCTCAGTTCTCTCAAATTGTTCTTGGTTGTGCTCCATGGTGCAAATTATACCCGCGCATGGGGGTGCAAATAATCTCCATACGCTTGACGGTCAGGGGGTATTAAGTGTACCGCCTCGCTATGACCCATGCAGATATCATCAATCTTTGGCCATCGTTGACGTTGTTCGCAGATGATCTCGGCGTTCCGTACGTCACTGCAAAGGCAATGCGGCGGCGGGCATCTATCCCTGCGCCCTACTGGATTCGTGCTGTCGAGGCGGCCTCTGTCCGTGGCTTGGTAGGCGTCTCGTTGCGGCGACTTGCTCTCTCTGTCGCGGTCGATGTTCCGGCTTCGAATGTCCCTCAGTTTTCGGAGGGAGCAGTTTCGTGAAAATGTTGGTGTTTCCTTTGTCACAAGGTCCTCCGGTGAGTTGATCTAACGAGCCGTTTTTCTTTCCTTTTTCGCATTCCCACTACGGGAATAACCCACCGGATTTCCCGGTTTGGGAATGCCTTTTTCTGTCTGGAGAATTCTCATGCAGGATAGCTTGTCGAACGCCTGGTTCTATCAGCTAAAGGCCGCCAATCGGCTGCTGATCAAGAAGAATGGTGGCATCGAAGCCGCCGCAGCCATCACGTCGCTGAGCAAGACGCAGATCGGCAGGTTCAACAACGACCGTGATACAGAGCTTATGCCCATTCCGGCAGTGTTGCGGCTGGAGGCGGAGTGCGGTGACCCGGCTGTCACTCGCGTGATGGCGACTTTGAACGGGTGCAAGCTCGTCGATCCGGAAAGCACGAAGCAGGAGGGGGCGTGTCTTTTGCGAGGCTCTCTGGAGGTTGGTGCCCGGGCTAACGAGTATCAGCGGAATGCATCGGTCGCGTATGCTGATCTGATCGTTTCGCGGTCTGAGGCCACACAGGGTATTCGTGATCTTGACTCGATTATCGAGAGCGCCGTCGAGCAGAAGCGTCGGTATGCAAATATCCTGAGTTCGGGTTCGGGCGAAACGCCTGCGCTAAAAATCGTCGGTGACGCATAATGGCCCGTCTCCAGCGCGGCCCGGCGATCACGGCACATATCGACGATTACCAGCGCGGCTTCCTGCGTCGGCTTTCCGAGCGGGACGGCAAAGAGGTTTTTTCCAAGGGAAGCCGGCAGCGGCTGGCGGGTGAGGCGCTGGTGCAGGCCGGGTATGCCCGGACGCATGCCATTTTCTCGCATGCGTTCGAGATCACACCAGCAGGTGATTACTACCTCGATCGATTGCTGGGGGTGCACTGATGGGCACGCTTTCGGCACAGCAGGCGGAGATTATCCGTGCGGCCTTGAAGGATGGTTCCTTCCGGGCCGAAACCGTTTTGGAGCGCCAGCGGATTCTTCGCATGCACGAGCGCGGGCTCGTGCGGCGGCACGAAACGGACATGGCCGTCTGCATGGCAACGGAGGAAGGCGCTGCGAAGCTGGCGGCGTTCGACGACGTCTCTCCCGCCCCGGTCGCGCAGATGCCCGCCATCATCGACACGTCAGGGCTAGTCAGGATGATCGAGAAGGCGCGTGCGCTTTTCGATGATGGCGACGTGGCTGCGGCGTCGATGCTCGCGACAGGCGCATATGATCAGTCCAAGGCTGCCGGCGGCTATGCGGCAAAATTTGGGGCTGCGGGAAAGCGGCTTGTGGCTAAGGCGCGGGAAATGCAGGGTGACGCGCTGCTGATCGAGACGCGGGCTAAGATCCGGCTTGCGGAAGAATACGACCGGGCGCAGGTGGACGGCCGGGCGCTGAAGGGTCGGCCGAAAAGTATTTCCGATGAAAATACTTTTACGCAGGAAGAGGCCGGGATCTCCGCCCAAGAAATTCACGCCGCCCGCAAGCTCGCCGCGGCCGAAGAGCGGGAGCCTGGGATTGTCGAGCGGGCGATCGCCGCACGCTTGGCGTCCGGACTGGAGCCGACCCGGACGAATATGCGCCACGCTGTTGGAACGCGTTCGGCCACGAAGGAAGAGCGCGGCGACAATCTGTATGAGACGCCTGCAGAGGCCGTGTTGACGCTGCTCGGGCTCGAACAGTTCGCGCCGGTCGTTTGGGAGCCTTCTTGCGGGCGCGGCGCGATCAGCCGGGTTTTGGAGGCGCGCGGGTTCGAGGTCCATATCTCGGATCTGATCGATTATGGCACCGTGACAGGCGAGGGGGTCTGTCAGGATGTTGGGAATTTCCTGACCAGCGAGGCGAGCGAAGGCGACATCGATATCGTCACCAACCCGCCATATGGGGACGTGCTCAACGCCTATGTCGCGCATGCGCTACGCGTGCACAAACCCCGCAAATTGGCGCTGTTGCTGAACGTCAATTTCTATGGCGGGTCGGAGAGCGCCGATCGAAAATTTGTACTCGACGGCTGCCCTCCGGCTCGGATGTACTGGTTTTCTCGGCGCTTGCCGATGATGCACCGGGATGGATGGGACGGCCCGAAGGCGTCGAGCCAGATGAATACGGCTTGGTTCGTGTGGGAGCGCCAGCCGGATGGCAGTTATGGCGACCAGACCGTGATCCGTCGTGTGGACTGGAAGGATTATCAGCCGGCGGCGCATGAAGCTGCGGATGATGCGGAAAGCGAGGCGGCATGACCGGGCCGCTGTCCGACCGCGACCGCGAAAAAGCGCGCCTTGTCCGTCATCGCGACATTGCGATGCGGTGCGAGGGCGACGCATGGTTGATGGAGGCGGACAGCGGCGGCGTGACGCTGATCACGCAGCGCAGTTCGGGTGAGAGCGTGGCCATTGCGCGCATCACCCTGGACGCGCTGCCCGACGAAATCGAGCTTCTGTCTGCAGCGCTCGACACCGTTCGGTTCTATGGGCCGCTGGTGCTGCGGGCGGCCGACACGGTGTTGCGCCTGCAAGGCATCGAGCGCCAAAAGGCCGACGATCAGCGGCGCCGCGACCCGGCGCAGCGGGCGGCGATTCTCTGCGGCGATGTCCGGTTCCACCGGTTTCTGGAGATGCGCTCGGGGCTGGGGCCTGTGCCCGACAAGGCCGCGGCGGATACGCGGCTGAAGTCCCTGCTCGCTATCTCCTCCAAGACAGAGCTTCGCGACGACGCAGATGCGCTCGCGCGGTTTCGCAAGCTCGATTCGGACTACGAACTGTGGTGGCGAGGTGCGCGGATATGAGCGTGCGCGATTTCCCCTCCGAACGGATCGACACCGACGCCCATAGCGGCGTTATCAACGCCTACCGCATGACCTGCGGGTGCGGCGCGGTCGCCTTTTACCCTTTCAAGCGCGGTGTCGTGCAGCGACCGCCTGAAGCCATCTATCGCCATTTTCGCAGCTACGGCTGGCATGTCGGGACGACGGACCGGAAGGACCGTTGCCCTGCCTGTCTGGCCCACGCGCCTTTGTCATCGGAGGAAGTTCCCATGCAGTCATCCCCTTCAAGCGCGCCGCCGAAGGCCGACCCGCCTCCCGAAATGTCGCGGGCTGATCGGCAGATCATTTTCGCGAAAATTTCCGACATCTGGGATGGTGAGCGGTATTGCGCCGGCTGGACCGACAAGCGGTTGGCGGCTGATCTCAATGTTCCCTCTGCCTGGGTAGGCGAGGTGCGCGACGGCTTTTTCGGGCCTGAGGGGTCCAACCCGCTTCTCGATCAGTACCTCGCCACGGCTGAAGAGATCCGCCGCGAGCAAGCGGGCATAGTGGAAATGCGCAAGACGGCGCTGGAGCAATCCGCAGCGCTGCGCAAGCGGTGTGATGAGCAGGAAAGTCGCATCCGGGCTGTCGAGGCTTTGTCGAAGCGCGTTGAAAAGGAGATCGGACGATGAATGAGCTTCGGCCCGAAATCGCTCTGCTGGCCTCGGCTGTGACAAATGGTGACCGCGCGCGGGCGCTGCTGGCAATGCCGTTCTCCGTGATGCTGACGTGCGAGTTCACGATCCGCAACCGGCTGATGATCGCCGGCTATCAGGATGGGTTGACCTATCTGGAAACGGAACTGACGGCTATGCGCGCACCACGCGTGGATTGCGGCATGCCTGCGAACTCCATGGCTGTCGCCGCCGCACGTGGGCGCCTTTACCGGGTCGCCCTTGACCAGCCGGCCGCATTGCCGGGCGAGGGTGCGGAATGACGCAGGAACCCACCATTCGTCGCGGCGTACGCAATGGGCGCTATGCTGCCATTCCCAACCATGTCTTCGAGGACACACGTCTTTCCATGGAAGCGCGGTGGTTGCTCGGCTATCTGCTGTCCAAGCCCGACAACTGGAGCATCATGGTCGGCGATATCATCAAGAAGGGGAATTGCGGGCGCGACAAGGGCCGCAAGATGATCGCCGAACTTGTCGAGCATGGCTATGCCGAGCGGGAGGAGCAGAACCGGGAGAACGGCAAGTTCTCCAACGCGAACCTCGTGATTTATGACGAGCCACGCGAGGGTGTGACATTTCTACCGCAGACGTGTTTACCGGCGACGGCTGCACCGTCGACGGTTCCGCCGTCGCCGGTAAAATCGGCACATAGTAATAACTCAGACTTATTAATTACTGAAAATAGCAATCTGAGAGAGGGCGTGCGCGAGCGCGAGGAAGATCAGATTGAGCCGGAAGCCCGGCGCAAGATCGAAGATGCGTTCTGGCGCGTCGTCAAGGGCTGGCCTGACGCGTTGGGCATGCCGAAGGACGAATGGTTGCGGCAGTGGATGCTGCTGACGCCGGAAGAGCGCGTCGACGCTGAGAAGCTGCGCGATGCCTGGCTGGCCTTGCTCGGCGCCAAGCGCAAACACATCCCTGTGCCGAAAACCTATTTCCGCGAAAAGCTCTGGAAGGAAGTGCCGGCCCTGCAGGAGGCGGCCAAGCCTTCCGCAGTGGTTGCGCCGCCGTTCGGCAAGCTCTGGGGCGGCACGCGACTGGCGGATCTCGCTGCCGGGCCAACGGGCCGTATCTCGCCGGTAACGCCCCTCGAAAAGAACCTGATCGAACGCGGCTCGACGACACTCGATCAGGTCGTTGCGGAAAAGCGTTTGAAGATGGGCTGGCCCTCGGTCAACCGGATGCATGAGCGTGCAAGGGACGGGCGCGGCGAGCTTTGCCCGCTTGCGCTGGAGGCGGCTGTTGCGAGCTTCCATGCCGTCCATCGTGAGGGTGCGCTGTATGCGGCGTGGAAGGCAGAGCACGTGCGTCGTGGGTGGCCTTTCCTCGACGATAGCCGGCCTATGGAGCGGGTGTACTTTCCGGCGATCGGTGAAGGGCGGACAGACTACGAGGCGGCGGTGTGCGATGCGCTCGACGGCTTCCTCGACGGGATTTCAGACTTCCTCAAGGCCAGGAGACAAGGCGATGATCATGCAGCGTGAGATCGGGTTGGGGGAGAAGGTCGATATGATGCGCGTGGTGCGCGTCATGCAGAGGACGGAAAGGGACGCACGAATCATGTGTAATCATCTGTGGGAGGCGTCGCGAGTGCGGGCGGCGAACGACGAATCGACACGTTGGTTTTGCCTGCATGTCGAGGCAGGCCGTGAGTTCGCTGTGCAAAACGTGCTCGTCGAGGCGGATATCGAAACTTTTGTCGCGACAGAAACAGCGTTCATGCGGGCACCTGGACGGTCATTCATGGTCGAGCAGGACAGGGCGTATCTGCCGGGATATGTGCTTGTCAGGTGCAGGCCTTCGGCTGAAGCCTTCGACGGATTGATCCGGGTTAAGCACGTGCTCGGCCTTGTTGGTGGTGCTCTTGAGCCTCATGTGATTCACGATGAAGAAGTGTTGCTGTTCAAGCGCATGGCTGACGGTACGGAAACACCTCGTGTGGCCACCGACAAGTCGATCTCGCAGGGATGTGAGGCCGATATCAACGGCGGCCCGTTCGGTGGGTTCCGATGCGTCGTACTTGCCGTGAAGTGGTGTAGACAGGCGCGTGCGCGTGTCCAGATCAAGGTTCGCGGTAACCCTTTCGAGATCGAGATGCCCGTTGCATTTCTGAAAAAGGTATGAGAGCAATCGGCTCACGGAAGATCCAGACAAGCGCACCCTCCGATCCCTCGGGCCTTTGAGCCCTTGGCAGAGCAGGCCTCAACAGCCTCAGGGACAGCGCCCCGGACCCACCGCCTGACAGCCTCAAGAGCGAGGCACCGATTCAGGCCCAGTGCTACCGCTATGGACAGATGAGAGGCGACCGAGAGGTCGCCTTTCGCTCGCCTATAGTATGGGCCGTCTCAAATCGCTTCCTCCCCGTCTAGCACCTGCAGCACCTCGCCTCGGCCGGTTGCCCGGTGATGAGACGGCCCGCCTTCAAGAGCGAGACAAGACCGTCTCTTGGCGCAAGCTCTACAAGACGGCTCGTTGGGAGAAGCTCAGGCGCGATGTCTTCGAGCGTGACCACTACACGTGCCGGCATACCGGCGTGATCTGTGCTGGGAAGCATCCTGCGCCAGACAGTCCAGTGTGTGACCACATCGTTCCGCATCGTGGCGATGAGGCGTTGTTCTGGGACAAGGGCAACCTTCAGACAGTGAGCAAGGCGTACCACGACAGCGAGAAGCAAAAGCAGGAGCGGGCCAAGCCCGGATGGTGAGATGGCAACAGCGAATGTCGATGCTGGTGCGGTGATGAGCGGCTTGACTCTGACCTTCACACTGACGCGCACCTATCGGGCTCGCATGTGGCTCGGCACTCGACTGATCCTCTTCGCGGGATTGGTCCTCGGCACGTCAATGGTCGTCGTCGAGGTGGGCGAGGCCCTGGACGAAGCCTGACGTCACCCCGTCGACCGGGAGGGGGGGGGTCGAAAGTCGCCAGCGGCGCTCCCTCCCGGACCCGCGTCACCCGCTTTCAGAGGTTTTTTTCCTGTGGCAGACCAAAATTCTGGCGACAAGCCTGATCTCGACATGTTTGGAAATAAGGTCCTGCCAATCCGGGATCGACGCGGCCGACCGTCTTTCAAAAAAGACAAGGATAATCAGGACTTTGTGGTGGTCCGTGTCGCGGCGGGATGGACGCATAAGCGGATTGCTGAAGACATGGGGGTCGATGAAAAGACGCTGCGGAAACATTTTTCCCGTGAGCTTGAAAACGGGGCCGTCTTCGTTGATGGCCTCATGCTCGATGTTCTGTTCAAGCGTGTTCGCGAAGGACACACCCCTTCCATCCGCCAGCTCCGCGAGCGACTGGCAGAGGCCGGGCCGATGGCGCCACGCAATAAGCCGGCCGAACTTGAAGACGACGAGGACGCCGAAGAGAAGGCAGCGCCGATCGGCAAGAAGGAGCAGCGGCTGCAGGACGCCCAGGTGATCCCGGATGACTACGGCGACATCTTCGCCAAGATGGGGCGGCGCCATTGACGGAGAACATTCCGTTTGCCTGCCCCGACTGGTTTGAAAAGCTTCAGGCAGGCAAGACACCGATCCCGCAACTGCCGCTTGACGAGGTGCGGGCGGAATGCGCGGTGGCCCTTTTCAATAAGCTCCGGGTTCCGGACATCCGGGGCATGCCGACCATGGGGCAGGCTGCTGGCGAGTGGATGCGCGATATCGTGCGGGTCGCCTTCGGGTCGATAGAGCCAAAAACCGGCAAGCGTTTTGTCGGTGAGATTTTCAATCTCGTGCCGAAGAAGAACGGCAAGACGACGAATGCTGCGGCGCTGGGCTTGATCGCGCTGATGATGAACACCCGTCCAAATATCGACGGCATGATTGTCGGGCCGACGCAGGAGGTGGCGGAAAAGTGCTTTGAGCAGGCCGTGGCCATGATCAAGGCCGACGAGTATCTTGATCGCCGCTTCAAGGTCATCGATCACAAAAAGACGATCGTCGACCAGCATGTTGATCCGGAAACTGGCGTTCGGATGAACGCGAAGCTGAAGATCAAGAGCTTTGACCCGAAGGTTGTCACAGGCTCGATCCCGGCATTCGCTATTTTGGACGAACTGCACGTCATGGCGCATGCCAGTTTCGCTAGCCGTGTCATCGGACAGATCCGCGGCGGGATGATCACCAACGAGGAAAGCTTGCTGATTATCATCACGACGCAGTCCGAGGTGCCGCCGTTCGGGGTGTTTAAAGACGAGTTGCAGTATGCGCGAGGGGTAAGGGACGGCCGGATCACAGAGGGCGTGCGAATGCTGCCGATCCTCTACGAGTTCCCCGAAGCAATGCAGATTGCGCCCGAGAAACCATGGCGAGATCCGGCCAACTGGCCTTTTGTGCTTCCGAACCTGGGGCGCTCGATCACCGTCGAGCGGCTGATGTCAGAGTGGCGCACGGCGCAGGATAAGGGTGAAGGTTCGGCACGCGAATGGGCCTCCCAGCATCTGAATATTCAGATCGGCCTTGCGATGCACTCCGACCGATGGGTCGGCTCCGACTATTGGGAGCAGGCCGGAGATAAGGCTCTTACTTATGAGTATATCAAGGCGAACAGCGATGTAGTGGTGGCTGGCGGCGATGTCGGCGGTCTTGATGACCTCTGGGGTCTCGCCATTCTTGGGCGTCACAAGGTCACGCGCCAATGGATGCTTTGGGTAAAGGCTTGGGCGCAGAAGATCCTGCTTACTCGCAACAAGGAAATCGTAGAAGCGCTCCGAGGGTTCGAGAAGGACCGGGATCTCGTCATCTGTGATCGCGTGACGCAGGATGCCGAAGAGGCAGCTGCCATCATCGTGGATCTCCGCAATGCCGGGCTTCTCCCGGAGAAAGGCGGCATTGGTCTTGACCCAGCTGGCGTGCCGGCTCTCCTCGAAGAGCTGGCGTCCTTCGGGATTGGGTCGCCTTGCACGCAGGCTGTGAGCCAAGGTTACAAGCTTTCATCCTCGATCTTCGGTGTCGAAAGAAAGCTTGCAGACGGGACGCTAAAGCATTGCGGGTCGCCTTTGCTGAACTGGTGCGTGGGTAATGTCGTGGCTGAGGCGCGAGGCAGCAATGTCTACCTCAACAAGCGCTCCAACAGCGCCAAGATTGACCCGTTGATGGCGGCATTCAATGCCGCCGAAATGATGAGCTACAACCCGGAAGCAGTCGGCCGCTCAGTCTATGAGACGCGCGGAATAAGGATGATTTAGCCGATGGGCATCATGGATTTGTTTCGAGGGAAGGCGGCTACTCCTGCATCAAGCGGTCGTGCAGAGGTTATGGCGTCCGGCGCTGGTTACGTGTCGCTTGACGATCCCCGGCTCATTGAATTTCTGCGCGACGGAATGATGACGGCAACCGGGTTCACGGTGAACCCGGAAACGGCACTTCGCAATCCGTCGATGTTCCGGGCCTGCAGCCTGATCTCCAATTCCATCGGCATGCTACCCTTGCAGCTCCTCGTGCAGGAGACAAAGCAGAAGGCGAAGGATCACTCGCTTTACCGGGTGCTCCATCGGCGCCCGAATGGCTTCCAGAGCGCCTTCGATTTTCGTGCGTCCATGCAAATGCGGGCGCTCGTTCATCGGAACGCCTTTGCACGTGTTGTGAAGTCGACTGATCTGCGGACGGGTAAGCCGAAAATCATCGGTCTCGTTCCGCTTGACTCGCGGCGGATGACGGTCAGTCTGAACGCCAGCTGGCGAATGGAGTACCTCTACGAGCCCCCTAACGGACCGAAGGTCCGCTATCAGGCGGAAGACATCTTTCATCTTCGTGGTGCATCGCTCGACGGTCTAAACGGGTTTTCCCTGATCGAGCAAGCGAAAGAGGCGATCGGGCTCGCCCTCAGCGCCGAACTTGCTGCCGGCCGCATGTTTAAGAACGGCACTTTGGTCGGCGGAGCACTCTCTCATAAGGGCACGCTTTCAGATGATGCCTTCGACCGGCTGAAGCAAAGTCTCGCGGAAAAAGAGGGCGCAGATAACGCCGGCAAGAACCTCATTCTCGAAGAGGGGATGGAGTGGAAAGCCTACGGGTCGAACGCCAAAGACTCCCAGATGACAGAGCTTCGTAAGCTTCAGATCGAAGAGATTGCCCGTGTCTCTGGCGTCCCGCGCCCTCTGCTTATGGTCGATGAAACCAGCTGGGGGTCCGGCATCGAAGCGCTGGGTCAGTTTTTTGTCGCATACGCGCTCAATCCTTGGTTCGAAGCATGGCAGCAGGCGATTGAGCGCTGCCTACTCGATGAAGATGAAGCCGAGATATACGAGGCAAAATTCAATCCCGGTGCCCTTCTCCGCGGCTCACTGAAAGAGCAGGGGGAATACCTTTCAAAAGCTCTGGGCTCAGGCGGCCATCAGCCTTGGATGCACTACGACGAGGCTCGCTCGACAATGGATCTGCCGGCACGCGAGAAGCCGATCAATCCGATGATGAACCACAACGGCGGGCCGCCCCTCGAAGAAGATCCTTCAACGCCCAAGCCGAAACAAAAGCCCGCACCGAAACAGGATGACGAAGATGACGAGTAAGCCGCTTCCCAAGCCGGTAAAGCCGGCTGCTGTCCAGATGGCAGAATCCGCGGTGAGCAAGCCGCCGCGCGGAGCGTTGACGAAGCCGCAGGCGAAGGGTCGTGCTGGCGCTCTGCCGGTGCCGGCGAACCGAGACGTTTCCGCCTACACCAAGCCGAATGTGTTCGACCGTTGGACGGACGACGCAGCCGGCATCCGGGCGCTGGAGATGGGCGACAACGTCATCACCATGTTCGACATTGTCGGCGAAGACTACTGGTCTGGCGGCGGCATCACTGCAAAGAAGGTGGCCGCGCAACTGAAGGCTATTGGGCCGAAGCCGATCGAGATCCAGATCAATAGCCCGGGCGGCGACATATTCGAGGGCATCACGATCTTCAATCTGCTGCGCGAGCATCCGCAGCCGATCACGGTCAAGGTCATGGGCATGGCAGCATCTGCCGCATCGGTGATCGCGATGGCCGGCGATACGATCGAGATCGGCGCCGCGTCGTTTCTCATGATCCACAACTGCTGGGTCTTGGCGCAGGGCAACCGCCACGACATGCGCGAGACGGCCGACTGGCTCGAGCCTTTCGATCAGGCGATGGTCGATCTCTACGCGGCCCGCTCCGGTCAGGATGCGAAGAAAATCGCGAAGTGGATGGACGACGAGACGTTCATGTCGGGATCACAGGCGATCAGCCAAGGCTTCGCCGATGCGCTGTTACCAGCCGACAGCATGAAGATTGATGACGAGGCCAAGGCTCGTGATCAGGACCTCAACGATATTCGGGCGATGGAGCTTTCCCTCGTCTCGGCGGGCATGACGCGCAGCGATGCGCGCGCCCGCCTTTCCAAGATCAAGGGCACGCCAGGCGCTGCCGTTGAAGCCACGCCCGGCGCTGGCGCTGAAGACTGGTCCGGTCTCTCCGGACTTCTTTCCACTCTCCGGTCAAAATAGGAGTTTCCCCCAATGACCATGCAATTCGCTCCGGGCGCTCTTGCGCTCGCGCGTCCGCGCGCCGTGCTGTCCATGCCCCGCGCTGACGCCAACGACCCCAAGGCCATGCTGGCCCAGATCAACGCAGCCTTCGAAGAGTTCAAGGCGGCCAACGAAAAGAGCCTGAAAGGCAAGGCTGACATCGTCCTCGCCGAGCAGGTCGAGCGCATCAACACCGACATCGGTACGATGCAGGCCAACATGCAGAAGGCCGTCGACGACCTCAATGCGAAGGTCATCGCGGGTGGCGGCGGCAACGTGATCGGCGACATTCCCAGCGACCCGGAATACGTCAACGCATTTAAGGCCCATATGCGGAAGGGCGATGTGTCCGCCGCCATGCAGAAGGGCACGGCCGAAGACGGCGGCTATCTCGCTCCGATCGAGTGGGACCGCACCATCACCGGCAAGCTCAAGCAGGTATCGCCGATCCGTGCGAACGCTCGCGTGATCACCATCTCCACGGCTGGCTTCAAGAAAAACTTTTCCGACCGCGCTGTCGGCTCCGGCTGGGTCGGTGAAACCGCATCGCGTCCGGCCACGTCCACGCCGCAGATCGGCCAGCTGGATTTCCCCCTCGGCGAAATCTATGCCAACCCCGGCATCTCCCAGCAGCTGCTGGACGACTCTGCGGTCGATCTGGAAGCGTGGCTCCGCGACGAGGTCGATACAGAGTTCTCGCGTCAGGAGGGTATCGCCTTCTTGTCCGGAAACGGCGTCAACAAGCCGCACGGCATCCTCACCTACGTCGAGGGCGCTGCGAACGCCGCGCGCCATCCCTGGGGCGCGATCGGCGTCGTGAAGTCCGGTGCAGCAGCAGGGCTCACGGCTGATGGCTTCATCGACCTGTTCTACTCCATCCCTTCGGAGTTCCGGGCCGGCGCGAAACTCTTCACCAATCGTCAGTCTCAGGGCGCCATGCGCAAACTGAAGGACGGCCAGGGCAATTACCTGTGGCAGCCGTCTTATGCTCTGGGTCAGCCGGCAACGCTGGCCGGCGAGGCGATCGTCGAGATCCCCGATATGCCGGCCGTCGCGGCAGACGCCATCGTCGCGCTCTACGGCAACATGGAAGCCACCTATCTGGTCGTTGACCGGGTTGGCATCCGCGTTCTGCGCGACCCCTTCACCAACAAGCCCTTCGTCCACTTCTACACGACGAAGCGCGTTGGTGGCGGTCTTCAGAACCCTGAGCCCATGCGCGCGCTCAAAGTAGGTCAGTAAACACCGAGCGGGCGGTTCTGCCGCCCGCCACCTCTGCCTCAGTTTCCGAAACCAAGGAGGTCATCATGACCAGCGAAAAGACCACGGCGGCCGCCGTAGCAAACCACAAGACCGAAAACGTCAAGGTCACCAACGGTGTTGGCGTTCCCTCGACTCCCGGTTCCGAGCCGGCCAACATTCAGGCGGCTACGGAGATCGATCCATCCGGGGCGCCGGTGCAGATCGTTCCCGGCGTCGATCTGGAGCATCCTGCTGTGGATGCAAACCCACGCGCCGGCACGACAGTTGCTCAGAACCAGATCGACTTCAACGATCCGAACCTGAGCGGCAGTGAGGCCGTCGCCAAGATGCTCCGCGCGCAGGGCGTGGAAATCATCGCCGATCCCGCCAACAGATAGGATCTTGCGATGGGCAACGTCGTCGTCACTGCCACCGGCCCGCTTTATACGCTGGAAGAAGTGAAGCTTCACCTCCACGTCGACGGCACGGACGACGACGTGGTTATCGCCGCATACATGGACGCGGCGGAGACCGCTATTTTGCAGTACTGCCATCTTGCGCTGGTGCCTGCAGGCAAGGAAACCGTCTTCAAGGTCGCCGCGCTCATGGCCGTCAGTGATCTCTATGAAAACCGAAGTGGCCTAGATGGGATTCCGCCGGCAAGCCGTGCGCTCATAAACCCGTACCGTTGGCTGCGCGTGTGATGTCCATCAAAAGTGGGGGCGAGCTTGATCGCCGGATCACGCTTCAGCGAGCGTCAACGGTTTTGAATGCGTTCAATGAAGAGATCAGCACTTGGCAGGATCTCGCCAGGGTCTGGGCGCGTAAACGTGATGCGTCCGATAGCCAGAAAATCGAGTTGCTGGCAGCGGGCCAAGTTGGCTCGTTTCGGGTCAGCCGTTTCACGGTTCGCTCCTCAATCCTGACACGGTCTATCACTCCGGTCGACCGCATCCTCCATGATGGAGTGGTTTGGCAGATCAACGGTGTGAAAGAGCTTGACGAAGGCCGTCATCGCTTCATCGAGATCACTGCTTCCCGGGATGCTGACAATGGCTAAGGTCACGATCAAGATCGAAGGGCTTAAGGAACTGGATCGGGCGCTGGGCCAGTTACCAAAGTCCACCGGCAAGGCCGTTCTCCGCAAGGTTTTGAAAGATGCAGGCGAGCCGGTCGCTCAAGCCGCGCGCGCGAACGCGCCCAAGCTCACGCTGCATCTGACAGAAACGACGGATGTCGGCACGAAGCTGACCCGGCGCCAGGCCTCGCTGCATAAGAAGCAGGCAAAAGATGATCGCGCCTTCTCGGAAGTCTTTATCGGCACGAGCGATCCTGCCGGCATGCAGGATGAGTTCGGCAATGAGCATCAGGCGGCCGAGCCGTGGTTGCGTCCAGCATGGGACGGCAAAAAAGAAGCCACGCTCGATCACATCAAGAACGCGCTTTGGGGTGAGATCGAGCGAGCCGCAGGACGACTGGCGCGCAGGGCCGGCAGGAGGCGTTGATGGAGGAGGCTATTATCGCGCTGCTCCTATCGGATGCAGACCTGATTGAGATCGTTGGTGGCAAGGTTCGTCCTGGCCGCGCAAGCCAGACTGATCTTGCGCCCTTCGTCGTCGTGCAGGTGATCGACAAGAACCGCTCCTACACGATGAAGGGCCATTCGGGCCTCGTCCGGAGCCGTGTGCAAATCGACGGGTATGCGGACACCTATGCTCAGGCGAAAGAGGTCTCTCGCATCATCGAGGCGCGCCTCAACGGTTACAAAGATGCGGCCTTCAAGGCGATCTTTCTGGAAGACCATCGAGACTTACCCGCAGCGGACGCGGGCGCGGTGACGACGAAGTTCCGCTCATCCCTCGACATCACAGTTCACTATGGAGAACCGCAATGACCAACGCCATGCTGGGTTATGGTACCGGCTATGAAATCTGGGACAGCACCCTGTCCACGCCTGGTTACGTTGACCTTGGGGAAGTGACAATGGTCACGCCCGGCTCGGCCACTGCCGACCGCGTCGAAGCCACGCACATGAAAAGCCCCGGGCGTCGTCGCGAATACATCGCCGGCCTGATCGACAGCGGGGAGGCGTCTTTCGAGATCAACTGGGTACCCGGAAGCCCGACGGACGAACTGATCCGCCGCGTCTTCGAGTCCGGCGAGACGGTGCTTCATCGCATCACTTTCCCGAACAAGCACCGTGTTGCCTACGACGCACAGATCACGGGCTACGAGAAAGATGTTCCGGTAGATGACAAGATGGCAGCTACGGTCACTGTCTCGGTATCCGGCGACGAAGATTGGGATGAGGCTCCCTGATGGCGAACAAAGAACGCGGCGAGGTCTCTTTCGAGGCCCTCGGCAAGTCCTGGACGATGAAGATCGGAACCGGCGCCATGTGTGAAATGGAGGATACTCTGGGCAAGGGTATCTCCGAGATCGGTCAGGAGCTGGCGGGCAAGTCCGTGAAGCTGTCGCTTCTCCGGACGATCTTCTGGGCATCGCTCCAGCGCCATCACTCCGGCACGACGGTGCAGGAGTGCGAGGACATCATAGACGAGATCGGCGTGGCTGAAGCTGGCCCGCTCATCGGCAAGGCGTTTCAGGCTGCTTTCCCCAAGAAAGAGCCGGGCACGCGCCCTCGGAAGGCGGCGGCAGCAGCTTAAGCTGGCCGTCGCGGGTATCCGAATGGGTCGCAATCGGTCAGCCCTACGAGTTGTTCTGGCAGCTCACGCTTCGCGAAATCAGCGTCATTCTCGCGGGCGAGCAGGAGCGGCAGACACGCGAGCGCAACGAGCGGATGAGCCTTGCCTGGCACATCGCCAAACTCGATCGCGTGAAGAAAATGCCGCCGCTGAAGGATATGCTGACCGTGAAGAAAACGCGGGTAAGGCAGACTCCTGAGGAGATCGAGGCTGTCACCCGGTCATGGCTTGGCGGCCGATCGAACAAGAAGAAGCGCGACGTCAGCGCTTCCGCCACTCCCAAGGCAGGGTAAACTTGCCTTGCCAGATGCCTGACATCGAAGCCTGCGCTGCAGCCTGATCTGCGGCAAAGGCGCCTTTCGAATAGCGGGGCCAGTCCAGCGCATGGCCATTGCGCACCATCCATGATGAGACGCTTTGGCCATCCGCCCGGTAGCAGTCGGCAACGAACCGCTTGTAGCGGTCTCTGCCGCGGGTCTCGCAGCGGGTGGGCCGGGATGCGGCAAGGTAGGCGTCAAGCGCATCGGCAGAAGCCCGGCCGCATCGGTAATCGACGCCATCTTTGTCAGAGCAAAGCTGCCTGCTTTCTGGAGCGTCGATCCCGTTGAACCGAATGCGCTCGCCCTGGATGTCGATGGTATCGCCATCGATGACGGAGGCACGACCGACAATCGAGGCGCCGGCAAAGACAGGGCTGCTCGCGATAAACGCCGATGCGAACAGAATGAAATGTATTGGCATCAGTATTGAAATCCGGGCTTCTTGGCCGCGGCGTTGGTTTCCTGATCGATGCATGTTGCCATGATCTGGTAGCTCCCGCCGATCGACGATGCGACAGTGTCACAGTATTCTGCGGCTCTTGATGGCAGCGTCGACCAGTTGGATTTAAGCCCGTTGTAAGCATCCTGTTCCTGCTCAATGCAGGTCTTCTCAATCTGAGAGGACCCACCAATCGAGTCTGCCACCCGTTTGCAGTACGTCTCCACGTCATACCTCGGAACTGACTGAGCTTGGGCGGCTGCAGTCATCATGGCGAAGGCTACTAAAGAGATTCTGAAAGTGAGCATAAGTTAGTCCACCGTCTTTTCGATCATGACTTCTTTGCCCTTGGTGAGAGCAACTATGAGCCCCAAAATCAAAGATCCAGTGAGCCAAATGAATAGTAGACCGCCGACAGCGATAGTTCCGCCGATTGCGGTTCCTGCCTGAAAGGCGGCGTCGGAGCTGCCTTGGTACTGTTTGCCGGTTGCAGTGATGCCTGCATACAAGCCGATAGCCATAAGAGCGTTAAAGGCCAAGAAAAGCCACCAGACGAGGGTCCCAAACAGACCCCTCTTACGTTTTGTTGTCCTAATAATTGTTGCCATGTTCCCCTCCTGGTTGAACTTGCAACTATCCTGAAAACAAATCCTTCGTAAAGGCCCCTCTGATGTCTAGTGCAGTAATTGGTGCGCTTAGGGTAAACCTTGGCATCGACACCGCTGAGTTCTGGGATGGTCTCGATAAGGCTCAGCGAGCGCTGGGCAAAGTCGGGAACTCCTTGAAGTCGGCTGGCTCGACCATGTCGACCTATGTGTCTGCGCCTCTCGCGGCAATGGGCGCCTTGACGCTGAAGACGGCTGGCGACTTCGAGGCGTCCATGAACCGGGTGCAGGCCGCAACCAACGCGTCGACATCCGATTTTGCCGCCATGCAGAAGATGGCGCTGGATCTCGGTGCGAACACGTCGAAGTCGGCATCCGAGTCCGCGGACATGATGGAGATGCTGGCCAAGAACGGCTTGACGGCGACGCAAATTCTTGATGGCGCTGCGGCGGCTTCCATCAAGTTGTCCGAGGCCACTGGTGGCGACCTTTCCACATCGGCAGACGTCGCAACCAACGTCATGGCGCAGTTCAAGATCGAGGCGAAAGACCTTGGTCGCGTCGTGGACGGGATCACGAATGTGACGCTTGCCTCGCAGTTCGGGTTCAACGACTACAAGGATGCTATCGCGCAGGCTGGCGGCGTCGCGGGCGCGCTGGGCGTAAGCTTCGAGGACTTCAACGCGGCGATCGCCGGCACGTCGTCGGTGTTCAACAGCGGCTCTGATGCGGGCACCTCATTCAAGACCTTCCTAACCACCCTGTCACCAAAGAGCAAAGCTGCAGCGGCGGCAATGAAGGATCTTGGCCTCGAGTTCTTCAACGCAGATGGATCGATGAAATCCATGGCTGCCGTGGCGGAAGAGCTGAAAACCAGTTTGTCCGGCCTGAGTGACGAGGCCAAGACCGATGCCGTGACGACGATATTCGGCTCCGATGCCATGCGAACGGCGCTGGCGCTTGCCGACCAGGGCGCGGCAGGTATCGACAAGCTCGCCGTCGCGATCGAGCGCAAGGGATCGGCCGACGCTCAGGCTGCGGCCCGGATGAAAGGCTTCAACGGTGAACTGGAGAAGCTTGGCGGCGCGCTCGAAACGTTGGCCATTAACATCGCCAACAGCGGATTGCTGGCTTTCGTTACGAGCCTCATCTCAAAGCTTGCAGAATTCGTCTCCAGTCTCTCGGAAACAAACCCTCAGCTGCTCAACTGGGGTGTAGTGGTCGCAGGCGTCGGCGCTGCACTCGGCCCGCTCCTTATCACCCTTGGCCTCGTCGCGACGGGCATTGCCGCTGTCGGCGCGCCAGTGGCTGCGGCGATCGCTGCCTTTGCCGCGCTGGCAGCCGGTGGCGTTGCGCTTTACCAGAACTGGGAACAGATCAAGACGTCGTTCCCGGCAACGGCGGCGATCATCGAAGGATCGATCTCCGTCATTCAGACGACGGCTGTCGGTTTGGCGACGCAGCTTGGCCTGGTCGGTCAATACCTCAGCCAGTTTCTTACCGGAGACCTGAAGGGTGCCGGTGATACAGCGCGGCTGATCTTCGAAAACCTCGGCACAATGTTCACCAACATTGCGAACGTCGTGTTCCCAGGCGCGCTCGATGCGATCAAGGCCAAGATTGGAGAGCTTGTTTCAAGCCTGAGCAGTTTTGCGGGGTCTATGCTGGCGACGTTTCAGGCGATCCCTGAGCAGATGAGGGCTATCGGGGAGGAGATCATCGCCGTGTTCGCCGCTCTGCCCGGTAGGATGCTGGAGATCGGCGGGCAAATCATTCAAGGGCTGATAGACGGCATCTCAGCGAAGTTTGAAGCGCTTAAGGCTAAGGTACTGAGCATCGGCAACATGCTGCCGTCATGGATCAAGGATCCGCTCGACATTAACTCCCCGTCTCGCGTCATGCACGAGATCGGTGGGCACGTCATCGACGGTTTGGCGAACGGGATAGCCGCGGCGACACCGCAGGCGAAAGCTGCGGCCGGCCGGGCAGCACAAGAGGTCGAGGCTACGCTTGGCGCGATCGGCAAGGGACCGAAAGGCGATCCATGGGCCGGCATGCGCGAGGTTACCACTGGAGCCAAAGACGAGATGACGGATATGGAGCAGGCCGGCCAGTCTCTCGCAAGCACTCTCAGCGGCGCCTTCTCTGGCCTGATTGATGGATCGAAGAAGTTCAAGGATGTGCTCAAAGATCTTGCGTCGCAGCTCGCTGAAACGTTTCTGCAAGACGGCTTCAAAGCGATCCTCGGCGCGTTCGGAATGGGCGGCACGTCCTCTGGAGGCGCCAGCATACTCGGTGGAATAGTGAGCGCCTTTACCGGCAATCTGAAGGGCTTCGCGTCAGGCGGCGAATTCAAGGTCGGCGGCGCTGGCGGCATTGACAGCCAGTTGGTGGCATTCAAGGCGAGCCCCAACGAGAAGGTTTCTATCACGAAGCCGGGGCAAGAGCGAGGCGGTGGGTTTGCGCCAACGTACAACATTGATGCGCGCGGGTCGTCGATGAGCAAGGCTGAGTTCAAAGCTATCCTGGAGCAGAACAATAGCCGGCAGATGGCTGAAGTTCGTGGCAGTGTGAGCAGCTGGGTCAGCGATGACGAAATGAGGCGCCTGTAATGGACTTCTCCGCTGCCATCGCCGCGCAGATTGCTGGCAACCGCGTATATTGCGACGTTCTTGTCGAAATGGATTTTGTGGATGGGATGCGCCGGCTTTACAACGGGTTCGGTCCTCTCACCACAAATGACGGCAAGACATGGGAAGGCATTGGAGGTCTTGGAAGCGTCAACGGCTTACGCCAGTCGATTGACGGCAAGGCCGAGCCGGTCGATCTGACGGTATCCGGTGTCGATCGCCACTTCGCTGCGCAAGCGAAGGGAAGTCGGGCGAACTGGTATATGCGATCCGTGGTCGTCTATCTCCAATTCTTTGGGGATGACTGGCAGCCGCTGGACATGCCTCTCGCTGTCGTCCTGGCTGACATGCGAACCCTTGAGATCAAGCGGGTCTCGACGGACGACGGCATGCTCTACACGGTATCTATCCGGAGCGAGGGCAAGTTCATCACCCGCAAGCGTCCACGCTACGGCTACTATTCCGACACAGACCAGCAGAAGCGCTCTCCCGGCGACAAGGGTTGTGAGCGCACGCGCGGCATCGAAAACCACATCATTCCATTTCCGGATAACTGATGAACGCAGATCTTGGCGCGTTTTTACGCGCACTGGCCGCCACCGAGTTCGCTTGGGGGACGAAGGACTGTGCGCTGGTCATAGCCGATTGGTGGGAAGCCAATCATGGATCTGACCCGGCATTCTATCTACGCGAGACATACAGTTCGCAGGCGGAGTGTCATGCTGTCCTGGAGCGTGAGGGTGGCCTAGGCAGGCTGGTTTCTCGTCTGGCTCGATCGGTCGGCGCTATTCGATCTTCTGGCGATAAAGCCGGGGACTTCGGCATCATTCGGCATGGTGGCCGACATCTTGCAGCCATCCGGACACAGTCCGGTAGGTGGGCTGTCAAAGGTGAAAAATGCGTGACGGCTCTGAAAAATCCAAAGGTTGTTGCTGCATGGCACGTTTGAAATCCCTGCTGATGGCGAGTGTCTTCCTGGGATGCCTGACGTCGCCTGTTATGGCCGATCCGGGCACGCTGATCGTAAGCTCCATTCTGGGCTCAGCAGCTGCGGCGGGAGCTATCGGCACTGCGTTGGCCGGCGTCATTAATATCGGCCTCGCATTTGGTCTCAGCTTGCTGGCACCTAAACCAGAGGCGCCCAAGCCTCAGGACGTGCAGAACGTCATCCGACAGTCCATGCCGCCGCGCACGCGGCACTACGGCCTGAAGCAGCTCGGTGGCTCGCAGCTTTTCATTGAGGCTCGGGATGGCAACGTCTGGCAAATTGTTGCTTTCGCAAGTCAGCGTTTCGATAGCGTCGTCGAATGGCTCGTCGATAGCCGGCATGTTGAGCTTGGAGCAGGCGGCGTCGTCACGACAGATCCTTACTATGAGCAGAAGGTGCGCATCACGTACCGGCCGGGCAATGTTGTTCAGACGGCATATGACGCGCTCATCGAGAAGTTCCCGACGATCTGGACGGAAGCTCATAGAGCTAACGGCATTGCGCACGCCCTGCTGGAAACGCGTGGTGTGCCGGACGAAAAGTTCTCAAAGATCTACCCGAACCGCATCGCTAAGCTGAACGGCGTGTTTCGCACGGCCCGCGTTTATGATCCACGATCGGCGGCAACCGCCTATAGCGCGAACCTGTCGCTCCACCTTCGCGACTACCTGCGGCATGAAGACGGCCTGCAGATCGAGCCTGAATACATCGACGATGCAGACTTCATCAAGGCTGCCAATGACAGCGACGTTTTGCTGCCGACAAAGTCGGGAGGAACGGTCCGGCGCTACCACGGCGCTCTCAGCTACAGTTTCGAGGCCGACCCTCAGTCGGTTCTCAACCGGTTCCTCACAGCGACGGACGGTCGCCTCTGCCTGAAATCGAATGGCAAAATCGGTTTCTCCGTTGGGGTGTGGGTCGAACCAACGGTCATCATCACTGATGATCACATCATCGATTTTTCCTTGTCAGATGGGGCCGGCCCGCTTCGGGAAAGCAACGAAATTCTCGTCAAGTATGAAGAGCCGCTGGCCGATTTCGCAGCCTCGGATGCGCAGCCTTGGCGGCAAGATGATGAGATCGCCGAGTATGGTGAGGTTCGATCCAAGACGATCGATGCCTACGAGATCCAGAACCATAATCATGCCCGCCGCATTGCGAAGATATTCGCTCACCGGGCTGCGCCTCGCTGGCAGGGGAAGATCACGACGACACTGTTCGGGATGCAGGCTTGGGACCAGCGCTGGGTGCGCGTGCAGATCCCCGACCTCGACACGGAAACGGATGTCTTCGACGAGACGATGGAGGTTTTGGATATCTCCCTCGATCACGAAAGCATGGTCGTGACGTTGCAGCTCGCAAGCTTTGGGCCGGAAGCCTACGCGTTCGATCCTGCGACCGAAGAGGGTACGGCGCCCGCTCTGCCTGATCGCCTCGAAGAGGGTTCGCTGCCCGCTATCGAGATGGCAACCGCTATCGGCACGCAGCGACAAATATCTGGAGGTGTGAAAGTGGCATTGATCAAGGCTTCCGTCGCTGCGCCCGAAGATCGTGACGACCTCCAGCTTGAGGTGGAATACACCCTAGCAGATCAAGAGAACTGGCAGGGAGCCTCGGTCGGAAAGGGTGCCTACGCCGTCGATATCGTCGGGCTCGAAGACAGTGCGCTGTATGATATCCGTTTCCGTTGGCGGGGTGGATCGGGAAGTGTTGGCCCTTATGCGCTGATCGAAAATATTCCGGCTGTAGCTGACCCGACGCCTCCCGGTCCGGTGTCGAACTTCGACGCCCTGCCTGGCCCAACGGCGGGAACGGTGGCTGTCGCATGGACGAACCCGAACAGTGAAAATTTTAAGGCTGCCCGCGTCTATCGCAACAGCACGACGAGTTTCGCAACGGCGACGGATCTGGAAGGGCCGATCTATGGTTCGCCGGGTACGGGCATGGTCTACGAAGACACACCGCCATCTGCCGGCACCTGGTACTATTGGGTTCTCGCTGAAAACGGGAGCGGCAAGCGTTCCGCAACAGTTGGTCCGGCATCGGAAGTCGTATGATGCTGAACTCAACTCGGCTTAGCGATGCCCGGCTATTTCAGCGAGCGCTTCAGAGCGTGAATACGTCGCTCGATGCGCGCTTTGAAGCCTTCAAGGCAGAGCAGACGGCGGCGATGGCTGCAGCGACGGCGCAGCTTCAGGCGCTCATCAACGAAGTGAAGGCTCGGCCTTACGCGGTGGTTGTTGGAGAGCGAAGCATAACCGTTGGCGCGCTGCTTTCCGTGACCCTAGCTGGCGTCAAGAAAACGACGATCGGCGCGGCCGGCGTTCGCCCTACAGACCACGCGATTTACCTGCAGCCTAAAGATCCGCCTCCGGATGGCTTTGGATTTCCGGGAGCGATCTGCAAGACGCCGGGCTTTATCGATGTGCGGATCACCACGCCGCAAATCGCCATCGGTGTTCAGCAGGTCATCACATTCACGGTTGTTGCCCTTCGCACGGAGGCCTCTCCATGACGATCACACAGTCGGCGGCCTTGACGCTTGTCTCCTGCAATCCGGAACTGCGTAACTTTGTTGCGTCAGGCGGGCGCACCGGGACAGGGCGTCAGCAGAACGTCTTCCGGGATGCCGGGTTCTGGGAGATAGGGGTCGCGTTTCGCACGAACAACAAAGCGTCGGTTCTCGCTTATCGGGCGATGATCGCCCGCCTGAGGCAAGGTGAGGATATCCTCGTCAGCCTTGTTGATCTTTACTGCCTTGAGGGCGAGGCGCCAAGCAAGATCCTGGCGCCTGCGGCACGTCGCGCGACGACAGTACAGGTTGAAGGGGTCGCGGCTGATTTGGAGCCGGGGCATCACATCACAATTCAGAACCGTCTGCATCGCGTGACAGAAGTTCTGGCGCAGACGGAAACGATCATTGGCACTGTTTTGGGTGCTCACGATGGTAGCACGTGGGCTGATGGATCGACATGGGTGGATGAGGGTGACTTTACGTCATCCATCAAATTTCTTCCGCCCTTGCGCGCGGCGATTGCCGCCAACACACTCGTCGAGTTCGACGACCTGAAATGCCTTTGTGTCCTCAAAGACATGGGCGATGGCGACCTTGATCTGGATCTCGGACGCTTTGGATCGCCTTCCCTGACCTTCATCGAGACAATCTAACACTCACGAGGCCAACGATGCCCATTGGAACCATCGCCAACGGCGAAGGCGGCGCAAGTGTGCGCGAAAAACTGAATGCTCTGGTCAGTCGAGCAAACGAGATTGATGGCCTCAAAGGCGCCAGTTCGTCCCTTGCGGCAGCTATCCAGGCGCTCATCAACACAGCCCTCAGCGGTTACGCGACAGATACCGAGCTTGCGGTGGCAGTCCAGAACATGGCGACTGATGCGGAGGTCGCAACAGCAATCGCAGCCGCGCTTTTGCCCTACGCGACAGACGCCGATCTTTCTGCTGCGATCGCAAATTTTGCGACCGATATCGATGTGGCCACAGCCATTTCTACTGCGCTCGGCCCTTACGCAACGGATGTAGAGGTCGCGGCTGCGCTTGCTCCACTTCAGAGTGCATTTGCGGCATCCAACAGCCTCTTAGGCCAAGCTTTTGCGCGTCCCGGTGATGCTCGTGCGCTGTTCTCATCTGCGCTAACTGGTTCCGCTCTGTCGCGCGCACCGATCACAGTTGGTCTGGTGGCTACGTCCGTGGATCTTGGATCCGTTCTGCGTATCCGAGGCGTGGATACGGATGACGTATCGGGCTATGTGGATGTGGCGCGCCGCATCGACTTCGCGATTGACGCAGGCCGGACCTATCTCGTCACGGCGACGATTGACCGGAACCTTGATCCAAGCGACCCGGCAAACAATGCTGTCGAAATCCGTTGGCAGAACCTGAACGCGAACAAGGCGAACGTCAGTAATGTACGGCTTGGCGGCATCCATCTACCAACGGTCGCAGGGGGTCCGCTTCGGCTATCGTTCGTCATCGGCAAGTCTGGCGCGCCTGGTGACATCGTATACACCATCCCGCCGAGCGCCCTCTATGGATTCCCACTCGTCCGGGTCTATGGAAACGGCGCGGAGACCGACATCGCGTCCATCGACGTGCGTGAGATTACGGATGACGTGACGGGCGACGTCGACATCAGTGAACTCTATGAAGCTGTCGCGAGTTTGCGGCAGGACACGATGAACGGCCTTGCGGAGGAAGCGGGTTTCCGACAGTCGTCGGATAACACGCTCACGCAGGGTGTGAACTCGGTAACGAGTGAAGTTGGCGCCGCGCGAGCAGGAGCATCCAGCCTTGCCGCCCGTATCGCGGCCGTTCTGCAGGCTGCATCTGATGGTATAGCGAACGAGGCGAGCCTGCGCCAAGCATCTGACAGCACACTCACCCAGGGCGTCAATTCAGTTACTTCCGAGGTGAATGCGGCGCGTGGGGCATCAGCGAGCCTTGCAGCCCGCATTGCCGTTGTTCTCCAAGCTGCTTCTGATGGCATTGCGGCAGAAGCGGGTTTCCGACAGTCGTCGGATAACACGCTCACGCAGGGTGTGAACTCGGTAACGAGTGAAGTTGGCGCCGCGCGAGCAGGAGCATCCAGCCTTGCCGCCCGTATCGCGGCCGTTCTGCAGGCTGCATCTGATGGTATAGCGAACGAGGCGAGCCTGCGCCAAGCATCTGACAGCACACTCACCCAGGGCGTCAATTCAGTTACTTCCGAGGTGAATGCGGCGCGTGGGGCATCAGCGAGCCTTGCAGCCCGCATTGCCGTTGTTCTCCAAGCTGCTTCTGATGGCATTGCGGCAGAAGCGGGTTTCCGACAGTCGTCGGATAACACGCTCACGCAGGGTGTGAACTCGGTAACGAGTGAAGTTGGCGCCGCGCGAGCAGGAGCATCCAGCCTTGCCGCCCGTATCGCGGCCGTTCTGCAGGCTGCATCTGATGGTATAGCGAACGAGGCGAGCCTGCGCCAAGCATCTGACAGCACACTCACCCAGGGCGTCAATTCAGTTACTTCCGAGGTGAATGCGGCGCGTGGGGCATCAGCGAGCCTTGCAGCCCGCATTGCCGTTGTTCTCCAAGCTGCTTCTGATGGCATTGCGGCAGAAGCGGGTTTCCGCCAATCTTCTGATAATACGCTTACGCAAGGTGTAAACCTTGTGACGTCCGAAGTTGTGGCAGCACGCGGAGTTTCCACTTCGCTTGCCGCGCGGATCGCTGCTGTTCTTCAGGCTGCGTCAGACGGCATCGCTGCGGAGGCTGGCTTTCGCCAGTCAACCGACAACGCCCTCACGACTGCTCAGAACCTCATTCTTGATCGCCTTGATCGGGTGGCTGATCGTCAGGTCATTGGCATTGCGGAAACGCCTGTCACTGGTACGACGGCGACTGACCAGACTTTCGTCCTTCCGCAGCCGGTCACGCGCGATGGTTATCTCGGCGGCTTGTTCCTGTTTGCCAAGGCGGCGGGCGTCGTGAAGGTCCGCCGTTATAAGAAGACCGGCGACAACTTCATTTCCATCGCGCAGGATTACCTCGTCCCGGTATCCGCGGGCTTGAACCTGTCGTCTGTGGATAATCTCGGCACGATCCCGGTCTTCGCCGGCGACTATCTGGGCATCTACGGCAATGGCATCCTTTGCTACCTGCTTGGGACGAACAGCGGTTTCTACGGCGCAGCCGGCGATCAGCCTTCCTTCGCGGATAACACGATCGATACGTCAGCCAAGCTTCAGGTGCAGTTCGTCGTCAACGCCGGAGCGGCGCCGGCTGCGCGCGGCTTTGTGTCGGACGCCGTCTCAGGATCTATTCAGACCATCGGCATCCGGAAGGCAGGCGTTACAGGCGATAGCCTGCCGCGCAACACCTGGGTGTTTAGCGAGCCCGTCGCCCGTGACAGCAAGCTGTCGGCCTTGCGTGCGTATGCGCATAGCGAAATCGTCGTGAAGCTTAAGCGCTTCGTCAAAGCCGGCAATTCGTTCAACCAGGTGGGCAAGGATTATCCGGTTCGTCTGCTCGGTGGGCCGAACACCCTCATCGAAGATGAAGTTGGCGCAATGGCGCTCAAGGCGGGGGAGTACATCGGGTTCTCCAACGATGGCGCGGGCTCGGATCTTGCCTTCCTCGTTGGCGCCGGCGTCGAGGCAGGATATTTCACGCCGCTGGTTGACGGCACGAACACGACGTTCCTGACAGATACGACGGCCGACTATGGCGCCCGCATCCAGATCGGCTTCGACCTTAAGGCCGACCCGATGAAGTTGGCGCAGCTGCCGGCTTCGGCTCCTCTGGCACTCGAGGAAACGATCCTCGATGCATCGATCTCCGCTGTCGTCGCGACCGGTCTGTCCATCACATGCCGTGCGCTTGTTGGCCGGTCCGGCATGGGGCTCTGGACGCCGTCTCAGACGATCGCGCTGGCTGCCACGGCATCGACGAACATCCGGTTTGATCTGCTCTACTACGATGTCTCCACCAAGCAGCTCGGCATCATTCAGGGCACGGAGCGTGCGGGCGATCCGGACGCTTTCATGCCGAAGCGTACTTCGCTCCGCCAACTGCCTATCGCGATGCTGCGCGTCTATCAGGCGACCGTGCAGTGGACGATGCTCTATGAGCTGGTCGATGGCGTCATGCCTCAGGCCAAGGCATGGCGGGACCAGATCCGCAGCGAGAACCGTCGTCGTGCAAAAACTCTGACGGCGCGTGCTGCCAGCCGGCAGGCGATCAAGCTGATCAGCTTCGGTGACAGCATCAATGCCCAGCATTCGTCCGTGCCGTCGTCCACAGCTCCGAACGGCACCATGCGTGACCGCTCCACAGCCGTCTATCTTGCTGAGGGCTACGGCTCCGACGTTCTGGCGACGATCCCGCTCTACACGGCTGTGCAGCTCGGCCGAGCCGACGACGGCGCAGGTGTCGTTCACACACGTGTAGGCATGGCCTGGGAAGTCGTATCAGCGCTCGAAAAGCAGGGCTATGTGCTCGGGCAGGATCTTGTCTACGACAACTGGTCCGTTGCCGGATGGTCCTCGGCAGATGCGGTTTCCGGTTCTACGCCTACGTCCTGGCTGACCAGTGCCGCCGCGTCCGGTGCGCATGCGGCCCTAGTGCCGCTTGGCATGAACGAACTCGGCAACCCCGACAGCGAAACGCGGCTGACCATCATCGGCCAGACCTTCCTTGCTGCCGGCATTCTGCCGATCTTCGTTGGAGTGGCCCGTCCGCGCACACTGGCGATCCACAACTGGGCATTCACGAACCGGCTGATCAAGCGTGTCGCGGATGCGCTCGATGTCCCGTTCGTGCCGGTCGATCACCTTTACGACGATCGCTTCATCGCAGCGTTGGGCGGCCTGACGACGCTCGATGTCTGCCCTTCTAATAAGATCAACCATCCGGGCCTCATCGAACTGCCGGCGATTGGCCGGGAGATCGTGGCAAACCTGCATCTCGGCATAGACGTGGTCGGATTGGGCGCCATGTCGGGTTCTACCTCGATCGGTCGCTCCTTGCTGAGAAGTGCTAGCCAGTCCGCTGCACGAACGGCCTTGGGTCTTGCCCCTGTCGCTTCATCGGGTTCTGCGGCTGATCTCACGGGGACAATCCTTGACGCTCAGCTACCTGACAGGCTTCGCTCCACAATCGTCAGTGTAACCAATTGGGACTTGGCGATTGAACCCGGTTTTTATACCGGGCTGGACACTGCGCTTAACTCGCCTGTGGCGCAATTTTGTTTTGGGATCGTTAAAGCGCGCGGCACTGCTCATTGTGAGCAGATACTCACAGAGATCGGTGGGACGCTGACGGACAGCAAAACATACCGTCGAATACGATCAAACAGCGGCGCTTTTTCGGTCTGGCAAAGAGTTCGCCAGACCGAGGAAGAACTGAACACGCTCTATGCCCGCTTATCCGCTGCCGTGTTCACCGGCCCGCCTCAACTGCCCCCTTACACCGTGGCAACACTCCCTGCCGCCAGCGCCACACCCCGTGGCAAGGCTTGGGCATCCAATGGCCGAGCATTCACCGGTCTCGGCATGCAGGAAGCGTCGGGTGCTGGAACCGGTGTCGAGGTCATCTCCAACGGGTCCGCATGGAAGATCAGCGGCACCAACGTCACCGTATCAGCCTAAGGAGTGCGATCATGGAAGTTTATGTGCATGAGTTTCTCTACCGAGGGCGCGCCTCCGATGAAAAGGAGCCATCTGCATTCCACGTCATTCTTGGAATGCGCTCTCCCAACCCGCATCGGCCGAGCGAAATGGTCACGAGTTTCAGCGACGCCTTGACTGCTGAGCAGGCGGAAGAGCTGGGCTTCCCGGCGTCGGTCCTTGTGAAGGGTGTGAACGATGCCGCCTTGGCGGAGGTAGCCGTTGCGCATGAGGCGGTGCAGGCTGCGATCGCCGATGCCAACGCCGAGCGCCAGGCACGCATAGCCGCTGAGGATCAAATCGCCGCGTTGCAGGCCGAGCTTGCGGCGCTGAATAATGCGGTCGTTTCCGACAGAGGCTTCTCAGTGGGCCCGGTCTTAGACGGCTCATGGGCCTAGAGAAGGAGACCTATGGAGGCGGATAATGCCTTCCAGCCGACCAACCACACAAACTGAAATCTAACGGAGAGGATTTTCCAAATGAGCAATGTCAACGAAACCATGATGCGCGCAGCCCAGAGCCTCGATCGCGAGGCCGAACAGTATGAGACCTATCTCGCGCATCTCAATTCCGAATTGGAAACGACGCAGGCGAAGCTGAAGCAGGCAAGAGATGACGCAGCGTCGATCCGCGAAAGCATCAGCGAATAGCTCACGGTAGTCGCGATTAATCGCGGTTATTGGATATCTAATCCGAGCTGCATCGCCCTCGCTATTACTAGGTCGCCCTAGACGCCTTACCCGACTAGGCCGAACGGAAGATCAGCACCTAGGGCCAGCAGCGCTGCGAAGCCTGCACATACCGCCACGACGGTCATACCGACAGCAACACCCTGGATGATCTTCAGCTGCCGTGTCCGCTTTCCATCCCAGTCATACGTCATCTGGCACTCCTGAAGTAGCTGGCGGCCGATAATATTGCTGCTCTAGCCAGCGGCGCCTTTCGAGCCGGATGCCCGCAGCCACCATTTTAGCCGCGTCCTTTTCGCCGCGCGTCATTTGCTCGGCGACGACGAACCACGCCATCCAGTTGATATCGTCTGAAGCCATCCCAGCCTCCTGATTGTCAGAAGGCCAGCCTACTCGTCTTCGCTGAAGCGAGGCTTGCGCACAACCACAGGAACATCATCATGAAGCACGCGACCTTCTTCGCGGGGGTGCGAACCTCTGCGCAGCTTTTCGACGGGCGCCTGACCCCAGGGCAGGTTGCCGGCATGGAGGAGATCCTGTCGGCATGGGAGGCGTCGGGGCTCACCGATCTCCGCTGGCTGGCCTACATGCTGGCCACGGCCTTCCACGAGACCGGCAGAGCCATGCAGCCGGTGGTCGAGAACTTGAACTATTCGGCGGCCGGTCTGCGCGCCACCTTCCCGAAATACTTCACGGCCGCTCAAGCTAACTCCTACGCGCGCAAGCCGGAGAAGATCGCCAATCGCGCCTACGCCAATCGGATCGGCAACGGCAGCGAGGCCAGCGGCGACGGCTGGCGCTATCGCGGGCGCGGCCTCGTGCAGATCACCGGCCGCGACAACTACCGGACCTACGGCATCGAGGGCGCGCCGGACACTGCCCTAGAGCCGAAGACTGCCGTCCGGATCATGTTCGACGGCATGGTCCATGGCCGCTTCACCGGCAAGAAGCTGAGCGACTACCTCAACAGCAAGTCGGCCGACTGGGTCGGCGCCCGTCGCATCATCAACGGCAATGACAAGGCCGAAGACATCGCCCGGCAGGCCTACGCCTTCCACGATGCCATCCTCGACGCCCACCGCTCGTGAAAGGAGCCTGAAATGAACATCACCAACTATCTCCCCATGATCTTGCGCTATGCGCTCGCGGCGATCGGCGCGGCGTTGGCCACGCGTGGTTGGATCGACGACGAGCAGAGCGCAATCCTCAGCCAGAACCTCGACGCGATCGTTGGCGGCGCCATCACGCTCGGGACAGTCGCCTGGGCGATCTACAGGCGTCCCTCGCAAAAGGGTCTCGACGCTGCCAAGGCCATCGACGAACAGCTGCCGAAGGATGCGCCGGTGGTGATCCAGACGCCGGCCAACCAGCCAGACATCATCGTTCAGTCGAAATAAGAGCAAGCCCGCATGCAGCCTGACCTCGTAAACGAAATCGCTCGCCCGTACCTGACAGAAGGCGTTCTCGGAACGAGCGTTCTCGTTCTCGCTTATGTGGTCATCAAGCTGTGGAATAAGCTCGAGGCGAAGGACACGGCCCATAAGGTCGAGCTGGCGGCGAAGGACGCGCTCATCAAGGAAATCTATGATGACCGGGTCACCGAGGCGAAGCTCGGCTATGAGTTCGCCAAGGACTACAAGAACCAGAACGACGCTCTGTTGGCCGCTGTCCGCGGAAAGGGAATGGCATGAGGCTCCTCAGGCAACTCTTCGGCGGGCACGTCGAACCGATAACGCATCTTAACGTCGCGGCAGCCGATCGCGACGAGTCCATTGAAGCCGAGATCAAACATCATCGGGCAAGAACAGCGGAGGTCGTCGTTGCGGCGGAACGCTCATCTTGGCAAATCCGCCAGCAGCTTGCCGGCAACGTCCTCAGCATCGTATCCGGAGAGCATCGATGATCCGCACCATCAGCCCGAACAAGGCCATCGTCATCACCGTACTGGCCGTTCTGGCCTATTGGATTCCGGCGATGTTCGTGCCGGCCATCATTCTACGGGATGTCTTCAACTCGCTGGCCTTCGGGACCGCTATTATCATCACGGCAACATGGTTCCCATCGGCAATGAAGTCGCTGAGGGACGGAGCCGATAGCGGCGAGTTGCAGCTCATCCTCGGCATTTTCATCGTTTGGTGCGTGCTTCTTTGCCAGAGGATTTACGTGATCCTATTCAACTATGCAGGGAGGCCCGTGTCGTGGTCAGAGAGCGCTATCTCTGGCTTCTGGCCATTTGCCTTCATGGTCTCGGGAATGCTCTTCCTGTCGGCTCCTGGCGTCAAGAACGACAAGATCGGAAGCAGGGCCATTTGGTCGATGGTTCTTGCTGTTGGGATCGGATCGCTGATCGCCGGCATCCTGATCGGAACATCGATCTCGGCAAGCTGAACGGTCCGTGCTACTGATTCTCCGCGGCGCGACCTGATCCACCCCGTGCGTGCGGTGCGCGGGGTGGGAGCGGTCACTCGACGGGGAATGTGCCGAACTCCGGCGTGCTGCTGTCGGACAAGGCCGGGTCATCCTCCGGGTCCGGATCTTCCTCATAGGCCAACGCCTTCGCCCCTGCGAGCTTCGCCAGAGCCTTAAAGATCGTCCGGTTATCCCAGCCGGCCTGAACCGCATCCTCGATCAGTTCCTGCACGGGTAGGTCTAACGCCTCCTCACATTCCAGCGCATAGTCCGGGTGGTCCTTGGTAAACTTGGGGCTGAAGATTTCTTCCATGACGGGTCTCCCTTTCGTGTGGACAACCATCAGTGTGGAGACTCGTTCCGCAGGGCTCAAAGTTCTCCGTTCTTCAGTCGCTCTTGCCAGTTCCATCCCGGCGGGTAGCTGGAAGCAGTGATAGGATGCAGGCCGGTAAATGCCTTCTTCTCGAACGTGAAGGCCGCAATCAGATCATCCGTGACCCGGCCGGTCAAAAATCTCTGAGCTTCTTCCCGCTTGTTGCCGTCCCGAATGACGGTCTCATAGGCGGCTTCTGGCGCGTATGCCTCCATTGTCGAGCAGATGACGCGTTCGAGATCAGCAACCGAGTGTGGGGCGAACGTCAGGGCATAGTCGAGCCGTGCGGCCATAGCCTTTGCCAGTTGCAGGATAACCCGTGGCTGCCTGCCTTTGCCGGGCTTTGACCCGCCGAATCCTCGCTTCTGGTATTGAGGCGAGAGCGAGTAGGCCATGCGGATCTCGAAGTAGACGTGATCGTGCGGTGTCTTCAGATCTCCCATCACCATGGCGTCAGTAGCTCATCTTCCGCTCGCCGTTCTCGTCGCGCGGGACGTGCTCACTGCACCACCAGTCGGTAACGCCTCGGCCCCGGTCATAGCCGAAGGAACCCCATGCGCGACATGAAGGCTCGACGCAGTAGTGCTCGTACATCTCCATCTTGGCGGTAGATGCCGTTCTGTTTTCGTCGCTCATGGTGGGACTCGCTGCCTGCTGACTGAGATTTCGTTCTCAGTATGTTCTCACAGCATTCCGAGTCAAGCTGCATGGGCTGATAGGGGCGTCTGGCGCAACTGAGTGAAACGCTGCCTTGAAAAGGCTCAGGGTTCTCGAAGCTTCCCAAGCTGTATATTGTTGTGGTGGTTACTGGGGTTCTACGAGCATAACTGAGTTGCTGAGGAGCCGAGTACGGAGTCCTTTCGAAAAATTTCCCCATACCTCACCGTGATGAGGGTTCTCCGGGAGTGGATCACTCCCCACTAACAGGCTTTCCGATCGAAGATATCCTGCAATGAAGCGAACCGCTCCAATGAAGGGAGGGTTGATGACGAAAATCCGCGGGTCGAGACCCGCCTCTAAAATCGACGTTTCGAGATCAACAGACATGCCGCCATTTATGCCGCTGGAACAACTGAAGGCCGCTGAGGACACGCGCATGCCTCCAACTTTCTCGTCCATCACAAGGTGATGTCGGGATATGCGGCGTATCACGCCATGTTCGTCAAGAACTTCTGGATGGTCGTGAGGTATGACCTGGCCCTGATCATCACGCGGCGGTGGTTCGAGCGGCAATTGCTGCCTCCATCTCACGCAGCCAATTGGCGACGAGAGAGAATTCATTCGTCAGCAATCGTTCTTCTATCTCACCATTGTGCACACGGCACGCGTGGACCCGAAATGGAGCCTCAACATGTAGCTCAATATCATATTCAAACGTATGCCATTCGACCTGAACGTCGCCATTGCCTGCAGGCACAATTGCGGGCGCCCTCGTCCCGTGAGGGCATGCCGAACCAAGCATCTTCATTACGAACGTAGCTAAGCCAAACCCAATTGCCGTACCCCCGTAGCCGTCCCAGTTGTAAGGCAGCCGCACGAGTTCCTCCAGCCTGGTAAGGATTAAACTTTCCCAGTCAGGTGCACGGGTCTGCAGTACCCTCTTGTTGAATGGGTCAGTTGGATATCGATGTGCGTGACTACTGGAGTAGGGTGTGTTAGTAGCGGCCTGTGCTGCCATCAGTATGTCCTGCCCCAAACTTCATGAGCATAATCTGTTGTGATCGCGGTAAACTCCTCAACGATCACTTCGTGTCCCAACTTAAGAAACCAAAGTACATCTTCAAGGCTGCCATCCGGCGGGTTGCCTCTTACGGTGAGCGACAAAACCACCATTCTCTGAAACGTTTGATTGTGAACGGCGGTTTTTGCCTCAACAATCAGACGTGCAAATGGATTTTCGCCGTTTGAAAGCACTCTTCTCATAATAAAAACGATGTCGTCTGGGTCAACGACACGTTCTAAATTCAGAACGTTTAGATAGTCAACATGTGTCGAACCAATGTCGCTATTGTTTAAGACAATATGATTGGTATATGTTATCTCAGCCTGATTGAATGTAATAGGTCGGCTTCCAATAGACGAGAAATACCTAGACAGCTCCGTGGCTTCCTCTGAAAACTTATCTAGAATGTTTTCAAATCGTGGGTATTTTACAGTGGGGGCGCCGTCCACCTGCCTCCAGTTATGCAAGAGGCGATCCTCTTGAAACTGTATCAGCTCTCGTCGGTCAGGCGTGAGAAACCAAAAGCGATCATGCTGCCCGCCGTTGACCATATTGAAGCCAAACTGCGGCGGTGCTGGTAACCCGAAGGTCTCAAACTGGGGAAGGAGAGGCGGGTGTTCTTCGTGTAGCGGGTATCGTTTCTTGAACAAAGACCACACTTCTCCGGCGCGAATCTGCGAGTATGTTTCCGCAGGATTGAACTGAACTCCGACAATCATCTCATTCAGCGGCGGGTTATCAAATTCCGGAAGATCCCGACTGCGCACTATCGCCCCCGCACATGCATTTAGTTGCCTACGCGTAAGACATGTGCCGTCGAATCGCAATGCCGAGGCTATCGAAATAATTTGCCGTCGTCTCTATCTTCCGGCTCGTTCGGGTATCCATCCAAGCAAGCCGTATTATAGATCCGTGTCGAACTGGTAGAGGTTGTGACGATCGGCCACCACCCGGCCGGAGTTCCGCGGGTTGGCATACGTGCCGAGAAACACATTGATGCTGCGCCAGCCGCCGGCATCCATCGCAGACTTGATATCTATTCCCATAGCAAGGGTATTATTCGCAAAAGCGTGCCGGCCGCATGTGTGTGACGGCTTGTAGGAAATCCCTGCGCGGGCACAGACGGCGGCAATACGCTCATTGACGGAATGCCGGTTGGTGTAGCGAAACACTCTTCCGTCAGGTGATGCATTCGGCGACGCTGCATAGAGCCGGGCGACGAGCTGGTCTGTCAAATGGCGCGTCGAGTTGTGATCCGTCTTGGTCTTGACCAGCAGCGCAGTGCGGCGCGCAAGGTCGACGTTTCGCCATTGAAGCGCGACGGCCTCTGATACGCGAGCGCCGGTTTGGCTCATGAAAAGAACGAGGTTGGCAAGATGCTCCAGGCGATCCATTGAGCACTGACGAACGAATGCGTGCAGCCATGCCTGCGACGCCGCTTTCTTTCTACGAGGCCGCTCCTCTTTCATGTTCTTGATACGGACGATGTCTCCCCATCCTCGATCGTAGGCGTGATTGAGGACGGCTCGGATCGGCGTGATCACGCATCTGTTTCGGGTGGAGTTTCGCTGCGTTGGCAAAAGCTCTTTTGCAAGTTCGCGGACATCGAACGGGTATATCGAGGTGACGTCCACATCACCAATGCGATCGATGACGTGCCGCAGATACTTCGCCTCGCCGCCATGCTCGATATAGCTGGATGCCGCTTCAGAAAATGTTTTGGGCAGTCTTACAAAGCGGGGGATCGGCGCTTGCAAAGGGCGCCTGAAGACCTCGTTCATAACCTCTCCCGTTCGATCTGCGGCGCGGCTTAGGTTGGCCGTTTTCGCACAGCTTCCGCACAGTTTTGCGGAACATGATTAGAACAAAGAGGGAAAGGTTTGCTCGCGAAAGCCCGGAGTTGCGGGCTTTCGCGAATACATACGTCGTTCGGGACGTGGGGGTCGCAGGTTCAAATCCTGCCACTCCGACCAGCGAAATCAATGGCTTTCCCGAAGCCGATCTTTTCTTTCACATTATGCGTATATTTTCACAAAATGCTTGTCGCCGGTTTGGCCAAACGCTTGCTCATGTGGTTGTTCAGATCACTGGCGCCGAGCGCAGGACTATCGGACTCGTCAGACCGTAGAGCGATCCGTCAGACCAAAAGTAGCACCGGGGCGGATACGGTAATGAGCGCAGCGCCGGCGGCGACGATAATCTTGAGGAGGCTCGCGTCGAAGGACATTTTCTGCTGATCGGTCATGCTTCACTCCCACCGCTGTCTTCTGATTTTTATGACGGGTTAACGCGTAAGGTCGGGAGAATGTTTCGAGGAATTGGTGTGTTCTGAAGCGATTGCTTGGCGTGCCGCAAAGGCGCTTTTCATGACCGAGCGCGCTACCTGTGTGAATTGCCGGCAGACAAGGCGCCAATAGCCCATGCAGAGCCTTTCTGGTAAAGTCCGGTTCACGGGAAAGGCGTCAGACCGCCTCCAGAATCCGCCGTTGAAGATCCACTGCACGCGGATCGGCCAACTCCCTGCGGGGACGGTCGAGGTCGATGTCGATGTCCAGCGCGACGGCGCCTTCGCGCAGCACGACGACGCGGTCGGCCAGCGCGACGGCTTCCGCGACGTCATGGGTGATCAGCACGGTGGTGAAACCGCGCGCGGTCCACAGCGTTTCGAGAAGCCGGTGCATCTCGATGCGCGTCAGGGCGTCGAGTGCACCGAAGGGCTCATCGAGCAGGAGGATGCGCGGCTGGCTGACGAGGGCGCGGGCGAGCGCTACGCGCTGTTTCTGCCCACCGGAGAGCACATGGGGCCAGTCGTTTTCCCGGCCTTCGAGGCCGACATCCCGCAGTGTGGTGCGGGCCGTTTCCTGCCATTGGGGACTGCGGGCGATGCCGACATTTTCCCCCACGCGCTGCCACGGCACCAGCCGGGCCTCCTGGAAGAGCAGGCGCACATCGGGATTGAGCCCTTCGACCGTCTCACCGCCGATGGCGACGGTGCCGGAGGTCGGCTTGTCCAGCCCGGCGATGAGGCGCATCAACGTGGACTTGCCGCCGCCCGAGCGCCCGACGACGGCGAGGAACCGGCCGGCGGGCACGTCCAGCGAGAACTTCTTGAGGACGCTCAGCGCACCGAAGCGCTTTTCCAGGTTCGACAGCGACAGAGGCAGTCCGTTGACCGGTGTTGCCGGCCGTCTCGTTTCCTGTTGCTGTGCGGTGTGGGAAGATTTCAGTGCGAGAGTCATGGCGTTCCCTTTTCCCGACCCTGATAGGCCGGATGCCAGGAGAGGACGCGCCGTTCGATGGCGCGCGTGGCGAGATCGGCGACCTTGCCGAGCAGGGCGTAGACGATGATGCCAAGCAGCACGACGTCGGTCTGCAGGAACTCGCGAGCGTTCATGGTCATGTAGCCGATGCCGTTAGTGGCCGAGATGGTTTCGGCAACGATCAGCGTCAGCCACATGAAGCCGAGTGCATAGCGCAGGCCCACGAGGATGGAGGGCAGGGCGCCGGGCAGGATGATGCGCAGGATCATGGCGCGGCGGTTGAGTCCGTAGACTTCGGCCATCTCGACGACCTGCGGGTCGATGGTGCGCACGCCGTAGAAGGTATTCATGTAGATCGGAAAGAACACGCCGACGGAGACGAGGAAGATCTTCGCCGTCTCGCCGATGCCGAACCAGAGGATGACGAGCGGGATGAGCGCCAGGTGCGGCACGTTGCGCACCATCTGGATCGTGCTGTCGAGGAAGGTTTCCGCCGGCCGCCACAGGCCGTTGATCACGCCCAGCGCAAAGCCGATGCCGCCGCCGATGAGGAGGCCGATCACCGCCCGCTGAGTAGAGGCGAGCGTGTGGTAGAGGAGCGAGCCGTCGAGCAGCAGCCGCCAGAAAGCGGCGGCGACGGCGGTCGGCGCGGGAATGAGACGAGCGGTGACGAGGCCGCTGCGCGAGGCGATCTCCCAGAGGACGAGGATCGCGACCGGCAATGCCCAGGGTGCGGCGCGCTGCCAGATGGCGGCGCCCGTACCGGGAGCGCGATCCGAGCGCGTTCGTTTCCGCGATGCGCCGGAGGCTTCGGTTCCGGAGCCGGCGAGCGAGGCTTCCGCCATCAGGCACCACCCTTGCGGACGTTGTCGGCAATGACGATCGGCGCGGGGATAAGGCCGAGCGTGTGGAAGGTGTCGGCGATCACCTGCTGCTGCGCGACGACCGCTTGGCTGAGCGGCGTGACGCCGAAGGACTGACGTCCGAGCGCGATGGCGAGGATATCGTTGGGAATGCCGACGATGGGGGCGAGTTCCTGTGCGGCCGTTGCGGTGTTTGCCTTTGCCCACTGGTCGATCTCGCCGATGGCGGTGATCGTCACGTCGAGCGCTTCGGCATGGGCGTCCACGAAGCTCTTCGTGCTTAGGTAGAACTGGTGGTTCGGCACGAGGTTTTCGCCGTTGCGCAAGGTGCGTGCGCCGATGGCGGCTTCGGCTGCGGCCTGAAAAGGATCCCAGATGACCCAGGCATCGACGGCGCCCTGTTCGAAGGCGGCGCGGGCATCGGCCGGCGGCAGGAACGAGGTCTTGATGTCTGTATAGGCAAGTCCCGCATCTTCCAGCGCCTTGACCAGCAGGAAGTGGACGTTCGAGCCCTTGTTCAGCGCGACGTTCTTGCCCTTGAGGTCGGCAACGGTCTTGATCGGGCTGTCGGCCGGCACGAGGATGGCCTCGCCACGGGGTGCAGGCGGCTCGTGGGCGACATAGACGAGGGGCGCGCCGGCAGCCTGCGCAAAGATCGGCGGCGTCTCGCCGGTCGAGCCGAAATCGACGGCGCCGACATTCAGCGCTTCCAGCAATTGCGGCCCCGCCGGGAATTCGGACCATTCGACGGTGTAGCCGATTTTCTCCAGCTTCTCCTCCAGAATGGCCTTGCCTTTCAGCAGCACCAGCGTGCCGTATTTTTGGTAGCCGACGCGGATAACCTTGTCGGCAGCGCGGGCGGGCAGGATGCCGAGAAGGGGAAGAAGCGCTGTGCCGGCCAAAGCGGCGGTGAGGGAACGTCTGGTGATCGGCATGATGTGCTCCGTCGCAGGTCGAAAGTCCCGAGGTCGCACCCGGGAAACTGAGTTGGTCTGTAGACTAAGCGTGGTGTTCGCCGATGACAGATATTGCATGCTCTTTTTCACGGTCTCCCGAGCATGTGTTTGTGCCGATGTGAGCGCTTACGCAAAGCTTCCACCATGATCGGCCATGAAACCTTCGGGGAGGAGCGGCGCAAACCGTCCTGCCGGCAGCATTTTGCCGGAAGGCCGCACTTGAGAAAGCGATTTCAAATATGCTCGAAAAAATAGTCTATTAAAACTGTGTATTTTTATGACTGCCTCTACGCTGTCTCCATAGGCACTCCGATACCCCTGATTTCCCCATCCCATCCGACCTCCCATGGAGACAACGTCATGACGATCCACCAACCACCAAACGTCGCTGAGCAGCAGTGTGTCGAGCATGGGCAGCCTCGGGCTTGCCCTTGGGCGCAGCGACCTTCAAGAGCCGGCATCCCGAAACGCTGGCGCTGCACGGGGGCAGCTTCCGGTTCGATCCAACGACCGGTGCCGTGGCGGTGCCGATCTACTAGACCTCGTCGTTTCAGATCTCCAACACAGAAACAGCCGATAAGCTCTTTGCGCTCGAAGCCCCGGCCCGCCATCAGCCCGCAAAACGCGTTCAACCTGATCCAGGGGCTGGAGACGCTGCCGCCGCGCCTACGCCAGCACAATGACAATGCGATCAAGGTGGCAGATTTCCTCCTGTCCCACCCGAAAGTGGACATAGTGATCTTCCCGAAGTTCCAGACGGGTCAGGCACGCGAAAGGCCGAGGCCTACTGTGTTCCGGGAAGCTATGGCGCGCTTGTGGGCTTCGAGCTGAAGAGGGGCCGCGAGGCGGGGCGCCGGTTCATCGATGCGCTGACGCTCTTCTATCATCTTGCGAATATCGGCGATGCCCGGTCGCTGGCCATCCATCCCTCGACCACGACGCACGCGCAACTGAGCACCGAGGACCAGCGGGCGGTAGGTGTGACCCCCAGCTATGTCAGTTTGTCGATCGGCATCGAGCACCCCGACGACATCATCGCCGATCTGCGCCAGGCGACCGACGCAGCCGTAAAATCAAGCAACCAACAGAGGTATATCGATGACCGAGACTGCCACGCACCGCTTCACGCCACCACCCGCCTCCCTATCGGCAAGGGTGGAATGGCCGACGGTTCTTCTCGCCGTCGGCATCCACGGCGGCTTTCTGGGCGTGACGTGGTGGTGGGCGCTGCTGCCGCTGCCGCTGGTGGTCGTCATCGGCGGTTTGCTGATCGCGTGGCACGCTTCGCTACAGCATGAGGTCATCCATCATCACCCGACGCGGAGCCGACGCATCAACGATACAATCGGCTTCGTGCCTCTGTCTCTGTGGCTGCCCTATCCTATCTACAAGGAGAGCCATCTCGACCATCACCGCGACGAATTCCTGACCGACCCGGTGGAAGATCCGGAATCCTCCTATTTCACGCAGGCCATGTGGCTGAGCCTCGGGCGGACGGGCAAGCGGCTGGCGCAGTGGAACCTGACGCTGCTCGGGCGCCTGACGATCGGTCCCGCGGTGATGCTGGCGAGCTTTTTGGCCGGCGAGGCGCGCCACGTGTGGCGCAACGAAGCCGGTCGCCGGCGCATCTGGGCGCTGCACGCGCTGGGGGTGGCGGTTGTCCTCACCTGGGTCGTCGCCATCTGCGGCATGCCGTTCTGGCTCTATTTCTTCGGCTTCGTCTATCCCGGCGCGGCCATCACCCGGCTGCGCTCCTATGCCGAGCACCGCTTTGCCGAGGCGGAGGCGGAGCGCACGGCGATTGTTGAGAACAGCCGCATCTTTGGGCCGGTTTTCCTGTTCAACAACCTGCATGTGCTGCATCACCGCAAGCCCGGCCTTCCCTGGTATCGCCTGCCGGCCATCTACCGGCGCGACCGGGAAGCCCTGGTGGCGGCGAATGGCGGTCTGGTCTACAACGGCTATCTCGATGTCGCCCGCCGCTTCTTGCTGCGCCCGCACGACCGCATCACGCATCCGCATCATTCCGTGTGAGGCGGGGATGACGTGAGCTCATTTCATTCGAAGGGAGTCTATGCCGCAGATTTCGAATGTCGCGCCGCGACTCGCCAGCCTTGCCATGTATGCGAACCCGGAGCCCGTGGCGGCGGCAACGGCAAAGCTCTGGCATTATCTCCGCGACAGGCTTCGTGCGGAGGGTCTCGCAGGCGTGCCCGAGGCGCTTTCGACACTGCCTTATGACGAAGCCTGGCTGCGACCGGATCTTCTGCTCGCGCAGACCTGCGGCTTTCCCTTCGTCAGCCGGCTGCGGGGCAAGGTGCGGCTGGTCGCGACGCCGGTCTATCGCCATCCCGGCTGCGACGGTCCTGACATGTGCAGCTTTCTCATCGTGCGCAGCGACAGCAAGGCGACAGAACTGATCGGCCTGAAAGGTGCCCGCGCTGCCATCAACCAGGCGGACAGCAATTCCGGTGCCAATCTCTTCCGCGCGATGGTCGCGCCGCTGGCGAGGGACGGCCGCTTTTTCGGTGCTTGCCTCCAGACCGGTAGCCACGCCGCCAGCATCGACGCGGTGCGCGAGGGTGCCGCGGATATCGCGGCCATCGATTGTATCACCTTCGCCAACATCCTCCGCTTCGACCCCCGACGCCTTTCCGGCATTCGGGTGCTTGGCGAGACGATGAAGGGGCCGGGACTGCCGCTGATCACCCGCCTGTCCGCGCCCGATGTGGAGGTCGCTCTTCTCCAACGGGTGCTCGATGCGGCCGCGGCCGATCCGGCTCTGGCGGAGGTTCGCGAGGATCTCGGCCTTGTCGGTTTTGCTTCGCTTGAGGATGTGGATTACGCGCCGCTGGCGGCTCTTGCCGATGGCGCGCGGGCGCTCGGCTATCCCGTGGCGGGCGCATGAGGTGGCGTGAAAACGTTGCACCTTCGGCTTGGCGGCCTATGTCAGAGCCTGACAATCGGCGGAGGTTCCGCCGATCCGCCGCGATGGCGGAGACAGGAAGGACGATGGCATGACAGACCTTACGAACACACGGATCACGCTGGCCCGCCGACCGCAGGGCGCGCCGGTCGCGGAGGATTTCCACGTCGAGCAGGTGGCCGTTCCCCAGCCATCCCGAGGGGAGTTGCTCCTGAAGATGCTCTATCTTTCGCTCGACCCCTATATGCGCGGGCGGATGAGCACGGCGAAGTCCTATGCCAAGCCGGTGGAGATCGGCGACGTGATGGAGGGCGGCACGGTGGCCGAGGTGATCGCCTCGAACCACGCCGATTTCAAGACCGGCGACATCGTCCTCTCCCATTCCGGCTGGCAGTCCTACGCGCTGTCCGACGGCAAGGGCCTGCGCAAGCTCGATCCGGATGCGGCGCCCGTCTCAACGGCCCTCGGCGTTCTCGGCATGCCCGGCTTTACCGCCTATGCCGGGCTGCTCACCATCGGCCAGCCGAAGCCGGGCGAGACGGTGGTGGTGGCCGCCGCGAGCGGTGCCGTCGGCTCCGTCGTCGGGCAAATCGCCCGGATCAAGGGTGCGCGCGCCGTGGGCATTGCCGGCGGGACGGACAAATGCACCTTCCTGCGCGACGAACTCGGCTTCGATGTCGCGGTGGATCACCGGGCACCCGATTTTGCCGAGCAGCTGAAGGCGGCATGCCCCGAGGGTATCGACGTTTATTTTGAGAATGTCGGCGGTCATGTCTTCGAGGCCGTATTCCCGCTTCTCAACACCTATGCGCGGGTGCCGGTCTGTGGCCTGATCGCGCAGTACAACCAGGGGGGAAAGGCGCCCTCCGGCCCGGACTGGTTGCCGGGCTTCATGCGCGAGGTTCTGAGCCGCAGCCTCCAGATCCGCGGCTTTATCCAATATGAATTTTCCGATCAGCGCGATACCTTCCTGAAAGAAGCCACCGGCTGGATCGCCGAGGGGCGGTTGCGCTATCGCGAGGACGTCGTCGAAGGACTGGAGAACGCCCCGCAGGCCTTCATCGGTTTGCTGGAAGGCCGCAACTTCGGCAAGCTGGTCGTCAAGGTCGCCTGAGTCTCAACCATCCCGCTCCCTCTCGCTCGATCGGAAGGTGGCTCCGCGATGGTGCGCACCGGCGGCCCGTCCTTCGTGTGACAGATCGGCCGGGCGACCGGGCGGCTCGTTCGGAGCCATTGTTACGGTATCGTCTAGTGATGGACAGACAAAGAAGAAGTTCGCGAAGATGCCCGGGGCTCTCTCAGGCCGTGGCCGGAATGGTGGCGGCAGGACGGCGGAGCGTGACCACGGCGAGAGCGGCGAGGATGCACATAAGGCCGGCCATCTGCAGCGCCGGCATGTAGCTCTCGTAGTCCGAGCGCAGCCAGCCCGCGCCGAAGGCGGCAGTCGCGGCACCCAGCTGGTGGCCGGTGAAGACCCAGCCGAAGACGAGCGGCGCCTTTTCGCGACCGAGGCTGTCGGCCGTCAGCTTGACGGTCGGGGGGACGGTCGCCACCCAGTCGAGGCCGTAGAAGATGGCGAAGACGGAGAGTTCGGTGAAGCCGAAACCGGAGATCGAGAGGTAGAGGAGCGACAGGCCGCGCAGGCCGTAGAACCAGAAGAGCAGCCAGCGATTGTCGTACCGGTCGGACAGCCAGCCGGCGCCGATGGTGCCGAGGAAATCGAACACGCCGATGACGCCCAGCGTGCCGGCCGCCGTGACCGCCGTCATGCCGAAGTCGCCGCAGATCGAGATCCAGTGGGTCTGGATGAGCCCGTTCGTGGAGAGGCCGCAGACGAAAAAGGTGCCGAAGAGCAGCCAGAACACCGGTCGGCCGCAGACCTCGTGCAGCGTCTTCAGGGGTGAGACGAGCGTGGTGAGGAAGGCCTGGTCCCGGCGCGGCGCGGGACCGGGCTGGGTGTCGCCGTAGGCGGGCAGGCCGAGGTCGGCCGGGCGGTCGCGCATGAGCAGCATGACGAACACCATGGCGACAACGAGAACGCCGGTGATGAAGGTCAGCGCCGTGCGCCAGCCATAGGCTTCCGACAGGGCTGCCAGCAGCGGCAGGAAAACGAGCTGTCCGGTGGCGTTGCTCGCCGTCATCAGGCCGATCACGAGGCCGCGGCGCTTGGAAAACCACCGCGTTGCAACGGTCGCGCCCAGCACCAGCGCAGTCATGCCCGTCCCCGTGCCGATGACGACGCCCCAGAGGAGCACGAGCTGCCAGACTTCCTGCATGAAGAAGGAGAGGACGATGCCGCTCATGATGAGGAGGAGCGCCGAACAGACGACCTGCCGCACCCCGAAATGCGTCATGAAGGCCGCGGCGAACGGCCCAAGCAGGCCGAACAGCACGAGGCGGACCGCCATGGCGAAGGAAATATCGGCGATATCCCAGCCGAATTCCTGATGCAGCGGCTGGATGAGGACGCCCGCCGAGCCCATCGCGCCCGCTGTCGCCAGCATGGTCAGAAAGGTCGTCACGACCACGACCCAACCATAATGGATGTTCCGGGCGGAAAGCCATGCCGAGACGCTGGTGGAGAGCATGGGAGGACCTTTGTGGGTGGCGGCGAATCGACGGCACGCAGGCGAACACGGCATATGCCTGACAAACGGCCTTGCGCTGTCAATCCATTCGTAATGGAGGATTGAAAGTGTGTAAATACACATCTATCTTTTACGCATGTCGACGTCAGAAGAATCTCGTCAGTGCCATTGCCTTGCTCTTCGCCGGGGCTCGCGGCATGTCACGCGGCTCTACGATGCCCATCTCGCGCCGCTCGGCCTGTCGATCTCGCAATATTCTCTCCTCAGCATCATCAATCGCCGGCCGGGTATCCGGATGACCGAACTCGGCGAGATCATGGTGATGGAGCGCACGACGCTGCTACGCGCGCTGAAGCCGCTGCTGGCCGGCGGCTGGATCGAGAACTCGCGAGCAAAAGGTGAGCAGGCCCATACCTATAGGCTAACGGACGAGGGCAGGCGGGTGCGGGACTGTGCGGTTCCCTTGTGGAAGGCGGCACAAGATGCGTTGGAGCGCTCCTTCGAGCCGGAACGCGCCGTTGATCTGCGCCGGGAGGCGCTTGCCTTGACGAAGGTCGATTTTCGCTGAGGCCGGTCGCTTTCCTGATCGCCGCAGTGAACAGGCTGTTTTTCAACGTCCCGTTATGCGCTAATCTCTAGGGCTGAACGAGGATCGACGCCATGTACACACCGCCCGCCTTCCGCCTTGACGATCGCAGCGCCTTGCTGGCAACGGTTCGGGCGGTGCGATTGGCGAATTTTGTCACCGCCACCGCTGACGGGCCGTTCGCCACCCCGCTGCCGCTTTTTCTGGACGAAAGCGAAGGAGAGCACGGCGTTCTCTACGGACATCTCGCCAAGGCCAATCCGCAATGGCGGACGCCGACCATCGGCGATGGGCTGGCGATTTTCATGGGGGCGGATGCTTATGTGACGCCGACTTGGTACGCAACAAAGCAGCAGACGGGAAAGGTCGTGCCGACCTGGAATTACGTGACGGTTCAGGCGCGCGGGCCGGTGGCATTCTTCGACGATGCCGAGCGTCTGCTGGATGTCGTGACACGGCTGACGACGCTGCATGAGGAGCCGAGGGCTGTTGCCTGGGCGGTGGACGACGCGCCGGCGGATTTCATCGCATCCCAGCTGCGCGGCATCGTCGGCCTGCGCATGCCGATCACGCATCTGGAGGGAAAGCGCAAGATGAGCCAGAACCGGAACGAGGCCGATCGCCTCGGCGTCGCCAACGGGCTTTCCGCGAGCGAGCGGCCGTCGGATCGAGACGTCGCCGCTCAAATTCCGGTCTGATCGGTTCGCCGCCTCGATATCGCGGATTACAGGTCCGGTTTGTGGAAGAAGGCTTCCAGCCGGTAGCCATCGGGGTCGATGACGAAGGCGGCGTAGTAGAAGGTGGCGTATTCCGGGCGCAGGCCCGGGGCGCCGTTGTCCTCTCCGCCATGGGCGACGGCGGCGGCGTGGAAGGCTTCGACGGCCTCTTCGCTGAAGGCCTTGAAGCAGAAATGCAGGCCGGAGCGGAGATCCGGGCGGACCGGATGTTCGGCCTGCGTCACCCAGAGCCCCACCTGCTCATCCCCGTAACCGAGCATCGTCGCGCCGCTCGTCAGCCGGCCATAGCCGAGCGGGGTGAGAGCGGCATCGTAGAAGATGCGCGACCGGTCGATGTCCCGGACGCCGATGGAAACGTGGTCGAACATGTGCATTCCCTCCTTGACCTGCTGCGGCAGACGGTGCCGTTTCCCAGTTGTCGCGCGCCCGCTCGGTTTTCGCAAGCGGCGGCGCACGTTCCGGCATGGGATGACAGGTCTCGGGCCGCATGGCCGTATGTAATGAGCGATTTGCCACCCTATATGCTGCAGGGTAGCAGCGGCTGTTCCAGCGCCGCGAATGTCTTCAGGAGATCGACATGGCTTCACCCAAACTCTTTTCGCCCATCGACGTCGGTGGCCTGACGTTGCGCAATCGCATCGTCATTGCGCCGATGTGCCAGTATTCCGCCGAAAACGGCGAAATGAGCGATTGGCACCTGACTCATCTCGGGATGCTTGCCCAATCGGGCGCGGGGCTTCTGACCATCGAGGCGACGGCGGTAACACCGGAAGGGCGCATCAGCTTCGGCGATGTCGGGCTGTGGAACGATGCCTGCGAAGCCGCGATGGCGCGTGTGCTGGAGGGCGTTCGTCGCTGGTCGGACATGCCGGTCGCGATCCAGCTCGGCCATGCCGGCCACAAGGCATCCACCGATCTGCCTTGGAAGGGCGGGGCGCAGCTGCCGCCCGATCATGCGCTCGGCTGGAAGACGGTGGCGCCTTCGGCGTCGGCGTTCAAGCCGTCCTATGATGCGCCGGAAGCGCTGGATGCCGACGGTCTGGAGCGGATCAGAAACGGGTTTGCCGATGCCGCCCGCAGGGCCGCGCGTCTCGGCATCGATGCCGTGCAGATCCATGGCGCCCATGGCTATCTTCTGCACCAGTTCCTCTCGCCGCTCTCCAACACCCGCCAAGACACTTATGGCGGCTCGCTTGAAAACCGCATGCGGTTTCCCCTCGAGGTGTTCGAGGCCGTCCGGCAGGCTTTTCCCGCGGAACGACCGGTCACCATGCGGGTGTCGGGAACGGACTGGGTCGAAGGCGGCTGGGACAGTGCGCAGACTGTTGCCTTCGCGCAGGCACTCGAGGCACGCGGTTGCGCGGCGATCCATGTTTCGAGCGGCGGGCTGAGCGACGCGCAGGCCATTCCCGTCGGCCCGAGCTATCAGGTGCCGCTGGCGCGCGATGTGAAGCAGGCCGTCTCCATCCCGGTCGTCGCCGTGGGGCTGATCACCGAGTTCGAGCAGGCCGAATCCATCATCGGTACGGGCGATGCCGACATGATCGCGCTTGCCCGGACGATTCTCTACGATCCCCGCTGGCCCTGGCATGCGGCCGCGCACTTGGGAGCAACGGTGCAAGCCGCTCCGCAATATCTCCGCTGCCAGCCCCGGCTATACAAGACGTTGTTCGACGAGGCTTCGTAACACCGGGCCGCTGGTGCAGGCCGGTCGCGATGACCGGCTTGCGCCTTGCGGTCTATGCGCCGGGGCAGCAAGCTGGATCCTACGGCAAAACGCAGAAAACCCCGGCGCGACGCCATGCGTCGTTCCGGGGTGTTTTCGAAGACCAGCCGCTCACGATCGGATACCGTCCGACGGCGCCGTTCGGATCTTAGCGGGTCACAACTTTTTTCTTCGGGCCGGGCAGGAGGCCTTCGCGCTGCAGCTGCTTGCGGGCGTTCTTGCGCTGGCGGGAAACAGCTTCAGCCTTCTGGCGAGCACGCTTCACGGAAGGCTTTTCATAGGCTTCGCGCATACGCATTTCGCGGAAGACGCCTTCGCGCTGAAGCTTCTTCTTGAGCACGCGCAGCGCCTGCTCAACATTGTTGTCTCGAACCAGAACCTGCATCTCGAACCTTGATCTCTGTCGCCCGCTGGGGCGGTGGTATGGTGACTTCGGCGCTCCTTATCTCACCACACGTCCGCCATGAAAAGGGGTTGGCTCGAAAAAATAGCGAAGAAAAGTGCCAAATCTCATTCTCTCCGGCGACTGACGGTCCCCGCAAGGGCGCCGGCCGGCAATAAGATGTGCACATCGGGAGCGTTACGCTCGACCCTACCATCGCATCCGTCTTGCCGCTTGACAAGATCTTCCCGCAACACCGATTGTCGCAGCGGTCATCGCGGTGACCATCACCCTGTTTTTGGATCTCCCCTTGCTCTGTCGTGTCGATCTCCGTCCGGCCCCGCCCTGGATAGGTCGTCCCAGTGATAAATGCCCCAGGAAGACATATGGCGCGCGTCCTTATTCTGTTTGCCCATCCCGGTCAGCGGCATTCGCGCCTCAACGTGCGCATGGCGCAGGAGGCGCGGCTGCTCGACGGGGTGACCTTCGTCGATCTCTACGCGGACTATCCCCGCTTCAACATCGATATCGATGCGGAACAGGCGCGGCTGTTGGCGCATGACGTCATCATCTTCCAGTTCCCGATCTACTGGTATTCCGTGCCGGCTCTCTTGAAAGAGTGGCAGGACCTCGTGCTGGAATACGGCTTTGCCTATGGGCAGAGCGGATCGAAGCTGGCGGGCAAGCTGTTTCTGCCGGTCGTGACCACCGGCGGTGCTCAGGATGCCTATCGCGAGGAGGGCTCCAACCATTTCCGGCTGCGCACGCTGCTGTCACCGCTGGAGCAGACCGCCTCGCTCTGCGGCATGCGCTTCCTGCCGCCGTTTGCCCTTTTCTCGGCGCATGATTCGGCAGCCGATGGCCGGGGGGATGCGCATATCTCAGCCTATCTCCGGCTGCTCTCGGCCCTGCGCGACAAGACGCTGGATCTCGATGCTGTCTCGAGGCTCGAGCTTCTCGACGACGATCTTCCGTTGATCGGCCCCTCGCACGCTCCGACGCTTTCCGACACGACGCCGTCTCCCACTGCCATCACCGCGAGGATCTCCGAATGAGCAGTTTTATGTTCCAGGCCTTCGTCTATCTCGCGGCCGCCGTCACATCCGTCATCATCGCGTCCCGGCTCGGCCTCGGTTCGGTGCTCGGCTATCTCATTGCCGGCATCGTCATCGGCCCCGTTTTCCACTTCGTCGGCAATGAAACGCAGGATCTACAGCATTTTGCCGAGTTCGGTGTCGTCATGATGCTGTTTCTGGTCGGGCTGGAGCTTCAGCCGCAGGCGCTCTGGGACATGCGCGCCCGGCTGCTCGGCCTCGGCGGCTTGCAGGTGGCGGGCTCGGCGGCTGTCGTCACGGGTATCGGGCTTGCCGCCGGGCTGCCCTGGCAGACGGCGGTGGCGGTCGGGCTCATTCTATCGCTTTCCTCCACCGCCATCGTTCTGCAAACGCTGAGCGAGAAGGGGCTTTTAAAGTCGCAGGGCGGGCGCTCCAGCTTTTCGGTGCTGCTGTTTCAGGATATCGCCGTTATTCCCATGCTGGCGGTCCTGCCGCTTCTGGCGCTTCCCACCCTGCAAGGCGGCGAGCATGCGGCCCATGGTGCCGGCAATTCGGCGACGCTCGTGTCCGACCTTCCCGGCTGGCAGGTGGCGCTGGTCACGCTTCTCGCCATCGCCTTTGTCGTGGTCGCCGGGCACTTCCTCTCACGCCCGATCTTCCGGCTGATCGCGGCCTCGCGGTTGCGTGAAATGTTCACCGCGGCCGCCCTGCTGCTCGTCGTTTCCACGGCCCTGCTAATGAGCATGGTCGGCCTTTCCCCTGCACTCGGGACGTTTCTCGCCGGTGTTGTGCTTGCCAACAGCGAATTCCGCCACGAGCTGGAAAGCGATATCGAACCGTTCAAGGGGCTGCTGCTCGGCCTGTTCTTCATCACGGTCGGGGCCGGTATCGACTTCTCGCTGCTTACGGCCAATCTCGGCCTCGTCCTGTTGCTGACGCTCGGCGTCATCGTCATCAAGGCGGCGGTGCTGTGGCCGATCGGATATCTCTACAGCCTGCGCGGTTCGGACCGCTGGCTGCTTGCGCTGGGGCTGGCGCAGGCCGGCGAGTTCGGCTTCGTGCTCGTCTCCTTCACCGTTCAGAATGCCGTGCTGCCCTCCGAGCTCGCGGCTATCCTCATGCTGGTCATCGCCTTTTCCATGCTGCTGACGCCGGCGCTCTTCATCCTGTTCGACAAGGTCATCGTGCCGCGTCTCGACCGGGGGCAGATGGAGGAGGCCGACGAGATCGGGGAGGAGGCCTCGGTCATCATCGCCGGGCTCGGCCGCTTCGGGCAGATCATCAACCGGATGCTGCTGGCGAACGGCCACAAGACCATCGTGCTCGACAGCCGCTCCGATGTCATTGACGGGCTGCGCAAGTTCGGCGTCCGCTCCTTTTTCGGCGATGCCGGCCGGCCGGATCTCCTGCATTCCGCCGGTCTGCGGCAGGCGCGGTTGCTGGTGGTGGCCATCGACGATATCGAGCGCGCCCTCAGCATCGTCCGGCACGCCAGGCACGAAAACCCCGATATCCACATCATCGCACGTGCCTATGACCGCAACCATGTCTACCAGCTCTACGAGGCCGGCGCCGACGACATCGTGCGCGAGGTGTTCGACAGTTCGGTCCGGGCGGCCGGGTATGCGCTGCAGAGCCTCGGCATGCATCCCTTCGACGTGGAAAAGAGCAAGGCCGTGTTCGTCAAGCAGGACAACTGGGGGCTGCGGCAGCTCGCGCCTCTCTGGAAGGACGGCGTGCCGGTGTTCGAGAACAAGGAATACATCGCCCGCGCCCGCGAGATCTCGGAGGTTCTCGAACAGGCCATGATGGGCGACCGCAGCGCGCTGCACGACAGAACCGAGCGCGGCTGGACACCGCCGGATATCGCGGCGCGCAAGCATGACATGGACGGGCAGGGCGAGGGGTAGCCCCGGGGAGGCGGCGGACGATCCAACCCGCGTCGCGCACGCGCGAGACTCTGCCCTCGCGATCAACACGGCCGCCGCTCCTGCGGTCCGGCCTGCGGAGAAGACCGTATGACATCGACCGCACTTTCCCGCGCTGTCCGCTTCATGCCCTGGCCCGCTTCGCCCGTCAGTCCGAAGGAGCGGCTTCGCTCGGCGGTCGGCGCCCTGTTCGGCCTGCTCGTCACGGGCCTCCTCGGCGCCTTGCTGACCGTGATATTTCCCCTTTCGCCGGCGCTGGTCGCGCCGATGGGTGCGTCAGCGGTTCTGCTTTTCGCCGTACCGTCCAGTCCGCTCGCCCAGCCCTGGTCGCTGATCGGCGGCAATCTGGTTGCGGCCTTCGTCGGGGTGACGGTGGCCAAGCTCGTGCCTGATCCCGTGTTCGCCGCAGCCTTGGCCGGGGCCGTTGCCATCGGCATCATGATGAGCCTGCGCTGCCTGCATCCCCCGAGCGGCGCGATCGCGCTGACCGCGGTTCTCGGCGGCCCCGCCATCCATGATCTCGGCTATGGTTTTCTGCTGTGGCCGGTGCTGGGAAACGCGCTGCTGCTGCTTGCCGCCGCACTGCTCTTCAACAACCTCACCGGCCGCCGCTATCCGCATGTCGCCGCGCCGGCGCTTGGGTCTCACCAGACGAAGGACCCGCCGCCGGTGGCCCGGATAGGCTTTGCCGCCGAGGATCTCGATGCCGTGCTGAAGGATTACGACCGCGTTCTCGACATCCAGCGCGACGAGCTTGTCACCATCCTCAAACGCACGGAGTTGCGCTCGTTCCAGCGCCGGTCCGGCCAGACGCCGTGCGGACAGATCATGTCGCGCGACGTGATCGCGATCGCGCCGGATGCCTCGCTGTCGGAGGCGCACGCGCTCCTGCGCGCCCACCACATCAAGGCCCTGCCGGTGACCGACGACAACGCCCGCATTATCGGCATTCTCACCCAGACCGATATTCTCGACCGGGCGGACTGGACCCGTGGCCGCCCGACCATCGGCCTCCGTCGCCGCTACCAGCTGGCCGTTTCCGGCTCCACGGCGCCGAACGGCACCGTAAAGGACATCATGACCAGCCCGGTGCGAAGCGTCTCACCCGAAAGCTCCCTTTCCGAAGCCATCCTCCTCTTCGCAGAGGGCGGCCTCCACCATCTGCCCGTCACCGACGCTGGAAACCGCCTTGTCGGCATCGTCTCGCAGTCGGATGTTCTGGTTGCGATGCTGGCGGAGGGGTGACGTCGAGGGAACGCAGCTTTACCGCCAGCCGAGCGCAGGTGCCACCTGCGTCAGAATGGCTTCGATGACGTGGGCGTTGTACGCGACGCCGAGCTGGTTGGGGACGGTGAGGAGGAGCGTATCGGCCTCTGTGATGGCTTCGTCCGTGCGCAGCTGTTCGATGAGGACGTCGGGTTCGGCAGCGTAGCCGCGGCCGAAGATGGCGCGTGTGTCGGCGTCGATGAAGCCGATCTTGTCGCCGGCTTCGCCCGAGCGGCCGAAATAGGCGCGGTCGAGGTCGCTGGTGATGGCGAAGATGCTGCGGCTGACGGAGACGCGCGGGGTGCGGGTGTGGCCGGCCGCCTTGAAGGCGGCACGGTAGGCGCGGATCTGGTCGGCCTGCTGCACGTGGAAGGGCTCGCCGGTCTCGTCGTCCTTGAGGGTGGAACTCTGCAGGTTCATACCGAGCTTTGCAGCCCAGATGGCGGTCGCGTTCGAGCTGGCACCCCACCAGATCCGGTCGCGCAGGCCCGGCGCGTGCGGCTCCAGACGCAAGAGGCCCGGCGGGTTCGGGAACATCGGGTTGGGGTTCGGCTCGGCAAAGCCTTCGCCGCGCAGCACGTCGTAGAAGACCTCTGCGTGGCGGCGGGCCATGTCGCCGCTGGTCTCGCCGTCGGCAGGCGCGTAGCCGAAATGACGCCAGCCATCGATGACCTGTTCGGGCGAGCCGCGGCTGATGCCGAGTTGCAGGCGTCCACTGGCGATGATGTCGGCAGCGCCCGCATCCTCGGCCATGTAGAGCGGATTTTCGTAGCGCATGTCAATGACGGCGGTGCCGATCTCGATCCGGCTGGTGCGCGCGCCGACGGCGGCCAGCAGCGGGAAGGGCGAAGCCAGCTGGCGGGCGAAATGGTGCACCCGGAAATAAGCGCCATCGGCGCCCAGCGCTTCGGCCGCAACGGCAAGGTCGATCGACTGCAGCAGCGTATCCGCCGCGCTGCGCGTCTGCGACTGGGTCGAGGGCGTCCAGTGGCCGAAGGAGAGAAAGCCGATTTTCTTCATGATATTTCCGTGCTCATCCGTGTGCGATGTCAGTCTGCGTGCGATGTTGGGGTTTTCGCATATTCGCGGTCGAAGGCACAGTCTCGCTTTCGCAGCACAGTGCGTTCGCCGTTCGGACCTTCCGCCCTTGCGTCTTGATCTTGCCGTGCCCTCGGGCGAAAACGCGTGCCACCACCGGTATCGATTTCGCGCAGTACGATCTCGATGCGCCGATCACCTATGGCGTGTCGAATGCCAGCCAGTCGGCGGTGGAGATTGCCCGTCAGGCAGGCTGGACGCGCCGGCGCATTTTGGAAGAGGCAGCGCTTGGCGGGCGCTATCCGGTGCTGGTGGGCACGGGGGCGGAGGTCGCCACGGCTCTTGGCCAGTGGATGGAGGAGGGCGAGATCGACGGCTTCAACATCACCCGCACCGTGGTGCCGGAAAGCTATGATGACGTGATCGACCATGTCGTGCCCGTTTTGCAGGAGCGCGGACTTTACAAAACGGCCTATGGCGAGGGCTCGTTCCGAAACCGCCTGTTCGGCCGGGGCGACCGGCTGCCCGACACGCATGTCGGGGCCTCGCATCGCTGGCCGAGCGGGATGTAAGCCGCTCGTTCCGGGTTTGGCGGCCTCTGCGGAAAAACAGTTTCCATGAGGCGCGTGCAACGCCAATTTATTTCTATCAAAATTATAGACTAAAGAATTTGATGGGAGCGCAGCCGGCATGCCGGTTCGCAGGCGGTCGCTTTTCCACACGACCGCTTGCGGCCCGGACCATTGCCCGGGGGCTGCGTTCGGCACCAACCCAGCGAGGTAAGAGCGATGATGGCCATCCTGAAATCCAGCATCGAGGCTTTTCGAAGCGTCGGCATCCCCGTCGTCGGGTCCGGTGTGGCACCGACCTGGCTATCGTCGAGCGAGCAGGAGACGTCCGAGCGGAGCTGGCAGGATGAGGGTGGCGACGAGCGGCGATCGTCGCATCGTTCCGAAGAGATGTTCTACTGGGGCATGGCTGGTGGGCCATGGTATTAAAGCGTTTCCGCGTTTCGCCGAATCGCAAAACCCTCTATTTCATTGTTCAAACGTAATTCCGGACGCGAAATCGCTGCGCACTTTTGCTGCAATTGCTAAAGGCGCCCGTTCCCGGGAAGGTGCCTGTTTCAGGCGGTATCCCGGGTGACGAGGGTCGAGAGCGCGGGTCCGATCTCGACCCTGACGCACGCGCCGGCCGGCGGTGCGGTCCCCACGCTGATCGTTCCCGGGCTTTTCGGGTCCGGCGAGGTCCACTGGCAGAGGGTCTGGCACGAGGACCGGCTGCAGACGCGCATGCTCCGGCAGACGGACTGGGAGCATCCGGATCTGGAAACCTGGCTTGCGGTAATGGAGGCGGTAGTCGAGGCCGGCGGCGAGACCTACATTATCGCCCATAGCCTCGGCTGCATGCTGACGGCGCGACAGCAGACGAGCAGCCGGCTTTCACTGAGCGATCCGCCGTGGACCGGTAACAGGGGCACCGCGCCGGATAGCCGCAGGCCTTCGGTCCCGGCTCGTCTTCCCTGATGCCGGGTCACGCGCTAGATCTGCGCCCATCCGATGTCGCGCTCCCGTCGATGTCGTGCGTCTCGATATGGCAGTGGTCTGCGATGCGAGAACGCAGAAAGAGGCAGACGATGAGGCATCTCGTGCAAACTTCCCGCAGCGCTGCATCGCACCGCTTTTGGTCCATGTGCTTTATGGGGCTTACGGCCGGCCTCGCTCTCGCTGCATCGCCGGCAGCGGCGCATGTCACCATCGCGGCGAAGGGCGTGAAGGCCGGGCAGACGGCGACCTTCGTGCTGAAGATTCCCCATGGGTGCGCCGGTGCGGAGACGACCGGGCTGCGGGTCGCGATGCCCGGCGTGCTTTCCGACATCGCGCCGCAGGACAAGGCCGGCTGGTCAGCGGTGGTAACGCCCGCCGCCGGAGACGTCGGTGCAAGTGCGAAACGGGCGCAGATCGCCTGGACGGGCGGCACGATCCCTGCGGCCGACCACGCGGAATTCGTTTTCACGGCAAAGGTTGCCGCGGATGCGAAGGGGCGGATCTATGTGCCGATCGTGCAGCAGTGCGGCGATGCACTGGAGCGCTGGATTGAAATTCCCGCAAGTCCCGCCGCCGGCGAACCCGACAAGCCAGCCCCGGCCTTCGAGGTGAAGCCCTGACTGCCGGTGTCGCCGGCGTCGCAGTGGGGAACAGCGCGTCACCGCCGCGCTCCGCTACAGGAGACATAAGCGAAATGGCCTCCACCAAGGCTGTGCCGGGCTGTTGCAGGCCGCTCGTGTTCCGCCGCGTCGCGCTCCTGACCTTGCTGCTGCTCCTGCTGGGCAGCGCGGGGGCCGCCTTTGCGCATGCGCAGCTCGTCGCGTCCGATCCTGCGGATGGGGCGGTTCTCGCGGCGGCGCCGGACGAAATCGTACTGACGTTTTCCGAGCCGGTCGATCCCCTCGTTTTCCGCCTGAGCGACCCGACAGGGCAGGTGGAGATACTGCCTGCGACCGGTTCCCGTTCCGGCGCGGCGTCGGGCACGACACGGCTTGTCGTCAAGCTGCCTATCGGGCTTGCTGTCGGAACGCATAGCCTGTCGTGGCGCGTCACCTCGGCGGACGGGCATCCGATTGGTGGGGGGCTGTTGTTCTCGATCGGGATTGCCAGTGCGCGCGCGCCGAACGGCGCTTCGGTAGCCAACCCGGTTACATCGGCCGGCCTCTGGGCATCCCGCCTGCTGGCCATGACCGGCCTCATCATCGGTGTCGGTGGGGCGGGTTGGGCCGCACTGCTGTTCCGCCAGCGTCATCTGCGCGGGCATGCCGGCTTGCGTGCTTCCGAAAAGGGTCTGGATCGCACCATGGGAGGTTTCCCGCTCGTTGCGCTCTCCCTCTGCATCGGCATTGCCGCCACGCCGGTCTGGATCGCGTTTCAGGGCTTGGATGCGCTCGGAGAGGCGGCGACCGGCTTGGCCTCGGCCGAGGTCTGGTCTGCCGGCCTCGCGGCTACCGCCTATGGTCGGGCGGCCGTGGTTGGCGCCGCGGCAATGGTCCTGGCCCTGGTGTCGCTCCGGGTCCGCCATCTTCGCTTCCGGTCGGGGCTCGCCGGGGTCGCCTTCGTGCTGGCCGGTCTCGCGACGGCGATGGCGGGGCATGCGGCAACCGCGCCGCCCCGTTTCGCCACCGCTCCCGCGATCACGCTCCATATGCTCGCCGCCATGACATGGATTGGCGGTCTCCTGCCGCTTTGGGAGGCGCTCTGCGCATCGAAGCAGCCGTCTGCCGCCCGTGATCCCGACATGGCGGCGCTTCTCCTGTTCTCGCGGCTCATTCCGTTCGTTCTTGCGGTGCTCGTCGCCTCGGGTCTGCTGCTGTCCATCGTGCAGGTGCAGACGCTGTCGAACCTGATGGCGACCGCTTACGGGTGGGTGCTGCTCGCCAAGCTCGCGATCGTCGCGCTCCTGATCCTTCTGGCCGCGGCCAACCGGTTCTTCTGGACCCGCCCCGCGGCAGGGGGGTCGCCTGATGAATTGCGTCGTCTCCGGCGCAGCATCCTCGCGGAAGTCGTGCTCGGCACGCTGGTGCTCGCGGTCCTCGGCCTCTGGCGCTTCACCCCGCCACCCCGGGCGCTGGCGGTTTCAGGTCCATCCGTTCACGAGCGGCAGGTCGAGGAACAGGGCCTGATGGCGGCGCTCTCGATCACGCCGGCGCGCACAGGCCCGGTTCGCATTTCCCTTCAGGAGCTGATGTTCAATGGTCAGCCGGTCGATCCGCTGTCGGTCACGGTGGCACTCGACAATCCCGCCAACGGCATCGGCCCCTTCACGCGCGTGGCGCGCCGCGGCGAAGACGGAGCGTTTCAGGCAGAAGGCTTGGTGCTGCCGGTCGCAGGTGCGTGGACCGTCCGCGTGACCGTGCTGGTCGATGATTTCACCTCCGTTACGATGACGAGCCGCTTCGACATCGCCGCGCCGTGAGTGTTCTATAAAAACATCAGCTTACCGAGCGTCCAGAATGAGATTGCGTGAGGCCTTGAGACTTTGGACCAAATTTCTCTCGCCGCGTTGATCGGCAGGCCATCCTTCGTTGCTTCATAAGGCAGCATTTGCAATTTTTAGGGGCACTCCCTAAAGAAAGCGTCCTCCTCCCAAGACCGAAAGCAGACCCGTCATGAAGAAAACCCTGGCCGCCCTTATCGAAAAGACCACCCTCACCCGGCGCGCCGGTCTGGCGCTTGCCGCATCGGCAGCGGTCGCCGCCTTTGTTTCCGCCGGGCCGGCACCGGTTCTCGCGCAAGACAAGACCTCGGTGAAGGTCGGCATCATGAGCGGCGAAGACGAGGATGTCTGGCGCGTCGTCGTTGCCGAGGCGGGTAAGAAGGGCCTGTCCGTCGAGACCGTCGTCTTCAACGACTACACCCAGCCGAACGAGGCTCTGGAGCGCGGCGAAATCGACGCCAACGCCTTCCAGCATCTTCCCTATCTCGAAAATCAGATCAAGCAACACGGCTACAAGATCACGCCCGCCGGCTTTACCGGCGTCTGGCCGATCGGCATCTATTCGCGCAAGGCGTCCAAGATCTCTGATCTTGCAGAGGGTGCCGTCGTCGGCGTGCCGAACGACCCATCGAACGAAGGTCGCGCGTTGCGCGTGCTCCAGAACGAGGGACTGATCAAGCTGAAGGAAGGCACGGGCATTCTCGCGACGATCACCGACATCGAGGAAAACCCTAGGAAGCTCGAGATCAAGGAGCTGGATGCCGGCATCCTCGGCCGCTCCATCGACGATCTCGACGCTGCCGTCGTCAACACGGACTGGGCGCTGAAGAGCGGCCTGACGCCGGAAAACCGGATTGCGCAGGAGCCCGTGGACGGCAACCCGTACCGCAACTTCATTGCGGTGAAGGAAGACCAGAAGGATGCGCCCTGGGTGAAGACGCTGGTCTCGTCCTACCAGAACGAGACGGTGAAGGCCGAGTTCGACCGTGTATACAAGGGAACGGGCATCAGCGCATACTAAGCCCATCGGCACAAAAGACAGGAGACGGCTCGCGGCCCCGGCTGCCGCGAGCCGTTCGCCGTTGCGGCGGGGAAGGACGTGAGAATGACAATGACTGCCAGCGCAATCGCCACGAGCGCCGTGGCTGACGCCGACCGCTCGGAGACGTCAGGTGTGGCGGATGTGCCGGTCGTGCGGCTCGATGGCGTCTTCCGTCATTTTGGCGAGACGGCGGCGCTGGACGGCATTTCGCTTTCGGTCCGCAAGGGTGAGGTCCTCGGCATCATCGGTCGCAGCGGCGCGGGCAAGTCGACGCTGATCCGCTGCCTGAACGGATTGGAGCGTCCCGATCGAGGGACGATCGAGATCGAAGGCCGCGACATTACGGGACTGTCCGAAGCCGAACTCCAGCCCGTGCGCCGCCGCATCGGCATGATCTTCCAGCACTTCAATCTGCTCTCGGCCAAGACCGTCGCCGAAAACGTCATGCTGCCGCTGAAGATCGAGGGCATGCCTCGGGCAGAACGGCGCAGACGCGCGGCGGAGCTGCTCGATCTCGTCGGGCTTTCGGCCAAGGCCGATGCCTATCCCTCGGCCCTCTCCGGCGGGCAGAAGCAGCGCGTCGGCATCGCCCGGGCGCTGGCGGCCCGCCCTGCGCTGCTGCTCTCCGACGAAGCGACGTCCGCACTCGATCCGGAAACGACGGCCTCGATCCTCGCGCTCCTGAAGGACATCAACACGCGCCTCGGCTTGACCATCCTTCTCATCACGCATGAGATGGAGGTCGTGCGAGGCATTGCAGACCGTGTGGCGGTCATCGATGCCGGCAGAATCGTCGAGGACGGGCCGGTCTGGTCCGTATTTTCGGATCCGAAGGCCGAGACCACGAAGAGCCTGCTCGGTGCCATCCGTCCCAGGCTGCCACCCGCCATCGGCGCAGAGCTTGCGGCGAGAGGCGAGATGGTTCTCACCGTCGATCTGGTCGGCCCGGAGGCGGCGACGCTGCTTCCCGCGCTGTCCATCGAACTCGGTGCGCCGGTTCGGCTGGTGCATGGCGGTATCGATCATATCCAGGGGCAGGCGGTCGGCCGCTTCTTCATCACACTTCCTGCCGGTGGCTCGCTGTCGCAGGCAATCGCTTTCCTGACGCGCCACGGCGCCCATGTGGAGACCACGGGTCATGTCGCCGATCATGTTTGATCTTCTGATGCGGTCTCTCTGGGAGACCGTATTGATGACGCTCGCCTCCGGCATCATCTCGCTGGTCGCCGGCCTGCCGCTCGGTCTTGCCCTCGTGATGACCGGCAAGGGCGGCATTTCGGAGAACCTGTGGGTCAACCGCCTGCTCGGCGCCGTCGTCAACGGCTTCCGCTCGGTGCCGTTCATCATTCTCCTCGTGGCGCTGATCCCCGTCACGCGCCTGATCGTCGGCAGCTCCATCGGCACCTGGGCGGCCATCGTGCCGCTGTCCATCGCCGCCACGCCCTATTATGCGCGCATCGCGGAGGTGTCGCTGCGCGAGGTGGATCGCGGGCTGATCGAGGCGGTGCGTTCCATGGGCGGCAATCGCTGGACGATCGTGCGCGAGGTGCTGCTGCCCGAAGCGCTGCCGGGCATCGTCGCCGGCTTTACCGTGACGCTCGTCACGCTGATCGGCGCTTCGGCCATGGCGGGCGCCATCGGTGCCGGGGGGCTCGGCGATCTCGCCATCCGCTACGGCTATCAGCGCTTCGAGACGACGGTTATGGTCGCGGTGGTCGTTGTGCTCATCGTGCTCGTCTGCGCGATCCAGTGGCTCGGCGACCGGCTGGTCGAGCGTCTGGACCATCGCTGACTCTCTCGTCGTTTTCGCTTCAAGGCCCGTGATCAGGTCACCGGGCGAACTCCAAGGAAGAGCCCATGTCCAAGCAGATGCATCTCGGCGCCTTCATGCGGCCTGTCAGCCTCCACACCGGCGCCTGGCGTTATCCCGGGTCCGCACCGGACGCAAATTTCAGCTTCAGGCATCTGAAGCACTTCGCCCAGACGCTGGAAGCGGCGAAGTTCGATGCCTTCTTCATGGCGGATCATCTGGCCGTGCTCAACATGCCGGTGGAGGCGTTGAAACGCAGCCATACGGTGACGTCATTCGAGCCCTTCACGCTGCTCTCGGCGCTGGCTGCCGTCACCGAGCGGATCGGCCTCGTTGCCACGGCCTCCACCACGTTCGATGCGCCCTATCATATCGCCCGGCGCTTCGCCTCGCTCGATCATATCAGCGATGGCCGGGCCGGCTGGAACATCGTCACCACCTCGAACCCCGATGCCGCGCTCAATTTCGGCTTGGACGAGCATGTGGAGCATGGCGAACGCTATCACCGGGCGCGCGAATTCTTCGATGTGGTCACCGGCCTCTGGGACAGTTTCGCGGATGACGCCTTCCTGCGCGATCAGGAGAGCGGACTGTTCTTCGATCCCGAACGCATGCATGTGCTCGACCATCACGGGCCGAGCCTCGACGTGCGCGGCCCGCTCAACATCGCCCGTCCGCCGCAGGGCTGGCCCGTCATCGTGCAGGCGGGGCAATCCGAGCCCGGCCGCCAGCTTGCCGCGGAAACGGCGGAGGTCATCTTCGCGGCGCCGCGCGATCTCGCCGGCGGGCAGGAGCTTTTCGCCGACATCAAGGGGCGGCTTCAAGCGCTCGGCCGGTCGCGGGACCATCTGAAGATCCTGCCGGCGGCCTTCATCGTCATCGGCGACACGATCGAGGAGGCGAGGGCCAAGCGCGCGCTGCTCGACAGTCTGGTGCATTTCGAAAGCGGCATCGCCTCCCTCTCCATCGCGCTCGGTCTCGATGCCTCGGGCTTCGATCTCGACGCCCCGCTGCCGCGCGACCTTCCCGAAACGAATGCCAGCAAGACGGGCCGCCAGCAGGTGTTGCGGCTTGCCGAGACCGAGATGCTGACCGTGCGGCAGCTGGCGCAGCGCTATGGCGGCTATTCCGGCCTTGCCTTTGTCGGCACACCGGAAAGCGTGGCCGACGAAATGGAGACATGGATCGATACGGAAGGATCGGATGGGTTTAACGTGGTCTTTCCCTACCTGCCGCAAGGGCTCGATGACGTGGCGCATCGGCTCGTTCCGGAACTCCAGCGGCGCGGCCGGTTCCGCAAGGAATATGATGGCACGACGCTACGCGACCATCTCGGCCTGCCACGGCCCGACAACAGGTTCTTTCCGACCGGCTGATCGGCGGCAGGACGGTCACGTTTCTTCTATGCGCCGCTGGTCATCGGGGAGAACGGCGAGTTCGCGCCAGTCGATCTCTTCGAGGAGCATATTGTACTCGTCGACATTCAGCCGGTTTCCGGTTCGCAGCCGCTCCAGCGCCTTGCGCTGGGCGTCGATCGCTTCCAGCGCCAGCGCGCGGTAGGTCTGCAACGCGTCGGCACCCTCGGTATCGGCCAGTGCCGCCCTTTCGATGGCGAACTTGTTGCGCACGAGTTCGGCTTCCGCTCCCGTCCGGTTGCCGATTCTGTCGAGCCCGGCCGATGCGATTTCCAGGCGGAAACCGGTCATGTCGCGGGCGCCCTGTTCGCGCTGGTCTAGGCGGAGCAGCCGGATGAGCGGCGCGAGCGTCAGCCCCTGAAGGACAAGGGTCGCGAGGACGACGGCGAAGGCGGCCAGCAGCACGAGATCCCTTTGAGGGAAATCGGCGGGTAGCGCGAAGGCCGTTGCCAGCGTAACAAGGCCGCGCATGCCGCACCATGCCGCAAGAACCGATTGGCGCACATTCGTCTGTTCCTCGCCGCTCAGGAGAGCATTGCGGACGCGGTTGAAGCCGATGCAGATGACGAAACGAACCACGATGACGGTCATGACGACGGCGGCGATGAAGCCGGACGCGTGGATCAATCTCTCGGTCGTCATGTTCCCGATGATATCGCGCACCTGCATGCCCATGAGCAGAAAGGCCATGACGTTGAGCACGAAGACGACGGCGCTCCAGACGGCATAGGACTGGACGCGCATGCGGGCAGAGGATCGGCTGGTGTTGCTGGCCGCAATCGTCATGGCGAAGGCGACGATGGCCAGCACCGCTGACAGGCCGAGATGTTCGGCGACGATCCAGAGCAGGAATGTCTGTACGAATTGCAAGAGGTTGCCGCCAAGCGTTCCCGCGACATAACCGGTGACACGCGAGGAAACCCAGGCCGTGGCCATGCCCAGCAGGATGCCACCCGGCGCGGCGATGGCGAAATGAAGGGCGACCGTCGGTCCGAGCCCGCCAGATGTCTGCACGGAAAGCGCCGCGCCGAAGATCAGCAGGGCGGCCGCGTCGTTGAAAAGGCTCTCGCCGCGCAGGACCGCGTCCGTGCTGCGGGGAATGGACATGCCAGAGAGAACGGCGGTTGCCGCTGCTGCATCCGGCGGCGCAACAATAGCGCCCAGCACCAGCGCGGCGGCGATCGGCAGGCCGGCATAGGACCAGCCGATGAAGGCGACGGCTGCGGCGGTTGCCACGACACCGCCGACGGCAAAGACGATCAGCGCCGCCCAGTAGCGCCGCGCGGTGTTGACCGGAAAGTCGAAGGCGGCATCCATGAGCGCCGGCGCGATAAACAGCGCAAGCGCGGTTTCCGGCTCCAGCGCGATATAGGGAACGCCCGGAACGAGCGCCGCCGCAACGCCGGCCATGGCCAGCATGGACGGATAGGGTACCGCGAGCCTTCGCGACACCTGTAAAAGGGCGATGGCGACGAGAAGGAGGACGAGGAGGCTCTCGAAGAAATTCATCGGTCTTGCATCCCCCTCATCGACCTTCCCCTTCTCCTCCGTGCCAAGGCCATATGCCGAGCATGACGGCAGGGTGGCGTTGCTCAGCGCCAGAACAATGCCATTAGGAGGCAATCAGGCGGAAGCCCTATCAGCTCGACTTTGCCTCAGCCGGCCACATCGGTCCAGAGGCGTATGGCGGGAATGGAGATTGGCGCGGGGCTTTCTAAAATTGGGGACGCTTACTTCATGAGGCCGGCGGCGCGGAGCGCGTTCTCGATGACATCCTTGACGCTTTCGGGTTTGCCCGAAGAGGAAGCAGAGGCTTGCGAAGAGGTGTTGTATCCGGCTGTCCCTGCCTCGACCTTTGCAGAACGCGTCTTCTTCTCGAAGGAGGGGATGATGCCCCAGTTGCGGGCGATGTGGACCGTAGAGGAAATACCGGCATCCAGCATGTAGGGGGCTGCTTCGCCGTAACCGCTCTGCGGATCGAGCGGCGTGCCATGGCCCAAGCCGCGCACGAGAAAGAGGTCCAGCACTTCGCGCCCGGCGCCGTCCACCCAGATGTGCCGTTCCTGACCATCGACGGTTTCGACCCGTTCCGGACGTGCAACGACACCGAGCGCGCCGCGCCATTGATCGATGAGCGCCCCGGCATTGGTGTCGGCAACCGTGCTGTCGGCCGTACCCTGCCAGATCGAGACGGTCGGCCAGGGGCCTTTGTGCGGGGATGCCGCGGAAAGCAGGGCTTGCAGCTTGTCCGCATCCGGCAGGCCATGGCCGCGCATGCGGTCGAAGGCTTCGGGAACGCTGCCGGCAACGCCGTGCGGCAGGCCCGCGATGATGGCGCCGCCCGCAAAGATTTCAGGATAGGCGGCGAGCAGCGAATTCGCCATGGCACCGCCCGCCGATAGCCCGGTCACGTAGACCCGGCGCGGATCGACCCCGTGATCCGCTATCATCGTGGCGATCATCTCGCGGATCGACAGGACCTCGCCGGATCCGCGCGTCACATCGGGTTTTGCAAACCAGTTGAAGCAGAGATTGCCGTTATTGGCGCGGCTCTGTTCGGGGAAGAGGACGGCGAAGCCGTAATCCTCCGCGAGCGCCGACCAGCCGGAGCCGCGATCGTAGCCGGCGGCATTCTGGGTGCAGCCGTGCAGCACGACGACCAGCGGCGGCGCGCCTTTCGTCTTTTCGGGCATGCTGTACCAGCCTGCGAGCGCGCCGGGATTGCTGCCGACGATCTCCAGTGGCCGCAGGGAGGCGGACCCGGAGGGCCGAAGACCTTCGGGCCGGGTTTTCAAGCGTGCCAGACGCTCGATCGTATCGGATAGTTTTCGCATGGGCCGTCTCCAGGCTCTGGGCCGGACCCGGAAAGGCAGGGTGGCGCATGGTGCAGTGCACAACAGATGGGATGCCATCATGGCGAGACAAGGGCGACGACAGATCCAAGATGGAATTTACGACAGTTCTAATACATTATCGATGACGCGAAGGAAGATGCGTGCGCCGCGCTCGATCAGCACATCCGGAAAATCATAGTCGGGATTGTGCAGCGCCGGATGCGCCTCGCCGCTGCCGAGGAACAGCATGGCCGATGGACCGCAGGCGGCGAAGCGGCCGAAATCCTCCGAAGCCCGCATGGGGAGAACCGTCGCGTCATGGCCGATGCCCTCGTCGCTCAGCGCCTGCCGCAGATGGGCGACCGCTTCGGGGGCGTTCTCGCAATGATGGAAAATGTCCTCGTAATGGTAGGAGAGAACCAGCCGCTCCTGCGCCGCCGTCTGCGAGATCAGGGCTTCGGCAAGGGCGCAGAGATCGGCCATGCCGGCATCGGTCAGGGTCCGCAGTGTCGCCCACACTTCTGCCCGCCCGGGCGCAATGCCGAACGCGGGTTCGCCGAGCACGGCATGGGTGAGCGTCACCATGGCGAAGTCCGCTGACGGGAAGATCCCCCGGCCGAGGTCCGTCAATTGCGGCATCAGGCGGGAGACGGCCCGCATGGGGGAGAGGCCGGTCTCGGGCATGGAGGCGTGCGCCGTCTTGCCGTCGAGAAGGATGCGCAGGCCGCGCGAGGCGCAGTTGACCGGGCCGGAGGCGAGCGCGACATGGCCGAGCGGCAGGCCGGGCAGGTTGTGCAGCGAGAAGGACAGATCCGGCCTGATCCCCGCGAAGGCGGGATCTGCGATGACGGCGGCTGCGCCCGCGCCGGTTTCCTCGGCCGGCTGGAACATCAGCACGACCCGTCCGCGTGCCGGGCGCCGACGGGCAAGGCCGCGACCGAGCGCCGCAATGATCGCCATATGCCCGTCATGCCCGCAGAGGTGGCCCTTGCCGGAGATTTCGGAGCGATGCGCGGCATCGGAGATTTCGGGGATCGGCAGGGCGTCGAGTTCGCAACGGAAGAGCAGCGTCGGCCCGGGTGCCGCGCCGGCAAACACCGCCGCCACGCCGTATCCGCCAAGGCCCGTGAAGATGCGATCGGGCTTCAGCGCCGCCAGATGCGCCTCGACCCGCGCGGCCGTTTCCCGCTCCTCGCCGGAAACTTCCGGATGGCGGTGCAGGTCGTGCCGAAACGCCACGAGATCGACCAGATCCTTCTCCGTCAGAAACATGCATGTCCTCCCGCTTGACGCCAGACCATCTTACTGTGTGCGCATCGCAGCACAATGCTGAGGCATACCGGCGCTCTGGAGCCTTTCCGCATTATCCGACGCCGGAGCGATTCCGCTCCGGCTGGAAATACTCTAGAGTTTGTCAGGGATAAGTGGAATCCGGTTATCCCGAAGAGACAAACGACCACTGGGGAAGCCAGAGTCTGGCTGGTTCAGAATGAACCTGACAGAGTCTACCCGATGTTCGCGATGCCGAAGCGGGAGGAGACCTCCGGCATATCCGTCTCGGGCGGCGCATCGGCGAAGTCGTCGAGGATCGGGCAGTCCGGGCGGTCGTCGCCGTGGCAGTTGCTGGCGAGATGGCGCAACGTTGCCGTCATCGCGGCGATGGCGGCGGCCTTGCGATCGAGTTCGGCGATGTGCTCAAGCGCGATGGCCTTCACGTCGCTGCTGGCTCGACCGCGATCCTGCCAGAGCGCCAGCAGGGTCTTCATCTGCTCGACCGAAAAGCCGAGATCGCGGGCGCGGCGGATGAAGCGCAGCGTGTGAATGTCGGCGTCTTCATAGGTCCGGTACTGTGCCTCGCTGCGGTGCGCCGGGGCGATCAGACCGATCTGCTCGTAGTAGCGGATCATCTTGGTGGAGACGCCGGAGGCCTTGGAGGCTTCGCCGATATTCATGATGGCGTCCTTTCCGGTTGGATTGCGGGTGAGAAGCGGCGCAGGCGCAGGGCATTGCCGAGAACGAAAACGCTGGAGAGACTCATGGCGCCGGCGGCAAGGACCGGGGACAGCAGCATGCCGTTGACGGGATAGAGAATGCCTGCGGCAACCGGCACGAGGCTGACATTATAGGCAAAGGCCCAGAACAGATTCTGGCGGATGTTGCGGATCGTCGCCGTGCTGATTGCGATGGCACGCGGCACGCCGGCGAGATCGCCCGACATCAGCACGACATCGGCACTTTCCATGGCGATGTCGGTTCCGGTGCCCAGGGCAATGCCGATATCGGCTTCCGACAAGGCGGGCGCATCGTTGATGCCGTCGCCGACGAAAGCGACACGGGCGTTTCGACGCAACGCCTTTACCGCATCGACCTTGCCGCCGGGCAGCACGTCTGCGACCACCTCGTCGATGCCGAGCGAGCGGGCAACGGCATGGGCGGTGCGGCTGTTGTCGCCGGTGATCATTGCGACCTTGAGGCCGCTGGCTTTCAGGGCCGCAATCGCCGACGCGCTGTTGGCCTTGACCGGATCGGACACGGCGATCATGGCTGCGAGCCTGCCGTCGATCGCGGCATAGAGCGGCGATTTGCCGGCATCGCCAAGCTCGGCTGCCTGCGTGGCAAGCGCGGAAACGTCGATGCCGTCGTCGCGCATGGCGCGGTTCGAACCGACCAAGACGACTTCTCCGTCGATGATGCCCTTGACGCCGGAGCCGGGAAGGGCCGCGACATCGGTAACGTTCATCAGGGTCAGCCCCTCACGCTCGGCCGCCGAGACGATGGCGGCGGCAATCGGATGCTCGGACCGCGCCTCGAGGCTTGCGACGCGCCGCAGCACATCGGCCCGCTCAAAGTCCCGCATCAGCACCAAGTCGGTCAGCTCCGGCTTGCCTTGCGTCAGCGTTCCCGTCTTGTCGAAGGCGACGACATCGACATCGCGCAGACCCTGCAGGGCGTCGCCCCTGCGGAAAAGGATGCCGAGTTCGGCGGCGCGCCCGGTGCCGACCATGATTGAGGTCGGTGTCGCCAGCCCCATGGCGCAAGGGCAGGCGATGATGAGGACGGCGACGGCGTTGATCGTCGCATGGGCGAGCGACGGCGTCGGCCCGAGGATCAGCCATGCCGCGAAGGTCAGCAGCGCGGCGGCAAGCACCGCAGGCACGAAGCGGGCGGTGATGCGGTCCACCGCCGCCTGAATGGGCAGCTTTGCCCCTTGCGCCGTCTCGACCATGCGGATGATCTGCGACAGCAGCGTGTCCGCTCCGGTCTTCGTCACCACGAAGGTGAAGGTGCCTGTGCCGTTGATCGTGCCGCCGACGACGGGCGCGCCTTCGGAGACAGCCACGGGCAGGGGCTCGCCCGTCATCATCGACTGATCGACCAGCGAGCGACCCTCCGTGACCTCGCCATCGACGGGGATTTTTTCGCCCGGGCGGATCAGCACGCGGTCGCCGCGCTTCACGGCGCTGACGGGAACCTCCACCACGCCCTCTGCCCGGATCACGCGCGCTGTCCGCGCCTGAAGGCCCATCAGCCGGCGGATCGCCTGACCGGTGCGGCCTTTCGCGCGGGCTTCCAGCATCCGGCCGAGCAGGATGAGCGTGACGATGACGGCGGCGGCTTCGAAATAGACGTTGTCGGTGCCCGGCGGCAGTATCGATGGGAGGAAGGTGGCCATGAGCGAATAGGACCAGGCCGCCATCGTGCCGAGCACGACCAGCGCGTTCATATCGGGCGCCAGCCGCAGCAGGTTTGGCACACCCTTGCGGAAGAAGGTGAGGCCGGGTCCGAAAAGAACCAGTGTCGCGAGCGCGAATTGCAGGCGGCGGCTCAGGTCCAGCCCGAGCGTCGCCATCACCCAGTGGTGGATGGCAGGCACGAGATGCGAGCCCATTTCGAGGAGGACGAGCGGCAAAGTGAGCGCAGCGGCGATGGCAAAGGCGCGGGCGAGCCGTGCGGCCTCGCGCGATTGGCGGTCGCCCGTTTCGTCGGCATCGGTCGCCATCCGATCTGCGGTCTGTGGACGCACGGCATAGCCTGCCTTTATCACGGAGGCTTCGATGGCGGCGATGTCGGCTCCCTCGATCAGCCTGACGGTCGCCGTTTCCGTTGCCAGATTGACGCTGGCCTCCTGCACGCCGGGCGCCGCCGACAGCGCCTTCTCCACACGCCCGACGCAGGATGCGCAGCTCATGCCCTCAATGGCAATCGCGTGGGTGGCAAGCCTTGGCGTATAGCCGGAGGCTTTAATCGCCTCGGCCATTCTGTTCGGCTCAAGGCCTGGGTCATGCGTCACGGTTGCCCGCTCGGTCGCGAGGTTGACGCTGGCGCCGATCACGCCCGGCACGGCGGCCAAGGCCTTCTCGACGCGTGCCACGCAGGCTGCGCAGCTCATGCCGTCGATGGCGAGCGTCGTCGTTTTCGAGGCGGTCAGAGGTGGTTGAAGCGGGGTATGGGCCGTCATGGGAACTATCCCTTCTGTCATCTGCCGATATAGGTAGTCCTTCCCATCATGGGAAGGTCAAGGGGCAGGATGGACATATCGCGGTGATCGACGGCGGTCGTCTTTTGCTGCCCGGCAACCCACCGATCAGCGGCACAGCATCAAAGGCATGTGCGGAGAGCGGGCGTGTATCCGGCCGCCTTGATGGCGCCGGCGATCTCTTCGGCTCTTGCGGCTGTTTCCACATCCGCTGTCTTTGCCGTGAGGTCGATGCCGACGCCGGCTTTGCCATCGACGCTGCGAATCGCTTTTTCCACCGTGCTCTTGCAGTGGGCGCAGGTCATATCGGGTATATCGAACGCAATCATGGGGACGTCTCCTTTCAGAAGCGTCCCCATGATAGGGCTTCCAACGATTGGAAGGTCAAGGCTTACCTTTTGGCTTTCCTCGGCATCAAAGTTTGTCAGGTTCATTCCGAACCTGCCAGACTCTGGATTCGCCTGTGGCCGTTTGTCAGGGATAACCGGATTCCGCTTATCCCTGACAAACTCTAGCCGTCGAGTTCGTCCAGCAGGTCCTGTGCGCGGGCAGCCGTGACGCGGCGGACTTCCAGTTCGTCACGATGGCCTGCAACGAGGTCGCTTGCGAGGATCCGGTCCGCGAGATCGGCGGGCAGGGAGAGGAGGACGCGGGTTTCCTCGGTATGGATGCCGCCCAGCGAAGAGCGCTTGCCCGTGATCATGCCGCCGGCCACCGTGTTGTTGGTGTCGGGGTCGATCAGGATGAAGGCGCCGGTCGTGCGGTTCTGCTCGTAGGCATCGAACATCGCCTGTTCGTCGAAGGCCAGATGCACCTTGCCGATGGCATTCATGGAGAGTGCCTCGGACGGCCCCCATTTGCCGCTCTTCAGGTCCAGCTGGCTGACCGGTTCGACGCTGACGCGCTGGCGGCGGGAGCCGCTTTTCAGCCAGTAGCGCTTGTTCGGCTGGATGCCGTCCGGTTGCAGGGCAACGATCTGCGCATCGAAGGCGACGCCGGTCTGGGGCTGGCTGTCGATGGCGACGATCATGTCGCCGCGCGAAACGTCCACCTGACGGTCGAGCACGAGCGTGATCGCGTCGCCGGCGACGGCCGCGTTGCGCACGAGGTCGAAGGTGACGATCTTGGTGACGTTGGCGACCATGCCCGAGGGCAGGATGACGACACTGTCGCCGGGCTTGACCGAGCCGCCGGCAACGGTGCCCTGATAGCCGCGGAAGCTTTCGCCCGGACGGGACACGCGCTGGACCGGAAGGCGGAAGCCGGTCGTCTGGCCGGAGCGGACAGTTGCCAGCTCCAGAACCTCGACCAGCGTCGGGCCGTCATACCAGGGCATGGAGGCGCTGCCGTCATAGACGACATTCTCGCCCTTCAGCGCAGACACCGGGATGGCCGTCACCTGACGCACGCCGAGCGACAGAGCGAGTTCGCGGAAATCATGGCTGATCGCGTCGAAGCGGGCGCGATCGTAGCCGGTCAGGTCGATCTTGTTGACCGCGAGCACGAACTGGCGAATGCCCATCAGCGTGGCGATGGTGGCATGGCGGCGCGTCTGTTCGAGCAGACCGACGCGGGCATCGACCAGCAGGATGGCGAGATCGGCCGTGGAGGCGCCAGTCGCCATGTTGCGGGTGTACTGCTCATGGCCGGGGGTATCGGCAACGATGAAGGAACGGTTCTCGGTCGCGAAATAGCGATAGGCGACATCGATCGTGATGCCCTGTTCGCGCTCGGCCTGGAGACCGTCGAGCAGCAGCGCGAAGTCCGGCAGGCCGAGATCGTTCTGCTTGCCGCTCGAATCGCGGGCGAGCGTTGCCGCCTGATCTTCCTTGACAGCCTTGGTGTCCCAGAGCAGCCGGCCGATCAGCGTCGACTTGCCGTCATCGACACTGCCGCAGGTGATGAGGCGCAGGGGACGGCTGTCGCGCGGCGCGCGTGCTTCAGACCCGGTGAAGGCAGTGACGTTGCCGCCGGAGACCTTGGTTTCCCCCAGGGCGTCACCCGTGCGGGCGGCGCTCTGGAGGGTGCCCTGGGTACCTGTAGAAGCGGAAACGGTCATCAGAAATATCCTTCGCGTTTTTTCTTCTCCATCGAACCGGACTGGTCCCGATCGATGGCGCGGCCCTGACGTTCGGAGACGGTCGCGGTCTCGAGTTCTGTGATGATGTCGTCGAGCGTGGTCGCGCTGGACCGGATCGCGCCGGTCAACGGGAAACAGCCGAGCGTGCGGAAACGGATCCGCTCCTGACGCCTGGCTTCGCCGGGCAGAAGCTCCAGCCGCGGATCTTCCGCAAGAATCATCATGCCGTCGCGCTCGACCACGGGACGTTCCGCCGCGAAGTACAAAGGCACGATCGGAATTTCCTCGGCCTGGATGTAGCGCCAGATATCGACCTCGGTCCAGTTCGACAGCGGGAATGCGCGCACGCTCTCGCCCTTGCGGATCATGCCGTTATAGACGTTCCAGAGTTCCGGGCGCTGGTTGCGGGGGTCCCAGCGGTGGTCGGGCGTGCGGAAGGAGTAGATCCGCTCCTTGGCGCGGCTGGCTTCCTCGTCGCGCCGGGCGCCGCCGAAGGCCGCGTCAAAGCCGCCGGCGTCCAGCGCCTGGCGCAGAGCCTCGGTCTTCATAATGTCGGTGTAGAGCGCCGAGCCATGGGTGAACGGCGTGACGTTCTCCGCCGCACCGCGCGGGTTCATGTGTTCGATCAGATCGAGGTCGTAGCGTTTAACGATCTCGTCGCGGAAGGCGATCATCTCGGCGAACTTCCAGCCGGTGTTCACATGCAGCAGCGGAAACGGTACGCGGCCAGGGTAGAAGGCCTTGCGCGCAAGGTGCAGGAGAACGGCACTGTCCTTGCCGACGGAATACAGCATGACGGGCTTTTCGAACTCGCCGGCCACTTCGCGGAAGATGTGGATGGCTTCGTTCTCAAGCGCCTTGAGATGCGGATCGAGCGGCGGACGGGCGCTCTGCGGATTGTGAAGTTCCGTTTCCGGAAGCGTCAGGGACATCGGGTCGTCTCCAGTCTCGTTCGGGCGGGGGCAGGCGGGGCGCGCGTCAGGCGGCGCTACCGGCCATGACCTTTTTCGTGTCGGGTATGGGCTGCGAAGCGGCTTCCGCCACGTGCAGCCCGCATTCGCGGGTTTCGTCGTTCTCCCACCACCAGCGTCCGGCGCGCTCCGGCTCGCCGGGCTTGATGGCCCGCGTACAGGGCTCGCAGCCGATCGAGGGATAACCGCGGGCGTGCAGTGGATTGACGGGGATCGCCTCGGCCACGACATATGCGCGGATCGTGTCGATATCCCAATCCGCCAGCGGATTGATCTTGATCAGGCCTCGCTCGAGATCGGCTTCGGCGAAGGGCGTATCGGCACGGTTGCCGGACTGACCGCGGCGCAGGCCGGTGATCCAGTAGGTGGCGCCCGCGAGCGCCCGCGCGAGCGGCTTCACCTTGCGAACGCCGCAACATGCGTGACGTGCCTCGATGCTTTCGTAGAAGCCGTTCAGGCCATAGCGCGCGGCATAGGCGTCTATATCGGCCTGCTCGGGATGAAAGCGCTTGATGAGGATGCCATAGGTCGCCTCGGTCGTGTCGATCAACGCGACGGTCTCGTTGAACAGGCGGCCGGTTTCGAGCGTGGACACCGCGATGTCGAGCTTCGCCGTGCCGATGGCCGCTGTGATGACCTGATCCTCGATGCCGAGGCTGGTGGTGAACACGGCACGCCCGTCGAGAGACGCGACCAGCGCCAGTCTCTCGCCGAGGGTGAGACATTCCAGCTGCCGGGCCAGCGCCGCAGCAGTTGTTTCAAGGGACGTGGATGTCATGGGTTATCCTGTATGGTTGCCGCCTTTATCGCAGCCTTCGGTGATCAAAGACAGAAAAACGGATTTCAAATGGCTGGGGATCGGAGCAAATATCACTCCGATGCGGTAAAATCGGAAAAAATCGGCCGTGACCGGTTGTCACACGGCACCCGTAAGGTCTGAGACCACATCGCCGTTCTTCATGACGGCCCCTGGAGCTCCTGTCACCGCGTCCTGCTCCGCGCAGGTCGTCCATACGAAAACGGCGGCGATCTTCCTTTTTAGAATAATCTAAATTTACTCAACGGTTCTCACCCGAATGGGGGAGGCGTGGGAGCGGAGCGGCGATTTAAGATCGCACGACATCCGTCTTCCGAATGTCAGTTTCGATGGAAGCATGAGCTGCCGTTAAATTTTCTCGGACGGCTTTTTATAGATCCCGCGTGAGGAATTTTAAATGAAATTGAAAAGTATTCAGGCAGTAAGAGCCATAGCCTGCTTATCTGTCGTCATTTATCACCTCTTCGCGTTGAGCAAGGACTATGCTGGCGGAGCGTTTTACCAGCCATTCCTTGCGATTGGCAAAGGCGGCGTCGATATCTTTTTCGTCGTGAGTGGCGTGGTAATGGTCGTCACTTCCTATGCCCGGTTCGGCGCCGATGGGAGCGCACGAGACTTTGCCATTGCGAGAATAGCCCGCATATATCCTCCATACTGGTTCTTGACGATCCTCCTGACGCTATACTGGCTGTACAACCCTGGTGGCGTGAACGCCGATCACGGTGGCGTCGACCTCTTCGCGTCCTATACCTTGCTTCCGTCCCATGCGCTTCCGCTGGTTCCCGTTGCATGGACGCTGTCCTACGAGATGATGTTCTATGTCGTGTTTTTTTCTTTGATGATACTTATACCCATCAAACGGCTTCCGGTCGCGCTTCTGGCGTGGGGCCTGCTGGTGACGATCGGAAATCTTCTCCTGAGCGGATTCCAGGTCGACAATCTCTATCTGAGCTTCATCGCAAATCTCTATGTCTTGGAGTTTATCGCCGGCTGCTTCATCGGTCTCGCCTACAAGACGGGACGCCTCAAAGCCGGGGCAATCCCGCTTATTGCCGCACTCATCTGGTTTTCCACCAGTGCTGTCCTGCTACAGATCAACGAGATCCTCGATGGTTTCCGTGGCTGGTCGCGCGTAGCATTCTACTCTGTTCCTTCCGTGCTCTTCGTCTACGGATTGCTTGCACTTGAGGTAACAGGCGTTTGGACCAGGATACCCAACTGGCTCGTTTCTGCCGGCAATGCTTCCTATTCTCTCTACTTGACGCATATCCTTTTCATTCATGTGGCATATCGGGTAGCTTTCAAATCCGTCTTCGCCAGCAACGGTTTTATCTTCCTTCCGTTCTGCATGATTGCCTCTTTCGTGGTTGGTGGTGTGTTCTATAGGTTGATCGAAATACCGACCACCGGTTTCGCAAGAGAAATGCTCTCGCGTTTACTCGCACAAAAGTCTGTACGGCCGCGTGTCGTATCGCCTTAGCACCGCTGTTCGCAAACAATAGTTCCGACGTGCCTTGAGATGTTTACAGGGCTAAAGAACACTGTATCGTTATCGATCACGACACTCCGAGCAAGTGTGATGACATCGTGGCAGGCATAACGTGCTTGAACGGCATACCCCGCCTTTCCTGGGTGGCGCCGGCTTGTCATCGAAAGACTACCAGATGTCATGCTGACCTGACGATTTAACGGTTAAGGGGCTGAATGACCATCATCAGCGGGATCTACGAAGCGGCCATGCTGCCGGAATACTGGCCGACGGCTCTGCAGTCGGCGGCAGATCACCTGGCCGTCGAAGGCTGTACGCTGATCACCATCGATACGTCTCCCCGTTGGGCGGCATCGACCCGGATGGAGACGCAATGCCGGAGTTACATGAAAAGCGAGTGGCATGGGAAAAATGAGCCGCTCCACCGGCTTCTGAAGAAACGGTTATACGGGTTCATTCGCGAGATCGACATTTTCAGTCGCGAGGAAATCGACAATCTGCCTATTATCAGAGATTACAAGCGGCCGGGTGGCTTCGGCTGGAGTGCTGCCATGGCGGCGCCCATGCCCGGCGGCGAGATGCTGCTCTTTTCCGTCGAGCAATTGTGGGATCGGGGGCCTATCCCCGATGGCACCATGGCGGAACTGGAACTGTTGCGCCCGCATATCTCACGCGCTGCCCTGCTGGCGGCAAAGCTGCAGCATCAGCGCGACGAAGTCGCCGTCCATAGCCTCGGCCTTATCGGCGTGGCGGCAGCTATCGTTACCTTGAAGGGCGTCGTCAGTGCTGCCAATGATCGCTTTCTGTCGCATGGCGAGAGATTGTCGATTTCGGCCTACAACCGACTGCGGATCGGCTTCGCTCCGGCCGCGAAACGGACGGAGGACGCCCTTGCCCGGCTGTCGGCCAATGCGCCGGAGGCCGCGCTGATGTCGATCGCGGTGCCGGGCGAAGAGGACGAGGCTCCGCTCGTCCTGCATATCCTGCCGGTCCAAGGCCAAGCCCGCGACATTTTCGGGGCAGCGACTGCGCTCATCGTGGCCACTTCCGCAGATAGGGGAACGAGACCGTCGGCTTCGCTGATCCGGGCACTTTTCGATCTGACGCCTGCCGAGGCCCGCGTCGCCGAAGCGATCGTTGCTGGCCGGGAGGAACCCCGTGCCCTGCAAGCGCTGGGGATGGGCTCGGAGACGGTGCGGACACACGTCAAGTCGATCTTCCGAAAGACCGGGTTGAACAGTCGGCTCGATCTCGTGCGACTTCTCAGTACGATCGGATTGCCAGGCTGAACGACGCCATATCGGTTACGTGCGCTGGCCGCCCGTTTCTGCGCGCGGGTTCACCCATGGCGCCTGGTTGGAACGCGGCAGGGGCTGCTTGCCGAGAATATGGTCCGCGGCCTTTTCTCCGGTCATGATGGAGGGGCCGTTGAGGTTGCCGTAGGTAACGTGCGGGAAGATGGAGCTGTCGGCGACGCGCAGGCCCTCGACGCCGATCACGCGCGTTTCCGGGTCCACGACTGTCATCGGATCGTTCGCGTCGCCCATGCGGCAGGTGCCGCAGGGATGATAGGCGCTCTCCAGATGCGCGCGCAGGAAGGCGTCGATATCCTCGTCGCTGGTGACGGTCTCGCCCGGCTGGATCTCCGGTCCGCGATAGGTGTCGAATGCCGGCTGCCGGAAGATCTCGCGGGTGAGGCGGACGCAGTGCCGAAACTTCTCCCAGTCTTCCGGATGGCTCATATAGTTGAAGCGGATGACGGGATCCGCTTTCGGATCGGAGGAGCGCAGGGTCACCGCCCCGCGCGATTTCGACAGGTTGTAGCCGACATGCACCTGAAAGCCATGGCTTTTGGCCGCCGCCTTGCCATCGTAAGAGATGGCGACGGGCAGGAAGTGATACTGGATATCGGGTTGTTTCAACCCCGGTGCGGACCGCAGGAAGGCGCAGGCCTCGAACTGGTTGGAGCTGCCGAGCCCCGTTCGCGTCATCAGCCATTGCGCACCGGCCACACCCTGCCAGAACCAGGGCAGCCAGGAATAGAGCGAGACCGGCTTGGTGGAGACCTGCTGGAAGTAGAACTCCATATGGTCCTGAAGGTTGGCGCCGACGCCGGGGCGGTCGGCCTTGACCTCGATGCCCAGTGACCGGAGATGCGCGCCCGGGCCGATGCCGGAGAGCATCAGCAGCTTCGGCGAATTGAACGACGAGGCCGAGACGACGACCTCGCGCTTCGCCCTGACGATCTCCACCGCGCCGCCACGCTCGATCTCCACGCCGGTGGCGCGACCGTTCTCGATGACGATGCGGCGTGCCAGCCCATGGACCAGCGAGACGTTGTCCCGCTTCAGGGCCGGACGGAGATAGGCATTGGCGGCCGACCAGCGGCGTCCGTTGTGAATCGTCTGCTCCATCAGGCCGAAGCCTTCCTGCTTGGAGCCGTTATAATCCTCCGTCATTTCGAAGCCGGCTTCGCTACCGGCCTTGATGAAGGCGTGGAAGAGGGGGTTCTTGACCGGTCCGCGCCGCACGTGAAGCGGGCCGTCATTGCCCCGCCATCCCGCTTCGCCGCCATGGGAATGCTCCATCCGCTTGAAGTAGGGCAGCACGTCGGCGTAAGCCCATCCGCGTGCGCCGAGCGCCTCCCAGCGATTGAAGTCCTCGGAATGGCCGCGCACATAGACCAGCCCGTTGATCGAGGACGAACCGCCGATCACCTTGCCGCGCGGCGCGCTGATGCGGCGATTGTCAAGGTTCGGCTCGGGTTCCGTGGAATACCCCCAATTGTATCGCTTCATGCTCATGGGCCAGGCGAGCGCCGCCGGCATCTGGATGAACGGCCCGATATCCGACCCGCCGGCCTCAATGACGATCACCGTGTTTTTGCCGTCTTCGGACAGGCGATAGGCGAGCGCGGAACCGGCGGAGCCGGAGCCGATGATGACGAAATCTGCTTCTGTCATGTTGCTGGCTCCATCAGAAGTTTATTATATAGCTTGGGGTTGCGAGGCGATTGAAAGCTCTGCTGGGGTACTGTATCGTTTGGTCATGACGCGTCGCTTATTCCAAGCAGGCCGAAAGTTATCTCAAGCGCGTTCAGCCCCGACGGCGAAAGGCGATCGTCGAGAAGATCGAGGCGTATGCTAGAGGCGAAAGCGTGGATGCGAAGCCGCTGAAGGGTGGCACTATGGTACGGATCCGCATCGGTGGGGATCGTGCAATCGTCGATTCTTTGACCGCGCTCGTTATCGTCGTCAAGGTCGGGCCACGCGGCGACGTCTACAAGGAGTGAACCATGGGAGCTTTCGATAAAACCGTGATTGACGGAAAGGCCTTCGTGCTGGTCCCAGAAGACGAGTTCGAGGACATGATCGATACGATCGAGGCAAACCGGATCATGGCGCGTATCAACGCGGGAGAGGAGACGTGGCCGGCCGAACTCGTTTACGAGTTGTTCGAGACCGACAGTCGTATACGAACCTTCCGCAAATATCGCGGCTTTTCCGTCTCCGATCTCGCCGCGGCAGCAGGCATCTCCGAACAAGAACTCTCTGACATCGAAAGTAACAGGAAGACCGTGTCGGTCGATGTGCTCAAGCGCATCGCCACGGCCTTGAAGCTGGATATCGACGACCTTGTGATGGAACGCGACGCCCATCAATAGGGCGCCTCGACTTTCCCCATCGCGACATAGACCGTCTTCAGCTCGGTGTAATGCTGGAGCGCCGCCACGGAGTTCTCGCGACCGAAGCCCGACTGCTTTGAGCCGCCGAAGGGGATTTCGACCGGGCAGAGATTGTAGGTGTTGATCCAGAGCGTGCCGGCTTCCAGCCGGTCCACCACGCGGTGGGCGCGCGCGATGTCGTTCGTGAAGACGCCTGCGGACAGGCCGAACTCGGTCGCATTGGCGCGGGCGATCACCTCGTCCTCGCCGTTGAAATCGAGCACGCACATGACCGGGCCGAAGATCTCCTCGCGGGCGATGGTCATCGTGTCGGTGACATCGGCAAAGACGGTCGGCTGGATGTAGGTACCCTCGGCCGGCACGTCGTTGGGGATGGCGCCGCCGGTGACGAGCCTTGCACCTTCCGTCTTGCCGGTCTCGATGTAGGCCAGCACCTTGTCCCGCTGAGCCCTTGAGACCATCGGCCCGAGCTGGGTCGCCTCGTCCATGGGGTCGCCGATCACGATCTTTTCCGTGCGTGCCTTCAGGCCTTCAAGGAAGCGATCCTTGATGCCCTTCTGCACGAAGACGCGCGTGCCGTTGGAGCAGACCTGGCCGGTCGAGTAGAAATTGCCAAGCATGGCGCCGCCGATGGCGCTGTCGAGGTCGGCATCCTCGAACACGATCAAAGGCGACTTGCCGCCGAGTTCCATTGTGACGTGCTTCAGCTGGCCGGCGGCAGCCGCCGCGACCTTGCGTCCGGTCGGCACCGAGCCGGTCAGCGATACCTTGCCGACATCGGGGTGGCCGACGAGCAGGGGGCCGGTGTCCCGGTCGCCCTGGATGACGTTGAACAGTCCCTTCGGCAGCCCCGCCTCAATGAGGATTTCGGCGATCTTCAAGGCGCCGAGCGGCGTGTTTTCCGATGGCTTGAACACCATCGCATTGCCCGAGACAAGCGCCGGCGCTGCCTTCCAGCAGGCGATCTGCTGGGGATAGTTCCAGGCGCCGATGCCGACGCAGACGCCGATGGGGACGCGCTTGGTGTAGGCGAAATCGGCCCCGAGCGGAATGTGCTCGCCGTTCAGCGCCGCTGGCGCCACGCCGCCGAAGAACTCGAAGCTGTCGGCGCCGGATGTGGGGTCGGCGACGATCGTCTCCTGGATCGGCTTGCCGGTGTCGAGCGTTTCCAGCTCCGACAGTTCGCGGTTGCGCACCCGCATGATGTCGGCCGCCTTTTTCAGGATCCGCCCGCGCGCCGTCGGGCTCATCGCCGCCCATTCCGGCTGCGCGCGCTTGGCCGCGGCCACAGCCCGCTCCACAATTTCAGGCGTCGCGGCATGAAGCTGTGCGATCACCTCACCCGTTGCAGGGTAGATGCTGTCGAACGGGGTACCCGCGGTGTCCTCGACATAGGCGCCATCGATGAAGTGGGACGCTTTCGGCTGGGCTCTCATGAGGTCTTGTCCTTCGGGATAGTCTTTGATGGGCGGGGCTTGGATGGAGCGGACGTTCTTTCCATCGCGTCGGCATGCGCCTCGAGAAAGCCGGCGAGCAGCTTCGGGCTGTGCGTCCATGCCGCCTGGAAGGTCGAGAGGTAGAGTTCCGCTTCCGTCTTGCTGCCCCAGGCGATCATCTGGTTTGTCGGGCGCTTCGGCCATTTACCCGTCCGGGCGGCGGTCAGCAGGAGAGGAAGTGCATGCGCATTGCTTGCCTCGACGCGGGCGATCTGCTCCGGGAACGACATCTTGCGACGGGTTGCGATGTCGATCAGCAGCCGGGTGGCGGTGAAGTCCAGCGATCCGTCCTCGGCGTAATCGGCAGCCAGGATGCGGCAATTGTCGTAATCGCCAGCCTCCGCAAAAAGTTGCAGGAGCAGCGAGCGGATGCCCTGATTGTCGTTGGGGTTCAGCGCCAGAAGACGCCGCAGGACGCCCACGGCTTCGTTTCGGTCTCCCGCCGCGATCAGCGCAAGACCGAGATTGTGCTGGGCACGCATCCACGGCCGCGTGCCGAGGAATCCCCACCAGCTCACGTCTTCGTCCCCGTCGCCGGTTGGGTCGTTCAGCATCGGCGCGAACAGGCGTTGACCGACGATGACGGCCTCACGGAACAGCGCGATGCGCTCTGCATGCGTCGCGGCATGGATGCCGAGAATATTGTAGGCGTCGATCGCGTCCAGATCGACATCCAGCGCCTGGCGCGCCAGCTTGATCCGCTGTGCCGGTGTCTCGGCATCCCAAGCGTCGTTGACGATCTCATCAGCCGGGCTATCGATAGCCGGACCGAAAATCTCGCTGGAGAAAACCGCCTTGCGCAGGCCCTCCGGTGCCGTCTTGGCTCTCGCTCTCGCCACCTCATTCTCCTCGTGGAAATCGTTTCGACTCTTCGAGATTATCGAGGTTCATGTGGTTGCGCATGTAGCGTTCGGAGGCTTTTTGCAGCGGCTGGTGGTCCCAGGGATAGTAGGCGCCGTTGCGCAGCGCCTCGTAGACCACCCATCGGCGGGCCTGGCTCTCGCGCACGGCGGCATCGAAGGCCGCCATGTCCCAGCGCGCGTCGCGCATCTGGCGGAAGGCCTCCAGCGTGGCGGCAATGGCGCTCGTCGGGGGCGCGAGAGCGAGGTTGTCCAACTCGAGCGGATCGGCTTCCAGATCGAACAGCTGGTCGGGATCTTCAGCGCAGTGGACGTATTTCCACTTGCCTTCACGAATGGCGACGAGCGGGGCGACCGATCCTTCCGCCGCATATTCCATCAGCACGGGCGAGACGCGTTCAGTGCCGTTGATGATCGGCAGCAGGCTTTCTCCGTCCGTCCATGGCATGATTTCATCCATCGAGATGCCGGCGAGGTCGCAGAGCGTGGGGGTGACGTCGAGGTTCGAGACGGGCGCCTCGTGCAGCGCGGGCGTCACGCCGGGGCCTGCGATCATCAGCGGCACGCGGGCGGAGCCCTCGAAGAAATTCATCTTGAACCAGAGGCCGCGTTCTCCCAGCATATCGCCATGGTCGGAGCAGAACAGGATCAGCGTATCGTCCAGCTGGCGCGTCCGCTCCAGCGTGTCCACGAGCCGGCCGACCTTCTCGTCGATATAGGAGATGTTGGCGAAATAGGCCTGCCGGGAACGGCGGATGTCTGTCTCGGTTACCGTGAAGCTGGCGTAGTCGCAGGCAGCGATCAGGCGCTCGGCGTGCGGGTCCTGCGTCTCCAGCATGCCGACCTCGGGCAGAAGATGGGCGCAGTCCTCGTAGAGATCCCAGAACCAGCGTCGGGCGACATAGGGGTCGTGGGGATGGGTGAAGGAGGCCGTCAGGCACCAGGGCCGGTGATCCGCGGTGCCGATGCCGCGCGCGAGCTGATAGATCTTCTGCTCGGCGAGAAACGCGACCTCGTCGTCATACTCCATCTGGTTGGTGATCTCGGCCACGCCGGCGCCCGTCACCGAGCCGAGATTGTGGTACCACCAGTCGATCCGCTCGCCCGGCTTGCGGTAGTCCGGCGTCCAGCCGAAATCGGCGGGGTAGATATCCGTCGTTAGCCGCTCCTCGAAGCCGTGCAACTGGTCGGGACCGACGAAATGCATCTTGCCGGAGAGCGCCGTGTAATAGCCGGCGCGGCGCAGATGATGGGCGAAGGTGGGGATGGAGGAGACGTATTCGGCCGCGTTATCGTAGACGCCGGTGCGGCTCGGCAGTTGCCCCGCCATGAAGGAGGCGCGAGCCGGCGCGCAGAGCGGCGAGGAGGTGTAATTGTTGGCAAAGCGGGCGGAGCGCGCGGCCAGCGCTTTGAGATTCGGCGCATGCAGCCACGCCGCCGGGCCATCCGGAAAAAGCTTTCCGTTGAGCTGATCGACCATGATGATCAGAATGTTGGGCTTCTTGCTCTCGGCGAGGCTCACGCGGCGGCTCCTTCGTCTGGGCGGGTTGCGAGGCGGGCAAGGGCGGCATCGACGGCGTCTTCCGCCAGCGCGATCGATCGCTCGGTCGTCAGAGGTGCGGCGCCCAATGCCCGGCGGATGTAGAGCCCGTCGATCAGCGCGGCCGTCGCCTCGGCGATGCGGCATGCCGCCTCTTTCGGGCAGAGCTGCGACAGACTTGCGGACAGGTTGGAGTGCAGCCGGCGGGCATAGAGCACCAGCAGGCGGCGCACTGCTTCGGAACGCTGCGCTTCGGTGTAGAAGGCAAGCCACGCCGCGACCGTTTCGGGCGCGAACTGGCCGGCGTGGAAACTGACGCGAATGATGGCCGACACGCGGGCGCGGGGGCCATCAGCACCGGCGAGGGCCGAAACGGTATCGCGCCGCAAGTCGCGCAGCAGAGAGCGCATGGTTTCCGTCAGCAACTGGTTCTTGCTGCCGAAGTAATGATGGGCGAGTGCCGGGGAGACGCCCGCGCGGCGGGCGATGTCTGACATGGTTACGGCAAGCGTACCCTGGTCTCCGATGGCGCTGATGGCGGCATCGACCAAAGCCTTTCGGCGCACCGGCTCCATTCCGACCTTCGGCATCCGCGTCTCCCGTCGTCGGAGGGAGCTTAATTTTGATTGATCCATCAATCAAGAAAAAAGAGATGCCACTGTCATGCTGTCGATGGCCGTTCCCCCAACCCTCGGCATGGACGCTGTCAATATGGACGCCAGCCGCCCCCTTTATCAGCGGGCCGGCGAAACCAGCGCGCTTGACTGTCCTCAGGCGCGGCCGAAAGCCTCGGTCACCCTGACGTCGCCGACATGCATGCCGTTCCAGTTGTGCATCGAGGTCGTTGCTTCGGCCAGAAGCACCGCCTCGATCTCGGGCTCATCCCGGAAGAAGCGGGCGAGCGTTGCGGCGATCATGGCTTCGGCGGCGCGGGTGGTGCCGTCCTCGCATTTGAGCGCAATGGCGATGCCCTGTTCGGGAATGGCCGCGCAGAACACGCCTTCCGCCCCGGTCTTTGCGAAGATGCGGCCCGGCGCGATCTGCATAAGACGTGTGCAGGCGCGCTTCGTTCCCGCGACGTAGAAGGGCTCGGCCATGCAGGCGTTGATCAGGCGGCGTGCGGCTTTGGCGCGCTTGAGCCCGAGGCCCGCGCCGGTCGCCATTTTCGCGAAACCGTGGGCAAGGCCCTTCAGCGACACGGCATAGGTGGGAATGGCGCAGCCGTCGATGCCGCAATTGTCGTGGCCGAGTGCCGCCCCCGTCAGGCTTTCCATCGCATCGCGGATCTCGCGCTGGATGAAGTGGTCGTAACCGATATAGCCTTCGGGCTCGACACCGGCGTGGCAGGCGGCGCAGATGAAGCCGGAATGCTTGCCGGAGCAGTTGTTGTGCAGTGCATTCGGTCTGTCCATCGCCCGCACCTGATCGATCAGGATCGGCTGCTGGAAGGACCAGTGCGCGCCGCATTCCAGCGTGGAGAGGTCGCGCCCGGCCAGCGCCAGCATATCGGCGGCAAGGGCGGCATGTTCCGGCTCGCCACTGTGGGAGGAGCAGGCGAGCGCGAGCATCCGCTGGTCGAGCCCATAGGCGTCGGCGGCGCCGGTTTCGATGAGGGGCAGAGCCTGCATCGCCTTGCAGGCGGAACGCGGGAAGATGGCGGCATCGACGTCGCCGAGGGAAAAGACGGTCCGGCCGTCGCCATCGACAGCGATTACCATGCCGCGATGCCGGCTTTCCACCAGAGCGCCGCGCGTCACCTCGACCAGTACCGGATTCGTCATGCCCAAAGCCTCTCGTCATCACATTTCGGTGCGGATCTTGCCATCCGTTCCCGGCACGACGATCTCTCACCAAAAGCCGCCGCTTTGCAGTCCCTGCCATAACCGATCGCGCCGCCGCGTCAAACCCGGACATTGCATGAATCTGATCCGTATTCTCCTGCTTGCCATCCTCGTCGTCTATCTCCTGCCAGCGCTCGCCTCCGCCGGGCTCTGGTATGCGAGGGAGCGTCCGGAAAGCTGGCGCAATGCCGACTGGTCCTCGTCCGGGGTACTGCCGAAGGCCACGGCGGACGGGGATGCGGCGATCTACGTGCTTTCGGCGGCCACGGGCGGCCTGAAAGGCGCGGTGGCCAGCCATGCCTGGATCGTGACGAAGGCGGCGGGGGACCGCGTCTACAATCGTTATGACAAGGTGGGTTGGGGTACGCCGATCCGTCGCAACATGCGCGAGGCCGATGGCGCCTGGTATTCCAACCGCCCGAATATCGTCGTCGCCATCACCGGCGCGGAGGCGGCACGGCTGATCCCGCAGGTCGAAGCGGCGATCCAGTCCTATCCCTATGCCACGCCCGGTGCCTATCGTATCTGGCCGGGTCCGAACTCCAACACCTTCGTCGCGCATGTGCTGCGCACCGTGCCGGATCTCGGCGCCGTGCTGCCACCAGATGCCGTCGGGCGCGACTACCTGCCGGAGGGCAGGCTGTTCTCGATCGATGCCGACGGTCGCGACATTCACGCAACGCTCTACGGCCTTCTGGGCATCTCCGCCGGCGTGCGCAGCGGGTTGGAACTGCATTTCATGGGTCTCGTCGCCGGCGTGGATTTCGCGCGGCCAGCCCTCAAGATCCCGGCCTTCGGGCGGGTCGGCATGTGAGCCTGCGCGATGACCCTCTGCCGATCGAGCGCGGCAGGCAGGTGTTGATCAAGGGTAGGGGATGGCAGGGATATGGGGCTGTCAATGACGCTTGCCGGGTTCCCACGGCGTATATCGGCATCCGACGGATCGCGTCGGCTTACTTTCAATCGTGCGGAAATGGTTGCCTGTTCTTCCGTATCAAAAATAGCGAAGGATATAGCGTTATTGTAGTTGAGGCCTTACCTTCCAAAAGCGCGGCACGCAATACGCCACACATTCCCACACCAAATCGCCAAAACGGAAAAAGGGCCGCGTTAGCGACCCTTTCCACGAAATACGGCCCGTAAACGGCCCGGACTGGCTGCTGGCTCAGTCCGTAGAAGGAAGGCTCAGAGCGAGGGCTGCCTCGTTTCCGCAACCATGCTTCCCGTGTCCGTTACGAGTACCGAAATCTCATTAGACATTGGACCACCTTCCTTTCATTACGTTGAACATGAGGAAAAGATAGGTGATTTTCCAAGAAGCGCAAGTCTTTCTTTCAGATAAGTCGGGGCTCCGTAATCACGAAGGATGACGTTTCATTGTGATGTCGTGAAGCGGCAGTTTCACGTCAGAGGGTCAGCACGATCTTTCCGATGTGGTCGCTCTCCTCCATCAGCCGGTGGGCCTCCGCAACATTGGCGAAGGGCAGGACGGCGCTCATGACGGGGGCGACGGTTCCCTCGTCGAGCAATGGCCAGACATTGTCTTCGAGATCGTCCCGGATCGCTTCCTTCTCCACCGCCGTGCGCGGGCGAAGCGCCGAGCCCATGACGCGAAGGCGTTTGGAGAGGATCGGCGCGATGTTGGCCTTTTCAACCTTGGCGCCGCCGAGGAAGGCAATGATGGACAGCCGGCCGTCTGTGGCCAGACATTCGAGGTTGCGCTCGAAATAGGATGCGCCGATCATGTCGAGAATGACGTCGACACCGCGCCCGCCGGTCTCCGAAAGAATGATCTCCTTGAAGTCCTCATCTTTGTAGTTGATGGCCCTGACGGCACCCAGCGACAGGCAGGCTTCGCATTTCGGCCCGCTGCCTGCGGTGACGTAGACCTGTGCCCCGAAGGCGCCGGCCAGCTGGATCGCCGTCGTGCCGATGCCGCTCGATCCGCCATGGATGAGGATGGATTCTCCCTCGACCAGATCCGCCATCTGAAACACATTCGCCCAGACGGTGAAGAAGGTTTCCGGCAGGGCGGCGGCGCGGGCGGCGTCGTAGCCGGTCGGCCAGCGCAGCGCCTGCGTGGCGGGCACGCTGCAATATTCGGCATAGCCGCCGCCATTGGCGAGCGCCGTCACGCGGTCCCCGACGGCAAAGCCTTCTGCGCCGTCACCGATGGCGACGATTTCACCCGCTACCTCCAGTCCAAGGATCGGGCTTGCACCGGGAGGAGCGGGATAGAGCCCCTTGCGCTGCATGACATCCGGCCGGTTGATGCCGGCGGCTTCCACGCGCACAAGCAGGTGGCCGGCGTCGAGTTCCGGCAGCGGGCCTTTGGCGAGCACCATGGCCTCCGGCCCGCCGGGCGAGGGCAGGTCGATAAGCGTCATTTCTGTCGGCAGCGGCATGGGAACTCCTGTGCTTGTTTGCTGCCAGAGCTAGCGCATCTCGCGGCAGGGTCAAAGGCGAGCGGCCTACAGAACCAGAAGCACGCCGCCGACGGCGATCAGGCCGATGCCGATCATGTGCAGGGCCGAGAGCTTTTCGCCGAGAAACAGGACGGCGAAGAGGGCGACGAGAACGACGCTCATCTTGTCCACCCGCGCCACCCGCGCGGCATCCCCGATCTTCAGCGCGCGAAAATAGCAGAGCCAGGATGCGCCGGTCGCAAGCCCCGAGAGGACGAGGAGCAGCCAGCTCTTCGGCGAGACGGTGACTGGCGACTGCCAGTGTCCCGTCACCGCAAGCAGGAGCCCGAGCGCCGCCAGAATGACCACGGTGCGCACGAAGGTCGCGAAGTCCGAATTGACGTTCTCGATGCCGATTTTGGCAAAGATGGCGGTGAGCGCGGCAAAGACCGCCGAGAGCACGGCCCAGGCCTGCCAGGAGAGGAAGAAAGATCGCATCGACGGGGCCTTTCTGGCGTTGCGGGCCGGCGTTGCGGGATTGTGGCGCGCGAGGCTCATGCGTGAAGGATCTCCAGCCCTGCCTCGCGATAAAGCGAGAGTGTCGTGTCCTCGATATCGCTGGGAACCACAAGCCCGGTCAGGTCGGCGATCGGCAGGATGCGATGCGGCGAGGCCGTGCCGAGCTTGTCGCCCGCCGCGAGAATGAAGGTTTCCGCAGACTGGAGGGCGATGGCGCGCTTGATCGCGGCCTCCTCGAAATCGCCCGTGGTGGCGCCGTGGGTGGGGTGAAGGGCGGTCGCGCCGAGGAAAAACAGGTCGAAGCGCATCGTTTCGATGGCGGCAAGGGCGGCCGATCCGGTGGCCACCATCGAATGCTTGTAGAGCCGCCCGCCGATCATGATCACGTCGGCATCGTGGCCGGCAAGCGCTGCGGCAATCGTCGGACTGTGGGTGGCGACGGTGATGCGCAGATCACGCGGCAAGGCCCGGGCCAGTGCCTCGTTCGTCGTACCGCCATCGAGGAAGACGAACTGGCCTGGGGCGATCCGCTCGACAGCCCGTAGCGCCAGCGCCTGCTTGGTCGCCTTGGCGATCTGGGTTCGGGCGCCGAGATCGGGCAGAGGCGGCGCCACCGGAAGAGCGCCGCCATGGACGCGCTGCAACTTGCCGGCGCTTGCCAGCTCCCGCAGATCGCGCCGGATCGTGTCCTCCGACAGACCGAGCTCGCCGGCAAGTGCGGTCGCGACGATCTGCCCGTCGCGGCGCAGGCGATCGAGGATGAGGGCGTGCCGCTGGCTGGTCAGCATCGAAATCTCCTTCTTGACTCTTCTTGATGTTACGTTATCAATCGAGTATTATCAAGAAAATACCAGAAAAACCATGAAGGCGTTTCCTATGTTGATTTTGATTGCCGGCCCTTACCGTTCCGGTACGAATGACGATCCTGCGAAGATGGCGGCCAATCTTAAGGTTCTGGAGGCACCGTCGCACTCGCTGTTTCGGGCAGGGCATGTACCGATGATCGGGGAATGGGTGGCGCTGCCGGTCTGGCATGCGGCTGGCGGCAAGGCGGTCGGAGATGCACTCTATGAGGAGATCTTCCACCCGGTCGCCGGACGGCTGCTCGCGCTCTGCGATGCCGTGCTTCGGCTTCCCGGCGTCTCGAAAGGGGCCGACAACGATGTGCGGATCGCGCGCGAGCGCGGTATTCCGGTCTATGAGAGGCTGGAGGATGTGCCGGGCTGCGCAGACTTCGCGACGCGCGCGATCACGGCCTGATCCCCGCAACGGCTCCCGCCCTTTAGGCGGGCTCGGCTTCGCGCACCCGCATCATCTCGCGGAACGCCGGGCGCGACTGGCAGCGCTCGATCCAGGCCTTGATACCGGGATGCCTGTCGAACAGGGCCGTCTGGCTCTGGGCGTAGCGGAAAACTTCCGCAAGGTTGAGGTCCGCCACCGTGAAACGGTCGCCGACGATGTGGGCATGCTGCGAAAGGCGGGCTTCCAGAACGCCGAAGTGCTTATCCAGCGCCTGTGTGGCGGTCTCCACGATAGCCCGGCCGCGCGCCGGGCCGTTCGGCTCGGCGTCATAGGCGAGCACGATCTTGACCGCGTGGGGCTCGATTTCCGTTGCGGCCCACAGCGTCCAGTCGAGGATCTGCCCGTCCTCGGCGGCATCCGCTCCGGCGAGCGGTCCGCCATATGTGCGCGCAAGATAGAGGTTGTTGGCAAGCGAATCCGCCAGCACCAGCCCGTCATCGTCGATCGCGGGGATCTTGCCCCGGGGATTGATAGCGAGGAAGGCCGGCGACTGCGTGTTGAGCGGCGCCGTCTCCGTCAGCGGGTCGACCAGCCGGCGCGCCTGGATGACCGGCACAGCGCGGAACGCTATGCCCAGTTCGCCGGCCATCCAGTAGTTGCGCGATGCCCGCGACCGATAGACCCCGTAGATGGTCAGCATGATATTCTCCAGACCTTGATGTTGTGCGCGAGCCTAACGTTTCGGCCGGGGGATGGAAGACCGGCGCGCTGATGCAAAGCATGAATGTTGCTGATGGTTCGTGGCCTCACACGCGGCGGTTTCCCGTCACCGTCAGATGCGGAAACGCATCCGTCGTTCCGTCCACGAGGTCGGCGCTGGCCTTCTCCGTCCAGCGGTAGCCGAGGATGGCGTCTCCGACGTTTTCGAAGAGATTGTCGGTGATGAGCGCCGTGCCGGCACCTTCCGCAACAGACACGCCACAACCGAGTTGGGCGACGCGGATGATGTTGCCGGTCACGGAAACGTTGCGCAGATAGGGACCCCAGCCCAGCACCAGCGCCCAGCGTGCCACCTGCTCGATGACGTTGCCGGTCACGACAGTGTCGGCCTCGGCCGAAATGCCGAAACCGAAGCCCGCGCCGTCGGAGACATAGGGGCCGATGCCGGTAATATTGCGGATGACGTTCTGCCCGACGGTCGCGAGCCTTCCGCCGACATCGAAGTTGACGATGGAAATGCCGTTGGCGGCGGTGTCGATAACGTTGCCGGTGACCATGGCGCCCTGAAAGCCGAATTCGGAGTAGATGGCGGTTTCGCCGGAGCGCAGGCACTGGTTGGTCGAGATCAGCACGTTGTTGGCGGCGTTGGCGCGGATGGCGGACAGGGCGCAATCGGACACGTGGTTGCCGGAGACGATGACGTCGCCCGCGCGAAAGATGTTGATGCCGTTGCCGTTCTGACCGGTCCCGCCATCGCGGGAAGCAATGCGGGAGACGCGATTGCCCAAGACGAGCGTTCCGTCGGGGCCGGCTTCCGACCTGTGGACGAGGATGCCGCCATTGCCGCAGTCTGCGACGGTGTTGCCCGTGATCGACAGGCCGCGGCTGTCGATGGCGAAGATGCCGACACCGTGGACGCCGGAGATGTCGTTGTCGCGGATGCGGCCACTGCTGCGCCTGAGGTTCAGGCCATGACCTGCCGTGCGGCCCGATATCACGCAATTGTCGATTGTCAGCCGCCCGATGCCGTCGAGGTCCACGAGGCCGCGTCCGGGGTCGCCCATCTGTCCATCACCGTCGAGCGTCAGTCCGGTCAACGTCAACCGGACGAGGTTTTCGGCTGTCAGGAGCGGGCCTGTACCCGAGGCGATCAGCCGCGTCGCGCCCGGCGTGCCCGCCAGCGTCAGTCCGTCGGGCAGGGTGATCCCGGACAGCCTGTAGTCGCCGGGCGGCAGCATGACGGGCATTCGGCGTTCGATGGCCTCGGCAAGGAGAGCCCGGAACGCTTTCGACTGATCGGCACGTTTGCCGGGCCGGACGCCGAAGTCGGCCGCGTCGAGCGCGCCGCGAAAGCCGTCCGGCAGCGACGCCGCGCGCGTCTGCGTGCTGGCGACGGAAACCGGCAGGCTCGCCAGGGCGAAAAGAAGGGTACGGCGGGTCATCATGTCGTGTTCGCTGAAGGGGTCTGGTGATCAGGCATCTTTAGGGAAGAATAACTTCTTTCCGTTAGCACTTCGTATCGGACAGCGCACGCCAATGACTGGCGGGAGAAAGCCTTGAGCAAAACGACCCAACGCGGACGCAGCACGATCTCCGAAAGTCCTTCGGGCGACGACCATACGCAGCGCCTGATCGAGGCGACGCGCCGGCTCGCCAATGAAGCCGCCCGCCTCTACGGCCCGCGCACCGACATCGCCGAACGCCATTACTGGCTCGAAACGATGGTCAATCACATTCCGGATTACATCTACGCCAAGGATCTGGAGGGTCGCTTTCTCATCGCCAACGAGGCGACGGTGCGGGACAACGGCTTTACCGAGATGCATCAGATCGTGGGACTGACCGACTTCGATCTGCACGACGACGCAATCGCTGCCCGGATCACCGAAGGCGAACGGCAGGTCATTACGAGCGGCGAGCCGATCATCGGCATGGAGGAGCGCGCGGCCGTCGAGAACGGTTGCGAGCGCTGGCTGATGACGTCGAAGGTGCCATTGCGCGACAAGCTCGGCCGGACGATCGGCACCGTCGGCGTCTCCCGTGATATCACCGACCGCAAGCGTGCCGAACAGCTGATGATCGGGCAGACGCGCGTGCTGGAGATGATCGCCAAGGATACGCCGCTGCCGGATCTCTTCCACGAACTGATCCTGATGATCGAGGCGCATGTGCCAGGTGTGCAGGGCGCCGTCTATATGCTGACGGAGGACGGACAGCGGCTCCTGAAGGGCGTGGCGCCCGGTCTTGATCCCATCTATGCGGCCGCGCTCGAAGGCTTTCCGATCGGACCGAACAACGGCTCCTGCGGTACGGCCGCCTTTCTCGGCGAGTCCGTCTTCGTCGGCGATATCCTGAACGATCCGCTATGGGCGTCCCATGTCGATTTCGTGAAGCCTTTCGGATATCGCGCCTGCTGGGCGGCGCCGCTTCTGTCGTTCCATGGCAAGGTGCTCGGCACCTTCGCGCTCTATGCGAAGACGGTCGGTTTGCCGGCAGATCCGGTCCGCGACCTCATCGCCATGGCCGCGCGTCTGGCCGGGATCGCCATCGAACGTCGCGAGGCGGCCGAACGCATCCATTTCATGGCGCATCACGATGCTTTGACCGGATTGCCGAACCGCATCATGCTCGACGGGCACATGGAAAAGGCTATGACGGATGCGCGGGAGAAGGGCGAGTGGGTGGCGCTTGCCTTCCTCGATCTCGACAATTTCAAGCTCGTCAATGACAGCCTCGGCCACAATGCCGGCGACGAACTGCTGCGCAACGTCGCGCAGCGCATGAGCCTGTGCGTGCGCAAGGGCGACATGATCATCCGTGTCGGCGGCGACGAGTTCATTATTCTCCTCACGGGCCTCCAGGCCGACCGGGAGGTCGTGCTTGCGCGCTTCGAAGGCATCCGCAGCGCCATCGCCCGTCCGATGACGCTTGCCGGGCAGACCTTGCAGGTCACCTGCAGCATGGGCGTCGTGTGCTATCCGGAGCAGGGGGAAAGCACCGGCGAGCTGCTCGCCAACGCGGATGCTGCGATGTATCGGGCCAAAGCGCTCGGGCGCAACAATCTCAAGCTCTTCTCGTCCGAGATGGCGGATGCCGCGCATGCGAAACTGCTGCGGGTCGAGGCCCTGCGCCAGGCGCTGGAACAGAACGAATTCGTGCTCCACTACCAGCCGCAGCTCAATCTCGCATCGGGCCGCATCTTCGCCGCCGAAGCGCTGCTGCGCTGGAACCATCCGCAACGGGGTCTGGTCTCTCCGTGCGAATTCGTACCGCTGGCGGAAGAGACGGGATTGATCGTCGAGATCGGCGAATGGGTGCTGGATGCCGCCTGTCGCCAGAACCGGGCATGGCAGGATGCCGGCCTGCCGCGCCTGATCGTCAGCGTCAACGTGTCGGCGCGTCAGTTCGCGGAGAAGGCCTGGGTCTCCCGCGTGGCCCGGACGCTGACAGAGACCGGCCTCGACCCGCAGTTCCTGGAGCTCGAGCTGACCGAAAGCCTGATCATGCAGGATGTGCCGCAGGCGATCGCCACCATGCATGAGCTGGAAGCGCTCGGCGTGCGGCTGGCCATCGACGATTTCGGCACCGGCTATTCCAGCCTCAGCGCGCTCAAGCGCTTTCCCGTCCGCCGCCTGAAGATCGACCGCTCCTTCGTCAAGGACATCCCGGATGACGAGGACGACATGGCGATCACGGCGGCGATCATCTCGCTGGCGCAGAAGCTCAAGCTCGATGTGATCGCCGAGGGCGTCGAGACGCAGGAACAGCTCGATTTCCTGCGAGATGCCGGCTGTAACGAGATCCAGGGCTACTGGGTCAGCCGTCCGCTGCCGCCGTCCGCCTTCGTGACGCAGCTCGACAGGGGCAGAGTTCTCGACGCAGTGAGTGCCTGATAGCGTAATCGGCCTGATGCTGGCTGCTCTTCTATGCTCCCGTCGCGCGGCAAGCCTCGCGCCAGCACGTCTCTGCCATAAAGGGCGACAACCGCCGGCAGCGGATGGATGCAAAGTTGCAACGGTCGTCAAAAACCCGTTGCAGCCTGCTTTTCCTGCGTTTGCCGCGCACTAGCTTGGCTGTTGTGCTCGTTGAAGCCGAATGCGCAGGCCCGTCCTCCCAACGGACCGGCGCGATCGGCAAAACGGATCATGATTGTCGCGTCAACCGGAAGTCCGCCCCCTTATGAGCCCGCTCAAGCCTCCGACGTCCCCTCTGTCTCGCCGTCAGTTTCTGAACCTGACCGGCGTGGCCGCTGCAACGGCTGCGCTGTCGGCCTGCAACAGCACTTCCAACACCCCCAGCTTCAATTCCGAAACCCGGCCCTATTTCCGCAACCCGGAATTCGACAACCGCTTTGCGCCCGCCAACGGCAGCTATCCGCCCTTCGGTCAGCCGCAGAACGCCGGCTACATGACCGGCCTGCCGCCGCGCTCGGCCTATGCCGCCAGCATTTACGGCCCGGTCGTCGATGGTGGCTACGCCATCCCGGCGGTGCCCTTTCAGGAGATCGATCCGCGCTTCTACCGCCAGGAGGTCGCCGATCCCTTCGGCGAAGCGCCGGGTACGATCATCGTGGATACGCAGGACCGGTTTCTCTATCTGACCGAGCCGGGCGGACGTGCCATGCGCTACGGCGTCGGCATCGGCCGCGAAGGCTTTGCCTGGTCCGGCCGCGGCGTCATCCAGTGGAAGCAGAAATGGCCGCGCTGGAAGCCGCCGAACGAGATGGTCGCGCGCCAGCCGCATCTCGCCGCCTATTCCATCGAGAACGGCGGCATGGAGCCGGGCCTATCGAACCCGCTCGGCGCGCGCGCCATGTACATCTTCAAGGACGGTCAGGACACGCTCTACCGCCTGCACGGCTCGCCGGAATGGCAGTCGATCGGCAAGGCGGTCTCCTCCGGCTGCGTTCGCCTGATCAATCAGGACGTCATCGATCTTTACGATCGCGTGCGGACAAAGTCGCCGATCCTCGTCGTCTGACATTCGACGGGTGTGTTGCGAAAGGCATGGCCGGCGGTCTCCGCCGGCTTTTTGCTGTGCGTCAGTGCTATATGTCAGTGCCGGCCCGTCTCGATAATTTCGGCCAGCGCCTTCAGATTGTCCGATGTCAGCGGCTTTTGGAAATAACGCTTCACGAAATCATACTGCAGCGCCTTGCGCCGGTCGGCGCCGAGGTGCGAGCTGGTAAGCATGACGACCAGCGGGACGGGGTCGCTGAACTGGCGGACGAAATCGCGAGCGTAGCTTTCGAGAAATTCGAAGCCATTCATGACCGGCATGTTGATGTCGAGAATGATCGCGTCCGGCCGTTCCCGGCGCAGCATATCCAAACCCTCGCGGCCGTTCATCGCCTGCACGATCTTGATGTCGGGGTCGAAGCGCTGGATGGTATAGCCGCAGATGAAGAGATCCGTCTCATCGTCGTCGATGATCAGGAGTGAGCCGATGGTCATGCGTCGTTCCTCTGGGGCAAGCGTATGACGAACCGGCTGCCCTTGTCGAGCCGGATGTAAGCCACGGTGCCGCCGAGATGCTCGACGCTCGTCTTCACGATGTACAGACCGAGGCCGCAGCCGTCGGCCTTTGACGGGTGGAAACGCTTGAACATCTGGAACAGGCCGGTCTCGTCGCCCTCTCCAAGACCGAGGCCATTGTCGGACACGCAGAGTTCCAGCCATCCGTCGCCGGTGAGCACAGCATCCACGGTCACGCGGCACGTCGCTTCGTCGGGATCGGCATATTTGATGGCGTTCGAGATGAGATTGTCGAGGATCATCCGGAGACGGGCCAGCTTGGTCCGGATGACGATTGCTTCGGGAATATCGACCACGAAGGAGACCTGCCGTTCCGGGTCGATGAAGCGCAGTCGCTCGATGGTCTCCTGCACCGTGGAGGCCAGAGGTACGGAGGTTGCGGCCTCGTCCAGCAGGCGGCTGCGTTTCAGCTGGATGATGTTTTCGATCAGCCCGTCGAGCTTCTGCAGCCCGCGTTCCAGCCGTCCGATGACCGGGACGAGCTGCGTCGTGGGGGCTTGCAGGCCAATCATGTCGCGCATGATCGCGGTGAGGCCGATGGAGGACGCGATCGGGGCGCGCAGGTCGTGGGAGGTGCGCCAGGCGAACGCCTCGAGTTCGGCATTGACATCCAGGATCTCCTGCTCGTGCTGCTTTCGCTGCGAGATATCGCGGATGATACCGCTGTAGAGCACGGTGCGGTCGAGCTCGATCCGGGCGACGGAGAGGTCGAGGGGAAAGCGGATGCCGTTGCGGCGCGTGCCCTCGACCTCTCGCGCGGTGCAGGCGATGTCCGTCGTGTGATCGTCGTTTCCCGCTGCCGGTAGAAGGTCCGGAATGAGCGTGCGGACGTCGCGTCCGAGCATGTCTTCGCTGCGATAGCCGAAGATCGTTTCCATGGCGTGGTTCGCTGAAAGAACCGTGCCGCGGGCATTGACGGTGACGATCCCGTCCGCCGCGGTGTCGATGATGGCGCTCATGCGCTCCTGGCTCTCGCGCAGCTGCAGAGCGATGGCGCGAGAGCGCTGTGCGCTGCGAAAAGCGTAGACGATGAGGCTGGCATAGACGATGCCGGAGACCACGAGCAGGCCGGCGAGGATCGCCTGCGATGCCGGCTTTCCGTCTGGATTGATGCTGACCGGGGGGCTGCTGCCCTCGAAGGCGTCCTGCAGGTCGAGCAGCGTGAGGGCCAGGAGCAGGAGATAGCTTGCGGCGCCGAGCATGGCGGCGATGGTCGAGGCGTCGTAGTCGAGCTCTTCCACGCGCAGGAAGATCAGGGGGAGGGCGAGTGCTGCGAAACAAAGGGCGGTGTGCGGCGACATGTGTCCGTAGCGCGGCCAGTCGCTTTCTGTGACGAGTTGCAGGCCATATCCGATCAGCGTGGCAGCGGCTGCCATGAACACGGTGGCGGCGAGAACGACGCGCAGAAGTGTCGGCCTGCCTGTCACGGCGCTGATGAGGATGCAGACCCCGATCAGAAGGAAGGAGAGCGCCGTGCCGCTTGCCAGATGCCCGGGATGGGGTCCCGTCTGGCGGAAGGGATCGATCAGCAGCGTGTCGAGCGGGTGCCCGGTGTGAATGAGCGGCTCCAGCAGGAAGGCGAGGCTGATGAGCATGACGGCGATCGCGAGGCCGGTTGCGATCCGGCCCGCACCGGAAAGGAGAGTGGCCACGGCAAGGCCGGACAGAACGAAGTTGATGGCGGTGTTGAACTGCATGCGGAAAAGAACGGGCAGCGTGTCGGCGACGTGCTCGGACTTCAGAAGCCAGAGACTGCCGATGCCTGTACCGACGAGGACGCAGAACCAGGCCGCCGCCATGCCAGCCTTGTGCCAGTTCACGCGGGCCAGCGGATCCAAGGCCCGTCGATCCGGCGTCGAACGAGATCGGTTTCCGTCGTGCGGGTGCGTGCCCTCGCTTTGTCGGGCCTCGCGTTCCTCCCTCGCGTGCGCGCGAACCATTTCCCTGGGGCACCCTCCGCTTCGTCCCTCTCGACCGAAGAGATCACGGCATACGGGTGGCGTCAACGGATCGTTGTGGAACGTGTTGTGCGCAGGAAGGGTATCAGCCGGCGTCTGCCGTCTCTTTTGGCTAGGAAAGCCCCGGTTGGGAAAGTCTCCGGGTCAGCGCTTCCAGCACGCGCCGCAACGCGCGCGCCTCATCGGTACTGCAGCCGATCGCGCTGCCGATGGCCGTTTGCACATGGCCAGCCTCCGCCTGCAGGGCCTCGCCCTTTTCGGTCAGGGAGATGTTGACCTGCCGCTCGTCCTTGCGGTCGCGGGTGCGACTGACGAGGCCGGCGGCATCCAGACGCTTGAGGAGAGGGGAGAGCGTGCCGGAATCGAGCCCCAACTGTTCCCCGATCTGCTTCACCGTCATCGTCCTGTGCTCCCACAATGCGAGAAGGACGAGATATTGCGGATATGTGAGACCGAAGCGGTCGAGCAGCGGCTTGTAGGTCCGGTTGAACGCGTGGGAGAGCGAATAGACCGCGAAGCAGAGCTGGTCGTCCACCGGCAAAGGGACGGCAAAGGGCACCACTTGTACCGCATCTCCGTTCGCCATCGCCTTCATCTTTTCCATGCCCGCATCCTACAGGTTTTGGCTAGAAATGCAATTTGCAAAATTCAGTTGCGTGCAATTAAATTTTACGCTACAAAGATGGGGAAGACAGTAGATCTTCTTCATGAAACGCGTCGAAAGCGACGACAGGAGACCCCAATGGCTATTCTCTACACCACCAAAGCTTCTGCCACCGGCGGCCGTGCAGGTCGCGCCGTGTCCGAGAACGGCGTGCTCGACGTCGTGCTGACCGTTCCAAAGGAACTCGGCGGCGATGGCGCCACGGGCACGAACCCCGAGCAGCTCTTCGCAGCCGGCTATTCCGCCTGCTTCCTCGGTGCCTTGAAGAATGTGGCGGGCAAGGAAAAGATCAAGGTTCCGGAAGAAACCAAGGTCACCGCGACGGTTGGCATCGGCCCGCGCGATGACGGCACCGGCTTCGGCATCGACGTGTCGCTCCTCGTCGACATTCCCGGCCTTGACCGCGAAACCGCGGAAAAGCTGGTTGCCGCCGCGCATATCGTCTGCCCCTATAGCCACGCCATGCGCACCTCGACGGAAGTACCGGTCAAGGTCGCCTGATAGGGCCGATCGGACTTATCGCCTGAGAGTGCTGAGGGTGGAGACGACGCGTTCGTCTCCACCTTTTTTATGCTTCCGATCCTTTTTTCCCGTCATGCGTGCGCATTTGATCGTGACTGTGAAGGATGGCATGATGTGCGCGAAAGACGACCATTGCAGGGAGGCAGGATGTCGGAAGAGCACGGAAAATTCATCTGGACGGAACTGATGACGACCGACAGGGCGGCGGCCGGTGCGTTCTACTGCGCCGTGGTCGGCTGGACGACGGTCGAGATGGCGGCCTTTGATTACACCGTCTTCGAAACCGCACGGCCCGAAGACGATGGCCGGGTCGGCATTGCCGGCATGATGTCCATCCCGCCGGAGTTGCTGGCGGAAAACGTGCCGCCGAACTGGACGGCCTATGTCTCCGTTTCCGATTGCGATGCCACGGTCGCCAGGGTCGAGGCTCTGGGCGGCGCAATCCGCCGGCCACCGGAGGACATTCCGGACATCGGCCGCTTCGCCGTCATCGCCGACCCGCATGGGGCGGTGCTCTGTATCATGACGCCGCTGCCGATGGACGTGCCGCCGCGCGCCGTTCCCGCCACGACGCCGGGACAGTTCGGCTGGTACGAGCTCTATGCCGACGACTGCGAGGCGGCTTTCGCCTTTTACGCGGACGTCTTCGGCTGGACGGTCGATCACGACATGGATATGGGCGACCTCGGCATCTACCGGATCTTCGCTTATGACGGGCAGGCGGTCGGCGGCATGATGGCGCGCCTGCCGCAGATGCCGAAGGCGCACTGGGCCACTTACATCACGGTCGACAGGCTCGACGATGCCATCTCCCGCCTCGTGGCCGGCGGCGGCAGCGTCGTCAACGGGCCGATGGAGGTTCCAGGGCCGGCTTACATCGTCAACGCCATCGATCCGCAGGGCGCATTCTTCTCGCTCGTGGCGTCGGCGCGTTAGGCTGCTTGCCGTCGTCTATCGCCGGGCCTCCGTTGCCATGCGCAGCGCAAGCCCGGCCAGCACCGTTCCCATGATCCAGCGTTGGACGGTCGCGAAGCTTGGTTTGGCGGTGAGGAATGTGGAGATCGAGCCGGCGGAGAAGGACATCATCGCGTTGACGGCAACGCTGACGACGATCTGAACCGATCCGAGCACGAGCGCCTGAACAAGCACGCTGCCATTGGCGGGATGAATGAATTGTGGCAGCAGCGAAAGGTACATGACCGCGATCTTCGGGTTGAGCACACTGGTTGCAAACCCCATAAGAAAGAGCTTGCGCGGGCTGTCCTTCGGCAGGTTGCGAACCTGAAAGGGCAAGCCGCCGCCGGGGCGCACGGCCTGCCATGCGAGCCAGAGCAGGTAGATGGCGCCGGCAAACCGCAACGCATCATAAGCATAGGGTACGGCGAGCATCAGGGCCGTGAGACCGAAGGCGGCGCAGAGCATATAGACGACGAAGCCGAGGGCGACGCCGCCGAGCGAGACGAGGCCGGCGGCTGGCCCCTGGCAGATCGACCGGGAGACGAGGTATACCATGTTCGGCCCCGGCGTCAGGGCCATGCCCAGAGCGATGAGCGTGAATCCGATCAGGCTGTTGATGTCCGGCATGGTCGGCTCCATTGTGAGAAAACTGGCTGTGTCCCGGTGCACCGTAGACGGGAAGCGTCTTCGAGAGAAGGTCTCCCGTTAGCTTCTCGCCTCGTGCTACCGTGCTTTCCGGGTTCGAGATAGCGAGAGACGAGACATGCCTGCAAGCGGCGCCATGTGGCGTGCGGAAATCGATGCCGTCGAGTTTCACGTCGATGGCGGATATCGCTTCGTGGTGCACCGGAACGTGTTCCGGACCCTGAGGGGACCGTCACCCACGCCCGAGATCTGTCTCGCCTTTGTGGAGGCGAATGCCGATGCGTTTCTGGTGGCCGCACGAACGCGCATCGCGGAGGCGATGTCTGCCTCCACGTCGGCCGCCACGATGGCGTTTCACCTCAACAGTCGGCAGGTGCGACGCGCGATGGCGGACGCGTTGCAGCGGGATGTCGTTCCTACAGAACCTGCGCGGCGCTGATGGAGGAGACGAACTGGCGGGTGCGCTGGTGTTGCGGCGTGTCGAAGACGGTGCGCGCGGGGCCTGCCTCGACGATATCGCCGGCCTGTAGAAAGATGACCTGATCGGCGAGCCTGGAGGCGAGGCGCAGGTCGTGCGTCGCCATGACCATGGTCGTGCCTTCACGCGCGAGCGTGCCGAGCACCTCCACCACTTCGGCGGCAAGCTCCGGATCGAGCGCAGAGGTGGGTTCGTCGCAGAGGAGAACGCGGGGCGAGGGGGCTAAGGCCCGGGCGATGGCCACGCGCTGCTGCTGCCCACCCGAGAGCGTGGCTGGCCATGCCGATGCCTTTTCCGCCATGCCGACCTTCGTCAACAGCTCCATTGCGCGGGCGCGGGCCTTGTCGGCCGGCCATTTCAGCACCGTCGTCAGGCTTTCCATCACGTTCTCGATGGCCGTACGATGCGGGAAGAGCTGGAAGTTCTGGAACACCATGCCGGTCTGCTGGCGGATCTTCTGGATGTCGTTCCAGCCGGGCTTTTTGCTCTTTGTGAACGTCGTCTCCTCGCTGCCGATACGGATGGTGCCGGCGCTCGGGATTTCCAGCAGGTTGATGCAGCGCAGCAGCGTGCTCTTGCCGCCGCCGGACGGGCCGATCAACGCGGTGACGCTGCCTTCGGGGATCGTGAGGTTGATGTCCTTGAGGATCACGGCATCCCCGAAGCGCTTTTCGATGTGGCGAAGCTCGATCATCGGTTGGCCTCCATCATGCCGCCATAGCGCGCGAACCGCCGCTCCAGCCGCACCTGCATCGAGGACAGGACGGAACTGAGCGCGAGGTAGATCAGCGCCGCCTCGATATAGAGGATCAGGGGCTCATAGGTCGTGGCGACGATCCGCTGGGCCGACTGGAACAGCTCGGGAACGGTGATGGCGGCCGCGAGCGATGTATCCTTCACGAGCGAAATGAACGTGTTCGACAGCGGCGGCACCGCGACGCGCGCTGCCTGCGGCAGGATGGTGCGCCGCATCGCCTGGTTCCACGTCATGCCGATCGAATAGGCCGCCTCCCACTGTCCCTTCGGCACGGAGGAAATGACGGCGCGGATGATTTCGGAACTGTAGGCGCCGACATTCAGCGTGAAGCCGATCAGTGCAGCGGAAAAAGCATCGAGCAGGATGCCGACGCTCGGCAGGCCGTAAAAGATCACGAAGAGCTGGACGAGAAGCGGCGTGCCGCGGATAACCCAGACATAGAACCGGGCGACCAGCGCCAGCGGCATCGGCCCGAACAGGCGCGTTACCGCTGTGATGAGACCGAGGATCGCACCGAGAGAGAAGGAGAGAAGCGTCAGGGGGACCGTGAACTTCGCTCCTGCCCATAACAGGGCCGGAAGCGAGTCGATCATGAGTTGCAGCCAGTGCGGCACGTTATCTCCTCAGCTTGTGCGATGCCAAAACAGAGCATCTGCCGTGAAACTCTATTCACCGCAAATACTCTGTCTTATCGTTACGACCGCATCATCCCACAGCGGCGCGCAGGTGTCCGCCTGGAAATGCTACTGCATTCAGCGCGATACGTCCTGGCCGAAATATTTGTCCGAGATCGTCTTGTAGGTGCCGTCGGCCTTGATGTCCGCCAAGGCCTTGTTGATCGCGGCCAGGAGTTCCGGTTCGCCCTTGCGGATGATGATACCGGAATAATCGGCATTGTCCTGCTCGGCGGCGATCTTCACCGGTGCATCCGGCTTCTGCTTCTTAAAGTCGAGGAAGGACAGGCTGTCGTTCACCGTTGCATCCGCCCGGCGCGTCAGCACCAGCTGGATCGACTGATCGAAGCCATCGGTGCCAACCAGTTCGGCGCCGGCGCTCTCAGCAATCTTGCCAAAGTTGCTGCTCAGCGACTGCGCCGAGGTCTTGCCCTTGAGATCGGCAAAGCCCTTGATGTCGTCATTGTCCTGCCGGACGATCAGCACGGCTTTGGAGGCGATGTAGGGCTCGGAGAAATCATACTTCTGCTTGCGCGCCTCGGTGATGCCGACCTGATTGATGACGGCATCGTAGCGGCCGGCATCGATGCCGGCGATCAGTCCGTCCCACTTGCCCTCGATGAACTCTGCCTTGACGCCCAGCTTGGCGGCGACGGCTTCGCCGATCTCGACGTCGAAGCCGACCAGCTTGCCGCCGGCATCATGGAAGGTGAAGGGCGCGTAGGTGCCCTCGGTGCCGATCTTCAGCACGCCGGCCGTGCTGATCGCCGACAGGTTCTCGCCGGCCAGAGCCGGTGCGATGGCGGCGGCGTGGAGGATGGCGGCAGTGGCGATGGTCTTGAGCCAGTTCATGGTCTTCTTGTCCTTTTGAAGCAGGGCGGGTCTGTCGGCATATCGGCCGGTCGGGATCTGTCATCGCAGGAAATAGGCGTCGAGGATTGGAAGAAAACTGCAAATGAAACGGGCAAATGCGAAAATCTTGCTCCTGTCCACAGCGTAAACCGTACGCAGGTAGCGAAGTTTCGCCATGTCTCTACGTTAGTCAAATCTTCCTTTACGTTTATGTCCGATTCTGACAATCCGCCGAACCAGCGCGGTCGGGACGGCACTTCGGAGAAGCACATGCGCAGTTTGTCTCAGTCTCTCGGATTCGATGCGAAGTCCGTTCTTCAGGCGATCAGCCAGTCGCAGGCGATCATCGAGTTCGACCTGACGGGCAGGATCCTCGACGCGAATGAAAACTTCTGCAAGGCGCTCGGCTACGACCTCTCCGAAGTCGTCGGCCGTCATCACAGCATGTTCGTGTCGCCACAGGAAGCCGCATCCCCGGAATACAAGGCCTTCTGGGCCGGGCTTTCAGGCGGCGCGTTTCAGCGCCAGCAGTACAAGCGCTTCGGCAAGGGTGGCCGCGAGGTCTGGATCGAGGCGTCCTACAATCCGGTCATGCGCAACGGCAAGCCTTACAAGGTGGTGAAGTTCGCGACCGATATCACCGCGAGCAAGATGCAGAGTGCGGAGGATGGCGGCAAGCTTCTGGCCTTGTCGCGGGCACAGGCCATCATCGAGTTTACGCCGCAGGGCGAGATCATCCGGGCGAATCACAATTTTCTGGCTGCCCTCGGCTATGATCTCGCCGAGATCGCCGGGCGGCATCATTCCATGTTCTGCGATCCGGCCTATGCGGCCTCGCCCGACTATCAGACCTTCTGGGATAACCTGCGCCAGGGCAAGTTCGTGACCGACCAGTTCATGCGCATCGGCAAGGGCGGCAAGCGGGTCTTCATCCAGGCCTCCTACAATCCGATCTTCGATGATGCAGGTCGCGTCTTCAAGGTGGTGAAGTTCGCGATCGACGTCACCGACCGGATGCACGCCGTCGAGGAACTGGGCGCCGCGCTTGAGCGCCTGTCCCAGTGCAATATCCGCATGTCGCTCGATGAACCCTTCGTCGGCGAGTTCGAAAGGCTTCGCCGCGATTTCAACACGTCGATTGCCGAGTTCCAGAAGACGCTGACGAACGTGCTCAGCCAGACCAGCGCGCTGAACGACAGCAGTCAGGAAATGCGCCAGGCGGCCGAGCAGCTGGCCGAGCGGTCGCAGCAGCAGGCGGCGGCGCTCGAAGAGACCTCGGCGGCGCTGGACGAGGTGACGGCGACCGTCAACTCCTCGACCGAGAACACCCAGGAGACGCGCACGCTCGTGCAGAACGCGCGCCTCTCGACCGGTGCGTCCGCCGCGGTCGTGGAGGAAACGGTGACGGCCATGCACCGGATCGAGCAGGCCTCTCGCGAGATCAGCCAGATCATCGGCGTGATTGACGAGATCGCCTTCCAGACCAATCTTCTGGCCCTCAATGCCGGCGTCGAGGCTGCACGGGCAGGGGAGGCCGGCAAGGGCTTCGCCGTCGTGGCGCAGGAGGTGCGCGAGCTTGCCCAGCGTTCGGCCAAGGCTGCAAAAGAGATCAAGGTGCTGATCACCAATTCCGGCAAGGAAGTCATGGAGGGTGTGCGCCTCGTCGGCAAGACGGGTGCGGCTCTGCAGGAGATCGACGTCTTCGTGCGCCGGATCGACCAGAACGTGGACGCGATCGCCACCGCGGCGAAGGAACAGTCGATCGGCCTGCGCGAGATCAACAAGGCAGTCAACGACCTCGACCGGATGACGCAGGAAAACGCCGCCATGAGCGAGCGGACGACGGATATCAGCCGGGCGCTGGCGGAAGGCGCGGACGCGCTGGCGGCGCTGGTCAGCCTGTTCAAGCTGAACCGGCGCACCGCCCCGCGCGGGCCGGACGCATCGGATCAGTCGCGCCATGCGCGCGTCGTGACCACGACCGGGCGGAGGAATTTTGCCGCCTGAGGCCCTGACGTCGGCGAATGTCGTTCTCCCGAACCGCTGCAGGGTTTCGGGCGACATGCTTCGGAGCAATGCCGCCCTCGGGCGGGAAAGGACATATCATGCAGGAAGACCGGCGCAGGACGGTGCTGTCACAGCGCCTCATTCCGCAAAACGAGATCGATCGTCTCGCCGCCGTCCGCTCCATCGGGATCCGTGCCATCGAAACGATGCCCGAACTGAAGGATCTCGCCTTTCTTGCCCGCGACGTGTTCGAGTGTGCTTTTGCCGCGGTCAATATCGTGGATCAGGATTGGCTGCGTTTCACCGCGCAGTCCGGCATCCACGTCGAAAAATGCTCGCGTGAGGAATCCATCTGCCAGTACGTCGTTCATGAGGGCAATGTTATCGTGGTTCCCGATCTAACGCTCGAGCCGGATATGGCGACCTTGCCCTACGTGGCGGGCGAGCCGCACCTTCGTTCCTATGCCGGTGCACCGATCGAGTTGGAGCCCGGTCTGACGGTCGGTTCGTTCTGCATCATGCATACGCATCCGCGCGATCTCGGTGACCGCGAGCGTCGTCAGCTCAGCGAGTTTGCACGGATCGCCAGCGCGCTTTTCCGTCTGCAGCGGTCCAATCTCCTGATGGTGAAGGGAGAAAAGGCGCTGCGGCTGGCGGCGATGACGGACCCGATGACCGGCTTCTACAATCGGCAGGCTCTGCCTGAACTCGTGGATAGCGAAATGCGCGAGACGCTTGCCGCGGGCCGTCCGTTCGGCGCGGCCTATCTCGACATGGACGGTTTCAAGGGGATCAACGACCGGCACGGGCACCAGACGGGAGACGAGGTGTTGCGGCAGGCGGCCCTGCGCATTCGCTCGGTCATCCGTTCCGGCGATATTCCGCTGCGCATGGGTGGAGACGAATTTGCGATTTTCTTCCCCGATTGCGGCTGCGAAAATTCCCTGACGACCATCGCCGCCCGCCTGGTCGATGCCTTTCGGGCGCCGTTCTCCGTCGGTGGCATCGAGGTGATGGCGCATCTGAGCGTCGGCGCGGCTGCCGCACCGGAGGGCGGCACCAGTCGGGAAAAGCTGCTGGAGACCGTCGACAGGGCGCTCTACGAGGCCAAGGCGAACGGACGAGACCGGTATGTCGTGCGGGTGGACGGCGACGTTCTCTAGATCCTATCCGTCAATGGCCGACGGAAGACGAGAAGGCTCGCGCTCAGCGTTTGCACGACAGCGCCATCCTGGTTCAGCGTCCGGCTGCGCATGACCACGATGCCGCGGTCGGGCTTTGATCTTGACGGGTTGATCTCGGCGATCTCGCCTTCCGCATGCAGCCGGTCGCCCGGACGGGTCGGGAGCGGCCAAGTGAGTTCGCAGCGCGTGCCGATCAGGCCGCCATCGAAAGGCAGGCTGTCCACGATCAGGCGCATGGTGAGGGCTGCGGTATGCCAGCCGCTGGCGGCCAGCCCGCCAAACAGCGTGGACCGTGCGGCCTCGTCATCGAGATGAAACGGCTGCGGATCGAACTGGCGGGCGAAACTGCAGATCTCGTCGGCAGTGATGTCCACAGTGCCGCTTTTGAACGGCATGCCGACGACGAGGTCGTCCAGAAACAGGCGCGTCTTCTGCTGGTCCATGTCCACCCTCCCAAGGCTCAGCGTCCGCATATGAGCGATCCCTATGGAAAGGCTACCAGCGCCGGGCGGCAAGGGCAATCCTCGACGCCCGGCGCGGGTTTCAGAGCTTCGGATCTGTGACCAATCCCGCATCAGGGGATCAGGCGCTCGCTCCGCAGCTCGTCGAACAGGCCGGTGAAGGCATCGTCGGTTGGCTGGTAGACGGTGAAACCCATGCGGCGGCTCTTCGACATGTCAGTGACGACCTCGATCGGCCGGCCGAGATCGGCATCGGTGTGCCAAGGCGAAATCAGCCGGTCGATGTCGTGCTCCACGAGGTTTTCGCGCTCGGCGATCTTGCGCCAGATCGCGGCGTCATCCGCCATCTGCTCCTCCAGCGGGCGAACCGTGCCATCGAAGGGCGCGGCCTCGATGCCGAAATAATCAGCGATGCGCTGCCACATCCAGCTCCAGCGGAAGATATCGCCGTTGACGACGTTAAAGGCTTCGTTCGCCGCTTCCGGCGTCGTGGAGGCCCACAGCATATGGTGGGCAAGCACGTTGGCGCTCGTCATGTCGGTCAGGCCGTTCCACTGGGTTTCCACGCCCGGGAACGTGAACGGGCGGCCGGTCTCGCGGCAGATCGCGGCGTAGACGGCCAGCGTCGTGCCCATGTTCATCGCATTGCCGACGGCCTTGCCGATGATGGTGTGGGGGCGATGGACACTCCAGTTGAAGCCATCACGGCTGGCGGCCGAGAAGACCTCGTCTTCCTGCGCATAGTAGAAGTTCTCGATGTCGAGGCGGTCCTGCTCCTCGCGAAACGGCGTCTGCGGTAGCGTACCCTTTCCGTAGGCCTCGAAGGGTCCGAGATAGTGCTTCAGCCCGGTGACGAGCGCGACGTGGCGCACGCTGGCGGCGGGGCGCAGGGCATCGAGCAGGTTGCGCACCATGGCGGCGTTGACGCGGATGTTCTCCGCCTCCGTCGACTGCCGCAGCCAGCTTGCGATGAAGACATGGGTCGGGGCGACATCCGCCAGCGCCGTGCCGAGCGAGGCGGGATCGAGAAGGTCGGCTGAAAGCGGCTTCACGTTCTCCTGCCGGCCCGGCTTGCGCGCCAGTCCCGTGACGTCCCAGCCGGCCCCTGCCAGCACACTCGCCGTGGCGCTGCCGACCACGCCGCTGGCGCCTACGATCAAAGCCTTGTTTTGCATTTGCATTCTCCTTGCGTTCATGGCGGACATAGGCATCCCTTACTTTCTGTCCACCCGCTCTATCTTGTGGGTCAGTGCGCCGGGACCGCGGCATGGGCGCATCGCGGGAACATTCCCCGCAGCGCTTGGTTAGCTGTCGTCCTGGACTTTGGCCGGGGCGCCGGGCGTCCTGTCCGTCAAACGCGTTTCTTCCTCAACCGTCGAGTTCCGGTGTTTTCATGACAATCAAAATTGCGATCATCGGGTCTGGTCCGACCGGCATCTACACGCTGCACGGACTTGTCGCCTCACCGCGTCCGCTCGACATTACCGTGTTCGAAAGCGAAGCCGATCCGGGGAAGGGAACGCCCTACCATCCCGATATCAACGATCAGGCCATGCTCGCCAATATCGCCAGCATCGAGCTGCCGCCGATCTATGAAACGCTCGTCACATGGCTGCGCCGCCAGCCCGATGCGGAGCTGGAGCGGATGAACGTCACGCGCAGCGCGATTGCCGAGCGCGCCTTCTATCCGCGCATCGTGCTGGGCGAGTTCTTCCAGGACCAGTTTCGCCAATGCGTCATCGAGGGCCGGAAGGCGGGGCATGTGATCGAGATCAAGGCGCTGCACCGGGTCGATGATATCGACCTCCATGCGAGCGACATCGCCGTGAAGGCCACGGGACCGGACGGGGAGAAACAGTACGCGTTCGACCACGTGGTCATGGCAACCGGCCATGACTGGCCGGAGACGACGGAAACGCGTCCGGGCTATTTCATGTCGCCCTGGCCGGCGCCGGTGCTGAAAACCATTCCGCCGGGCCGCGTCGGTATTCTCGGCACATCGCTCAGCGCTATCGATGCGCTGATCTCGGTCGCGACGGCTCACGGCGCCTTCTATCTCGATGCGGCGGGATCGCTCGAATATTTCCCGTCGCCCGGCAGCGAAGCCTTCACCGCGGCGCTGATGTCGCGCAAGGGCGTGTTGCCGGAGGCCGACTTCTATTGTCCCTATCCCTATCTGCCTCTCTCCATCTGCACGCCGGAAGCGGTGGACGCGCTGGTGGCCAGCGGCCGTGGCGATCTGCTCGATCCGATCTTCGACCTGTTCCGCGCCGAACTGCTCGCCGCCGATCCTGCCTATGCCGGGCGGATCGGGCTGGGGATGCTGACAGTGGAGACGCTGGCGCCGGCTTATTTCGCGGATCGCGAGGCGGCGGATGCCTTCGTCTGGGCGGCGGCGAACCTTGCGGAGGCTGAGAAAAACGAGCTTGAACAGCGCACCATTGGCTGGCGCTACGCCATCCTGCGGATGCACGAGGTCATCGCGCGGGCGGTGCCGCATTTCAACGAAGACGATCTCAAGCGGTTTCACAAGCACTTCAAAACCGTGTTCATCGACGATTACGCAACGGTGCCGCACCAGTCGATCCGGCGGTTGCTGGCTCTCCGGCGCGCGGGCAAGCTGGAGGTTCTGCGTCTTGGCCGGGATTCCGATATCGACAATGAGAGCGTCGCACGCGGGGCCGTCGTGATCTTCGACGGGCGGAAGGAGGTCTTCGACTCCTTCATCGACGCGACCGGGCAGCATACGTTGTCGGCCCGCGATATCCCGTTTCCGAGCCTCGTCAACCGCGGTTTCGTGCGCAAGGCGACGACACCCGTCTCATCCGTGCTGATTGACATGCCGGATGAGCCGGCAACGGTGCGTACCGGCGGCGTGGATCTCGACGATGCCTTCCGGCCGAAGTTCGAGGCACCGGTCACGCGCCGTCTCTATTGCGTGTCGATCGCGTTCCTGCTGCACAAGCTGCCCTTCATCCAGGGTATCACCAGCGCCCACGAACTCGGCGGCGTCGTCTCGTCCGCGATCCTGCGCGATATCGGCGGCGAGCGGTCCGATGGGATCATCGAGTTCGGCGTGAACGCCGCCTGATCGGCAGCGGTCAGGTCTCGATCCAGACCTCGTCGCCCAGAGAAATGCGACCCGGGGCGGCGATATCGGCGTATATGCCGAGGTTGCGCCGGTTGCCGCGCAGGATGCTGCGCAGCACATCCGGCTGCTCCGGCACACCCGGTTGCGAAATCATCGTCATCCCGCAACGCTTCGTTCCCTCGGTTGCGGTTATCTCCAGCGAGCCGATGACGATCCTGCGGCCGATCCAGTCGTTTTCCACGAAACCCGGTGGCGCCTCCGTTTCCACCAGAATATCCGGGCGGAACCGTCGCGAATCGAGCATCAGCGAAGGGTCGTTTGCGCCGATGGCATTCATCGATGCCGTCGTGAGCAGGTGGAGCGGGCTTGCGTCATAGCGCGGTGCGATCACGGGCCAGTTTCGTCCTGTTCCGCGCGTTTCGCCAAGCCCGACGGGAAAGCTGAAATGGGTGGAGAGGCGCTCTTCCACATCCGGCGCATCGACCGGCAGCCATGTGGCGTCGGGAAAACCGATCTCCGCCATGCCATCCGGCCGCAGCCGCGCAACGAGATGCAGCGCCTTGCGCCAGCGCTCAGCCGATTCCGGTGCCGCAGGCGCGCGCGTTTCCGGATCGAACAAAAGGAATGTTCGGTTGCCAGCGATACTGCTTCCGGCGGTGCCGGATTGCGCGATGTCGAGGTGATCGACCCTCTCCCCGCCGAGCGAGCTGACGGGGTAGCGCCAGAGCTCGGCAATACGTCCAAAGGATTTCAAGGAAGTCGTCTCCCGGCGGGGGTGGGGCTGATGCAGGGCAAGAGAGGCTTGCCAGTGGAAATACCAACATGGAATGCGTCTGTCTTCCGTAGGTTCCCTTTGCCATCGTCTCGCCGGAAGCTTCGAGCGGCGAATGGGCATGAGTATTTAAGTGTCATCTCATAAACTGCACAAACTTGCGGCGTCTGCATAAAGTTTAGACGGAACTATCGTTTTGTTTTCGTTCAACTTTCATTGCTATCTTCACGTTTTCGCGTCACGGTTCAGGGTACCTCAATGGTAAGCGCTTTAAGAGCATCCGCACGCCTGCCTTTGCAGACGGATGATTTCCGCATGTTGTTCCAGACCCATCCGTCGCCGATGTGGATCTACGACCCGCTGACCTACCGCTTTCTCATCGTCAACGATGCCGCCGTCGCGCTTTATGGCTACAGCCGCCGGGCCTACGAGCGGATGACCGTCCTCGACATCCGGCCCCCGTCGGAGCGCAGGCGGATGATCGAGGCCGTGACGCTGCGCAGCGATGTGGACCGGGCCGAGCGGTGGACGCATCTGAAGGCCGACGGGACGGCGCTCGATGTGCTCACCTATGGGCGCGAACTTCAGTTCGAGGGGCGGCAGGCGATTCTCGCGATCGTCCAGGACCGGACGGAGGTGAACGCCGCCCACCAGCAGGTCAGCGAAACCCAGACCCTGCTCGACAGCATTATCGAGAACCTGCCGGTAGCGGTTTTCGTGAAGGACATGGACGATGACGGCCGATATGTGCTGTTCAACGCCGCCTGCGGCGGCATCTTCGGCACAACGCCGGAGGAGATCGCCCATGGCACGGATCGGACGATGTTTCCTGCACGGCAAATGGAGTTGTTTCGTGAGCAGGACCAACGGGCGCTCGAAATGGATGGGACGTTCAGTTTCGAGGAAACGATCGAGGATCTCTCCGGCACGCGGCGCATCCTGCGCACGGCCAAGCGAGTGCTGCCGGCCCGCAATGGCGAGCGGCTGCGGTATATTCTCGGTATTTCCCAAGACGTGACGGAAGAGCGGGAATCAGAGGCGCGGTTTGCCTTCATGGCGATGCACGATGCACTGACGGGCCTCGCGAACCGGGCCTATTTCAGCGATCACATTCGGCGTGCGGCGCTTCTGGCGACCGAGGAGGCGCCGGTGGCGCTGCTATATCTCGATATCGACCACTTCAAGACCATCAATGACAGCAAGGGGCACGCGGCGGGCGATGCGCTGCTCTGCCAGGTCGGCGACCGGCTCCTCTCCATTGTGCGACAGGGCGACCTCGTGGCCCGGCTCGGCGGCGACGAGTTTGCCATCGTGCTGCAGCTTCAGGATGGACGCTCGGCGGAGGACGTGGCCGACCGGCTGCTGGCTGCCCTGCGTGTCCCGTTTGATCTCGACGGCATCGCCGAGCACGTGACCTGCAGCATCGGCATCGCGCGCGCTCCGGAGCATTCGACGGATGATGACGGGCTGATGCGGGATGCGGATCTCGCGCTCTACGCCGCGAAGGAAGGCGGCCGCTCGACCTTCCGGATCTATCGTCCCGAAATGCGCCTGGAAGCCGAGCGTCGCCACGAGATGAAGCTGGCATTGCACCATGCGCTCGAGGAGGGGCAGTTCGAGCTCTATTACCAGCCGATCTACCGGATCGACGGCCCGGACCTTGCGGGGTTCGAAGCGTTGATCCGCTGGAACCACCCGGAGCGCGGGCTGGTGGCCCCGCTCGACTTCATTCCCGTCGCCGAGGAAACCGGGCTTATCGTGCCGATCGGCGAGTGGGCGCTGAACGAGGCCTGCCGGATGGCTGCCCGGTGGCCTGCCCACCTGCGGATTGCCGTCAATCTCTCTGTCTCCCAGTTTCGCGATGCGGGCCTTCTGGATACGGTCCGCCGGGCGATCGAGAGCAACGGACTTGCGCCCGAGCGGCTGGAGATCGAGATCACGGAATCCGTGTTTCTCACCGATGTCGGCCAGAGCCTGCCGCTTCTGCGGGCGATGAAAGCGCTGGGCCTGCGGATCGCGATCGATGATTTCGGCACCGGCTATTCATCGCTGTCCTATCTGCGCTCCTTCGCGTTCGACAAGATCAAGCTCGACCAGAGCTTCGTCTCCGGCATCGAGACGGATGCGGGCAGCCTGGCCATCATCCGCGCGGTGGTGGGCATCGGCTCGGGCTTCAACGCCGCAACGCTGGCCGAGGGTGTGGAGACCGAGGAACAGCTGCAGGCGCTCCGTCGGGAAGGTTTCGCCGAGGTGCAGGGCTACCTTCTCGGCAGGCCCCGTCCGGTCGGTGATACCGAGGCGATGATCGCCGCATTGACGGATCCTCAGAGCGCGCCGTTCCGGTTGAGGGCGATCCCGTAGAGGCTTGTCGTTGCCGTGATGAACAGGCGGTGCCGGGCGCGGCCACCAAAGCAGAGATTGGAGGCTCGCTCCGGCAGCAGGATGCGCCCCATCAGATGGCCATCCGGTGCGATGCAGTGAACGCCGTCTCCGGCGGACGACCAGACATTGCCCTCGCTATCCAGCCGGATGCCGTCGGCCGCACCGGGCGAAATGACGTGGAAGACGTTGCCGCCGGAAAGCCGACCATCGTTTTCGACATCGAAGACGCGGATATGGCGAGGATCGTCGCTGTCCGGCAGGCCGGTATCGGCGACGTAGAGCCGGCGCTCGTCCGGGCTGAAGGCGAGGCCGTTCGGCGAACGGAAGTCGGTGAGCATCGCCTGGATCTTGCCCCAGGGGTCGACCCGGTAGACGTTGCAGGGCAGTTCCTGTTCGCCGCGATGTCCTTCATAGTCGCTGAAGATGCCGTAGATCGGATCGGTGAACCAGATGGCGCCGTCAGAGGCGACGATGACGTCGTTCGGGGAATTCAGTTGCTTGCCCTCGAAGCTGTCGGCGATGACGGTGATGGTGCCGTCATATTCCGTCCGCGTCACCCGGCGCGTGCCATGTTCGCAGGTGACGAGACGGCCCTGCCTGTCGCGGGTCTGGCCGTTGGAGAAGTTCGATGGCGCGCGGAAGGTGGAGAGCCCGCCATCCGGCGACCAGCGCAGGATGCGGTCGTTGGGGATATCGGAAAACAGAAGGCAGTTGAGGTCGCCGAACCAGACAGGCCCCTCGACCCAGTCGAAGCCGGTGGCCAGTTGTTTCACCGGCGCATTGCCAAGGACATAGGTCGAAAACACGGGATCGACGGCTTCGAAAAACGACATGGTGCTCTAACTCCTCTGGCACGTGGGCACGCTCTTTCTTTCGCCCCCGGCCGCGTCTCCCTATGTGGGGCGAAGAGGAGATTTGTCATGGCGAGCACGGAGCTTTCCCGACTGTATCGCGACTACATCGATTGTCTCAACCGGCAGGCCTTCGATGCGCTGGCGAATTTCGTCGGCGATGATGTCCGTCACAACGGCCGGCGGATCGGCGTGTCCGGCTATCGTGCCATGCTGGAGAAGGATTTTCGCGAGATCCCGGATCTCGCCTTCCGGATCGCCCTTGTCGTCGCGGACCCGCCCGTCATTGCCTGCCGGCTCTCGTTCGATTGCACGCCTGTCGGGGAATTCCTCGGACTGCCCGTCAACGGACGGAAGGTGCAGTTTACCGAAAACGTGTTCTATACCTATTGCGAGGGCAAGATACGGGACGTCTGGTCGGTGGTCGACAAGGCGGCGATCGAGGCGCAGCTTTAGCCGAAATCGCGCGATGAGGTGCTTGCGCCGGAGGCTGAACCGCAAGAGCGAACGTCTTTCCGATCAGGCTCCCGCGGCGCGAGTGCGACGAAGGGCGTCGAGCGCGATGAGGAGCAACAGAAGGCTTGCCACCAGAAGCAGCATGCCGCCCACCGACTGGTAGATCAGCACGCCCGCGACGCCGCCGCTGCCGAAGGCGACGATGGTATAGAGATGCAGGCGCAGCTTCGCGAGATTGCCGACCGCCTCTCCCGACACGTCGCGACCCCGAAGGATATCGATGGCCACGGCGATCTCGATGCCGATATCGGTCGCCATGCCGGAGACATGCGTGGTGCGGACGCGGGCATCGGAGATGCGCGTCACCGTCGCGTTCTGCAAGCCCATCAGGAAAGCGAGGCCGAGAACAAGGGTTTCGACGCGCCAGGGTGCCGTGACGAAAAGGTCGACGAGGCCGAGCGGTGCGAGCAGCAGCGCTTCGATAAGGATGCACCAGGCATAGATGCCGCCGATATCCCGCCTGCGGCCGGCATTGATGATCAGCGACGAAACCGTCGAACCCAGAATGAAGACGAGCACGATCGACAGGTAGAACAGGCTGGCCTGCCCCTGAAACGTGGCGAGGTGATCGGACAGGGCCGAGACGTTGCCGGTCATGTTCGCGGCAAAGAAGCCGATGGCGTAGAAGGCCGCCGCGTTGAGTGCGCCGGCGATGCCGGCCAGCCAGCAGGCGAGAAAGACATCGATACGTTCGTTGCGGGCCGCGCCCTGATGAATCAGCATGCGGAAGCTTATGCCTCCAGCACCTTGCGCGAAAGCGGCAAGGCCGCAGAGCGGGTGCAACCTTCCGCGTGCGCTGCGGCATTTTCCCGTTGTGCGGGGCCGTTCAAGCTGACACACTCCCGACATGAAGGCCCGGGCAGAGCTTCCGCAGGGGGGACGAGGACGATGCGTTTCGACACGAGCACAACCCGATGGATCCGTGCGATCCTCGGTGGCGCAGCCCTTTCCACGGCGCTGCTTTTCTCATCCGACGGCGCCTTTGCCGCCAAGACCTCGCTGGTGCTCGGCATGACGATCGAGCCGCAGGGACTGGATCCGACTGCCGCTGCGCCCGTTGCCATCGGTCAGGTCACCTGGCAGAACGTGTTCGAGGGGCTGGTCGCAATCGACCGCGAGGGCAAGGTGGTGCCGCAGCTTGCCCGCAGCTGGGAGATCTCGGCCGATGGGCTGACCTATACGTTCAAGCTGCAGGAAGGCGTGACCTTTCATGACGGCGAGGCCTTCGACAGCGGCGTTGCGAAATTCTCGCTCGATCGCGCCCGAGGGCCGGATTCGACCAACGGACAGAAGCGTTTCTTCGCCGCGATCGACACGATCGAGACGCCGGACAAGTCGACGCTGGTGCTGAAGCTGAAGAAGCCGCAGGGAAGCCTTATCTACTGGCTCGGCTGGCCGGCCTCCGTCATGGTCGGCACGAAGAGTGCCGCGGATGACAAGACCAAGCCCGTGGGAACCGGCCCCTTCACCTTTGTCAGCTGGACCAAGGGCGACCGGGTGGAGCTGGCTGCCAACCCGAACTACTGGAACAAGGACGCGAAGGTCCGGCTGGAGACCGTGACCTTCCGCTTCATCCCCGATGCGCAGGCGCAGGCCGCGGCGATCGCCACCGGCGGCGTCGATGCCTTTCCGGAGTTTGCAGCGCCCGAGCTGATCGAAAGTTTCAAGGACAAGCCGGACCTCGTCACCGTCATCGGCAACACCGAGCTGAAGGTCGTCGCCGGCATGAACAATGCCCGCAAGCCTTTCGACGACAAGCGTGTGCGGCAGGCGCTGATGATGGCCATCGACCGTCAGACCGTGATCGACGGCGCGTGGTCCGGCCTCGGCACGGCCATCGGCAGCCATTACACGCCGAACGACCGCGGTTATATCGACCTCACGGCCAAGCACCCCTACGACGTCGAAAAGGCCAAGGCGCTTCTGGCGGAGGCGGGTTATCCCCAAGGCTTCGCCTTCACCATCAAGACGCCGCAGATGGCTTACGCGCCGCGCAGCGCCGAGGTGATGCAGGCGATGCTGGCCGAGATCGGCGTGACCATGACCATCGAGCCGACCGAATTTCCCGCGAAATGGGTGCAGGACGTGCTGAAGGGCGCGAATTACGACATGACCATCGTCGCCCACGCCGAGCCGATGGACATCGATATCTACGCCCGCGATCCCTACTACTTCAACTACAAGAACCCGGCCTTCTCGGCGATCATCGACAAGGTGGAGGCGACGTCCGACCCGGCCGAGCAGGATGCGCTCTATCAGGATGCGCAGAAGATCCTTGCCGAGGACGTGCCGGCGCTGTTCCTGTTCGTCATGCCGAAGCTCGGCGTGTGGAACGCCAAGCTCAAGGGCCTCTGGGAGAACGAGCCGATCCCATCCAACGTTTTGAGCGAGGTCTATTGGGAGGAATGAGAGCGAGCGTGCCTTGCGCGATCATGTCGGTTGAGGTGAGGGGATGCTGTCGCCACAGGTCCCTTCTCCCCGTCCTGACGGGGAGAAGGTCGCGGCAGCGGGATGAGGGGCAGGCTTGCCGCATGCTCCGCGCTCCGTGGCGGCCCCTCACCCTGACCCTCTCCCCGCCTGCGGGGAGAGGGGACGCGGCCTGCTCGTCGTTCATGGGTATGGAGGGCGCGCGCCCCGGGTTCCTTCTCCTCATCTCGATGGGGAGAAGGTGGCGGCAGCCGGATGAGGGGCGGGCCACGGCCGCGAAGGTTGAGGTCGAACCGACGCTGTCATTCCACCGCGTTCGCTGTCGGCCGACATCATGACAGGCCTGCTTCTCCGCCGCTTCGCCAGCCTCTTCCTGACGCTCCTTGCCGTCTCCGCCCTGATCTTTCTCGTCATGGACGTGCTGCCGGGCGATCCCGCGGCGATCATGCTGGGGACGTCGGCGACGCCGGAGACGCTGGAGGCTTTGCGGCGGGAGCTCGGGCTCGATCAGCCGCTGGTGCTGCGATATCTCTCATGGCTCGCCGGCGTCGCGACCGGCGATCTCGGCATGTCCTTTACCTATGGCGTCCCCGTTGCCGGGTTGATCGCCGAGCGGCTGGCGGTGACGCTGCCGCTCGCCTTGATCGCCATCCTGCTTTCGGTCGCCATCGCCATTCCGCTCGGCGTTGCCTCAGCTGCCCGGCGGAATGGCGCGGTGGACTACGCGGCGGGCCTCCTGTCGCAGATGTTTATCGCCGTTCCCGGTTTCTGGGTGGGGCTGCTGCTGGTGCTGGTCTTTTCCGTCTCGCTCGGCTGGGTTCCCTCCGGCGGTTTTCCCGGCTGGCAGGCGGGCTTGATGCCGGCGCTCGGAGCGCTGGTGCTGCCCGCTATCGCGCTTGCGCTGCCGCAGGCCGGCGTTCTCACGCGGGTCACGCGCTCGGCCGTGATCGAGGTGATGAACGAGGATTTCGTGCGCACCGCGCGCGCCAAGGGCCTGCCACGCCGCAGGGCGCTGTGGCGGCATGCGGTGCCGAATGCGCTGGTGCCGGTGGTCACCATTCTCGGCCTCCAGTTCACCTTCCTGATCGCCGGCGCGGTGCTGGTCGAAAATGTGTTCAATCTGCCGGGGCTCGGGCGTCTGGCTCTTCAGGCATTGTCCCAGCGCGACATCATCGTCATGCAAGATGTCGTTCTCTTCTTCGCCGCGCTGGTCATCGTCATGAATTTTCTTGTCGATCTCTCCTATCTCGCGCTCGACCCGCGCCTACGGAAGCGCGCATGAGCGCGGTGACACCCTCCGGCACACGCCAAACCGCGCCGTCACGCGGGAAGTTGCGGCGGGCGGTATCGCGCAGCAATCTCGTGATCGGAGGCCTGCTGATCGGCCTCATCGGTGCGATCGCCCTGCTGTCGCTCGTCTGGACGCCGCTGCCGCCGGGCAAGCTGCACATCGTGCAGAAGCTGAAACCGCCGCTCGCGCAAGGGCTGCTCGGCACCGACCATCTCGGCCGTGACTTCGCCTCCATGTTGATGGCGGGCGCCTGGAACTCGCTGTCCATCGCGGTGCTGGCGGTGGCAATGGGCGCGCTCGCCGGCACGCTCGTCGGGGTCACGGTCGCGGCGCGGCGCGGCTGGTTTGAGGCGATCATGATGCGGGCGAACGACGTGATCTTCGCGCTGCCGCCCATCCTCTCGGCCATGATGCTCGGCGCGCTGCTCGGCACGGGCCGCCGCACCGCCATCATCGCCATTGCCGTGTTCATGGTGCCGGTCTTTGCGCGCGTGACGGCCGGTGCCGCGTTGCAGGTCTGGTCGCGGGATTACGTGCTGGCGGCGCGGGGCGCGGGCAAGGGCGGCATCCGCATCACGGTCGATCATGTCCTGCCCAACATCGCCAACCAGATCATCGTGCAGGTGACGATCCAGCTCGGTCTTGCGATCCTCACCGAGGCCGGCCTCAGCTTCCTCGGTCTCGGCATGGCGCCCCCGGCGCCGACATGGGGGCGGATGCTCGCCGATGCCCAGACCTATCTCGGTCGCGCGCCGTGGCTCGCCATCCTGCCCGGCCTTGCCATCGCGCTGACCGTGCTCGGTTTCAACATGCTCGGCGATGGCCTGCGCGATCTGCTCGACCCGCGCGAGAGGGGTCGCTGATGGTATCGCCGCTGCTCCAGATCGAAGACCTCGCCATCTCCATCGACGTGGCCGATGGCAGGCGACAGCCGATCCTGACCGATATCGATGCCACGCTTCATGCCGGTGAGACGCTGGGTATCGTCGGAGAGAGCGGCTCCGGCAAGTCGCTGCTGTCACTCGCCATCATGGGGCTTCTGCCACCGGCGGCGCATGCGACGGGCCGTATCCTGCTGAAGGGCCGCGACCTCCTGGCGATGGACGAGGATACGCTCTGCACTGTCCGCGGACGCAGCATCGGCATGATCTTTCAGGAGCCGCTGACGGCGCTCAATCCCGCGATGACGGTCGGCGACCAGATCGCCGAGGGGCTGGTGGTTCAGGAGGGGCTTTCCTGGCGGACGGCGCGGCGCGAGGCGATCACGCTTCTCGACCGCGTGCGGATGCCGGATGCCGCGCGGCTGTCGCGAGCCTATCCGCACGCGCTGTCCGGGGGGCAGCGACAGCGGGTCGGCATTGCCATCGCGCTCGCCATGAAGCCGGCCCTGATGATCGCGGACGAGCCGACGACGGCGCTCGACGTGACGGTACAGGCGGAGGTGCTGGATATCCTCGACGATCTCACCCGCGATGCCGGCATGGCGCTCATCCTCGTCAGCCACGATCTCGGCGTCATCGCCCGCATGTGCGCCCGCACCCTCGTGCTCTATGCCGGCCGGCGCATGGAGGCGGGGGAGACGCGCGACGTGCTGACGGCGCCGCTCAACCCCTATACGCGCGGGCTGCTGCGGGCCGTACCCCGGCGCCACGCGGCGGGCGGGCGGCTTCAGACCATTCCCGGCAGTGTGCCGTCTTTCGCGGCACTTCCGCCCGGCTGCTGCTTTTCCGATCGCTGTCCCGACGTCATAGCCGCCTGCCAGGCCGGCGAGCCGGCGTGGACGCTCGTCCGGCCCGGTCGCGGCGTGCGCTGCATCCGCGCGCATGAGGAGGTCGCGTCATGAGCGAGGTGCCGCTTCTCGATATCCGCAACCTGTCGCGCGATTATGCAAGCGGCGGCCTGTTCGGCGGCAAGCAAACGACCCGCGCGCTGAATGCGCTGAGCATGACCGTTGCGCCGGGAACGATCCATGGCATCGTCGGCGAGTCCGGCTGTGGCAAGTCGACACTTGCCCGTCTCGTCATGGCGCTCGACCGGCCCACATCGGGCAGCGTGTCGTTCGACGGTGAGGATCTGTTTCGCCTGTCGGAGCGGGACCTGAAGCGAAAGCGGCGCGACTTCCAGATGGTGTTCCAGGACCCGTTCGGCTCGCTCGATCCCCGCCATACGGTCGGTCGCATCGTCGCCGAACCGCTGCATGTGCTGAAGGTGAAGCCGGGCCGTGCGGAGCGCCGTGACCGGGTTGCCGCGATGCTGGAGGCCGTGGGTCTTTCGCCCGACCATGCGGCACGCTATCCGCATGCGTTTTCCGGCGGGCAACGCCAGCGCATCGCGATTGCCCGGGCGCTGATCACCGAGCCGAAGCTGGTCGTGGCCGACGAGGCGGTCTCCGCGCTCGATCTTTCGGTGCAGGCGCAGGTGCTGAACCTGTTGATGGACCTGCGCGACCGGCGCGGGGTGACGTTCCTGTTCATCACGCACAATCTCGCCGTCGTCGATGCCGTCGCCGACCGCGTGGGGGTGATGTATCGCGGGCGTCTGGTGGAGAGCGGCCCGGCGCAGGCCGTCTTTGCGCGTCCGCTGCATCCCTATACGAGGCTTCTCGCCGATGCCGAGCCGGATGTGACCCGCTTCGGCCGACCGGATCGCCCGCCGGTGACGGTGGCGGAGCCGATCGATTTCGGCGTGGGGTGCAGCTTCCGAAACCGCTGTCCGCTCGCCGTGGCGCGCTGTGCGACCGAGCGGCCGGAATTGCGCAGTCTCGAGGGCGGCCCGCAGATGCACGACCGCCAGACCGCCTGCCACCGTGCCGAGATGCTACGCGAAACGACCACACCGGGATGATGGAGACGATATGACCGAGCTTCTCGACACCACCATTCCGCAGCTGCGCGCCCGTTTCGCGGATCACTCTCTGTCGCCTTCCGAATATTGGCTGGCCGTCGAGGCGCGGATCGCGGCCTTTGAGCCCGCCGTGGCGGCGCTCTATGCCTATGACCCGGACGAGGCGCGCGTTCAGGCGGCAGCGTCCACCGCGCGCTGGCTGAGGGCCGAGCCGCTGGGGCCGCTCGACGGCATCCCCGTGACGCTGAAGGAGCTGATCGCCACGAAGGGTACGCCCGTGCCGCTCGGCACGGCGGCGACAGTCCTGAAACCCGCTGAGGCGGATTCTCCCGTTGCGGCCCGGATGCGGGAGGACGGCGCTGTCATCTTCGCCAAGACCACCTGTCCCGACTACGGCATGCTCTCCTCCGGCCTGTCGAGTTTTCACCCCTTGAGCCGCAACCCGTGGAATACGGCCATGAACCCCGGCGGATCGAGCGCGGGTGCCGCCGCGGCCGGGGCCGCGGGTTACGGGCCGCTGCATATCGGCACGGATATCGGTGGATCGGTTCGCCTGCCTGCCGGGTGGACGGGGCTCTTCGGCTTCAAGCCGAGCAATGGCCGTATACCGATCGATCCCTATTACGTCGGCCGTTGCGCCGGGCCGATGACGCGGACGGTCGAGGACGCGGCCTTCGCCATGTCGACGCTGTCGCGCCCGGACGAACGCGATGCCACGAGCCTGCCGCCGAACGCCATCGACTGGATGGCTCTCGACATCGACGTCAGAGGCATGCGCATCGGCCTGATGCTGGACGCTGGCTGCGGGCTGGACGCCGAACCGGAGGTAAAGGCGGCCGTCATCGCCGGCGCCCGGCAGTTCGAGGCGGCGGGCGCCGAGATTATCGAGGTCGGGCCGGTGATGACGCGGGCGATGCTGGACGGCCTCGACCATTTCTGGCGAGCGAAGTTCTGGGGCGACATCCGGGGCCTGACCGCCGAGCGCCGCGCAATGATCCTGCCCTATATCCATGCCTGGGCGGAAAAGGGTGCCGACGTGACCGGGGTTCAGGCCGTTGCAGGCTTCGGGCAGACGATGGAGATGCGCAGGGCGGCGGCGAAGCTCTTCTCGACGGTGGATGCCGTCCTCTCGCCCACCAATCCGGTCGTCTCCTACCCGGCCGACTGGGCCTCGCCGACGAACGATCCGGAACGGCCGTTCGAGCACATCGCCTTCACCGTGCCGTGGAACATGTCGGAACAGCCTGCGGCGTCGATCAATGCGGGCTTTTCCACCTCCGGCATGCCGATCGGCCTGCAGATCGTCGGTCCGCGCTTTGCGGATCTTACAGTGCTGAAACTGTCAAAACTGTTCGAGACCCTGACGGGCGGGATCCGCCGCTGGCCGCGCTCAAGCTGAGCAGCTCTATTCGGCGGCCACGATATCAGGGCGCTCGAGATTGACGGCGATGTGCGGCCAGAGCGGTTCGGTGTCGGCGATCAGCGCCGTCGTGCCGGCGGCGATCCACGGGATATCCGTGCCGGGTCGCGTGCCGATACGCACGTCCAGCCCCGCCTCGCGGGCGAGGACGGCGCCGCCGGCAATGTCCCACATCGTCGTGTACATCTGCAGATGGCCATCATAGGTGCCGCGCGCGGCAAAGAGCAGGCCGATGGAGGTCGAGCGGATCGACTGGACGACCCAGCCGGCATGGCGCAGGCCGACGGTGAGGGCCGCGACCTCTTCGGCCTCGTCCGGCGAAGCGTCGCCCAGCGACATCACGCGCACATCCTCGAACGGCACGATGCGCGCCAAAGGCTTGCCGTTGCACATCAGCCCCGTGCCGTCCGCTGCGGCATAGATTTCGCGGAACACCGGCATGGCGACGACGCCGAGATCCGGCCGGCCGTTGGTGACATGGCCGAGCGAAATGCCCCAGAGCGGTGAGCCTCGCAGGAAGTTCGCGGTGCCGTCGATCGGGTCGATGATCCAGTAGGCATCGCCGCCCACCCCGCCCATTTCCTCGCCGACCACAGCCTCGCCCGGAAAGGCCTCCGCCAGCCGCGCGCGCACCAGCCGCTCGACGCTCGTGTCGGCCTCGGTCACGAAATCCTGAAAACCCTTGCTTCCCGTGGCGATGGTGGCGCGGGCCTCAAAGAAGCCGAGCGCCATCTCCATCGCCGCCTCGATCACAGCAACGGCCTTCTCCAGTCGGGTCTGCGTCGTCGTCATGTCGATCATCCTTGATGTTTTGGGCCGCACGGCCTGTCGCCCCACGCCGCCGTCTCTATCGCGGCGCGTATGGGTTATGCAAGAACCACCTTATGAACGCACGTGATGCAGCGATGATTGACAGCACCGGAGCTGTTAACTACAGTTTACAGATGATCGAAGTCCGACAGACCGCTGTCTTTGCAAAATGGGTCGGCGACCTTCGCGATCACCATGCCGTAGCAAGGATCGTCATGCGCATTCGCAGGATTGAAACCGGCAATTTCGGCGATGTGAAGCCAGTCGGCGAGGGTATCAGCGAGTTGCGGATTCCCTACGGTCCCGGTTATCGCGTCTATTTCGTGCAACAAGGCCGTCAGGTCGTTATTCTCCTGTATGGCGACGACAAATCGAGCCAGGGCCGGGACATCGTTGAAGCCAGAAAACTGGCAAAGGAGATTTGAACATGCCCGTGGAAACGATGAAGTTCGATATTCAGGACCACCTTAAGAACGATGAACAGCGGCTTGCTTATCTTGAAGCTGCGCTTGAAGAAGGTGATGCGAAATTTGTGGCGGTGGCTCTGGGCGACATCGCCCGTGCAAAGGGTATGTCAGCGGTCGCCCGGGATAGCGGGCTTACGCGTGAAGCCCTGTATAAGGCGTTGAGTGAAAAGGGCGATCCCAAGCTTTCGACCCTGTTCAGTGTTGTAAAGGCTCTTGGACTGAAGGTTTCGATTACCGCATAGAGGACGGCGATCACTCTGTCGTCTGAACGTGTCGCGACGTGCAGATCTGCCTGAGCGGCGAGAGCGCGCAGCGCTGAAAATTAACCCTTTCAGAGGCATGAGCCGTATCGCAAAAGTCGCGTGCGTGAGAGCGGCGGTGCAAAATTAGACCACGGTAGCGGCGGGATTGTCCCGCTTCGGGCGGCGTAAAAGTCGGCCACCTATTTCTCTTCTGCAATGAGCGCAGGAGGGCCTGGGGATCTATACCGTGGAATTATATCTGAAGGTTCGACTGGCTTGCTCGGAAGGCATGAGCCGGCGTCAGGCTGCAAAGCATTTCAACATATCGCGCGACAGCGTTTCCAAGATGCTGTCCTATTCGACGCCACCTGGCTATCAGCGACAATCACCGATCCGGCGGCCCAAGCTGGATGCGTTTGTCTCGACGATCGATCACTGGCTGGACGAAGACAGACAAGTGCCGCGCAAGCAGCGCCATACGGCCAAGCGGGTGTTTGACCGGCTTCGAGACGAATGCGGGTTCACTGGCGGCTATACGATCATCAAGGATTACATGCGCGAGCGGGATCAGCGCCGCCAGGAAGTGTTCGTGCCGCTGTCGCATCCGCCCGGCCATGCGCAGGCCGATTTCGGTGAGGCGATGGTGGTCATCGGCGGTGTCGAGCAGAAGGCGCATTTCTTCGTGCTCGACCTTCCGCACAGCGACGGCTGCTACGTGCGGGCCTATCCGGCGGCAGTGGCCGAGGCCTGGGTCGATGGCCATGTCCATGCGTTCGCTTTCTTCGGCGCCGTGCCGCAATCGATCGTCTACGACAACGACCGTTGCCTGGTGGCGAAGATTTTGCCTGACGGCACCCGCAAGCGCGCGACGTTGTTCAGCGGCTTCCTGTCCCACTACCTTATCCGGGATCGCTATGGCCGTCCCGGCAAGGGCAACGACAAGGGGAACGTCGAGGGTCTCGTCGGCTATGCCCGGCGCAACTTCATGGTACCGATCCCGCAGTTTGCGACATGGGAGGCGTTCAACACCTTTCTGGAGGAGCAGTGCCGGAAGCGCCAGCGCGACAGGCTGCGCGGCGAGAGCGAGACGATCGGCGAGCGCTTGCGGCGCGATCTGGCTGCCATGCGCGCCTTGCCAGCCTCGCCATTTGATGCCTGCGACCAGGCAAGTGCCAAGGTGACGGCGCAGTCGCTGGTGCGCTACAAGACCAACGACTATTCCGTCCCGGTCGCCTATGGCCATCAGGATGTGTGGGTGCGCGGCTATGTCAACGAAGTGGTCATTGGTGGCCGTGGCGAGATCATCGCCCGCCATCCTCGGTGCTGGGAACGGGAAGACGTCGTCTTCGATCCTGTCCATTACCTGCCGCTGATCGAGCAGAAGATCAATTCGCTGGATCAGGCAGCGCCCCTCCAGGGCTGGGACTTGCCGCAAGAGTTCGCTACGCTGCGCCGGTTGATGGAAGGCCGCATGGCCAAACACGGCCGGCGTGAGTACGTGCAGGTCCTCCGCCTGCTGGAGAGCTTCGAACTCGCCGATCTGCATGCGGCGGTGAAGCAGGCGATCCAGCTTGGCGCCATTGGCTTTGACGCCGTCAAGCATCTGATCCTGTGCCGGGTGGAACGCCGGCCGCCCAGACTGGACCTGTCCATCTACCCGTATTTGCCGAGGGCGACGGTCGAGACGACATCGGCGAAGGCGTATATGCGTCTCCTGTCGTCGGATGCGGGAGAAGTCGCATGAACACCCAAGCACCCGAGATCCTTCTCACCCATTATCTCAAAACCCTGAAGCTGCCGAGTTTCCAGCGCGAGTACCAGAAGCTGGCCCGGCTGTGCGCCACCGAAGGCGTCGATCATGTCGGATACCTCACCCGGCTTGCCGAGCGGGAGATGATCGAACGGGACCGTCGCAAGGTCGAGCGTCGCATCAAGGCGGCCAGGTTCCCGGTCGTCAAAAGCCTCGACAGTTTCGACTTCGCCGCCATCCCAAAGCTGAACAGGATGCAGGTGCTGGAACTGGCGCGCTGCGAATGGATCGAGCGCAGGGAGAACGTTATCGCTCTCGGCCCCAGCGGCACGGGCAAGACCCATGTGGCGCTCGGCCTCGGCCTGGCCGCCTGCCAGAAGGGCCTGTCCGTTGGGTTCACGACAGCGGCCGCACTGGTCAGCGAGATGATGGAGGCGCGCGACGAGCGGCGTCTCATCCGGTTCCAGAAGCAGATGGCCGCCTACCAGCTGTTGATCATCGATGAACTGGGCTTCGTGCCGCTGTCAAAGACCGGCGCGGAATTGCTGTTCGAGCTGATCTCGCAACGATACGAGCGAGGCGCGACCCTGATCACCAGCAACCTTCCTTTTGACGAATGGACGGAAACCTTGGGGTCCGAGCGCCTGACCGGCGCTTTGCTCGACCGCATCACCCATCACGTCAGCATCCTCGAGATGAACGGCGACAGCTATCGTCTCGCCCAAAGCCGCGCCCGAAAGGCCGGCTGACGCCCTTCGAAAATCGCAACGCGCGCATGAGACCCCCGCTCGGGCCTAAGCCCTCCCGGCGGTCTCATGCGCGCGCCACAAGTGGCCGACTTTTGCGCCGCCGCGTGGCAGGATTTTACTCCGCCGTTGACACGCGTGCGCAAGGGTGTTGACAAAAACACCTGCATTTTCATAGGTTGGCGACATTCCGACGGGTGTCCTTTCGAGGGCTGAGATGGCGAGAGCCGAACCGTTATGAACCTGATCCGGGTCATACCGGCGTAGGAACGGAAACAGGTGTCCGCCCACGGCCCTTTCTCTCTTCTCCGCTCGCCTGGATCTCCGTCGCCACGTATGGAGATCGCACATGCCGTATGCTGTTCGTCCGCTTTCCCCGCCGCGCATGCGCTGCTGCTAGCCATGCGCGCCTTTCATGCGGCGCTCGGGCTCGGCGCGCTGGTTCTGTTGTGGCAAGCCGGAACGGCCGTGTTTTCGCCGCCGGCCTATCTGCTGCCGTCGCCGCTCGCGGTCGCTAGGGTGTTCCGGGATCAGTCGGCGTTTCTGCTGGCCCAGAGCCTCGTCACGCTGTCGGAAATCCTCATCGGCCTCGTGGCCGGTGCTGTGCTCGGGGCGGGAACGGCGTTCGTGCTGGCGGCGAGCCCGCGCATCGGGCCGTTCGTCTGGCCGACGATCCTCATCCTTCAGGTGCTGCCGGTCTTCGTGCTGGCCCCTGTTCTCGTCGTCTGGCTCGGTTTCGGCATGGCCTCCAAGGTCGCGATGACCGTGCTCATCATCTTCTTTCCCGTCGCCTCCGCCTTTGCCGACGGGCTGAACCGCACGGAGCGGGACATCGTGGACGCCGTGTCCCTGACGCAGGCCTCGCACTGGCAGGCGCTGGTGTCCGTGCGTGCGCCGCTGGCGCTTCCGAGCCTCGTTTCCGGCCTGCGTGTTGCCGCACCTCTGGCGCCGCTCGGCGCCGTGGTCGGCGAATGGGTCGGCGCGTCGGCCGGCCTCGGCTTCGTCATGGTGCAGGCCAATGCCCGCATGCAGACCGCGACCGTATTCGCCGCCATGGTCGTGCTCGCCGTCATGACGCTGCTCCTGCGCCTGCTGGTCGATCTGCTCACCGCCCGTCTTGCGCCCTGGGCGCGCGAGGGCGGCCGCTCGCATTCCGAACGTCGAACCCTTCAAACCGTCTCATCCTGGAGATCTCAATGATCCGTCTTCTCATCGCGACGATGCTTGGCCTGTCCAGCCTTTTCGCCACCATCTCCGCGCAGGCCGCCGACAAGCTGACCGTGCTGCTCGAATGGTTCGTCAACCCGGACCATGCGCCCATGGTGATCGCGCAGGAAAAGGGCCTCTTCGCCAAAGCGGGGCTCGACGTCACGCTCGTGCCGCCGGCGGATCCTTCCGTCGTGCCACGGCTCGTGGCGGCAAAACAGGCGGATATCGGCATCCACTATCAGCCCAATCTCTACCGCGACCATGAAGCGGGCCTGCCGCTCGTGCGCTTCGGCACGCTGGTGGAGACGCCGCTGAACACGGTGACGGTGCTGGCCGACGGGCCGATTAAGAGCCTGAAGGACCTGAAGGGCCGGAAGGTCGGTTATTCCGTCTCGGGCTTCGAGGATGTGCTGCTGGAGCGCATGCTGGCGTCCGAAGGCCTTTCGAAGGGCGATGTCGAACTCGTCAATGTCAACTTTTCACTGTCGCCGTCGCTGATCTCGGGCGCGGTCGATGCGACCATCGGCGGTTATCGCAATTTCGAGCTGACGCAGATGAAGCTCGAAGGACATCCCGGCCGGGCCTTCTTTCTGGAGGAGCATGGCATTCCCGTCTATGACGAACTGGTCTTCGTCACCCATCGCGACCTCGCGAACGACGATCGTCTGCCGCGCTTCCTCTCGGCCGTCGAGGAGGCCTCGATCTTTCTCACCAATCATCCTGACGAGGCCTGGGCGCTGTTTGCCAAGGCCTATCCGAACCTTGACGACGAGCTGAACCGCACCGCCTTCTTCGACACGCTGCCGCGCTTCGCCAAGCGCCCCTTTGCGCTCGATACCGGCCGCTACGCCCGGTTCGGTGCCTTCATGCAGGAGGAGGGGCTGATCGCGAAGGCGCCTGATGTCGCCGATATCGCCGTTGAGCTGAAATGAGCGACATCACACCGCAAACCGTCGCAGGCATGCTGGCGCGGGTGCGGCAGGCGCGGCCGCGCGTCCATTGCCTCATGAACAGCGTGGTGCAGAAGTTCACCGCCGACGGCATCACGGTCATCGGCGGAATGCCCTCTATGACCGGGTCGCTGGAGGAGGTGGAAAGCTTCGTCGGCCGCGCCGATGCGCTGACCGTCAATCTCGGCACGCTGGATGCGGAGCGCCGCGCGGCGATCCGGCTCGGTGTCGCGGTCGCGCGGGCTCAGGGTAAGCCGTGGATCGTCGATCCCGTGCACTGCGACTATTCGCCGTCGAGGCTGGCCTTTGCGCGTGAGTTGATCGCGCTGCAACCGACCGTCGTGCGCGGCAACCGCGCCGAAATGGCCCTGATCGGCGACATGCCCGGCATCCTGCGGATCGTCACCGGCCCGGTCGATCTGCTGCAAATGGGTTCGGCCTCCGTCGAGATCGGCAACGGGCATCCCTTCATGGCGCAGGTGACCGGCACCGGCTGCCTCTCGGGCGGCGTCATCGCCGCGTTTCTGGCCGTCGCGCCGGATGCGCTTGCGGCGGCTTCGGCAGCCCTGACGGTGACCGGGGTCGCCGCGGAACGGGCGGCGCCCCATGCGCGCGGTCCCGGCACGTTCGCGGCCGCCTTTCTCGATGCGCTGGCAGCCATCGATGACACCGACATTCTTTCCCTCGCAAGGATTCGACATGACCATCACGAACATTCGCAAGGTCGATGACCGCCTGAACGCAATCGTCGATGCATCGCTGGCGGAGATCGCGCCGCTGCCCGAACTGGCGCTGCTGGCCGCTCGCAATGGCGCAACGCTGATCCAGTACCGCGACAAGACGGCCTCCACGCGCGTCATGGTCGAGCGTGCGAGCGCAATCCGGGCGGCTCTTGCCGGCACGGGTGCCGCCTTCGTCGTCAACGACCGGGTTGACGTGGCGCTGGCGGCGGGCGCCGACGGCGTCCATCTCGGTGCCGACGACATGAATGCGGAGACGGCGCGGCGGTTGCTCGGCGATGCCGCAATCATCGGCCTGACCGTGAAAACGGCAGCGGATGCTGCGCGCGCGGGCCGGGCGCCGGTGGACTACGCCTGCATCGGCGGCGTGTTCGAAACGCTGTCCAAGGTCAATCCCGATCCGCCGGTCGGTCTTGAAGGCTTGCGCGCGCTGCGCGAGGCGATCCGCGTCCTTCGGCCGGAGATGCCCGTCAGCGCCATCGCCGGCATCGACCTGTCGCGCGTGCCGGCGGTGATCGCGGCGGGCGCGGATGGCGTGGCGGTGATCTCGGCTATCTTCCGGGCCGACGAGATCGCCGGGGCGACCCGCGCGTTCCGCACGGCCGTGGATGCCGCGCTGGAGGATCTGACATGACCGTGATCGCGCTTACCATTGCCGGCTCCGACAGCGGCGGCGGTGCCGGCATCCAGGCCGACATCAAGACGTTTTCCGCGCTGGAAACCTTCGCCACCAGCGTCGTCACCGCCGTGACGGCGCAGAACACGACGGGCGTGACGGCGGTCGAGGATATCTCGTGCCGCCTGATCGCCGCGCAGATGGCGGCGGTGTTTTCCGACATGGATGTCCGGGCGCTGAAGATCGGCATGGTGTCGCGCGCCGAGACCATCGAGACCATCGCCTCGGGCCTCCTGGCTTTTGCGGGACCTGTCGTGCTCGACCCGGTCATGGTCGCGACCTCGGGCGACCGGTTGCTCAGGGAGGAGGCGATCGAGGCGCTGCGGACCGTGCTCGTGCCGCGCGCTTCGGTGGTGACGCCGAACCTGCCGGAAGCAGCCCTTCTGACGGGGCTGCCGATCGCGCAGGACCGTGCCGGTGTGACGAAACAGGCGGAGGCGATCCTGAAAGCCGGCGCGGCGAGCGTGCTCATCAAGGGCGGGCACGGCGATGGGCCGGAGAGCATCGACCTGCTGTTCGACGGCGAGAGCGTGCGAACCTTCGCCGCACCGCGCATCGCCACGCGCAACGATCACGGCACGGGCTGCACGCTCGCCGCCGCCATCACCGCCCATCTCGCGCGGGGTTACGCGCTGGTCGAGGCCGTCAGCCTGTCGAAGACCTATCTTCATCAGGCGCTGGAAGCGGGGCGCGGTGTGGCGATCGGCAAGGGGCGGGGGCCTGTGCACCATTTCTACAGGTGGTGGAGGGCGTGACGGGCGCGGCGCGCCGAAGAGGTCTTGAGACCGGCTCCGGCCATATCGGCGCGCGTCGGCCGTTCGGGGCGCCGGCCCGCATTGCCGGTGCCGTGCTGCGCGGGCTCGACCGCATTCTCGGCACGCTGGCCGGGCTGGTTCTGGCGATCATGCTGGCGGTGGTGCTTGCCGGCGTCGTGCTGCGCTACGGGTTCGCAACCGGGCTGACGGGCGCGGAGGACCTCGGGATCTGGCTGCATATCGGGCTGATCGCGCTCGGTGCGCCCTTGGCATTGAGCGGCCCGCTCGCCATGCGGCTCGACATTCTGGTGTCGCGGCTGCCGCCCCTGCCGCGGCGGCTTGCCTTTATCGGCGCGGACGGCGTCTCGGTGCTTGCCGGGCTCGTGCTCGTCTTCGGCGGCGGAGCGGTCATGGAGATGGTCGGCGGCACATCGCCGACGCTCGGCGTGCCGGAAGCCCTGCGCTTCGGCCTGCCGATGCTGGGCGGCGCGGCCCTGCTGGTAACGCTGGTCCTCACCCGCATCGCCGAGGGGGACATGGTGCGTGGGGTTGCCGGGCCGATGCTTGGCGTGGCGGCGCATCTTCTCGCGAGCCATGTCGTCATCGAGACCTCCTGGCCGCCGAGCCTCTTTCTGGCGCTCGTCGCAGGGTTCGGGCTTCTCCTGTCGGCGCCGCTGGCGCATGCGTTTCTGGCGGCGGCCGCTTTCGCGATCACATTCGGCAGCAGCCTGCCGGAACCGGCGATCCTCTCGACGACCGTTGCCGGCCTGTCCAAGTTCCTGCTGCTCGCCGTGCCGTTTTTCCTGCTGACGGGGGCGCTGCTGACGGTGTCGGGTGCCGCCGACCGGCTGGTGCGGTTTGCGGCAAGCCTCGTCGGACACCGCCGCGCGGGTCTCGCGCAGACCGTGCTTCTGACCGGCGTGCTGTTTTCCGGCGCCTCCGGTTCGTCGGTCGCGAACGCCGCCTTCGGGGCGGCGACGTTCCAGCCGGAACTGGTGCGGCATGGCTACCCGCCGGCGCAGGCCGGGGCCATCGTCGCCGCCACCTCCGTGCTCGACAACGTCATCCCGCCCTCCATCGCCTTCCTGCTTCTGGCGGCCGCGACCAATCTGTCGATCGGCGCGCTGCTCACCGGCGGCTTCATCGCGGGCGGGCTGATGGCGCTGTGCCTTGCCGTCGCCATTGCGCTGACGGCGGGTGATCACGGGCGCATACCGCGCGTCGGGCGCGGCGTGCAGGCGCGGGCGGCGCTGTCGGCCGTCCCCGCCTTCGGGCTCGGGCTCATCGTCGTCTTCGGCATCCGCATCGGCATCGTCACCACGACGGAGGCGGCGGCTCTGGCGGCGGCCTACACGCTCGTTCTCGCTCTGGTGGCGCAGCGCGGCGTCCGCGGTCTTGCCGGTATCTTTCGGCAGGCCGCCGTGGAGGCGTCCGCCATCGGGCTGCTCATCGGCACGGCCGCGCCCTTCGCCTTTCTGCTCGCTGTCGATGACATCGCGGGTGCGATGCAATCCGTGGTGACGCTGCTCGGGGGCAGCGCGCTTGCGGTGCTTCTCATTTCCAATCTCGTCCTGCTGGCGCTGGGGCTGATCCTCGACATCGGCGCGGCAATCCTTCTGATCGGGCCGGTGCTGCTGCCGGCCGCTGTCGCTGCCGGCATCGATCCGGTGCATTTCGGGGTGATCCTCGTGGTCAACCTGATGATCCACGGGCTGACGCCGCCGCTCGGCCTGCTCGTCTATGTCGTCTCCGGCGTCACCGGCGTGCCGGCAGCCGCGCTGTTCCGGGCCGTGCTTCCCTATCTCGGCGCGCTTCTCGTCTCTCTCGTCATCCTGTCCGCGCTCGCGCTCGTTTTCCATCCCTGAGGAACCCCGAACCCATGTCCACCACCCGCCGCACCTTTCTGACATCCACCCTGGCTGCCGGTTTTTTCACCCCGGCGCTCATCCGCCCGGCTTCCGCGCAAACCACGAGCATTACGGTTGCCTCGTTGCTCGGGGAGGACAAGCCGGAAACGAGGATCTGGCGGCACATCGCCGAGCGGGTGGAAAGCCGCATGCCCGGCCGCTTCCGGTTCAACATCGTCGCCAACGGCGCTCTGGGCGGGGAGAAGGAAGTGGCTGAGGCAACGCGGCTCGGTGCCGTGCAGGCGAGCCTCTCCACCGTCTCGTCGCTCTCCGGCTGGGTGCCGGAGCTGCAGGTTCTCGACCTGCCGTTTCTCTACCGCGATGCCGCGCATATGGCGCGCGTCGTCAACGGCGAGGTCGGCGCCGACCTTCAGGCCAAGCTCGAGGCCCAGAACTTCGTCGCCACCGGCTTCATCGACTACGGCGCACGGCATCTTTTGGCCAAGGAGCCGATCCTGCGTCCGCAGGATATGGCGGGGCGGAAGATCCGGGTGATCCAGAGCCCGCTGCACACCAAGCTCTGGTCCGGCTTCGGCGCCGTGCCGGTCGGCATTCCCATCACGGAAACCTACAATGCGCTATCGACCGGCGTTGCCGATGCGATGGACCTGACGAAGTCGGCCTATGCCGGCTTTAAGCTCTATGAAGTGGTGCCGGTGATGATGCTGACGGGCCATATCCGGGCCTCCGGCGTCGTCTATTTCGCCGGCAGCTTCTGGAACGGGCTTTCGCCGGAAGAGCAACAGGTGTTGAAGGAGGCCTCGAAGGAAGGCGCCACCGCGTTCGATGCGCTGATCGTTGCCGACGAGGAGAAGAGCGTGGCAACGGCGCTGTCCCATGGCGGACAGGTGCTGGACGTGCCGGATATTGCGGCCTGGCGGCAAGGCGCGCGGGGCGTTTGGGAGGCCTTCGCGCCCACCGTCGGCGGGCAGGCGCGCATCGATGCGGTAGAGGCGATCTGAAGCGCGTCAGGCGACCGGCTGCGTCGGGCCGGGGGCCGGCTCGGTAAACCATTTCGGCCCCGTCTCGGTCATGTAGATATGGTCCTCAAGCCGGATGCCGAAACGGTCGGGGAAGACGACCATCGGCTCGTTGGAAAACACCATGCCGGCGCGCAGCGGCAGGGTATTGCCGCGCACGATGTAAGGGTGCTCGTGGATCTCCAGCCCGAGGCCGTGGCCGGCGCGGTGGGGCAGGCCGGGCAGCGTATAGTCGGGGCCTATGCCGTGGCGGACGAGCACCGCACGGGCGGCATCGTCGAGGCTGTGGCAGGGCGCGCCGATGCGGGCGGCGTCGAACACGGCCTGCTGCGCCTCCCGCTCGATATGCCAGGCACGGGCGAAATCCGGCGTCGCTTCGCCCAGCATATAGGTGCGGGTGAGGTCCGAGTGATAGCCGTCGATCCGCGTACCCGTGTCCACGAGAATCGCATCGCCTTCCGAGAGAACCTGATCGCCATCCGCACCGTGGGGCAGGGAGGTCGCTGTGCCGAAGGAGACGATGCAGAAGGTGGAGCCGGAGCCGGCGAGCGCCCGATGCTCACGGTCGATGAATCGCACGATATCGGAGGCCCGCACGCCCGGCGCCATTTGCGCATGCGCGCGCTTGTGCACCTCCAGCGTGATGTTCATGGCGTGCTGGATGATAGCGATTTCGGCCGCCGATTTGACGATCCGGATGTCGCGAATAACAGGGCCGCCATCCACGAGGCGCTCTGGCCCGAATGCCGTTGCCAGCGGATGATAGATGGCGAGAGGCAGGGCATCGTCGAGCGCCAGCGTGCCTTGAGCGCCGAGGATGCGGCGGACGAGGTCGGCGGGGCTCTCTTCCTCCTGCCAGACCGCGATCTCGCCCGGCAGATGCGGCAGCGTCTCGACGCGGCTCTGCTCGAAGCCGGGGACGATGTAGTGGAGTGCCGTCGGCGTGACCAGTGCGCCCAGCAGCCGCTCGCTCGCATGCCAGTGAAGGCCGGTGAAATATTGCAGGCTCTTCGACGAACCCAGCAGCAGGCCGGCAAGGCCCCGGGCATCGAGGCTCGCGCGCAGGCGGTCCAGACGCTCCCGCCGCTCGGTATCGGAAATGAAGAGGGCAAGACCAAGGTCGGAGGGGGACATCATATGCTTTCTGTCTGTGTGGCGCGGTGAGGGGGCCAGCATTGGCCGTCGCTCAGAGGTTCTGGATGGCGGTCGCCTTGCCCATGTCGCGGGCGACGTATTCCTGGATCTGCCGCACGATCTGCGCGGCGTGAGCAATGGCAAGCCGGTCGCACTCCTCCACGTCGCCCGCCTCGATCGCGGCGATGAACGCTTCGTGCTCATCGACATATTGCCGGGGAAGACGATCATCGAAGGTCGAGTAATAGAGCCGCAGGATGCGCCGTCCCTCGTCCAGCAGGCGGCTGAAGAAGGTGACGTAATAGGGATTGCCGCCGAGCACGGCGATGGCGACGTGAAATTCGCGGTTGGCCTCGATCATGCCATAGGCATCATGCGCTTTGACCGCGTCGGCAAAGGCGCGTTGATGCCGGCGGATCTCGGCCATCTGCGCGGTATCGCGGCGGGCAGCGGCAGCACGGGTCGTGACGCGGTACATGAGGGTCAGCGCATCGAAATAGGTGGGAAGTGCTGCAAAATCGATGGTGGCGACGATGGTGTTGCGGTTCGGAAGCGTCGTGACCAGGCCGTCGGCGGACAGGCGCAGCAGCGCCTCGCGGATCGGCGTTCGCGACATGCCGAAACGCTCGGACAGCCGGACCTCATCGAGCGGACTGCCGGGTGGCAGCGCCATGGAGAGGATTTCTGCCCTGAGAGCCGCATAGACGCTCTGGGTTCCCGAGCCGCGAGCGCGAACCGTTTCCGGGGAGATGGCTTCCGTCATGAGACCCCTTTGTGCATTCCGATGCGCCCTTCGTCACAAGGGCCTGTTCCAGTTCTATCACGGGGTAATACAGGCTGTCGACATGGGGTGTCTGCGGCGCGACGAAAAACGGCGCGGCATATCTGCCGCGCCGCTGGGGCTGACCGGTGACGGGAAGCCGGTCAGAGATCGACCTTGGCGTTTTCGCCCATGTCGGGCTTCGTGTTGGAAACGGCCGCTGCTGCCATCTTGATGTAGCTGATGACGGTGCCGGGGCTGTCCCAGTATTCCGCAAAGGACGGGGTTACGCGCAGGATGCGGATTTTCGGATCATCCGGGCTGTCCCACCAGGCCTTGGCCGGTGTGCCCCAAAGCTCCTTGATCTTCTCGCGGTTGTTCTCGATGGAGGCGGTGCCGGACAACGAAACGTATTTCTGGCCCTTGGTATCGGCGAAAGCCAGGCAGACGTTCGGGTGCGCCTCAACCTCGTCGTCCTTATGACTATCGGCATCCGTCAGAAAATATACGGAATTTTCCATGCGCTCCACATAGGCTGCCATCGGCCGGGCGCGAATATCGTTGCCCGTCTCGGTCGCCAGCATGCAGAAGCCGATCTTGTCGATCAGATCCCAGACCTTCGTCGTGTCATCGGTATGCGCCATGTGTGTCTCCTTGGGTTCGTTTCGGGAGGAGAACAGCGGAGGGCGGCTTTCTGTTCCCTGCGTCGTCGCGTGCTGCGCCCGAACGCAAGCCCGTTCCGCAACCCGTTCCTCAGGCCCGTTCCGCTCAGGCTATGTCCAGCAAGCCCCGCGCAGCCGCCTCGTCGGTAATCAGCGTGTGACAGCCGGTGCGAGCCATGGTGGCGCGGATGGCCGCGACGCGCTTGCGGCCGCCCGACGCGATGACGACGTGCCGGGCCTTGGCGACGGCGGAGAGGCCCACGGACATGACGCGCCGGTTCAGCGGATGATCGACGCTGTTTCCGGCCGCATCCAGAAAATGACAGAGCGTATCGCAGACCGTGCCGGCGGCCAGCAGGGCCTTCAGATCCTCCGGCAACAGGAAACCGGGGGAGAGCGACGAGCCATGAGCGCTGAAATCGCCGCAACTGACGACCGCGATATCGAGCATTTCGGCCGTCGCGAAGAGCCGGTCCAGTCCGCAGCGCTCGATCAGGCGCGCCTTGGTTTCCTCCGAATCCACGATCAGCGGCGCCAGCATCAGCATGCAGTCCGCGCCGAGCGCGCTCGCGAGCCGCCAGGAATAATCGACCGGATTGAGCGTAGATGTCTCCACCAATCCGCCCAGCAGCGAGACGATCTTGGCGTTTTCCATGCGTGGCGGCCGAAACGTCTGGAGGGAGGCACTGAGCGTGCGGCCCCAGCCGACGCCGACGACATTGCCGTCGCGGATCACCTCCGACAGGAAGGTGCCGAGCGCCGCCCCGACATCGCGGGCGGTCTCATCCACATCGCCTTCGCCCGGCACGACGATCGCCTCGTCCAGGCCCAGCTTCTCCTCGAGACGCAGCGCGAGTCCCGTGCAGTCCTCCGGCGTCTCGTTGATCCAGATCTGCACTTCCGCACGCTTCACGGCCTCGTCCAGCATGCGGATGACGGTCGCTCGGCTGATACCGAGGTTCTCGGCGATGTCCTTCTGCGTCAGCCCCCTGTTGTAATAGAGCCAGGCTGCCCGCAGGCGCAGCGAGCGCGTGTCGAGCAGGATGTTGGGGTTGGTGCGGTCCAGTCTGGCCAAGGCGTCTTCCTTCCGCGGATCGCGGTCTGAGGTGCCTCCCCGATAGACGATTTCCTACCGGAATTCTCGCAGGAGAGGCACAACTTTTGAATAAACGATTTGACAAAAGTCATCAAGCTACTCATATCGGGACATGCCGGAGGCGGAACCCGATGCTCGTTTTCCCGTTCGGTCTCATGATCCGTCGCGCCGCGGCGGAGGTCCTATCGAGGGCAGCAGTGACGCGCCGCAGAGGCCGCATGCAAGACCCTCCGACGAAAGATGACGAAAGGCGAAGATGATGTCCAAGCTGGAACAATTACGCGGCATCACGACCGTTGTGGCCGACACCGGTGATATCGAGGCGGTTGCCCGCCTCAAGCCGGTGGATTGCACGACCAATCCGACTATCGTGCTGAAGGCTTTGGGAACACCGCTGTTCGACGAGATCAATGCGGAAGCCGTGACCTGGGCGAAGACCCAGTCGATGGATCATGAAGACCTGGTGCGTGCCGTCGCCGACCGTCTGGCCGTTTCCGTCGGCGCCGAGCTTGCCAAGCTGGTCCCCGGCCGGGTTTCGACCGAGGTCGATGCCGACCTTTCCTTCGATACCGAAGCGTCGATCGATAAGGGCCGCAAGATCATCGCCGCCTACAAGGAACGCGGGATCGAACGCGACCGTATCCTGATCAAGCTGGCTTCCACCTGGGAAGGTATCCGCGCGGCCGAAGTGCTGCAAAAGGAAGGCATCGACTGCAATCTGACGCTGCTCTTCAGCATGGCCCAGGCGGTTGCCTGCGCCGATGCCAACGCTTTCCTGATTTCGCCGTTCGTCGGCCGAATCCTCGACTGGTACGTCAAGTCCACCGGCGAAAAGTACACCTCGGAAACCGATCCGGGCGTCGTCTCCGTGCGCGAGATCTACAACTATTACAAGGCCAACGACATCAAGACCGTCGTCATGGGCGCCTCGTTTCGCAATATCGGCGAGATCGAAGCCCTTGCCGGTTGCGACCGCCTGACGATCAGCCCGGCGCTGCTCGAAGAACTGTCCAAGGACGAAGGCAAGCTCGAGCGCAAGCTTTCGCCCGAGAACGTCACGCCGGTGGACAAGATCCGCATGGACGAAAAGACGTTCCGCTGGATGCTGAACGAAGACGCGATGGCGACCGAGAAGCTCTCCGAAGGCATCCGCGCTTTCGCCAAGGATCTGCAAGCGCTGCGGGGCCAGGTTTCCAAGCGTCTCGCTGTCTAAGCAGGCGATAACGCTGATCGATGTTGAAGAAGGCCGGTGCATTGATGCATCGGCTTTCTTGCTGTCATGCTCCGGTGGCAATCTGTACCGGCTCCCGCAGGCCATAGGACGTCCATGCGGAAAACCAAAAGTTCCCTGTTTACAAAAGTATTACAATATGATTTTTCTGTCCGCACCGTTCGCGGAACGGCATTCTTCGGGAGGGGAATCAGGATATCGGTGCATGCGCGATCGGCGGGCTGTCACGGCTGCGCGGGTCGCGTCATGCACGGTGGGCGTTGTCGGTTCCAGAGGTCGAGCCGCATCGTACATGACGTCTCTGCTGCGATCCCAGCGCGTGTCGGCACGACGCGTTGCGGTCGCAGCAGTCCGTGACATCTCGGCTGGCTGACATTCGCATTTTTCTGGAGCTTTCATGTTCACTCTCGGTATCGACTACGGCACCAACTCGGTTCGCGCCCTCATCGTGCGCGCGTCCGACGGCAAGGAATACGGCACGGGCGTCGTGGATTACCCGAGCGGGACGCAGGGCGTGCTGCTCGATCCCCGCGACCACAATGTCGCCCGCCAGAGCCCGGCCGATTATCTCTACGGTCTTCAGGAAAGCGTGGCGCGGGCGTTGGAGCAGGCCGTTTCGCAACCGGATTTCGACGTGTCGAAGGTCGCCGGCATCGGTGTCGACAGCACGGGATCAAGCCCGCTTCCGGTGGATGCGAGCAATCAGGCGCTCGGCATGCTGCCGGAGTTCCAGTCCAACCCGAATGCGCAGTGCTGGTTGTGGAAGGACCATACGAGCTGGCGCGAGGCGGCCCGCATCACGGAACTCGCCGGCGAACATCGCCCGCAATATATCGCGATGGTCGGCTCGACCTATTCCTCGGAATGGTGGTGGTCGAAGATCTGGCGCTGCCTGACGGTCGCCCCCGACGTGTTCGCAGCGGCGCATTCCTGGGTGGAGCTGGCCGATTGGGTCCCATCCGTATTGGCTGGCGTCGAGAACCCCCGCGACATCGTGCGCGGCGTTTGCGCGGCGGGTCACAAGGCGCTCTACAACACGGCGTGGAACGGGCTGCCGGACAAGGAATTCCTGGCGATGCTCGCTCCTGAGATCGCCGAACTGCGCGACCGGCTCTACGACAAGGCCTATGACGCCGCGACCCCGGCGGGTGCGCTGTCCGCAGAATGGGCCGGTAAGCTGGGTCTCCCCGCGGGCATCCCGATCGCCGTCGGTGCGTTCGACGTTCATTACGGCGCCATCGGCTGCGGCGTCGAGGAAGGCACGCTGGTCAAGGTCATCGGCACCTCCACCTGCGACTGCGCCGTCGTGCCGGTGAAGACGCAGCCGGGCGATATTCCTGGCATCTGCGGCATCGTGGAAGGCTCGATCCTGCCCGGCTTCTTCGGCGTCGAGGCCGGACAGTCGGCCGTGGGCGATATCTTCAAATGGTGGGTCGAGGGCGTCTGCGGCGGCTCCGGCGCGCTGCATGGCGAACTGACGGCGGAAGCCGAACAGCTGAAGCCCGGCCAGACCGGCCTGCTGGCGCTCGACTGGAACAACGGCAACCGCACCATCCTCGTTGATCAGCGCCTGTCGGGCCTGATCCTCGGGCAGACGCTCTACACGACCCGCGCCGAGATCTATCGCGCGCTGGTCGAAGCGACGGCCTTCGGCGCGCGCGCCATCATCGAGCGCATCCGGGAATATGGTGTAGCGGTCGACCGCGTCGTCTGCACCGGCGGCATTGCCGAAAAGAACCCGATGCTGATGCAGATCTATGCCGACGTGACCGGCTGCACCATGCTGGTGGCCGGTTCCAGCCAGACCTGCGCGCTCGGTGGCGCCATCGCGGCGTCGGTTCTTGCCGGCGGGCATGCCGATTTCGAAACCGCGCAGTCTGCCATGACGTCGCTGCGCGAGGAGCGCTACACGCCGATCGCCGAAAACGAGTCCGTCTATAATGACCTCTACAGGCTCTACCGCGAACTGCATGACAGCTTCGGCGGTCTGAACAAGCAGGCCGACCTCTCGGGCCTGATGAAGAGCCTTATCGACATCAAATACGCCGCCAACAGCTGATAATTCCGCGCCTCTCGGGTGCGACAGGATAGACAACAAGGACTGATACGATGTTTGGTTTGAAGCCCGCTAAAATCTGGTTCGTCTGCGGATCGCAGCATCTCTATGGCCCGGAAGCGCTGCAGCAGGTCACGGCGCATGCCGAGGAAATTGCAAAGGCGCTCCACGATACCGGCAATTTCCCGCTGGACATCGTCTGCCGCCCGATCGTAACGACGCCAGAACAGGCCGCTGATCTTTGCATCGAAGCCAATGCCGATGCGGAATGCGCCGGTCTCATCCTCTGGATGCACACTTTCTCGCCTGCCAAGATGTGGATTCGTGGCCTTGCGCAGCTGAACAAGCCGTTCCTGCATCTCCACACCCAGTACGATCGCGAACTGCCCTGGGCGACGATCGACATGGACTACATGAACCTGAACCAGTCGGCGCATGGCGACCGCGAAGCCGGTTTCCTGCACACCCGCCTGCGCCTCGGCCGCAAGGTCGTCGTCGGCCACTGGACGGACCCGGAAGTCCACCAGCGCATCGACGCCTGGATCCGTGCCGTTCGCGCCTGGCATGACTGGCAGGGCGCCCGCTTCTGCCGCTTCGGCGACAACATGCGCTTCGTTTCCGTCACCGATGGCGACAAGGTTTCGGCTGAAATGGCCTTCGGCTTCTCGGTCAACACCTACGGCATCGGCGATCTCGCCGCCCGCATGAACGCCGTCAGCGACGAGGACGTGAAGGCGCTCGCTGCCGAATACGTCAAGGTCTACAACGTCGTGCCGGAGCTTGACGAAGGTGGCGCCCGTCACGAATCGCTGCTTTACAATGCGCGTCAGGAACTCGGCATCCGCGCCTTCCTTGAAGAAGGCGGCTTCAAGGGCTTCACCACCACCTTCGAAGACCTGCACGGCCTGACCCAGCTTCCCGGCATGGCGCCGCAACGCCTGATGGCAGACGGCTACGGCTTTGCCGGCGAAGGCGACTGGAAAACGTCCGCGCTCCTGCGCGCGCTGAAGGTCATGGGCGAAGGCCTGACCGGCGCGACTTCCTTCATGGAAGACTACACCTACCATATGGCGCCCGGCTCCGAGCAGGTTCTCGGCTCGCACATGCTGGAAATCTGCCCGACGATTGCCAGCGGCACGCCGTCCGTCGAGATCCACGCGCTCGGCATCGGCGGCAAGGACGATCCGGTCCGTCTCGTGTTCGACGCCATCAAAGGCCCGGCGCTGAACGCATCGCTGATCGATCTCGGCAACCGCTTCCGCCTGCTGGTCAACGAAGTCACGTCCGTCGAGCATCCCGATCTGCCGAAGCTGCCGGTCGCCCGTGCCGTCTGGGAGTGCAAGCCGGACTTCAAGACGGCGTGCACCTCGTGGATTCTCGCCGGCGGCGCGCACCACACGGTCTACAGCTATGACGTGACCACGGAAATGCTGGAGGATTTCGCCACCATCGCCGGCATCGAGCTTGCCGTCATCAACGACGACACGACGCTGCCTGCCTTCAAGCAGGACCTGCGCAACAACGAGGTGTACTACCACTTCGCCCGCGGCATCCGGGGCTGAGGGCGTCATGTCGGTCTATACGGAACTGAAGCGCGAAGCTTACGAGGCAAATGTTTCGCTGCCGCGCCACGGCCTGATCAACCTGACCTTCGGCAATGCGAGCGCGGTCGACCGCGCTCGCGGCGTCTTCGCGATCAAGCCGAGCGGCGTCGATTATACCGCGATGACGGTTGAGGACATGGTGATCGTCGACTTCGACGGCAAGCGGGTGGAGGGGACGCTCAACCCGTCCTCCGACACGCCGACACATCGCCGCCTGCTGATGGCTTTCGAGGAAATCGGCGGCGTGGTGCACACGCATTCCTCGCACGCCACCGCCTTCGCGCAGGCCGGCATGCCGATCCCCATCTTCGGGACGACGCATGCCGACTACTTCAACGGCGATATCCCGGTGACCCGTAAGATGACGGCCGAAGAGATCGGCACGGCCTATGAGTGGGAGACCGGCAACGTCATTGTGGAGTGCTTTGGCAATGCCGATCCGCTCGATTTTCCGGGCGTCCTCGTCAATCGCCACGCGCCGTTCACCTGGGGTAAGACGGTGGCGAAGGCGGTGGAAGTCGCGGTCGCCGTCGAGTGCATCGCGCATATGGCGATGATGTCCTTGCAACTCGCGCCGAAGCTGCCACAGATCGAGCCGGAACTGCTCGCCAAGCACTTCAAGCGTAAGCACGGGCCTGGTGCCTATTACGGCCAGAGCGACAGCAAAACCAAGTCCTAAGCCATTGAATATACATCACCCGCGTCTCACGACGCGGGTGTTTTTGCATGCGCCGGGGGAAGTCGAATGGTGCGTAAAAACGTGCGTGAAAAATGTCGGATGGTTGCATTTTGACGCACGCATCCACTTTACAAAAGTCATATTGTATGACTATATACGGCCATCGCTGAGGAGCGATTTTTGGGAGGAAATCATGAAGTTTGTTAAGGCACTTAGCTGTGCAACAGTTCTCGCTGGCTGCGTTTTCTCGAGCGTATCCGCTGCCGACATGACGGTCGGCTTTTCGCAGATCGGTTCGGAGTCCGGCTGGCGCGCGGCAGAAACCACGGTGACGAAGCAGGAAGCCGAAAAGCGCGGCATCGACCTGAAGTTCGCCGATGCCCAGCAGAAGCAGGAAAACCAGATCAAGGCGCTTCGCTCGTTCATCGCACAGGGCGTCGATGCGATCTTCGTGGCGCCCGTCGTCGCGACCGGCTGGGACGAAGTCCTCGGCGAAGCCAAGGATGCCGAAATTCCGGTCATCCTGCTCGACCGTACCGTCGATGCCGACAAGAGCCTCTACATGACGGCCGTCACGTCGGATCTCGTGCATGAAGGCAATGTCGCCGGCAAGTGGCTGGTCGATACGACCGCCGGCAAGCCGTGCAATGTCGTCGAGCTTCAGGGCACGACAGGATCGTCGCCGGCCATCGACCGCAAGAAGGGCTTCGAAGAAGCGCTGAAGGGGCACGACAATCTCAAGATCGTGCGCTCGCAGACCGGCGACTTTACCCGCACCAAGGGCAAGGAAGTCATGGAAAGCTTCCTGAAGGCTGAGAACGGCGGCAAGAATATCTGCGCACTCTACGCCCACAATGACGACATGGCCGTCGGTGCGATCCAGGCCATCAAGGAAGCCGGCCTGAAGCCCGGCACCGACATTCTCGTCGTCTCCATCGACGCCGTGCCGGATATCTTCCAGGCCATGGCCGCCGGCGAAGCCAATGCGACGGTCGAGCTGACCCCGAACATGGCCGGCCCGGCCTTCGACGCTCTCGCCGCCTTCAAGAAGGACGGCAAGGAGCCGCCGAAGTGGATCCAGACGGAATCCAAGCTCTACACCCAGGCCGACGAGCCGCAGAAGGTGTACGAAGCCAAGAAGGGCCTCGGTTACTAAGACATCTCCCAAGCCCGGATTCTCACATCCGGGCGAAGGGTTCCAGCATGCGACCGGCGGGAGCGGAGGCCTCCGCCGGTTCATTTCTGCCGGTCGGCAATGACGCGCTTCGTTCCAGTGCGCCCGGCCGCCGTCGCACCGTATATCCGGCTTTTCCCAATGCGTATGTCGGAGGGGCAGGCCCGAACGGGCGATACAGCATCCACTGACAGCATTGGAGCGATCCCGGCGCATGAACGCCGATGGGCGCTCCGGGAGGGATCATGCAGCCAGATCCGGATACCGTTCTATCCGCCAACCGCATCGACAAGGTGTTTCCGGGTGCCAAGGCGCTCAGCCAGGTCGATTTCACGCTCCGGCGCGGCGAGGTGCATGCGCTTCTCGGCGAAAACGGCGCGGGCAAGTCCACGCTGGTGAAGTGCCTGACGGGTGCCTACCACCGCGACGGCGGCACGATCCTGCTCGATGGCACGGAAATCGACCCCCGCGATACGCTCGACGCACAGCGGCTTGGTATCGGCACCGTCTATCAGGAGGTCAACCTCCTGCCCAATCTGAGCGTCGCCGAAAACCTCTTCCTCGGACGTCAGCCCCGCCGGTTCGGCCTGATCGATACGGGCGCCGTCAACCGCAAGGCGCGGACGCTGCTGGCCGACTACGAGCTCGACATCGATGTGACCGCCGGTCTCGATAGTTTTTCCGTCGCCATCCAGCAGGTGATCGCCATTGCCCGCGCCGTCGATGTTTCGGGCAAGGTCCTGATCCTCGACGAACCCACCGCCAGCCTCGATGCCCACGAAGTCGCCATGCTGTTTCGCGTCGTGCGGCGGCTGAAGGCGAGGGGGCTCGGCATCATTTTCATCACCCACTTCCTTGAGCAGGTCTACGAGATCACCGACCGCGTCACCATCCTGCGCAACGGCCAGCTGGTCGGCACGCGCGACACGGCAAGCCTCGAGCGGCGCGAGCTGATCGCCATGATGCTCGGCCGCGAACTGGCCGCAGAGGTGCATGACGAGGCAGGCGCCGCAAAGGTCGCCGATGGTCCGGTGCGCTTCCAGTTCCGTGACTTCGGCCGCAAGGGGCGCATCAATCCGTTCGATCTCGACGTCAAGGCGGGCGAGGTCATCGGCATTGCCGGGCTGCTCGGCTCCGGTCGCACCGAAACGGCTGAGGTCATGTTCGGCGCCCGACGTGCCGACAGCGGCACCGCCACGATCGACGGCAAGGCGGCGGATCTGTCGTCACCGCGTGCCGCCATCCGCCAGAAGTTCGGCTTCTGCCCCGAGGATCGCAAGACCGATGGGATCATCGGCGACCTCTCGGTGCGTGAGAACATCGCGCTGGCCCTTCAGGCCCGGCGTGGCTGGGCGCGACCCATCGCGCGGGCCGAACAGGACCGTTTGGCGGCCGAATACATCAAGGCGCTCGATATCCGCACGACCGACGCGGAAAAGCCCATCCGACTTCTTTCCGGCGGCAACCAGCAGAAGGCGATCCTTGCCCGCTGGCTCGCAACCAACCCTGAATTCCTCATTCTCGACGAGCCGACGCGTGGCATCGATGTCGGTGCCCATGCCGAAATCATCCGGCTCATCGAAACGCTCTGCGAGAAAGGCATGTCGCTCATCGTGATCTCGTCTGAAATCGAGGAACTGGTGGTCTACAGCCACCGCGTGATCGTGCTGCGCGACCAGCAGCATGTGGCCGAGCTGACGGGTGCCGAGATTACCACGGACAGCATCGTCAATACGATTGCCGGACCGGCGAAGACGCCGGCTCAGATATCTACCGCAGCCGGGGAGATCGCGTAATGTCCATGCTCGGCCTTTACGGCAAGCGGCTTCTGCCGCAGTTCATCGCACTCGCCATCATCCTTGGCCTCGTGTCGATCGCCTTTCCCGGCTTCTTCAATCTCCAGGTCCAGAACGGTCGGCTTTACGGCTCGCTGATCGATATCCTCAATCGCGGCGCGCCGGTGGCGCTCCTGGCGATCGGCATGACTGTGGTTATCGCCACCAAGGGCATCGACCTTTCCGTCGGTGCCGTCATGGCGATCTGCGGGGCTGTTGCGGCCTCTGCCATCACCTCCGGCTATTCGCTGCCGGCCACGCTGCTGGTCACGGTCGGCGTCGGTGTCTTGTGCGGCCTTTGGAACGGCATCCTCGTCGCCATCCTCGATATCCAGCCGATCATTGCCACGCTGGTGCTGATGGTGGCCGGGCGTGGCATCGCGCAGATGGTGACCAATGGCGCCATCCTGACTTTCAACGACGAAGGCCTGATCTTCATCGGCAGCGGCTCTCTGTTTGGCCTACCCATGCCGATCGTCATCTGGATCACGGCCGGCATTCTCGTCGCTCTCCTGGTGCGGCGCACCGCGCTCGGCATGCTGATCGAGGCCGTCGGCGTCAATCGCCGGGCGAGCACGCTTGCGGGGGTCTCGACCCCTGTGCTGCTGATCGCGGCCTATGTCCTTTCGGGCCTCTGCGCCTCCGTTGCCGGCATCATCGCGGCCGCCGATATTCGCGGTGCCGATGCCAACAATGCCGGGCTCTGGCTCGAACTCGACGCGATCCTTGCGGTCGTCATCGGCGGCACATCGCTGCTTGGCGGCCGGTTCTCCATCGCGGCCTCGCTGCTCGGCGCCATGATCATCCAGTCGATCAATACCGGCATTCTGCTCTCGGGCTTCCCGCCGGAGTTCAACCTGATCATCAAGGCGGCGATCATCGTCTTCATTCTGGTTCTGCAATCGCCCAAGCTGCAAGGTACGCTTGCCTTCTTCTCCCGGTCGAATGCCGCCACCAAGCCTGCGGAGAGCAAAGCGAAATGAAAGCCAAACATCTCCCTCTGGCTGCGACGATCCTCATCTTCGTGCTGTCCTACGCGCTCTGCGCCGTCCAGTACCCCAACATCCTATCGACGCGCGTCATCGGCAACCTGCTGACGGACAATGCCTTCCTCGGCATCGCAGCGGTCGGCATGACCTTCGTCATCCTGTCGGGCGGCATCGACCTGTCGATCGGCTCGGTCATCGCCTTTACCGGCGTCTTCCTCGCAGTGATGATGGAGAACACGTCCATCCATCCGCTGGCCGCCTTCGTTCTGGTGCTGATCATAACCACCAGCTTCGGCGCACTGATGGGCGCGATCATCCATCATCTGGAGATGCCCGCCTTCATCGTCACGCTGGCCGGCATGTTTCTCGCCCGCGGCATGGCCTTCGTGCTGTCCATCGATAGCATCCCGATCCGCCATCCGTTCTATGCGACGATGAAGAGCTTCTATCTGAAACTTCCCGGCGGGGGACGGCTGACGCTGATCGGCGGCGTCATGTTGCTAGTCTTTGCGCTCGGCATTCTCATTGCCCACCGCACCCGCTTCGGCACGAACGTCTACGCACTCGGTGGCGGCGCCCAGACGGCGCGGCTGATGGGGGTTCCCACGGGCCTGACGACGATCATGATCTATGCGCTTTCGGGCCTGCTTGCCGGCCTCTCGGGCATCGTTTTTTCGCTCTACACCTCGGCCGGGTATTCATTAGCAACCGTCGGCGTCGAGCTGGATGCGATTGCGGCCGTGGTCATCGGGGGAACACTTTTGTCCGGCGGATCGGGCTTTGTGGCGGGAACGCTGATCGGCATCCTCATCCAAGGGCTGATCCAGACCTACATCACCTTCGACGGGTCGCTCTCGAGTTGGTGGACGAAGATCCTGATCGGCTTCCTCCTCTTTGCCTTCATCCTGCTGCAGAAGGGTATTTTGTACCTGTCGCGCAACAACCGCGCGCTGGCCTGATACGAAACGGCCCCGTTCACATCTGACGGGGCCGCTTTGCCTTGCTCTCTATGGGGCCTCAGGATGCCTTGCCGGGGTCGCCGGCGCTGGCATCGCGCTCCTTGTAGTTCAGGTCGAAGTCCTTGCTCCCACGCTTGCTCCCGCCCGGGCCACTGTTGACGGTGCTGTCGTCGGAGCCGGTGATTACGGTGGGCTTTGCGCTCGTGACGCCATTGTTGTCGCGACCGATGGTCGGACGCGTGAAGGCACCCTTGGCATCGGTTTCGGCTGCGGGTTTCTGATCCTTGGCCATGATAGTCTCCTCTTCGCGTTTGTCCCGTGTCGAACGTCTTTCAGACGATATGATCCGTGGTCTTCCAGTGCTCGGCGATCTCGATGAACGCTGCCTTGATCTCCTCGCGGGTCCAGCCGGCATGCATGGCGGCTTCCGTCACCTGCTGGACCTTCGCTCCAATCGCCTCGCGGCAGTCGAGCGCGCGGTCGGCATAATCGTCTTTTTCCCTTGGTTCCTTGATGGGCTGCATGGCGGTTCCTTTTTTCCTGCATCGGTCAGCCCCGCCGTCCCGACGGATGGTTTCCCGTTGCGTCGGCTCTCGATGGGCCGGCTCTGACAAGAGAACCACGGGCTGCGGGATAGGTTCCTGCGGAGGCTAAACGGCCCGGCCTCGCACGAGAGGTTGCCCACAGGGGACGTTGCACATGTGGGAAGTTGCCCGCGTGGGAAGTTGCCCGCGTGGGAAGTTGATGGCGTCGCGGAACCGGCATGGCCTGAGGCCGTTGCTGTTATTCCCGCCTCTGGAGCTTCCGATATGTCCAACGTGCCCAAGATCACGACCTACACCGCGCCTGCCGGCGGATGGGGATCGGTCAAGTCGCTGATACGCCAAGCGCGGCAGAGCAAACGGCCGGTTTCGATCCTGCCGGGGCTGACCAAGCAGAACAAGCCGGATGGATTTGCCTGCGTCAGCTGCGCATGGGCAAAGCCGGCCAAGCCCCATCCGGCCGAGTTCTGCGAAAACGGTGCCAAGGCGACGTTCTGGGAGTTGACGGCCGACCGTGCGACGCCCGCGCTGTTTGCGCGCCATACCCTGACCGAAATGAAGGGCTGGGACGACTTTAAGCTCGAATCCACCGGCCGGCTGACGCATCCGATGCGCTACGACGCGGCAAGCGACCGCTATGTCGAAACCACGTGGGAAGACGCCTATGCCGCCATCGGCGCGGAGATGAAGGCGATCCAGGCGGAGGATCCGAAGCGCACCGTGTTCTACGCATCCGGCCGCGCCTCGCTCGAAACGTCCTATATGTATGCCCTGCTGGCGAGGCTCTACGGCAACAACAACCTGCCGGACAGTTCCAATATGTGCCATGAATCCACCTCCGTCGGGTTGCTGGAAAGCATAGGGCAACCGGTCGGCACCGTGCGGCTGGATGATTTCGAGGCGGCGGATGCGATGTTCTTTTTCGGGCAGAACCCGGGGTCGAACAGCCCGCGCATGCTGCACCAGTTGCAGGAGGCCGTGCAGCGCGGCGCGCGGATCGTGACGTTCAATCCGCTGAAGGAGCGGGGTCTGGAACGGTTCGTCAATCCACAGGACCCGGTGCAGATGCTGACGCAGAATGCGACCCAGATCTCCTGCCAGTATCATCAGGTGAAAGCCGGGGGCGACATCGCCGTCATCGTCGGCATGGCAAAGGCACTGCTTGAGGCCGACGATGCCGACCTGAAGCGTGGCGGTAAGGGCGTGCTTGACCGCGAATTTCTCGCCGAGCACACCACGGGTGCCGAAGACTTCATTGCCTATGTCAGGGCGCAGGACTGGCTGGCGCTGGAGCGGGAATCGGGTCTCAGCCGCAGCGCAATCACGGAAGCCGCAGGCGTCTATATGAGCGCCAAGAGCGTCATGGGCATCTATGGCATGGGCCTGACCCAGCACAAGCTCGGGGTTCAGACGGTGCAGGTCCTCGTCAACCTGCTGCTGCTGCGCGGCAATTTCGGTCGGCCGGGTGCCGGTATCTGTCCCGTGCGCGGCCATTCCAACGTGCAGGGCCAGCGCACCGTCGGGATTTCGGAAAAGCCGGAACTGGTGCCGCTCGACAAGCTTCGGGAACTCTATGGCTTCGAGCCTCCGCGCGAGGAGGGTCTTGCGACCGTTGATGCTTGCAAAGGCATCATCGAGGGAACGGTGGATGCCTTCATCGGTCTCGGCGGCAACTTTCTGCGGGCGGTGCCGGAACAGGGACTGATGGAAGAGGCGTGGCCGCGCATGAGGCTGACGGTGCAGATCGCGACCAAGCTCAACCGTGGCCACCTGTTCAACGGTCGTGTTGCGTATCTCCTTCCGTGCCTCGGACGTACGGAAATCGACGAGCAGTCGAGCGGGCCGCAAACCGTGACGATGGAGGACAGCACGTCCTGCTTCCACGGATCGAAGGGGTTCCATGCGCCGGCCGCCGATACGCTTCGGTCGGAAATCCGCATTGTCGCCGAGTTGGCGAAGGCCTCGCTTGCGCCGAACCCCCGCGTTCCCTGGGACCGTTGGGTGGACGATTACGCCACGGTGCGCGATGCGATCGAGGCGACCTATCCCGATCTCTTCAAGGACTTCAACAAGCGGATGCATACGCCGGGCGGCATGGAGAAGCCCTTGCCGGTGCGCGACAGGATCTGGAAGACGGAGAGCGGGAAAGCCGAGTTCAAGCTGCCGAAGTCGCTGTCGGCAAGCTTCGCCAGTGACGGTCCCGACGTGCTGCGCCTGATGACGCTGCGCTCGAACGATCAGTTCAACACCACCGTCTACGGCTACGACGACCGTTTTCGCGGGGTTGATGGCACGCGGATGGTGTTGTTTTTGAACAAAAAGGAAATGGCGCGGATCGGCGCGCGGGCCGGCGAGACGATCGCGCTCGAAACCGTTGCCGACGACGGTGTGGCGCGCCGCATCGACGGGCTGCAGATCGTCCCCTATGACATCCCGGATGGGTGCTGCGGCGCCTATTACCCCGAATGCAACGTGCTGATCCCGCTCTGGCAGCATGCCGAGCGGAGCAAGGTGCCAGCGGCGAAATCAGTGCCGGTGCGGATCGTGCGGTAGCCTTGCTGAGATGCCGAAAGCCCGCTTGCTGAAACGGCAGGCGGGCTTTTTTCTGTGGTCTGAAGCCTTACTGCGGTGGCTGCCCGTTGGAGGCGGAGAGGCCACCATCGACGGCGATATTGGCGCCGGTGATGAAGCTGGCGTCGGGGCTGGCGAGAAAAGCGATGACGGCGGCCACCTCTTCCGGCTCGCAGACGCGGCCGAGCGGGATGCGCTCATAGAAGGTCTGGAGCAATGGTTCGTCGTCCATCATGTCCTCGGTCATGCCGGTGCGGGTAAGGCTCGGGCAGACCGCGTTGACGCGAATGCCGCGTTTGCCAAGATCCATGGCGAGCGCGCGGGTAAAGTTGACGACGGCGCCCTTAGCGGCATTGTAGGGGCTCATGCCCCAGTCGCCGCCCATGCCGGAGACGGAGGCCGTGTTGATGATAGAGCCGCCCGTCTTTTCGAGATGCGGGATGGCGGCGCGGCAGCCGTAGAAGACGCCGTCCGCATCCGTCGCCATGACCTTACGCCAGGCATCGTCGGTAATGTCCTCCGGCTTGCCGTTCTCGGCCGTTCCCGCATTGTTGACGAGCACATCGATCTGCCCGAAGCGATGAACGGCGGTTTCCACCAGCGCATCCACGGAGGTGGATTGGGACACGTCGGCCACCTGCACCAGCGTACGATCCCTCGGGAAGGTCTGCGCGGTTGTGGTCAGCATCTCCCCATCCTTGTCGACCATGACGACGCGGGCGCCTTCGTCGGAAAAGCGACGGGCGGTGGCCGCGCCAATGCCGGAGGCCGCGCCGGTGACGATGACGACCTTGTCTTCGAAGCGATTCATGCGATTTTCCTTCATGTCAGTCTTTGCCGCAGCGTCGAGACGCTGCGGCACGCATTATGTCGTCGCTGCCTTATCCGGCAGCAACGGGACAGCGAGCGCCGGGCTCGCGTACGGGTACGGGATTGCGTTCCGAGCGGAAGGCAGCCGATGAATCGTAGGCCTGACGACGCATGCGCATAATGGAGCCGAGCGGCTGATGCGCGACGATGCCGTTCCAGGGGCGGAAGGACAGGCCGTCATCGATGCGTTTCTGCTTTTCCTCCGTCCAGGAATCCTGCGGCAGCACAGTCAGCCGTGCCACGGGAATGAACGGGCTTTGGTCTTCATCCCACAGCGCGGAGGCGTCCTCGACCGGCATGGTTTCGAGATCCGTGCAGAGTTGCACCCGCAGGTCCCATGTCGCGGTCTCGCCGCCGAAAAAGCTGCGAACCGCGTTTCTCAGCGCGTTCTCGTCCTTATCGGCGTCGATTGGCTGGTCCTTAAGGGTTTTCAGGTTCTCGGTGACCGGCACCAGCGCGAATTTGGCGATATAGTCGCCGTAGCGGTGCGGCAGCTGGGTGAAGAAGCTCTCGCCAAGAATATGGGTCTCGGGATGGCCACCGAGGCTCTTCAGCGTGGCACTTTCAGCCCCGAACGTCTCCAGCGCACTTTCCACGACGCGGAACACCTTCGATGCCACCTCCTTGGTCCGCTCCATGCGGTCGGTGGTGAGCGCGAGGCCCTTGAGGTTCGTCAGGAAGGCTTTGGCGCTCGGGGAGTTGAAGACCTTGCCGTTGACCATCAGGAAATCCTGGCTGGTCGAGCCCTCCAGCCCACCGGGCAGGCGTTCGCCTTCGATATCGAGGATCTTCAGCGAGAAGCCGCGTGGGGTGGACACGCTGTCATGGAGGATATCGCCCGGAGACGTGGACAGGCGGATGACCGCCTTGTGCCGGCCGGGCTTGGAGAAGATGCCCTGCGCAAGCGGCTCCGGCAGACCGGGCAGAATGTCCAGCTCGCCATCGAGCAGGCCATGGCTCTTTGCATGCACGCTGCGCACCGCATGGCCGCCATTACGCCAGGTGGTGTGGGCGATGGACAGCAGGGTTTCGGCCAGCGCGCGGGATGTCTCCGGCTCGTCCTTTTCGATAGTCTCGACATCGGGTCGATAGCGTTCGAGTGTCGTGGGGAGCTGGGTCATGCGCGCTTCAATTCGCTTTCGAGGATCTTGTCGATCGTGATGGGGAAATGGCGGAAACGCGTGCCCGTCGCGTGGTAGATCGCGTTGGCGACGGCCGCGGCGACGCCGACGATGCCGATTTCGCCGAGGCCCTTCACGCCGATCGGGCTTGCCTTGTCGTCATGCTCATCGACGAAAATGACCTCCAGATCGGAAATGTCGGCGTGCGCCGGCACGTGATATTCGGCGAGATTGTGGTTCATAATGCGGCCGGTGCGGTGGTCGATCATGCTTTCCTCATGCAGCGCCATGCCGATGCCCATGACGATACCGCCCAGGATCTGGCTGCGGGCCGTCTTGGGGTTGAGGATGCGGCCGGCGCCGATGGCGCTGACGACGCGGGTGACCCTGATGACGCCCAGCTGCTCGTCGATCTTGACCTCCACGAAGACAGCGGAGTGGGTGTAGCTGACGAACTTGCGCATCTGAAGCATGTCCGGCCCGGCCTTGCCCGGCTCCTCGACGAAGGACAGTTGCCTGGAGGCGAGGATATCCGACAAAGCGATCCCCACCTGGCTGTTGACGTCCAGCACGAGACGGCCGTCGCGGATCACGACCTCCTCGGGCTTTGCATCGGCGAGCGGCGAGTTCTTCATATCCTGCGCCATGTCGAGCAGCGTGGCCTTGACCGCTTCCGCCGCAATTTGCACCGCGGAGCCCGTGGAGGCCGCCGTCCAGGATCCGCCTTCCACGCCTGTCGTCGGCAAGGTCGAATCCGCTATTGCGACGCGGACGGCTTCGATCGGCACATCGAAGGCTTCGGCTCCCAGCTGGGCGAGGATCGTGTAGGTGCCGGTGCCGATATCGGTTGCAGCGGCGGACACCGTGACCTTGCCGTCGATCGCGTAGCATACCTTTGCCTCCGCCTGCGCCATGCCGGCCTCCCAAAAGCCGGTTGCCATGCCCCAGCCCACGAGATCGTACCCGTCGCGCATGGAGCGAGGCGCCGCCGATCGCTGGTTCCAACCGAACGCTTCAGCGCCCTTGCGGTAGCAGGAATGCAGAGCCTTCGACGTCAGCTGCTTGTCGCCGTTCTGGTCGAAGTGGATGAAGTTCTTCACCCTCAGTTCCAGCGGGTCCATGCCGATCTCGGTGGCAAGCTCGTCCATTGCGGATTCGAGGGCCAGAACGCCGGTGGCCGCTCCCGGTGCGCGCATATCGCCGGGGGTCGACATGTCGACCTGGGCAAGTTCGTAGGTCAGCTTGGCATTGTCGCACTTGTAGGCAAGACCCGACCAGTTGACGACGGTCTCCTGATAATCCTCGTAGCGCGACGTCGCCTGCACGGCGTGGTGCATGACCGATTGCAGCATACCATCCGCGTCGGCTGCCAGCGACACCGTCTGTATGGAAGAGGGTCGCCATGTCAGGGCGAACATTTCCTGACGCGACATTTCCACCTTCACCGAACGCTTCAGGTCGAGGCTTGCCATGACGGCGAGAAAGAGCTGGTGCTTGGGCCGCAGGCCTTGTCCGAAAGCGCCGCCGACATAGGCGTTCTTGACGACGACATCGTCAGGATCGAGCCCGAAGATGTTGCAGATATAGTCGCGCGAGGCCTGCGATCCCTGCGTCTTGTCGTGCACCGTCAGCTGCTTTTCGTTCTCCCAGAGAACCGTGGTGGCGAACAGTTCCATCGGATTGTGGTGCTCGCCCTCCATCACGTATTCCGCGGAAATCCTGTAGGCCGTACCCGCGAAAGCCTCTTCCGGTTTGCCGCGCGGCTTCGGCGGCGGCTGAATGCCGGAGCGCTTCTTCTTCGGCTCGTAGGCGTTCGGGTAGACGGTGTGCAGGTTCGTCTCCGGTGTCTCCGCCTTGTATTCCACCGTCACGAGCGACGCCGCATCGCGCGCGGCCTCGTAGGTTTCCGCGATGACGAGCGCCACCGGCTGCCCATCGAACTGAATGAGCGGCTTTTCGAGCGGGCGAAACGGGCTGCCGGGTGGGGCCACGCTGTCCTGCCACTTACTGTCCCACCAGGCCGCACTCGGCCGGTTCTCGTGTGTGTAGATCTTGACGATACCGGGGAGGCCCTCGGCCTTCGACGTGTCGATGCTGCGGATCTTGCCGGTGGCGATGGTGGATAAGACCACCGCACCATGCAGCATCCCGGGCTCGTAGTGTTCGGCCGCGTAAGGTGCGGTGCCGGAGACCTTCAGCGGGCCATCAATCCGGGAGACCGAAAGCCCTACGATTTTGGACGGGTTGAACATGGAATTCTCCTAGCGAATGGCTTTTGCAGACTGCACCTGCGGCGTGCCGCTGGCGGCCTGCGTCAGAGCGCGGATGATTGTCCGCTCAGCCATCGGGATCTTGAAGTCGTTGCCGCCCTGTCCCTGCGCGCCGGCAAGAAGCCGCTGCGCCAGCTGGCGAAACGTAGCCTCGTCCGCGGGCTTGCCGGCACATTCGGCCTCCGCGAGGGGGTCCCGCCACGGCTTGTGCGCAACGCCGCCGAGTGCCACCCGGATATCGACGATCCGACCGTCCTTCATGTCGATCGCAGCGGCGACCGAGACGAGGGCAAAGGCGTAGGACAGGCGGTCGCGGATTTTCAGATAGCTGTGGTTTGCGGCGAAGTGATCCGGACGCAAGCGGATGGCGACGACCATTTCGTCGGGCGCCAGCGTGTTGTCATATTGCGGCTCGTCACCGGGAAGACGGTGGAAATCGAGGAAGGTGATATCGCGGCGGCCGTCCGGACCCTCCACCTCGACCACGGCATCGAGCGCGGCGAGTGCGACGCACATGTCAGAGGGGTGCGTAGCGATGCAGGAGGCGCTTGCGCCGAGGATTGCATGAATGCGGTTTACGCCGCCGATCGCGCCGCAGCCGGAACGCGGCTCGCGCTTGTTGCAAGGGCTCGAAGAGTCGTAGAAATAGTAGCAGCGGGTGCGCTGAAGCAGGTTGCCGCCCGTGGTCGCGGCGTTGCGCAGCTGCGGGGAGGCGCCGGCCAAAACGGCGCTGGCAAGCAGCGGGAAGCGTTCGATGACGGTTGGGTCATAGGCAAGCGCCGCATTGCTGACGAGAGCGCCGATCCTCAAGGAACCGTCCTCAAGCGTCTCGATGTCTTTCAGCGGCAGGCGGTTGATGTCGATAACGGTGGCGGGGCTCATGACGTCGTACTTCATGAGATCGACCAGGTTGGTACCGCCGGCAAGAAGCCGGGCCTGCGGATCTGCGGACAGAGCCGCCACGGCGCCGGCGACATCTTCGGCGCGGATATAGGAAAACTGTTTCATTACTCAGCCGCATCCTTGTAGCTCTTGCCGGATTTCAGGCCCATCACCTGTTCGATTGCATCCGCAATGTTGGTGTAGGCCCCGCATCGACAGAGATTGCCGCTCATCAGTTCGCGGATTTCTTCGCGGGAGTGCGCATGGCCTTCGTTCATGAGACCAGCGGCGGAACAGATCTGTCCCGGCGTGCAGTAGCCGCACTGGTAGGCGTCGCGATCGATGAAAGCCTGCTGGAGCGCGTGAAGATTGCCGGGCTGGCCGAGGCCTTCGATCGTGGTGATGTCGGCGCCGTCGAGCGTGACAGCGAGTTTCAGGCAGGAATTGACCCGCTGTCCGTCAATGAGGACGGTGCAGGCGCCGCACTGGCCATGGTCGCAACCTTTTTTGGTGCCCGGCAGTTCCATCGGGCCGCGCAGCAGGTCGAGCAGCGTGACCCAAGGGGCAAGGTTCAGCCGCTCCTGCCTCCCGTTCAGCGTGATCACGATCGGAATGGCCATTCGTTCGGCATCGGCGTGAAGCATAGCAAACCCTTTCTTGCTCTAAATCTGGCTGGCCCTGAATTTGGAGACGAATCTGAACTGTATGCGGGTCAGAATGTTCCGATCGGAACCTCTGCCCGGTCATTCCGTTTGGTTCGCACACAGTCGGCAAAAGAGTGGTCAGGACGCAGCGAATGGCACGACGGGCGAGTTGGAAAGGCGCGTTGAAATTGCGGGATCTCACCTGTGCGGTCGGGCTTTACACGGCCATTTCCTCCTCTGAAAAGATCTCGTTCAACATCATCAACCGCAAGACCGGCCACCGGGTCGAGCGGCAGTTCGTGGACAGCGAGACGGGCAAGCCCGTCGAGCGGGACGACCAGATCAAGGGCTATCCGCTCGACAATGGCGACTATATCGCGATCGAAGGCGACGAACTGGCGGCGTTGATGCCCGACAGTGACAAGGTGTTGAAGGTCACACGATTCATCGCGCTCGATGTCATCGACACGCTCTATTTCGACAAGCCCTATCACCTGGCGCCTGTCGAGGATCACGACGCGGAAACGCTGGCGCTGCTTGCGCGCAACATGCGGGATGAAAATGTTGCGGCGATTGCGGAGGCCATCCTCTTCCGGCGCAATCGCACCGTCCTGATCCGCCCGCAGGACAACACGTTGATCGCGACGACGCTCAACTTCGACTACGAGGTCCGCTCGGCCAAGACGGCTTTCAAGTCCGTCCCGGAGATCGAATTCGACGAGGAAATGCTGGAGCTGGCCGGGCATATTATCGGTACGAAATCCGGCACCTTCGAACCCGAGAGTTACACCGACCGCTATAATGATGCACTGGCTGAACTGGTGAAGGCGAAGATCGAGGGGCGGACCATCGAGAAGAAGGCGCCGCCGAAGCACGACAATGTCGTCGATCTCAAGGAGGCCCTTCGTCAGAGCCTCGGCGGTCCGGGCTCCAAGGGCAAATCGACAGGTAAGGCCAAGGCTACGGGTTCTCGACAGAAGAAGGCGAGCTGAGGATGAGTCTCGACACCTATAATGCCAAGCGGCGCTTCGATGCGACGCCAGAGCCGAAAGGCGAGGCCGGGAAAGCTGCAAAGCGCAAGGCTGCCACTGATAGCGCGAGCTTCGTCATCCAGAAGCATGACGCGACGCGGCTGCATTATGATTTCCGGCTTGAAATGGATGGTGTGCTGAAAAGCTGGGCTGTGACCAAGGGGCCGAGCCTCAACCCCGAGGACAAGCGGCTGGCGGTGCATGTCGAGGACCATCCGCTGTCCTATGGCGATTTCGAGGGCGTAATCCCCAAGGGCCAATATGGCGGCGGCACCGTCATCGTCTGGGATCGCGGCACATGGAAGCCGATCGGCGATCTCGCCAAGGCCTACGCCAAGGGGCATCTGGAATTTACCCTGGACGGCGAGAAGCTCCAGGGTCGCTGGCATCTGGTGCGCATGCATGGCAAGCCGGGCGAGACGCGCGAGAACTGGCTGCTGATCAAGGGCGATGACGAGGCGGCACGGCACGACAGCTTCGACATCCTGAAGGAGCGACCGGAATCCGTGAAGTCTGGGCGCGACCTGAAAGACATCGCCCAGCATCCCGGCGATACCTGGAACTCGAAGAGCACGTCGAAGACGAGCAACGCTAAACGCAGCAAACCCGCCAAAGTGACGACGGCCACCGAGGGACAGGTGCATGCCTGGCCGAAGGGCGCGAGGAAGGCGGTTCTTCCGGATTTCGTAGAGCCGGCGCTGGCGACGCTGAAGCCGAAGGCGCCGTCGGGCGACCGGTGGGTGCACGAGATCAAGTTCGACGGCTATCGCCTTCAGGCGCGTATCGAGAAAGGCAAGGTCCGGCTGCTGACCCGCAGCGGGCTCGACTGGACGGAGCGGTTTGGCGATCAGGTCGCTGCCGCCTTCGCGGGCCTACCGGTTGAGACGGCGCTGATCGATGGCGAAATCGTTGTTCATAAGGACAATGGCGCCTCGGATTTCTCCGCTCTGCAGGAGGATCTGAGCCTCGGGCGCAGCGACCGGTTCATCTATTACGCTTTCGACATCCTTCATCTCGACGGGCATGACCTGACGAAGGCAACGCTGATCGACCGTAAGAACCTGTTGCAGAAGCTCATCCTTGCCGACAGTCCCACCGTTCGCTTCAGCGAGCATTTCGAGGACAATGGCGATCTCGTGCTGACGCATGCCTGCCGGTTGAGTCTGGAAGGCGTGGTTTCAAAGGAGCGTTCCGGCCCCTATGTCTCGGGCCGCAAGGGGAGTTGGGTCAAGTCGAAGTGCTCCGAACGGCAGGAGTTCGTGATCGGTGGCTATGCGCCGTCCTCCACCTCGGAGCACGCGATCGGCGCGCTGGCGCTCGGGGTCTACGAGGACGGCGCGTTGCGCCATGTCGGCCGTGTCGGCACCGGGTTCAGCCATGCGACAGCGGACAAGCTGTTCGATGCGCTGTCGGCTATCGAGCGCTCCGACAGCCCGTTCCGCGACAAGCTGACGGTGGAAGCGCGGCGCGGCCTGCGGTATGTGGAGCCGACGCTGGTCGCGGAGGTCGAGTTTCGAGCGTGGTCGGCGGATGGCAACCTGCGGCATGCCTCGTTCCGGGGCGTGCGAGAGGACAAGCCGGCAAGTAAGGTGCGGCAGGAAAGCCCGGCCGCGGAAAACGGCCGGACCTCGCCAACTCTTCCCAAGGCCGCGGTCACGTTGACGCATCCCGACAGGGTCTACTGGCCGAAGGAGGGCGTGACGAAGCAGGGACTTGCCGAATATTATGCGCAGGTCTGGTCGTTCATGGCACCCTATGTGGTCGATCGGCCGCTCTCGCTGCTGCGCTGCCCGCATGGCATCGATGGCAAGCAGCGCTTCTTCCAGAAACACGCCTGGCGCGGGATCAACAAGGCAATCGATCAGATCAAGGATCCGAAGGACAAGGCGGGCGAGGCGTCCTTGCGCATCACGGATTTCGACGGGCTCATTGCGCTGGTCCAGTCCGCGGCACTCGAAATCCACCCTTGGGGTACGACGACGCGAAACTGGGAAAAGCCCGACATGATCACCATGGACCTAGACCCCGGCGAGGATGTGAGCTGGGCCGAGATCATCGAGGCCGCTCTTCTGCTGAAGGGAGAGATCGAGGCGAAAGGGCTTGATGCCTTCGTCAAGACATCCGGCGGCAAGGGTCTGCATGTCGTCGTTCCCCTGAAGCCCTCCGCAGGGTGGCCGGCGGTCAAGGCCTTTGCCAAAGGGCTGGCGACGGATGCCGCCAAGCAGGACCCGGACCGGTATCTGGCGGTCGCGACCAAGGCGAAGCGCCGCGGGCGGATCTTCATCGACTATCTTCGCAACGGGCACGGGGCGACGGCGGTTGCGCCATACTCCACGCGCGCGCGGCCGGGTGCTGCCGTCTCTGCGCCGCTCGAATGGTCGGAACTGTCGGAGGCCATCGGACCCGATTATTTCACCGTGGACAATATGCCGGCCCGGCTCGCGTCGTTGAAGAAGGATCCGTGGGACGGGTTCTTCGCAGCGGCCAAGGTACTGCCGAAGGCTTGAGGTATCGAATATCGGGGCGAGGGCTTAGCCGCTCTTCTCTTGCTGCAGGCTCTTCTTCAGCGCATCCATGATGTTGATGACGTTGCCCGATGACGTGACGGGTGCGCGCGACGTCTTCGCCTGCTTGCCGTCCTTTTTCTGGCGGCTCTTGATGAAGGCCTTGATCTTCTTCTGCACGGGGTCTTGGACCAGCGTCGGGCTCCATACGCCCTTGTCCTTCTCGACCAGCTTTGCGAGGGCCGCCATTTCCGCCTTGCCGCCCTTGGCCTTCATGTCGAGGTCGGCGACGGCCTCGCGGACATCTTCGCCGTAGTGCAGCGTCCAGAGCACGATACCCTTGCCGTTCGGCACGAGCAGCACGGCGCGCTCGCGGCGATAGAGGACGAGGCGGGCGATGCCGACAACGTTGTTGCGGGTCATGGCCTCGCGAATGACGCAGAAGGCCTCTGCGCCAACCTTGTCCTCGGGAACGAGGAAATGCGGCTTGTCGTACCAGATCCAGTCGATGGAATCGCGCGGCACAAAGGTGGAGATGTCGATCGTGCGCGTGCTCTCCAGCCCGACGCTTTCAATCTCCTCGTCCTCCAGCAGAACGTAATCGTCCTCACCTTTGGGGAAGCCCTTCACCTGATCCTTGTCCGCGACCTTCTTGTGCGTCACGCTGTCGATGTAGCGACTTTCGACCCGGTTCTTCGTGGCGCGGTTCAGAACATGGAAACGCACCTTCTCTCTCTCGGTGGTCGCCGGCGTCAGCGAAACAGACGCCGTGACGAGCGAGAGCCGGAGGTAGCCTTTCCAGAAGCTGTTGCGGGCCATGTCAGTGTCTTGTCCTTGCTGCGAGGTGGCGGATCATCAACCCGCCACCTCCGAAAAGGTTGCCGAAACGTCCGCCAGCGATCAGCCCTGACGCGCCAGCTTCAGGATCGCCGACGTTCCCTCTTTCGGGTTCTCGGTGACAGCGTAGATTGCACCGTCGGGGCCGATCTTCACGTCGCGGATGCGAGCTTCGAGCGGAACGCGTTCCTCGTGGGAGACCTTGTCGCCGTCCATGTGCAGCACGACGAGGCCGGTGGAGACGAGGCCGCCGATGAGGGCCGCGCCGTCCCATTCCGGAAACTCGGTGCCGCTGTAGAACACCATGCCGGAGGGACCGATGACCGGATCCCAGTAGTAGACAGGCTGCTCCATACCATCCTTGGCGGTGATGCCGTCGCCGATCGCCGATCCGCTATAATCGATGCCATAGGTAATGACCGGCCAGCCGTAGTTGAGGCCTGCCTGTGGCATGTTCAGTTCGTCGCCGCCCTTCGGTCCATGCTCGACGGTCCAGAGCCGCCCCTTGGCGTCGAGTGCCGCCGATTGGAGGTTGCGGTGGCCGTAGCTCCAGATTTCCGGCTGGGCAAGGCCCTTGCCGGCAAACGGGTTGTCGGCAAGGGCCTTGCCGGAGGTGTCGATGCGGAAGACCTTGCCGAAGCCGCTCTTCAGATCCTGCGCAAAGACGCGGGTCTCGCGGTCGGAGCGCTCGCCGACGGTCACGTAAAGCTCGCCATTGTTGCCGAAAACGAGGCGGGAGCCGTAATGCTTGGTGTTGTCGTAGCCGGGCATCTGGCGGAAGATGACCTTGACGTCCTCCAGCGCCGCACCGCCTTGATCGTCCGCTACCAGTTTGGCGGAGGCGACGGAGGTGCCGTTGCCTTCTTCACGCGGCTCGGAAAAGGAGAAAAAGATGCGGTTCGAGGTGGCGAAATCCGGCGCGATCGCGACGTCGAGCAGGCCGGCCTGACCGTCGGAGATCACGGCCGGCACGCCTTTCAGCGCCGTGCTCGGCTTGCCGTCCGCACCGACGATATGCATGGAGCCCTTCTTGGCGGCGACGAGCATGCGGCCATCCGGCAGGAACTCCATTGACCAGAGCTGCGGCAGGCCTTCGGCGACGGCCTGATGGGTCACGGTCGGCATCTTGTCCGGCTGCGGCGCGCGGGTCTGGTTTTCGAAGGCAGGCTTTTGGTCGGGTGCGTTCGCCGCTTCCGTCTCGACCGGCTTTCCGGCGGCTTTCACCTCGCCGGTTGCGGGCGGCTGACCTTCGACATGGTCGATGGGCGAGGTGTCGCCCGTGGACTGGGCCATCAGAGGGCTCGCGGTCAGGACTGCAGTCAGGACGGTTCCGGCAAGGAGGCAAGCACGCGTTTTCATCGATGTTCCTGTCTTGATGACGGCGTCGGGCGACGCATTGACGATGGAAACGATGTAGAGCGTCGGTTTCGGATTGCTCATCGCGCAGCGTTCAAGAATATTTTATCGCCGTGTCGGCAAGGTTGCGGCGATCGGTTGACACGTACATTCCGTCTCCAAGTAGAAGCATTTGGAAGCCGGGGCAGGGATGGTGTAGATCAGGGCGCATGAAGATCGCATTCTACGCTCCCCTCAAGTCTCCCCGTCACCCGGTACCCTCGGGCGACCGGCTGATGTCGCGGCTGATGATGCAGGCGCTCGAGCTTGCCGGCCATCAGGTCGCGCTCGTCTCGGAATTGCGTAGCTTCGCACTGACGCCGGAGGCAATGGGGGATATCGAGCCGCTGGCAGCTGCGGAGCGTGATCGCATCGCGGCGGACTGGCAGGCGCATGGCGTGCCCGATTGCTGGTTCTGCTATCACCCATATTACAAGGCGCCGGACCTCCTCGGGCCGTCACTCTCGGGCACTCACGGCATCGGCTACGTCACGGTCGAGGCCTCTTATTCGGCACGGCGCGACAAGGACGGTTGGGCGGCGGCGCAGGCGGCGCTTTTGGAAACCCTGACGGCGGCGTCGGTCAATATCTGCATGACCGAGCGCGACAAGGTCGGCATTCTCGACGGGGCGCCGTATGCGCGCGTCGAGCGCTTGCAGCCGTTCATCGATCCCGCGCTCTTCCTTGCCAGCGATCCTGCGCCGCATCCCGGCCGTCTCGTGGCCGTGGCGATGATGCGTCCGGGCGACAAGATGGACAGTTACCGGATGCTGGCCGACGCGCTCTCGCGCCTGCTGCATTTACCTTTCACGCTATCAATCGTGGGAGATGGCAAGGCTCGTTCCGAGGTGGAGGCCCTGTTCGCACCGCTCGGGTCTGGCCGGGTGGTGTGGTGCGGCGAGCGAAGTGCGCAAGAGGTGGCGACGCTGTTGTCGACGTCCGTGCTTTATGTCTGGCCCGGCTGCGGCGAGGCCTACGGGCTTGCCTATCTTGAGGCGCAGGCGGCAGGCCTGCCCGTGGTGGCGCAGGCCATCGCCGGCGTTCCCGAGGTGGTGGAGCACGGGCGCACGGGCGTGCTGACGCCGGCGGGCGATGTCGAAGCCTATGCGGAGGCCATTGCCGGCTTTCTCAAGGATGAGACGCGACGGCAGGCCATGGGAGCAGAGGCTCGATTGTTTGCGGGGACGGAGCGTGGACTGGCGCCCGCCGCATCCCGGCTCGGTGATATTCTCGACCGCCATGTAAACCTGAAGCGGGAGCCGCGGCCATGAACATCGATATCACCACCGTTCTCGACCGCTTTCAGGAGGCGGGACGTGTCGCCCGCTTCTGGCTGCGCGACGATGACGCCATCGAGCCGACGCCGGCGCTTGATCGGCTGCTGGAGCTCACGGAGGCCCACGATGTTCCCCTGACGCTCGCGGTGATCCCAGAACCGACGGGCGAGGCGCTTGCCGAGCGGTTGGCACGCGCGCGCCATGTCAGCGTGACGGTGCACGGTTGGCGGCACGCCAATTATGCGGCGGAGACGTCCAAGAAGCGGGAACTCGGAGCCGATCGTCCCGCGGATGTCGTTCTCAGGGAGCTTTCGGCGGGCTTTCTCAAGCTTGCAGACCTGTATGGCGACCGGTTCCAGCCGGTGCTGGTGCCGCCGTGGAACCGGATCGACTCCGGCCTTCTGCCCCGTCTCCCCGGCTTGGGCTTCCGGGCCTTCTCGGTTTATGGGCCGGAGAAGCCCGCCGCACTGCCGATGATCAATACGCATGTGGATGTGATGGACTGGCACGGCACGCGCGGTTGCCGCGACAGCGATGCTTTGCGGCGCGAGATCGTCGCACGGCTGACCGTCTGCCTGGAAGGCGGCGGCAGCATCGGCCTGCTCACGCATCATCTCGTTCATGATGAGGCCGTGTGGCCGTTTCTTGGCGATCTGTTCGAGGCGACGGCCGCGCATCCTGCCTGCCGCTGGGTGGGACTTGTTGAGCTTGTCGAAGAGACCGCTGCCGATCAGAACCTGTAGCTGACGCCGAAGCCGAGCGAGAGGCTTTTCACGTCCGTGCGCGCCGTGACGCCGGAATTGGTCAGGACCTGTGTGGGGGGTAGGACCAGCCGTATTTCGGTGTTGGCAAACCACTTTTCGGTCATCTGCACATCCAAGCCGGCGCGGATCATCGGCGAGATCTGGCGTTCCACACTGAAGTCCTTGACGAGCGGGCTCGCGGGCTTTGCGCCCTTGTACCACGTCGCAACGGCGCCGAGACCGATATAGGGGTTGATGCGGGCCTCCGGCAGCAGGTGATAATCCGCCGACAGCGCCAGCGGCAGCGTCCAGATGGAGCCGACGTCGATATCGCCATAGAGGCTGTCGCGGATCTTGAACCGCGTCTTCAGCGCGCCGGTCTGGCCCGTAATGGCGATGTGATCGGTGAGGAAATAGCTGATATCCACATCCGGCAGCACCATGCGGGGAACCTCGATCGTGCCGCCGATCAGGTCGATGCGCGCGTGCAGATCGTAGGGCAACACGCCGGAGATACGCGTGCGTATCAGAAGATCGCCAGCGCTGAGACCGGAGATGGGGTCGGCGCTCGTCTCATGGTTTCCAGCTGTGCCCCGTGCGGCATCCTGAGCCGATGCGGATTGTCCCGGGGCCAGAAGGCCGAGGATTCCCGACAGGAGGATCCCGAAGCGCATGGCGTGGCACGCCACCTGTCTGTCGTCTCCCGATGGCTGTGAGAGAACCCGGTCGTCCAGTCCGCAGAGCCTGCCCATCGTCGTCATTGAACTTCCAAACCACGTATTAATCTAATATCTATTTTTCTGTTTAAGATTTAGTGATCATACATAACCGCGTGTTTTGAAGGAAGGATTCCGGGGGGCTTTCGCCGGAAAATGAAAGGGTGTTTATGGTAGACGTGCAGACGCTGCTCGTCTCGAGCGTTACGACACGTGCGGGTTTTCTTCTGGTCTTCCTGCTCTATAGTTTTCGCCCGGGTGCGACGAACGCCTACCGGTTCTGGACGCTGAGCATCCTCTGTTCCGCGCTGGGCATCTGGCTGAACTACCAAGACGCCGGCTATCCGAACTTCAGCGCGGAAAAAGGCGCTCTGGTCTACTTCGTTGTCGGTCTGAGCGTCGTGTCGGTGGAGGCGGGGGCAAAGTCCTTCTTCGGCTTGCCGCTCGATCGCGTCAAATTTGTCGCGACGTGGATCGCGCCGGGGCTGACCTACTGGACGGCCGCAAGCATTGGCCTTTCCCCGAGTTACGTGCTGGCGTTGACCATGAGCACGCTCGTCTACATCCTCACCACGGCATCATCGAGCTTCCTCAAGGGGCGCCGGCAGAAGCGCCTGCCATCCCAGATCCTGATCAGTTCGTCGCTCGCCCTCTATGCCGTTGCTCTCGTGGGAACGATCACATCGCTGATCGTCGGCGATCTCTTCGGTTATGAAGGCCTCGGTCCGAGCAGTAGCAACATCTACCTCTCCGTGTTCATCGACCAGACCGTTAGCGTCCTCATCTATGTGGGGTTGGTGGCCATGACTCTCGAGGAAGCGCAGCGCCAGATGCAGATTGCCGCGACCACGGACCCGTTGACGCGTCTTGCCAATCGACGGGGGCTGGAGGAGCGGACGCTTGCGATCATCGGCGCCGGACGACGGCTGAAACGGCCGATGGCGGTGCTGATCGCGGATATCGACCACTTCAAATCGATCAACGACTGCTACGGCCATGCCCAGGGGGACCTGGTGCTGCAACAGTTTGCCGAGCGATTGCCCGTCGTCGTCAAGCGCCAGCAGGATGTGCTTGCCCGCTGGGGCGGGGAAGAGTTCGTCGCCGTTCTTCACGGTGCGTCGCTGGAGGATGCCACGCATCTTGCAGAGCTGCTCTGCCGGACGATCGGGGAAAGGCCGTTCGACGTCGGCGGAACGAAGGTCACGGTGACCACCAGCATCGGCGTTGCGGCCTTCGGTGGCGAAGAGCCGCGGCTGGAACAGGCAATCCACATTGCCGACGCCGCGCTCTACGAAGCCAAGCGTACCGGACGTAATCGGGTTTGCGTCAGCACCGGGACGCAGGATCTGGTGGCAGAAGCCGCTGGCTGATCAAAGATCGGCGCTCTCGCTTTGTCGGTCGATCAGAGGTCGACGACCTGCCCGTCGAACGCAGAAAAGGCGCCGGGGAAGAGGATCTTGGCCTGTCTCTCCACGGCATCGAGCGCGTCGTCGGTGCGGAACGGGGCGTGATGCATGAAGGCAACGCGCTTGGCGCCGGCGGCCTTGGCAAGACGGATGCCCTGTTCCCAGGAGGAGTGGCCGTAGCCGACATGCCGTTCCATCTCGGCATCGTCATACATGGCGTCATAGATGAAGAGGTCGCAGCCTTCGATCAGTTCGAGCACGGCGGGATCGAGCTTTCCGGGGTGATGTTCCGTATCGGTGATGAGCGCGCAGGCGCGTCCGCCCCATTCGACGCGGTAGCCGACGGCACCGCCCGGATGGTTGAGGCTACCGGTGCGGATCTCGACGCCGCGGACGGGGGTGAGAAGATCGCCAGCGCGGAAGTCGCGGGCATCCAGCGCCGCGCGGCAGATATCGGGCTCGACCGGAAACCAGGGCGGCCGCATGAATTCGCCGATCATCTGGCGCGTCGACATGCGCCCGGCGAGATGCCCCGACCAGAGCGTCACGTCGGCGGAATGGTCATAAAGCGGCGGGAAGAACGGCAGGCCGATGATGTGGTCGTAATGACAGTGGGTGAAGAACAGGTTGAACGCGGAGACACCTTCGGCCTTGAGCGCGACGCCAGCCGGCATCAGGCCCGAGCCTGCATCGAAGATCAGGCGTTCGCTACCGCATTGCATCTCGATGCACACGGTCCGGCCACCATAGCGCTGGAACTCGGCCCCCGCCACCGGCAGGCTTCCCCGAACGCCCCAGAAACGTACGCGAAACAGATTGTCGTTCACACTTTGCTTCAGTTTCGACCCGCCCCTTTTCGGTGGCTCGCCAACACTGTCCCTCTGCTGTTGCGTGGGTCAGGATCGACCCCGCCGGCTTCTGTGTCCGGCCGTATTTTTGACATGTTATCCAAACTGTCCACATGAAGCGAGACGGGCATTCGCTTTTTCTTGCTTCTCGTGTCAGAGACAGGGGAACGCTATCCGATCCCGCTTTCGAAACCGTTGCTTTTGCCATGTCTTTCAAGGAATTTCCGCCGATCGCCGTGATCGCCGACGCTCATATACACGATCCCGCCGCTGATTTCGGTTTTCCCGGTGCGGTCCAGACGGGCGGGCTGTCCGTTCGGCCGCTGGCGGAGGCGGCGCGGTCCACGCGTGTGTTCAACGAGAGCCTGCAGGCTTTTCGCACGGCGCTCGACGATGTCGCGTCCCGCGGCATCCGGCATGTTGTTCTGCTGGGCGATTATACAGATGACGGGCAGGTTGCGACCACGTCGGCGGTTGCCGTGATCCTCAAGGACTACGGTGAGCGGCACGGCATAGCGTTCTTCGCCTTGCCTGGGAACCACGATATCTTCGCCGATGCCGGCCGTCATCGTACCAAGCGGTTTTTGGAGGCAGATGGCTCGAGTGCGGTGGTGACGAGCCATCCGGTGACACCTTCAGGTGCCCCCCTGCCGCCGGGGATCCCGCGCGATATTCCGGTGACGGTGTCGCCCGGGATGTTCTGCCCCGGTTATCCCGACGGGCTGATGGCGGTCGCGGAGCACGGCTATTTCCCGCAGCCATCCTATCTGCACTGGGAGACGCCTTTCGGTCTGCAGGGTGATAGTGAGAAGCGGATGTTCACCGCAATCTCATCGAGCGGAGCCACGCGACGGCCGCTGGTGGAGGCCTCCTATCTGGTGGAGCCAGTCGATGGGCTGTGGCTGCTGATGATCGACGCGAACGTGTTCGTGCCGATCGATGGATCGGACGACTGGGTCGACAGCACGTCGGCCGGCTGGAATGCGATGCTTTTGCACAAGCGCCATGTGATCGACTGGATGGCCGATGTCGGTGTGCGGGCCACGCGTCTCGGCAAGCGTCTCGTTGCCTTTTCCCATTATCCCGCGCTCGATCCGCTGGATGGAACCCGGGCGGCGGAGATCGCGCTGCTTGGACCCACGGCGACATCGGGCCGCATTCCCGGCGACGCGGTCGGAGAGGCATTCATCGCGGCAGGGATACCCCTGCATTTCAGCGGACATCTTCATGTCAACGACACGGCGCGGATGCGGCGCGGGGAGGGGAGCTTTGTGAACGTCGCCGTCCCCTCGCTCGTCGGCTTTCCCCCGGCATACAAGATCCTGACGCTGCGTGAAGGCACTGCCGAGATCGAGACGGTGTCGCTTAGCGATATGCCGATGGATGGGGCGATCGCAGCGCTCTATGCCGCCGAAGTGGGGCGCACCGGCGTGAAGACCGGGGGAATGGCGGAGGCGACCCGGTATGGCGACTTCCTTTCGGCCCATATCGGTCATCTCGCCTGGCGGCGGCACCTGAAGCGAGAATGGCCGTCAGCGCTCGGCGCTTTGTTACGTGCGGCCACGCTCGGCGATCTCGCGCGGTTAGCTGCTCGACCCGTGGCGCCGATAGAGGATGCGGTGGCCATGCTTCCGGTCGCGCGCGATCGGATGAACACTTCCGACGAGGGCGCTCCGGAGACGTTGTCGGCGATCGCGTTCCTCGGCGACTGGTATCGCCTGAGGATGGGGAGCGATCTGGGGCTGGCTTCGGTCTCTTCACGGCGCGTGCGGTTCTACGACAAGCTTTCGGCATTTTATCTTGCGCAGCCCTGGCCTCCGGGCTCGGCACAAGGCGGCATCGCGGCGATGCTCTCCCTATTCGAGGCCTATCGCCATGGCTTGCCCTCGAAGGATTTCCGGATCGATCTGCAGACAGGCGACATCACGGCGTGTTGAGGATGCCCCCGCTGCCAAAGCCTATTCGAGTTCGCGCACGCGGCTGCGGGCTTCCGTCAACTCGCTGGTCGTGTGACTCAGGCGGTCGGCCAGCACGCGCATGATCTCGATGGTGATTTCGGGAAAATCGGTGAGGAGCTTGATGAAGTGGTCCTTGCGGATGCGCAGGGCCTCGACCGCCGTCGTCGTCTTCACGGTTGCCGTTCGCGAGACGTCGCAGAGGATGGCGATCTCGCCGACGATCGAATTGCGCTCGACTTCGGCCACGCGAATCGGGCCGGTCGAGGATTCGACCAAAATCTCCGCCTTGCCGTCCAGCACGACATAGGCTGCATCGCCGGCATCGCCCTGATGGAAGAGCGTTTCGCCAATGCCGTAGCTCACGCGGTCCGAGGTGAAGGCCAGCAGCTTCAGCTTGCCGGCTTCCACACCGGAAAAGAGCGGCACCCGCCGCAGCATTTGCACTTCGTCCTTCAGCAACATCAGCTCGTAAACTCCCCATGTTCGGCGTTGCCCGTCCGTGTCCTTCCGGGCGATGCATCGGTGTCTGCCAGTCTTTTGGTGCCTGCCAGTCTTCTCGTTCCCGCGATTATCACGCGTTTACCAACTGTTTAAAGACACCGTCATTGTTTACCAGATTGGCGTGCGTGTCATCCTCAACGAGCGCGCCGCGATCAAACACCAGCACGCGCTCGAACAATTTCGTCAATCCGTTGTTCGACAGCACCCAGATCACCGCCGGATTTGCGCCGTTGCGGGTGAGAAGCTTCATCACGTCGCGGACGATCTCGTCCTGCAAGCGGTGATCGAGGCTCGGAAGCGGGCGGTTGAAGACATAGTAGTCCGAGCGGCGGATGATGGCGCGGGCGAGGTTCAGCTTCTGGCGCTGGACGGCCGTCAGGCGCTTGCCGCCGGCACCCAGATTGAAGTCGAGGCCGATATCGAGCACCTGCTCGATCAGGCCCTGCGAATTCAGCAGCGACGATACGATGGCACGGATGCGCTTGGAGCCATCGGTGTGCTTGTGGCTGATACGGCCGAACAGCACATTGTCCATGAGGCTGGCGGAGGCGAGGTATTTTTCCGGATCGTAGCGCTCGATGTCGTGCTGGAGGTCTTCCGGCATGTTCTCGTGGAACTGACGGCGCACCTCGACGATCTGCGCCATCAGGTCCTCGGTCAAGAGGCCGAAGCGGTGGCGGGGTTCGACATAGTTGAAGCTCAACCGGATGATCTGATAGCGATCGTCCTCCGTCGCGGTCTCCAGCCCCTTGCCGGCATATTTCTGAAGCAGCAACTGGTAGGCCGGGATGTCGTCGGCCGTCATGAAGGTCAGCTGCTGGAAGAAGGGGTGGTCCGGCGGCAGGTCTGCGAAGAGTTCCACCGCGTTCTCGGCGATCTGGTAACCCATGTCGAAGAGCACGCGGTCGATGCCGGTTTCCGAGACGACCTTGCGGAAATAGGGGTTCTTGGCGATGGCGCGGCCGGCCACGCTCGGGGCGGTCGCCGTGCCGAACAGCAGGTTCTCGCCGACGGTGGCTTCCATGTTGTATTCGCCGGGTTCGAAATAGGCGATCAGCCCGTTGAGGCCGGCTTCTTCCAGTTCCTCGCGCAGGGCCTGCCGCATGTCCACGATGCTGGCCGCAAAGTCCGGCCGGTCCGCCGGGTCGATATTGGTGCGGAGCGCAAGGTCGAGAATGTCCTTCGACAGTTGTACGGTATCGAGCACCGCGAGGATCGAGGGGAAGAGATCCTCGGCCTGCGTGGCGCCGGCGGCGATATAGTCGATCCAGTCGCCATTGACGTCGTAGTCGGGATTTCCGGCAAGCTTGGCTTCAGCCACTTCCCATTTGCGATGGGCGGCAAGGCTGCCCTCGTAAGTGGCGGCCGCCAGCGGTGCGTGCTTCAGGCCGTAGAGCAGGTTGTCGCGCAGCGAGCCGTAGAAGAAGTAGGTATCCGACGATGCATAGGTGATCGCCCGACCGACGACGGACTCCGGCATATGCAGCAGGTCTTCGCCGCCGAGCGTCACCTTGCCGCCTTCCGGCCAGATCAGGCGGCCGAAGGCCTCCGCCAGCACGTCGCCACCGCTCGCGGCACCGCCGATGATCGCCACCTTCTCTCCGGGTTTAATTTCGACCGAGACATGCTCCAGCAGGCGAGCACCGCTGTCGTCGGCAAGGGTGAGGCTGGAGGCGGCAAGGGCACCTGACGCATCGTTTCCGCCATCGTTGGCGCCTGCCGCAGCACCGGCAAGGCCCGCACCGGCGGCCAGGGCGCCGACGGCAACGGTACCGGTGGAAATCGCCTGGATCTTCGGATCGATCAGCGGCTCGACCGTGAACTGTTCGACCACCTGAACGTATTTCACCTGCACGTCCTGACGCAGCTGGTCCCAGTCGATCAGTTCCTTCAGAGGGCCGGGCAGGTCCTTGTAGGCGCTGATGACCGCGACGAGCTGGCCGATGTCGAGCTGTCCGCGCAGGGCAAGATAGCCGCCGATGCAGTAAAACAGGAAGGGCGTGAGCTGCGCGAGGAAGTTGTTGATGAACTTCACCATGAACTTCCACTGGTAGAGATCGTAGCGGATCTTGTAGATCCGTCCCAGCCGCGCGGCCACGTCGGCGCGCTCGTAGTTCGAGGTGTCGTAGGCGTGGATGGTGCTGATACCATCGACGATCTCGCTGACGCGGCCGGCAAGCTCGCGTGCGGTGATCTGGCGCTCGCGGCCAAGCACGAGCAAGCGGCGGCGCATGCGCGGAATGATGGTCGCCTGGATGCCGACCATGAAGGCGGCGATGAAGCCGAGCCACATATTTTGCATGAAGATGAAGGCGAGCGCCGTCAGGGCCTGTCCGCCAAGCAGCGCCGGCGAGACGAAGGCGTCGCCCGTAAAGCCGCCGAGCGGTTCGACCTCGTCCTTCACCATGGAGGAGACTTCCGCCCCCTTCATGCGCTTGAACTGGGTCGGCGGAAACCGGAGGATGCGATCGATGAGCTCGAAGCGGATGCGGCGCAGCAGGCGCTCGCCGAGCCGGCCCTTGTAGGTGTTGATATAGAGCTTGAAGAGGCCGTTGATGATGACGAGCAGCAGGAAGATGACGCTCAGCGCATAGAGCGTCTCCATGCGCGTCAGGTCGATGCCGTTGAACAGCGTGACGTTGCCGATCCAGGGCAATGAGAAGGAAATCTCGAAAAACCGCTCGGTCGCGCCCGGCTGCTCGAAACCCTTGCCCTGTATAGGCCCGTTCACGATCTGCTTGGGCAGGTCGAACGACAGGAAGTAGGGGATCATCGAGATGGCGACGATCATGAGGATCCACATCTGCTGCTTGCGCGTGTGGGTCCAGATGTAACGGGTAAGGCGGATATCCATGAAGGGCTGCCATCGAGACGAAGCGGAGACGACGCGGCGGACCAGGTGCTCGTCTGTCTCCTCCGTTACGGTGAAATCTATAGCAGTGATGGCAGGAAAACCACCCGCAAACGCATCGTCCTGAAGCGTGTGAGCGGCGATTTCGCCGTCACGCGTCCGACAGCATGTCGCGCAGGATATCGGCCGTCCGGTCGGCGCCCTCGAGGTCGATCGAGAGATCGCCCTGCTGGAAGGCCGGAGCCTCGAGACCGGAGCGGATGGCCGCGGCGATCCGCTCGGCCGAAATGTCGGAATCGCTAAGCGCTGTCACGAGGCCAAGGCGCTCCAGGCGTTCTGCACGGGCCGCCTGTTCGGTTTCGCCGCCGGTCGTGAACGGCACGACGATCGCCCGACAGCGCGCCCGCAGAATGTCGCACACCGTGTTGTAACCGGCCTGCGACACAGAGAGGGTCGCGCCCGAAAGGAGGCTCGCGAAATCGGGGCGAAAGCGGAAGACCTTGACATTGCCGACGACGCCGGCGGTGATCGCATCATGGTCGGCCTGCGCGAGGTTGGGTCCGGTGATCAGCGCCCAGGGCTTTTCCGGCCGGAGGATTGCGGTCGCGCCCACGACCGCGTGCAGCACGTGCCGGCCGACAGCGCCGCCGCCGGCCGAGACGATCACTTCGAAACGGTCTGCCGGGGCGTCGGGCTGCGGCGGGGCGACGAGGCCGGTATAGACCACCTTGTCGGCGATCTCGTCGGCATGGGGAAAGGTCTCTTCCAGCCGAGCGAAGGTCGGGTCGCCGTGAATGAGGATGCGGTCGAAATAGCGGTCGATATAGTCGACCGTCTCGCGGTCGCGCTCCGGCTTCGGGCGTTTTTGCAGGATATCGCGCACGGAGGCGAAGATCTTCGGCGGCTCGGGCATGGCGCGGGCGGCATCGAGGAAGGGGAGAAGCTCGAAGCGCATCTGACGCCGGCCGAACGGGAAGGCCTCGGTGAGGATGGCATGCGGCCTGATCTCGTGGAGGATCGCGAGCAGCCGGTCGCGGCGCATGTCGCGGAAGGCGTCATCGACCGGATTGCCATCCATGTCCTGCAAGGCGGAGAAGCCCTCGTCGCTGGAGACGACGGGCGGCAGCGCGATATGGCGGACGGCAGGGCCGGGAAAGCCGGACACGGGCTTTCCGCCGGTGACCACGGTCACGTCGAAGCCACGGACAGCGAGCGCATTGGCGATGCGGCTCGCGCGGGTCAGGTGACCGATGCCGAGCAGGTGCTGGACGTAGAAGAGAACGCGTTTCGTTTCGGTCATTCGGCTGTCCGCCATTCGGTTTCAAAGAGATTGCGAAGCTGGGTGATGCTGGTGTGGTAGTCGAAATCCCGGCGGACGCGCCGTTCGGCAGCGTCGCCGAGCCGCTTGCGGAGATCGGGATCGCGGATGCCGCGCTCCAGAGCCTGTGCGATCGCGTCCGGGTTCTCGGGTGGAACCAGCAGGCCGTTCTCCCCGTCGGACAGAAGCTCGGGCACGCCGGAGATCGTGGTGGACAGACAGACGAGGCGTTGGCTGGAGGCCTCCACGATCACGTTCGGCAGACCGTCGCGGTCGCCGTCCGCGCCGATGCGGCAGGCGAGCGCGAAGATGTCGGACGCCCGATAGCGCGCGAGAACGTCTTCCTGAGCCATCGCGCCCAGCCAGTCGATACGATCGGCGATGCCGAGGTCTTTCGCCATGTCTTTCAGGGATTTGGCGAGCGTGCCGCCGCCGATATGAACGAAGCGCCAGGCGAGATCGGCAGGCAGGGCTGCCACAGCTTTCAGGAGCAGGTCGTAGCCCTTCTTTTCCACAGCCCGGCCGACGCTGAGGATGATGACGGGGTCAGTGGGATCGCTGCCGTCGCGCCGACGGCGCTCCTGCGTGAAGGGTGCAAAGCGGGCGAGGTCGAGGCCGTGATAGCTCAGATGCACGGTCTTCTTGTCGGCGGCGAGCGTTCGCAGGTGGTGGAACCCGGTTTCGGTGCAGGTGACCGTCCAGCGGTTGGCGGCAAGCTTGTCGGCCAGCTCCCAGTCCGGCGAGGTCCAGATGTCCTTTGCATGGGCCGAGCATGTCCAGGGGATGCCGGTCAGGAGGCTGGTATAGGCGGCGACGGAGGCGGGCGTGTGGATGAAGTGGGCGTGCAGCCAGTCCCCGCCCTCCGGCCATTCCGCGGCAAGGACGGCGGCCTGCCCGAAGCGGCGGACCCTATTGCGCGAGATATCCCGGGCAAGATCGCGCCGGAAAGCGGCGACGGCTATGCGGAATCCCGGACGCCGGGCCGCCGCCCACAACCCGCGCAGCACGCGCAGCGGCTCCTGATGCAGATATTCGGGCAGGTAGAGAACCGGCGCGCGGATCTCCTCGTGAACGGGATGGCGTTTCTTATCGGTCGGGTGGCGCATCGAGATCAGCGACAGTTCCAGCCCGGACTGTTCAAGGCCCAGCAGTTCCTGGGCGATGAAGGTTTCCGACAGGCGCGGGTAACCCTTCAGGATGACGACGATCTTGCGGCTTTGCATGGAGTCTCAGGCCTTGACGACGCTCAGATGGTCGCGTTCCCGCCCGTCTAGCATGTTGCCGACGATCCGGGAAATATTACTCAGGCCGTCGAGATGCATGTTGCTCGCATGGTGGGACGGCGGCGCGCGGTGCGGCAGGGCATGAAGAGCGGCGGCCAGCCGCTTGGGGTCTGCGGCCTCCTGTGGCAGCAGCATATCGATGAGCCCGAGTTCACTGGCGCGGCGGGCGCGGATCAGCTGTTCCTCGCGCGGGACGACGCGCGGCACGATCAAGGCCGGTTTGTCGAAGGAAAGGATTTCGCAATAGGTGTTGTAGCCGCCCATGGCGACGACGCCGCTCGCATTGGCGATCAGCTCTTCCATGCGGTTGTCGAACTCGATCACCGTCAGGTGCGGGGTCAGCGCGCATTTCGACAGCAGCTTGTGGCGCTGCTTGGCCGGCATATAGGGGCCGAGCACGACGAAGGAGGGGTGCGTCAACGTCGGATCGGCGCGGTAGGCATCCACCACATCGTGGATGAGGTCGGATCCATCACCGCCGCCGCCGGTGGTGATGAGGATATAGTCGCCCTTCGGCTTGTGCTCGGAGCTGACATCGAGCGAGACGCTGCGCTGGAGGAAGCCGACGAAATCCATGCGGGCGCGCACCTGCGCCGGTACGTCGAGACCGACCAGCGGATCGTAGAAGTCGGGCGGGCCGTAGACCCAGACCGTGTCGTAGAACTGGCCGATCTTGCGCATCACGTCGTTGCGCTTCCACTCGGCGTCGAGCAGATGCGGTGCATCCATGACCTCGCGCAGGCCGAGCACCAGCGTCGTCCCCTGATGCTTGAGATAGGCCAGCGTGTCCTCCACCTCGCCGCGAAGGCCCATCGGCTCCTTGTCGACGATGAAGATGTCGGGCTTGAAGGTCTCTGCCGTGTGCCGGATGATCGAGCGGCGCATCTTCAGCGTCTCGTTCAGATCGATATGGCGATCCATCGACGTGTATTCGCCGTTGCGAAGCTTGATGACGCTGGGGATCTTCACGAAATCGACGCGGGCGCGGTAATCATAGGCACCGGCGATGGTCGCGCCCGAGATGATCAGGACCTGCAGGCCGCGATAATCCTCGACGAGCGCATGCGCGATTGCCCGGCACCGCCTAAGGTGGCCCAGTCCGAACGTATCGTGGCTGTACATGAGGATGCGAGCATTCTCGATGCGACGCGTCATCGGCACGGCTCCACGCACAGGGCAGGCTTCATCACCATGGAAAACTCACTTGTACGGATCAGCCGCATCTCTAAGTCCATCGCCGAGAAAGTTAAAGGCCAGGATGACGAGAATGACCGGAATGGTTGGGTAGAGCAACCATGGATAAAAAGCGATGGTACTGACGCTGCGCGCTTCCGTCAGGAGAATGCCCCAGCTGGTGATCGGTGGACGTAGACCAAGACCGAGGAAACTCAAGGCAGTTTCGCCCAGAATCATCGCCGGAATCGACATGGTCGCGCTGGCGATCAGGTGCGACATGAAGCCGGGCACGAGGTGGCGGCCGATGATGCGGCTGGTCCTTGCCCCCATCAGCTGTGCCGCAAGCACGTAGTCCTCCTCGCGCAGCGCCAGCAGCTTGGAGCGCACCGCGCGGGCAAGACCGGTCCAGTCGAGCAGGCCGAGAATGGCGGTGATGCCGAGATAGATGACGAGGGGGCTCCACGTGACCGGCATGATGGCTGCAAGCGCCATCCAGAGCGGAATGCTCGGGATCGACTGCAGCACCTCGATAACGCGCTGGACAATGAGGTCGAAGACGCCGCCCTTGTAGCCGGCAAGGCCGCCGATGACGATGCCGAGAATGAAGCTCATCGTGACGCCGAGCAGGCCGATGGTGAGCGAGATACGGGCGCCGTAGAGAATGCGCGACAGCACGTCGCGACCGAGCCGATCGCTGCCGAGCATGAAGAACTGCCCGCCCTGTGCCGGACAGACGAAATGGAGCGAGGCGGGAACGAGGCCCCAGAAATTGTAAGCGTCGCCGCTGCAGAAGAAGCGCAGCTTCTCGATCCGCTCGGGATCTTCCGTATAGACGCGGCGCAGCGTGTCCATATCCAGGTTCATCGTGCGGCCATAGACGAACGGGCCGACGAACTGACCGTCATCGAACAGATGCACCTGTTGGGGCGGCGCATGGATGAAATCCACGTTGCGCGTGTGCAGATTGTAGGGCGCCAGAAACTCGACGACCGTGATCATCGCATAGAGCAGAACGAGGAAGACGAGCGAGACCAGGGCGACCCGGTGCCGCTTGAACTTCCACCACATCAATCGAAGCTGGGATGCTTCATAAACGTGCTTCTGTTCCTCGGTCATGGTTTCCACGGCCATGGGATCGAAAGGGGCGGCGGATACGAAGTGCGTCAGGGGCTGGCCGGATTCGGGCAGGCAGGCGGGAGGCGTATTGGAGGACGTCGTGGACGGCGGATGCGTTGATGTCACTTCGTGCTGCCCCCCTGGAGCCGGATGCGCGGATCGAGCAACGCCAGCGCGATGTCGGAAACGAGCACGCCGATGACGGTGAGGAAGGCGAGGAACATCAGGAACGAGCCGGCGAGATACATATCCTGGCTTTGCAGCGCCTTGATGAGCATCGGGCCGGTGGTTTCGAGCGACAGCACGATGGCCGTGATTTCCGCACCGGAGATAATGGCGGGCAGGATCGAGCCGATGTCGGCGATGAAGAAGTTCAGCGCCATGCGGAGCGGGTACTTCACCAGCGCGCGGAAGGGGTGAAGCCCCTTCGCCTTCGCCGTCACGACATATTGCTTCTGGAGTTCATCGAGCAGGTTGGCCCGCAGCCGGCGGATCATGCCCGCTGTCCCGGCCGTGCCGATGATGATGACGGGGATCCAGAGATGTTCCAGAATCGACAGGAATTTGTCCCAGCTCATGGGCTGCGACAGATATTTCTGGTCCATCAGATGCCCGATGGATGTGCCGAACCACATATTGGCAAAATACATGAGGATCAGCGCGAACATGAAATTGGGAATGGCAAGGCCGAGCAGACCGAGGAACGTCAGGCCGTAATCACCCCAGCTGTACTGGTGCGTGGCGGAGTAGATGCCGATCGGGAAGGCAATGAGCCAGGTGAAGAGGATGGTCACGAAGGAGACCATCACCGTCAGCCAGAGCCGGTCGCCGACCACGTCGGAAACCGGCAGCTGATATTCGAACGAATAGCCGAAGTCGCCGTGCAGCATGCCTGCGACCCAGTAGAAGTAGCGCATGACCGGCGGCTTGTCGAAGCCGTATTCGGCCCGCAACGCCTCGATTTCCGCCATATCGACGCCTTCGCCCTGGGCGCGCATTTCCGAGATGTAGCTCTCGAAATAGTCGCCCGGAGGCAGTTCGATGATGGTGAAGACGAGGGCCGAGATAATGACGAGCGTCGGGATCATGGCACTGACGCGCCAGAGAATGTATCGCAGCATCGATCAGCTCACCTTGTCGCCGAGCCAGAACGTATCCGGCATGTAGACCCCGAAGAAGCAGGTCGGATCGAAGCCGTAGAGGCCGTGTTCCGGAACGTTCTGCATGCGCGACGAATGAAGGATCGGCTGGAGCGTGGCGTTGACCATACCGATCGAATAGACCTGATCGGTGTAGATCGACAGCATCTCGTGCCAGATCCGCGTGCGACCGGCATTATCCGCTGTGCGCCGCCACTCTTTCAGGAGATCGACAAGCTTCTGCGCCTCGGGAAGCTCCGGCGCATGACCGAACTGCCCGAGCGACAGGTAGTGCATACCCCAGACCGGCCATTGCAGCTGGACGTCGCTGCTCGGTGCCAGCTGCCCGGGGTTCATGTCGGCCGTCGGCACGCCATTGTCGAGCCCGAGCCACATGGACATCATGATCTCGCCGCCCATGGTGCGGTTTCGAAAGACCTCGCGCTGGGAGGTCTTGATGAAGAGCGGAATGCCGATCTTTGCCCAGTGATCGGTCACGAGCTCGAGCACGTCGGTTTCCAGCGTGCTCTCGCCGGCGGATTCCACCACGATCTGCGCAAGACGGCCATCCGGCAGCAGGCGCATGCCGTCTTCGTTGCGGCCGGTCAGGCCCGCCTCGTCCAGCAGGCGGTTGGCCTGCTCGGTGTCATGCTGCGACCATGCGGCGGCATATTCGGGCTTGTAGAGCGGGCTCTCCGGCAGCACGGTATCGGCGCTTTCCTTGCCGAGGCCGTAGAAGGCAACTATATTGATCTCGCGCCGGTCGATGGCGAGCGAAAGGGCGCGGCGAACGCGGACGTCGCGCAGCAGGCCCTGCCAGACGGGGTCACCGTAATTCAGGTTCGGCAGCAGCGCGACGCGCGACCCTTGCGTGCGCTTCCACAGTTTCACCTTCACCGGATACCGCTTTTCGGAATCCTTGATGAAGGCGTAGTCGGTAAAGTCGATGTTCTGCGCCTGCAGGTCGGCTTCGCCGCCACCGGTTTTCGCGGCGATGATGCCGGGCGTGGAGACGTTGAGGACGACGCGGTCAATATAGGGAAGCTGCACCCCGTTCTCGTCGACGCGGTGGAAGAAGGGGTTCCGGTCGAAGAGGAATTGTTCGGCCGGCGAGGCCGTCGTGTTCTGCCACGGGTCGAGCGTCGGCAGGTCCGGATTGTCGGGCCGGTTCTGCCGCGACATCTTGATGTGCAGGTCCACCCACTTCTTGACCCGGTACGTCTTCATGAAAGTCTTCAGCTGTTCCTCGGTCTGGTACTTTTTGTGGAACTGCTTCATGTACGCGGCGGGCAAGAGCAGGATCAACGGCAATGCCGCTGCGAGGTTTGGCAGGAAATCGGGGTTCGGCGCGTCCCAGCTGTAGCGCACGGTGCGCTCGTCCAAAACCTCGAACCGGGGCGGCTTTCCCTCCGCCAGAAGCTCCCGCTGCACACCGCCCTTGCGCAGGTCCTCGTTCAGGACCACGTCTTCCCAGGTATACCGGAAGTCTTCCGACGTGAGTGGGCTGCCGTCCGACCAGCGATGGCCCTCGCGAATGCGGAAGGTGAAGACCTTCTCGCCCTCGACCTCGCAGGCCTCCAAAATATCCGGCTGGAAATTCAGTTTCTCGTCGTAGCCCACCAGACGGGCATAGCCGTTAATGAACATCACGCGGATGTCCTTCTGGCTGCCGATGAGGATGCGGATGGAGTTGCCATAGCTTCCGGGCGTGCGGCCCATGGCGGCGAGGTTGACGATGCGTGGCGTCTTCGGAACCCGCTCGGCCATCGGCGGCAGGGTGCCCGCCGCGATCTTCTCGAGAAGGATCTTGGGCTCCGTCCCCGCGGCCATGGCGTTGCGCGGCAACATAAGCCGGGGCAGGGCGATGGCGGAGGCGAGGAGGCCGAGTGTCGTGCGGCGCTTGATCACGGCTGGAGCTCCTTCACATCGGCATTCCGGCTCGCCAGAACCCAGTGACCGTTGCCAAGATCGGCGGGCGCTAGGCCGCTATCGCTTTCGCCGGGGCGGAAGGCAGAGTTCCAGCGCTTCTTATCGGAGGCTCCCCCCGCATTGAGCGCGACGAAGTCGAGGGGCCGGTCGAGGTCGGGGAAGGGCACAGCGGCCAACAGCGCCTTGGTATAGGGGTGGACCGGCGCGCGCATCAGCTGTTCGCGCGGCGCAAGCTCGACGATCCGCCCGGCACACATGACGGCGATACGGTCGGCCATGTAATCGACGACGGCGAGATTGTGCGAAATGAACAAATAGGTCAGGCCGAGTTCCGCCTGCAGATCCTTCAAGAGGTTGAGGATCTGCGCCTGAACGGAGACGTCGAGCGCGGAGACCGGCTCGTCGCAGATCAGCAGTTCCGGCCCGAGCGCCAAAGCGCGGGCGATGCCGATGCGCTGGCGCTGCCCGCCGGAGAAGCTGTGGGGATAACGGTTCATGTGCCGCTCATCGAGGCCGATGGCCTTCAGCAGCGACTTGACGGTCTGCTGCCGGCTCTTCGGATCGCCACGGCGATGGATTTCGAGCGGTTCGCTGAGGATGTTCTGCACCGTCATGCGCGGCGAGAGCGAGGAGACAGGGTCCTGGAAGATCATCTGCATGCGCGTGCGCAGCCTGTCCAGCGTCTTGCCTTGGGCTTCGCGGATGTCGATCGGGCCATCGGCCGAGTTCAGCATGATCGAGCCGGTGTCAGGCGAGAGAGCCCGCATCAGGATCTTGCTGAGCGTGGTCTTGCCGCAGCCGCTTTCGCCGACGAGTCCGAGACATTCGCCACGATGGATGTCGAAGCTGACATCGTCCACGGCGCGATGCTGGTTGGCCTTGCCCTTTTTCCACCAGCCGGATTTGCGGCTGGAAAACGTCTTGCCGACATGGCGCACGGAGAGGAGCACATCGTCGCCCGGTGCCGGAAGCGTGTCCTTGCCCAGCCCCGGATACGTGCTTTTGGCGAGTACCGGACGCGTATCCTCGACGCGGGGTAGCGGGCGAGCGGGCGCAGGTTCGCCCTTGCGCCGCACGATCAGGCTCTCGACGTTGACGGGCACCTCGCGCAGCGCCTTCAGGCGCTCGCCGGGCTTCATATCGAAATGCGGGACCGCGGCCATCAATCCCTTGAGATAGGGGTGGGAAGGATTGCGGAAGATATCCTCCACCGAACCCGCTTCCATGATCTCGCCGTGATAGATCACCACGACTTCGTCGGCCATGTTGGCGACGATGCCGAGATCGTGGGTGATGAGCAGTACGGCCATGTTGAAGGTCGATTGCAGATCCTTGAGCAATTGCAGGATCTGCGCCTGAATGGTCACGTCGAGCGCCGTCGTCGGCTCGTCGGCAATGAGGAGCGACGGCTTGCAGATCAGCGCCATGGCAATCATCGCGCGCTGCCGCATGCCGCCGGAAAGCTCGAACGGATACATGCCGAAGGCGCGCTTGGGGTCGGGGAAGCCGACGAGACGCAGCATCTCTTCGGTCTGTTCCCGCTGTCCCGGCTTGTCGACGTTGCGGTGGATGCGCAGGCTTTCGCTGATCTGGTCGCCGATCGTGTGGAGCGGCGACAGCGAGGTCATCGGCTCCTGGAAGATCATGCCGATGCGGTTGCCGCGAAAGGCGCGCATGTCGGCACCGTCAGGCGCGAGCGCCGCGAGATCGACGACACCGCCCGGTGTCGTTTCATCCTTGAAGAAGATCTTGCCGCCGATCCTCGCCGATTTCGGAAGGATGCCCATGATGGCCTGGCTGATCACGGATTTTCCGGAACCGGACTCGCCCACAAGCGCCGTGACTTTGCCCGGAAGGACCCGGAGGCTGGCCTTTCGAACCGCGTCGATCTGGCCGCCGAACATGGCGAAAGAAACGCTCAGGTCCTCGATCCGCAACAGGTCTCCGCCTGATGTCATGCCTGCCATTCCCCACTTATTCTCTCCATCCGATGCGGATGGTGGCTGGCTTTGCGCCGATACCTTATGGGAAGACTATCGCAGGCATTTCGGCCTGTCCATGACCGCAATGTAAACCGCACGGTCACGCCTTCCCGGCGTCGGCTGCGGGTCTAGCGTCGTCATGTATCGTTTTTTTTAAATAATGCCCCGCAGGCAGATAATTTCTATTGCAGCAGTTTGTTCCAGATGTCCCGCTGCGGCGTGTTGCGGTTGCGGTAAAGCAGCATGACCTGCTCGGCCTCCGAACTGCTCTCCTGCGTGCGATGGCGGATGGCTTCCGCCTGATCGATCTTCAGGAGCTTTTCGCTCGGTACCAGCACCGTCAGTTTCTGGCGCACGCCGCGCAGCTTTTCCTCGCCGAGCGTCTCCCATTCGCCGCCGGCATAGGCGGTGAAGGCCTGGCTGGCGACGATGTGGGTGGAATGCTTCTTGGTCAGGCCCTGCAGGCGGGAGACCTCATTGACGGCGGTGCCGAAGGCGGAGAAGGTCAGGCGGTCGCGCAGGCCGACATTGCCGAACATGACGTTACCGATATGAAGGCCGATGCCGTAGCCGACCTCGCTCAGTCCGTTTTCGCGGCGCTCGCCGTTCATCTCGGCCATGCGTGCGGAGGCCTGGCGCACGGCCTCCATGGCGGCAAGGGCTGCGGCCTGCGACGGTTCGCGGTGGCGCCCGCAGGGGTAGACGGCGAGGAAGCCATCGCCCAGGAAGCTCAGGATCTCGCCGCCGCCGCGGTTGAACGGCGTGGCGATGGCATCGAAAAACTGGTTGAGCGTGTCGATATAAGCCTGACGGCCTTCGCGTTCTGCGAGAACGGTCGATTGGCGCATGTCGGCCATGACGAGGACGGCGCGGATGGTTTCGCCGTCGCCACGCCGGATCTGGCCGGACAGCACGCGCTTGCCGGCGTTTTCGCCGAGATAGGTGGTGAGCATGTTGTCGGCAAGCTTGCCGAGCACGGCCATCTTGGCGGCGACGGCCAGACTGCTCTGGAGCCGCAGCATGGCCTCGATCAGCTGGTCGGAGAAACCTTCCGGCGCGTCCGTGGTCCAGGAGCCGACCATGCCCTGTCCATGACTTTCGCTGAAGGACTGTACGAAGGCGAAGTAATCGGTCGCGCCGTCGCGCTTCAGTTCCTCGAAGATCGGGAACTCGATGGGAGACTCCGGCGTGATGCGGCGGCGCAGATGGTCGAGGTCGTGGGAATAGAGATAGTAATAGGGGCTGCGCAGGAAGCGCTCCGCATCCGTTTCGCTCTGACCGGCGCGAAAGCCCTCGACGGTGACGCCCTTGCCGCGCTGCCAGGTGAAGCCGAGCGCGTCGTAGAGTGGATGGAGCATGGCGAAGCTTAGATGCACGCGCGACAGCGGCACGCCGGCGGCGGCAAGCCTTTCGCAGAAGCCCGTCACGAGCATCTCAAGCGAGGCGCCGTTCAGCGCCGTCTGCTTGAGCCACAGGGACACGCGATCGAGCAGATGGGTGGAAACCTGCTGCATCTGGGTCATGTCGATCTTCCCGCTGTTTGCCGCGAACGATCGCCGCAGGCCGATATCAACCCCCCGGCGTGACGCGATCGTCTTCACGATATAATGATGCGGTATGGCGGAAACCAGAATGGCGGCGACGAAAAGTTGGCGATGGCTGCTGCGCGGGAATTCGCATGATGGCCTGGCCCCGATATCCTGGCCTTGACAGCGGCAGGCCAAGTCCGCATCTGCCATGGCTTCGGCGTGCGAGGCGCGCCCAACAGGCAAGGTTACCGATGAGCACGTCCTCCCACGCGGTTCTCCTGTCGCGGATCGCCGATCGCACGGCGCATGCGGGCGTCATCGGCCTTGGCTATGTCGGACTGCCGCTTGCCATCGCCATCGCGCGCAAGGGCTTCACTGTCACCGGCTTCGATATCGACCCCGGCAAGATCGTCGCCATCGAGGCGGGTCGGTCCTATATCGAGGCGGTCGGCGACGATGTTCTCTCGGTCGAGCGGGATGCAGGCAGGTTTTCCGCGACGGTCGATTTCGATGGCCTTGCCGCCTGTGACGTCATCGTCATCTGCGTGCCGACACCGCTGACGCGACATCGCGATCCAGACCTCACCTATATCGTGAAAACCTGCCAGGAGATCGCGCTGCGGCTGCGGCCGGGACAGCTCGTAGTGCTGGAATCCACCACCTATCCCGGCACGACGACGGATGTCGTGCGGCCAATCCTGGCTGCCACCGGGCTCGATATCGGGGGGGAGGTCTTCCTCGGCTTCTCGCCCGAGCGCGAGGACCCTGGCAACCGCGATTTCTCGACCACCAGCATTCCGAAGATCGTCGCTGGCGACGGCGATGCGGCAGCGCAGGCGATGGAGGCGTTCTATTCGGCCGTGGTGGAGCGCGTCGTGCCTGTCTCCACGACAGCCACAGCCGAGGCGGTGAAGCTGACGGAGAACATTTTTCGCGCGGTCAATATCGCGCTCGTGAACGAGCTGAAGACGGTGTTCGAGGCGATGGGCATCGATATCTGGGAGGTGATCGACGCGGCGAAGACCAAGCCGTTCGGCTACATGCCGTTCTATCCCGGCCCCGGTCTCGGCGGGCACTGCATCCCGATCGATCCGTTCTATCTCACCTGGAAATCCCGCGAGTACGACATGCCGACCCGCTTCATCGAGCTTGCGGGCGAGATCAATTCGGCTATGCCGAAGCATATTGTCGGGCGGCTTGCCGAAGCGCTTGACATTCACCTGGGTAAAGCTCTGAGCCGGTCGCGCGTGCTGATCATCGGGCTTGCCTACAAGAAGAACGTGCCGGATATCCGGGAAAGCCCGTCGCTGAAACTGATCGAGCTGATCGAGGAGCGTGGCGGCAGCGCATCCTTCCATGATCCGCATGTGGACGAGATTCCGAGAACGCGCGAATATCTGTCGTTGAAGGGCCGGCGCTCGGTGCCGCTGAGCGAACTCGGCCGTTTCGATGCCGTGCTGGTTGCGACCGATCACGACGATGTCGATTATGCGCTGATCGCGCAGCAGGCGCCGCTGGTCATCGACACGCGCAACGTTTTTGCCCGCCGCGGTATTCAAGGTGGATTGATCGTAAAGGCCTGAGGCGTCAGGCCGCGGGTGCGGCCGGCATGGGTGCCTTTAGGTGGCTGGCTGCCATTGCATAGCCGCCATTGGCGCCGTCGATGAAGTGCATGTGGTCGCGGCTGAGTGCGGTCGGCACGATGCAGGTCATCAGCGCCTCGTCCTGCCGGTGCAGGCCGTACCGGCAGACGCCTTCGGACGCTGCGCGTTCCAGCCGTGCTTCCAGGCTGACGAGGCGGGTCGCCTCGATGTCGATGGTCATCTTCAGCCCGTCGTCGAACTTGCGAAAGTCCGAATTGGTGGCGACGTCCTGGCGGTAGATCTTCGGATCGAAGCGGCCGAGCGTCATTCCAAGCTTTGCCAAGCCATAGGTCAGTGCCGCTTCCACAAGGATGCGGCCGCGCTGACGCAGGCGGCGAGGTTTTCCGACCGTGCGCACCTCCGTTTCCAGACCTTCGCGGGAGAGGCCGAGCGTCGGGCCTTCCGCCGGGACCGGATGGCCCTCTCGCTCCTCGCCCGCGGCCAGCGCGACGATATCGGAAACCAGCGTCGCAAACGGTCCGGCCTCCTTGCCGGGGCAGGGCACCGCAATGATCGAGACGATCGCGCCGTGGCGGGAGGCGATGGGGTTCCAGCGACAGGAGAGGCCGGTGAGGTCGGGGCGGGCACCCGCCGGCGCCGGCGCGACGAGATAGCGTCCGGCCTTCATCTCCGTCTCCGCCCATGCACCGCCGCCGCCGGCAAACATCGCATAGGAGACGTCCGGGCTGACCTGGAAGCGTGCCACGCGCACATCGAGCCCAGCCATGCGGATGTCGGAGACCGGGACGAGGGCGGCGCGCAGGTCGAGATCGAGCTCTTCGCGCGCATAGAGTTGAACGGAGGCCAGCGCCGATGTGGCCGCGACCAGCGCCGAGGGGGGAAGCGCCACGAGCGCGCCATCGCCGCCGAAGACGAAGGGAAGGTCGAAATGACCGACCGCGTTGAGCACCGCCGAGATGACGCTGGCGCCGGCCATGTTAACGGCCTTGTACCGACCGGCGTCGATGGCGCCGGTGGAATCGACGATATCGGCGCTGGCGATCCACCAGTCGATGGGTAGCGGGCGATAGTTCTCCGCGTCCGCCACGCCCTCGAACGCCGTGAAGACGGGGAGTGTGGAAAAGAACTGGTCGCTCTGCATCTGTGCCATGCGATTTAAGGTAGCACAGCCTTCTCCGTCCGACAGGCCGTGCCGAATGACTTTTGCGTGCGGCGCCGTGCGATGTTGCCTGTCGGGTGGCGGGCACCCTATAGAGGGCGCTCACAGCAACGGGAAGCGCCTTCATGAGTCGTCTCGACAGCTTCATCGCCCGCCTGCAGGCGCAGCGCGCCATCCTCAACCATATCCGCGATGACATGGCGCTTCCGGGCACGGGCGCAGTGCTCGAAATCGGGCTTGGAAACGGCCGCACCTACGATCATATCCGCGAGATCTTCCCCGGCCGTCGCATCATCGCCTTCGATCGGGCGGTGGGGTCGCATCCCAAATCGACGCCGGATGAAGGCGACCTGGTGCTCGGCGAAATCTCGGAGACGCTGAAGAGCGTGGGGGGCATGGGGGTGGCGTTCGCCCATGCCGATATCGGCACGGCCTATCCCGAGGTGGATGCGGAAACGAAACGCTGGTTGCCGCCAGCGCTTGCCGACGCGCTGGCCTCCGGCGGCATCGTCGCCAGCGGCCTGCCGCTCGACCATTCCGACCTCGCGCCTCTGCCGGTCCCAGAGGGGATCGACCCCAGGCGCTACTATCTCTATCGCCGCCGCTGAACCGCCTCGGGCAGCAGCAGCAGGTCGAACTGGTCCGCGTCGAGGGGGATGTCGGCGAGCGCCATTTCGGGCATGTCGGTTTCGGTGAAGACGATGCAGCGGGAATAGAAGGTGCCGAGCCATTTTGCGAAAACGCGGGCCTGATCGCGGCCGTAGAAGACCGGCGAGAACTCGAGATAGAACGGCGTCTGGCGCTCAAGAAGCGGGATCATCGAGCGGGCGGCGACCGGCTCGTAGCCCTCGATATCCATAAAGATCAGCGACACGCCATCGGCTGCGATGTCCGCGTCCGCGAGGATCTCCATCACGGGGCGCACCGGCACGCTGATCTGCCGGTCGCGCGGGCTCTGGCGCGTCGCGCTGCTCTTGCCGTGATTGTCGGGGTGCTGGAAGAAGTCGATCGTGCCTGCGGTCTCGCCGGCTGCGCAGGGGATGGCGGTAATCCGGTCTTCCAACCCGTTCTGGCGGATGTTCTCTGTGAGCAGCGCGTAGTTGCGCGGATCGGCCTCTACCGTCACGATGTGTGGAATATCGCTGCCAAGGGCGAAATAGAGCGTTTGCGTGCCGATATTGCCGCCGACCTCCAGCAAGGCGCCCGAGAGGTCGATATTCCGCTCCCGCAGGACAGCGAGAAGGCGGACGACGTGTTCGCGCTCGAACTGGCCCTTCCGGTAGATCTTGCGACCGATATAGTCATGCGGCGAAAACGTCATGACGTGATCGCCGCAATCCGCCGTCATGGTAAGAACGCGGGGGGCTGATGCACTGGACCAGCAGTTCCCGTCCGTAGCGGGTGGCAAAGGCGCGGCGGGCAAGCCTGTTGCGCAGCTTGCGGACACGGCGCTTCCACCGTTTCAAAACCGGCATGACGTCATTGAGGGGCATGCGCCACCTTTCCCGGTCGATCGCGTTGCGCGGGTTACATCACAGGCGCGGGCGGAAAAAAAGAGCGTTTGAAAGAGTTTCTTCGGGCGCAATGATATGGAACTTTTGGCGTCCTGCCGCATTCATGAGCGTCTCCGTCTTCCTCCCGGGGCAATTGGAGCCGTCTGTTCGGATCTGTAAAGGGGAGCGACAAGGCACTTTCGGTGAAGTGGGCGTTCGATAATGAGTTGTAATATCATGGTGGTCGAGGACGAGATGTTCGTTGCGACCGAGATCGAGTACGTTGTCGAGGAACTGGGTTACCGGCCTGTCGGCATCGCTGCCGATACGGCATCGGCAATCAAGCTCGGCCCGCTTGCCGATATCGCCCTCGTCGATCTCAACCTGCGCGATGGCGCCACGGGCCGCGATATCGGCCGGATGCTTGCCGAACGTCACGGCATGACCGTTCTCTTCATGACCGCCAACCCCTCGCAAGTCGGCGAAGCGTTTCCGGGTGCCGTCGGCGTGCTGCCGAAGCCGGTGGCGGAGGAGGACCTGAAAGCGGCCGTTCGCTATACGGTTGCGTTGCGCGAAGCGCGGCAGGCACATGCACCCGCACGTCTTCGTGTTTTTGCCTGAGGCAAGCGGCCTGTCGCCTACCGGCGCCCGAGGCGCCCGCTGCGGGTCAATGCGCTCAACGGTATCGACGCCTCGATCCGCAAACCATCCGGTTCCCAAAAACGCTCCAACTGTCCTTCCAACTGGCCTTCTGCGCTGATCTTCATCAGCCGCGACCCGAAACCGTCCTTCTCCGGCGCGGAAATGACGGCGCCCGGAACCTTTTCCTTCCAGCTTAAATGATAGGTCTCGCCATCGATACGTCCGGTGATCTCGACCCGACCATCTGCCGTTGAGAGGGCTCCGTATTTCGCAGAGTTGGTGCCGAGCTCGTGGAGAAGCAGGGCCAGAGGCGTGGCCGCGCTGTCGGCAATGGCGGTGTCGTCGCCGTGCAGTCCAATCGCACTTCTACCTTCTTCGCCCCAATAGGGCTCGAGCAGCCGTGCCAGAAGGTTGAACAACGTCGTGTCCGGCATGGTCGGGCGCGACGCCTCGCTGTGCGGACGCACGAAATCATGCGCGCGGCCCATGGCGTCGATGCGCTTGCGCAATTGTTCGGCAAAACCCCGGGCCTGCGGCTCGGAACGTGCGGACAGGCTGATGATGCCGCTCAGCACCGAGAAGATGTTCTTGATCCGGTGGCTGAGTTCGTGTGCCACGACCTCGCGCTCCGCCTGCGCCATTTTGGCGTCGTGAATGTCGGTGCAGGTGCCGTACCAGCGCGTGATCCGCCCCTCGGCATCGCGGATGGGCAGAGCGCGTCCGAGCACCCAGCGGTAGGACCCGCTATGATGGCGCAGCCGATATTCGATCTGGTAGGGATCTCCGGTCTCCAGGCTGTGGCGCCAGACTGCCCAGGCACGGTCCTGATCTTCCGGGTGGAAGATGCCGCTCCAGCCTGCTCCGTCGGTCGAGCCGGGTGGTGCGCCGGTGAACTCGTACCATCGGGCATTGTAGTAGTCGTGGAAGCCGTCGGGCCGCGTCGACCACACCATCTGCGGCATGGTGTCGGCCAGCGTGCGGAACCCGGTTTCCGACTGCGCATAGGCCTCCGTCACCTCCTTTTGCGCGGAAATATCGACGGCGATGCCGGGAAAGCGGATGCAGGTTCCGTGTTCGAGCAGCGGCTGCCCCTCGGCCAGAACCCAGCGCACGGACCCGTCCGTCTGGACGAGCCTGTATTCGATCGAAAGCTTCTCGCCCGACCTCATGACGTCTTGCAGGACGTCTGACACACGCTCGGCATCGTCGGGGTGAATGGCGGCGGTGAAGCCGGAGATCGGCACGCCGTCCGTCGCCGCAGCCTTGGGATCGACGCCATAGAGGGAGGCGAATCTGTCGTCGGCGTAGACACGGTCGGCGACGACATCCCAGTCCCAGATGCCGACGACACCGGAGGCCTGCAGGGCGAGCGACAGCTTTTCGCGACTGCGCAGAAGCGCCTGCTCGGCCTCCACAGCTTTCGTCGTTTCCACGACGACCGCGAGCACGCCGTTGATGGCGCCGTCATCGTCGAAGACGGGGCTGTAGTCGAGATCGAACCAGACGCGTTCCGGCGCGCCGCTGCGGTTCAGCGTCATTTCCATATCGGCGTAGGAAAAGCACGCGCCACTGAGCACGCCATCGATGATGGTGCGGTTGAAATCTGCGACCTCGGGCCAACATGCTATGGCCGACATGCCGAAACATGTCGGATGGCGGCCGCCGGCGATGGCGGCATAACCGGCATTGTAGATCATGATGCCATCCGGACCCAGCAGCAACGTCATGGCGACCGGCGACGACAGGACGGTGCGGACAAGGCTCGTCAACGATGCCGGCCATTTCGCGCGCGCGCCGAGCGGCGTCTGGCTCCAATCCCGGCTTTCGAGGAGCGCTGCAATCTCGCTCCGGGATGTCGCGACCGTCGTCCAGCGCTTGCCAGACACAGGCGGCGTATCGACGGTTTCTGGCGGGAGAGAACTCTGCATGGGGCATCTCGAAGTGGGTTCGGTCGCTCCTCGCATCCCGGGAGCATCCTAGGGGAGAGATATAGGTAAAACCGCCCGAAAGTCATCTTTTTCATAATGCTATGACGGGTTGGACGAGAGGATTTTCGGCCCTTGTGAGCGCGTCCGGACGGTGCACAGCCCGCCGTCTCCGGTGCGACCATTGCCGGACTGGACAAATGATAGGGTGGCCGGGAACCATGAAGGAGCGTTGACGTTATGGCTGCGATGGTCTCCGAGAGAAAAGTAGAAAATTCCGAAAACGATCGGTGCCATGGAATATATTATCTATGAAATCGGTGGAAATTCACGAATTTAGACGCAGAGCCGATCGCGGTCGACCTTGCGAAATGTGAACGCGGCTCGCTTATTCTGGAGGATATGATGCGAACGTCGAAACAGGTCCTGCACGGTCCCCACGCCCGATATTCCAATGCCGCATCGACGGCCACCCTGCCGAGCTTTCATGCCGTGCTCCGCACGCTGACGCTGGTTGCGGCCTTCGCCTTCATCGGCGCATGTGTCTTCGGAGCGATCTGAGCGCTCCTTCTTCTCCGACATTGCAAAACCGGATCGTGGCGACAAGCTGAGGTCCGGTTTTGTCGTTCTGGAACGGTCAAATGCCTTTCGACGTCAAATGCCGGGCAGCTTGAAGTCCTCAAGGCGCTGGCGCAGGAGGCCGATGGTCTCGACATCGGCATTCGCAAAGGCGAAGCGCAGGAAGCCTTCCTGGATCTCGCCGAAATAATCGCCGGGGAGGCAGACGACGCCGGCAAGCGTCGCGAGCTTGCCCGCAACGAATTCGGCGCTGATGTCGGGGTAGGGGTGGCGGACATAGGCGAAGTAGGCGCCGATGGATTCGAGCCTCCAGCCATCGAGGCCAGCCATCACGGCCTGCATGGCCGCGCTCCGTCGGCCGATTTCCAGACGGTTCTCATCACGCCAGTCGGCAAGCGCCGGGATTGCCTTGACCAGTGCGATCTGGCCGGCGCGGGGCGGGCAGATCTGCAGGTTGTCCATGATCTTGGCGATCTGGTGGACCGTCTGCATGCCGCAGGTGATGGCGCCGATCCGGTGGCCCGGGATGCAATAGGATTTTGAAAAGCTGTAGAGGCTGACGAAGTGGTTCTGCCAGCCTTCGACCGAGAAGATGCCATGCGGCGGCTCGGCCGTGTCGGCCAGGAAGTCGCGGTAGGTCTCGTCGAGGATCAGCCAGATGTCGTTGCGGCGGCAGAGGTCGAAGATATCGGTAAGGAGGGCGGGAGGGTAGACGGCGCCCGTCGGATTGTTCGGCGAAACCAAAGCCAGCGCCTTGACGCCCGCATGCAGCGACGCCTCGATGGAATCGAGATCCGGAATGAAGCCGCTTGCTGCATCGCAGGGCACGATATCGACATTGATGCCGAGCATCGACAGCGTCGTCTCGTGGTTGAAGTAATAGGGGTTGGTCATCAGGACCGTATCGCCGGCACCGGCAAGCGCGATGACGGTGGCGACGAAGGCCTGATTGCAGCCGGCGGTGATCTGAACGTTGCGGCCGGTGAGCGGCGCGCCGTAAAGTGCTGCGACATGTGTGCCATAGGCGGTGCGCAGGGGGATTTCTCCCTCGATCGGCCCATAGCCGGCTGCCTGTTTGGAGGCCGCGGCTTCGCCGAGCCACGCCAGCATGTCGGGATGCGGCGGGTAGCCGGGCACCGCCTGGCTGAGGTCGAGCAACGGGCCGCGCCTTCCATCATAGCTCTTGGCCCAGGCGGCAACCGAGGGGACGGGCGGCGGCGACAGCCGGGCGACCAGCGGATTGAATTTCGGCATGGGTTCGTTCCTGTGAGGGACGCTGGTCCGGAGGTTGGGAGGCCGCCGCGGATCAGCGTCGAAAGAGATTGCGCTTGAGGATTCAGGGAGAATGGTGGCCGATTTGCGCCGGAAGGGGGTTCGTCCGAACGTAAGACGATTTCCCGGATATTTCCAGAAGCCGTTCCAGGATAAAAGGGCTACGATGGTTTCGTGGCCAGGTGATGTTTTGCCGGTGTCGTGGAAAACCGTTCTGTCGAAAGATCCGTATCGTCTCCATGACAGAATGGAGATCATCATGAAGATTGCATCGACCGCCGTTTTCGCCGCCAGCCTCACAGCAGCCCTCCTGTCTGTATCCAGCAGCGCCTTTGCCCAGACCGCGGACGGTATGCGGGAGACCGTCATGGAGCGCTTCTTCCGGGGGCAGACACAGGCCCAGGGAACCTTTCGCGCTATCAATGGCACACGGCGGGACCTCGATATCGCGCTGCGGGGAACGGTGACGAAAACCGGGCTGACGCTGCGGGAAGACATCCGCTACGACGACGGACAGAAGGAGCGCAAGACCTGGCATTTCCTCCGTACCGGCCCTGCGACCTATAGCGGAACGCGCGAAGACGTCATCGGCGGCACCACGGTGCGGGTGGATGGAAATGTCGTGCGGTTCAACTATCTCGTGGATCTCGACCCCGGTCCGAAACAGGATATCTACCGCTTCTTCGATACGCTGACGTTTTCGCGCGACGGCAAGACCATGTCGAACACGGCGGTGGTGTGGAAGACGATCCTGCCCGTCGCCCGGGTCAAGATCGACTTCCGCAAATAGCCGATATGGCGCTCGCTACAGCGCCTGGTGCGCCGGGAGCGCACGCAGCCAACTGGCGATCGTGCCTGCATCCTCCGGTGAGAGTTCATGCCCGGCCGACAGCATGACGACGGTCGTTTCGGCACCGGCGCCTGCCAGCGCGGCCACCTGCGCCGGGCGATAGGCGTCGAAACTGTCGTCGGCTCCCGAGACGATCAGCACCTCTGTGCCGGAGAGATCGGCCGGCGGTATCGTTTCCAGAGGCATCATGCTGCGCAAGAGGACGGCCCGGCGGATGAGGCCCGGCTGCAGGAACAGCGTCGCGGCGATCAGGTTCGCGCCGTTGGAATAGCCGAGAAACGTCGCGCGCCCGAGATCGATGCCATAGCCGGATGCCGCTCCTTCGATGAAGGCAGCGAGGGCTTCCGCTTCGTTTGCGATATCGGCCTGATCGAATGTCGTGGCGCCGAGGCGCCGGTAGAAACGCGGCGCACCTTCCTCGAGGCTGCGACCGCGAAGGGCGACGAGCAGCGCGTTCGGCGCCGCCTTGCGCGCGAGCGGCAGGAGGCTCAACTCGTTGGCGCCGCTGCCATGCAGCAGAAACAGCGTGGTGCCGTCCGGCTCGGCCGGTTGGTGCAGGCGGTGGACGAAGGGCAGTTCGCGGGCAGCGAAACGCTCCTCGCCGGGAAGGCCGAACTGGGGCAAGAGGACGGTTATGTCCTCGTCTGGCCCGTTCTCGCTCTGTCCGGGGACGAAAAGCCGGGTACCCAGAGTGGGTTCATCCTCGTCGATCGTCATGCCCGGCCCGTCGGTCGCGACCTCTATAAGACTGCCGCCGGGTTCGCGGACGTAGAGCGAGAAGAAATAGGTGCGGTCATGCGCGGGCGTGGGGCCGGCATCCTCCGCGCCGAGGCGATCCCTGAGAGCCTTCACGGCTTTGCGGTCGGGCGCGCGCACGGCAATGTGGTCTATCGTGCCGGTGCCGGGGGCGGATGTCCAGAAACCGGTGGCGTCGCGAACGTCGATGACGTCGCCTGCATCCGAACGCAGACGCTCGATCGTTTCGGTTCTTTCGGCCGACCGGAAGCCGGTGTGACGTTCGAGGAAGGTGGCTGTTTCCACAGGTCGGCTGGTGAGGATGGTGGCGCCGCGCAGCGCGCGGATCGCATCTTCCGGCGGGATGCCGGGGGTATAGGCGGGCTCGACGCCCGCAATATCCGTCGTCCCCACCAGCTTGACGATGACGCCGTCCGGGTCCTTCAGGCGCAGCACGGGCTCGCCGAATTCCGGCGCCGGGCCGGAAACGGGCACGAGGTAGCGCAGGGCGCGTTGAAGCCAGAAGCCGATCGACCCGGGGGCGATGGCGAAGGCGATCTCGCTCGGCTGGCCTTCGCCGACACGGCCGGGTCCGCCGTCTTCCCAGACGAGGAAGGTAACGAGCGAACCGGGCGTGCCGATGCGGTCGCCATAAAGCAGGTGCAACTGGGCTGTATCCTCGAACCCCGCCGTCCGCTTGACGAGGCGCAGGCCAAGGAAGCCGACGTAGAAATCGACATTCGCCTGCACCTTGCGCGTGATGAGCGTGATGTGGTGGAGGCCGCTGGTGCCTTTGGGGATCGCGGTCATGCAGGGTCGCCCGACTGCCGCGGACGGTCCTGGGTCAGATAGGTGCGGAAGGCTTCGGCATGGTCGGGGTGCCAGCGGGAGAGGGGCGGGCGGTTTTCCACGATATCGCCGGCAGCCCACAGAATACGCTTCTCGTCAAGGTCCCGGCTGACATCATTGTCAGGGCAGAGGATGTAGAAGTCGCCGTGCGCGATGCTGTCCATCATGAAGTCCACCGTCTGCTCCGGGGTCCACGCGGCATCCGGCTTTTCCGTGCGGCCGTTGGCGGTCAGGCCGGTATAGACGAAGCCGGGGATGAGGAGATGGGACGCAATGCGGCACCCGGCGGTGTTGCGCAACTCGTGCTCGAGCGCTTCCGAGAAAGCTTTGACGCCGGCTTTTGCTACGTTATAGGCCGGATCTCCCGGCGGCGTGGTGATGCCCTGCTTGGAGCCGGTGTTGATGATGAGGCCGGGTTCGCCATGCGCGATCATGCCGGGGCCGAAGACCCGCGTGCCGTTGATGACGCCGCCGAGATTGACAGCCATCACGCGCTCCCAGTTTTCCAGCGCACCGAAGAGCGTGCTGCCGGGCTGGATCCCGGCATTGTTCATGAGCACGTTGACCTTGCCGAACCGCTCGATGACCTCTTCCTGCAGGGCTTCAAGCGCTTCCAGCTCCGAAACATCCGTCGCGCAGGCGAGAACGCCCTCTGCGCCCTGCGCGGAAACCTCCGCAACCGACCGTGCGGCGTCGATCAGACGCTCGCCCTTGCGGTCGGCCAGCACGACCTTCATGCCGAGGGATGCGAAGCGGTGGGCGGCGGCAAGGCCGATGCCGGAGGCGGCTCCGGTGACGACGGCAACGGCATTGGCGGCGAAGGCGGCATGTGTCATGGTCGGTCCGAACTCTGCGGCCCCATTTATGAGGCGTGCGGTTAGCAAATTTAATAGTGTCGCCCGCGAAACTAGGTAAGGAGAAGGCTCAAGTCCATCCTCTTGGCGCTCCCCGCCTTGCCCTTATCCTCCAGCGCCAGACTGCCTCGCCGAGCGTGCTCTTCCGCTCCCGTCATCCATCCGTCTCCCTCTTCGAGTCCCTATGTATCCCCCGAGAACGCGCAATAGCCGGCAGACGCCGTGCGAACAATGTCCCCTGCGTCACCTGCCGACCTTCCGCGAATTTCAGCCTGAGGAGCTTGCATTTGTGTCGCACTTCAAGACCGGCGAACTGTCGGTGGATGCGGGAACCACGGTGCTGAGCGAAGGAAGCCACAGCGCGCATCTGTTCACCGTGCTGTCCGGCTGGGGCTTTCGCTACAAGATGCTCGGCGATGGCCGCCGGCAAATTCTGAATTACATCATGCCGGGCGATCTCGTCGGCCTGCAAGGGAGTCTGATGGGGGAGATGAAGCATTCGGTGGAGGCGCTGTCAGCGCTGACGCTCTGCGTGTTCGAGCGCGAGCGCCTCGGGCAGGTCTATCGCAACCATCCCGATCTCGCTTTCGACGTGACCTGGATCGCCTCGCAGGAAGAACGGATTCTCGATGAACACCTATTGAGCATCGGACGGCGTACGGCGCTGGAGCGAGCAGCCTATCTGCTGTCGTTCCTTTCGCAAAGGGCGGGGGTGTCGAACCTTTTCAGAGGCGAGCGCGTCTCTATCCCGCTCACACAGCAGCATGTTGCCGATACGTTGGGGCTCTCGATCGTTCACACGAACAAGACGCTGAAAAAACTTGCCGAGCGCAACCTTATTCGCTGGGCGGATCGCGGGTGCGACGTGCTGGACGCCGAAGGGCTGATGCGTGTTGCGGACTGGGACGGCCTGGAAGCCGTCCGGCGTCCGTTTATCTGACGGATATCGGGCCTAGACGCTTGGTACCGATGCCGGGCGCGCTGGTAGCCGTTTCTGGAAGAAGGCGCGGATACGATCGGCAAAGCTCTGATGCTCCTCGACGATCAGAGTATCGCCGTCATCATGGCCGAACACGCTTCGTGCTGCTTGTTCCAGTCTTTCGATATCGCTGGCTGTCATGATTTCCTCCCTTTTGTTCTCCCGAAAACCAGAATGCTCCCGAAGCGTTAAAAGTTCCAGTCCAACATAAGGGCTCTCGAAAATATGCTGCTGTTTTTCCCATTCCTGGTGCTATTCCCAGGGGTATCTTGATGGTAGCGTAATGCCTGCCGTTACCGCCTCCAACCTTCGCTATGTCTTATTTAAATGTGACCCTGCGTGATAAGCACTAGTGTTGAATTCGAGGACGTCGAATCATATTTATGTTGGGCGACTTGAAGCCTCTGTAAGATCGGATCCTGGTGCTGCGTTTGGAAACACTCTTGTCAATCAAACGTGTCCTCGTCCTGGAAGACAATTTCATCATCGCGATGGAAGCCGAGGATATTCTGCGCACGCTGGGCGTCGAGACCGTCGATATCGCAACGAATGTCGCGCAGGCCAAACAGCTTGTCGATGAGCATGCGTTCGACTTCGCGCTCCTCGACGTCAATCTGGGTAGCGAGACGAGCTTCGATTTCGCCAACATTCTCGTGTCCCGTGATACGCCGTTCGGTTTCGTCAGCGGCTATGGCGAAAGCGCCATGTTCCCCGGCAGCCACCGGGACCGGCCACGCATCACCAAGCCCTTCAACGAGACGTCGATGAGCCAGTTGCTCGCCTCCGTGTCGGCTGTGGGAGATGCCGGCGCGGAACCCGCCGAAGTCTCTTCTAAAGCATCGCGATAAGCACTTCCGTCCGGTCTTCGCCGAAGGTGAAGGTGGCGCTGCCCGTATGGGACAATGTTACCGGATCCCCTGCCGTCATGGCTGCAAGGCCTGTGACCATAGTCGCATGTCGGGCTGACGGGCCTGAAAACGCACGCAGGGTGGCCACGGCTTGCGTTCCCGCCTTTACGGCAAGGGAAAAGGCGCCGCTCGGCTCGACCTCCGCTTTGAGCGTGACCAGATAGATCCCCGTTGCCGGCACGATAAGGCTCTTGCCGCCGCCAGCCGCCGTCGCCCCAAGCGCGAAGCCGCCTTGAGAGAGCGGCATTGTCGCAAAGCCGCTTTCGCTGCCATTCGCAGGCGTTGCCGTGCCCACCGGCGTGCTCGCGCGGGCGATGGGCCTCTGCGGCAGGTGAACGCGGCCGGCTGCGTCCACGCTCAAGGCCTCCTGCCAGGACGTGCCGTCGGGGCTGGTCTTAATCGCGAAGGTCTCCGTACCGTTCAGGCCTATTTCCGCCCGACCGGACCAGCCGCTCTGAAAGAGGAGGCTGGCCGTGTCGTCGGGCGATGCCTTGTTGATCTTCAGCTGATGGCCGTGACCGGCATGGCTGAGCAACGTTGCATCTGCCGACACAGCGAGGCGATTGACCTCGTCGGCGGTCGCGTTGATACCCAGCCGCTCAAGACCGGCCGTGGCATCGTAGACGCGGAAGGCCGTCCCGTCATGGATGTACAGCCGGAAGTCGCTCGCAAAGACGGCCCGCCAGCCGGGGCGGGGCGTGACGAAGGTCCATGCGCCATCCTGCCGTACGGCGATCTTGCCGGCCTTGCCGGTCCATTCGTCCGTTGGCAAAGGCGCGATCTCGTAGCAAGCGCCTTCGCCGGGATTCACAGGGGGATGCGCCAGACGCGCGGCGATCACGAGTTGCGTCACGGCATCCAGCCGCTGCAGCGCCTCATTGTGCGTGACATGCTTCTGCGCCTGCGATGGCAGGATGTAAGGCATTTCGAGGTTGGGGGTCATCTCGCTCATCGGCATCTCCTGTCAGGGGGTGCCGGTAGTGTGCGCGCGGTAAAGGGGGCGGGGAACCGCAGGGAGGTGCGGCGCTGTTTTGATGGGCCTTTTGCGGATTTCTTTCCCCGCGGCGTCAGAGCATGCGGGGGGCGAACGAAGCGGCGCCCCATGCTTTGAGTCGCAACGAGCGTCAGGCCCGGCCGCGGGAGACGAAATGCGGATTGGCGAAGTCCACATCGTCGGTCTGGTTGCGCTTGCCGTAGAAGAGCGGGTTGCCATCCATGGTCACGGTTTCCCCGCCGGCCGCGCGCAGCACGGCATCGCCGGCTGCCGTGTCCCATTCCATCGTGCGGCTGAGGCGCGGATAGATGTCGGCGAGACCTTCCGCGAGAAGGCAGAATTTCAGCGAGGAGCCGACCGACTCGTAATCGGTGACGCCGTGTTCGGCGAGGTAGGCGATGGTCTCCGCGCTGTTGTGCGAGCGGCTGGCGAGTGCGACGATGCGGTCGCCGCGCTGGCGACAGCCGATGACAGTGGGGGTGCCGATATCCGTCTGGCCGGACACGACGGACTTGCGGGCCTGGTTGCGCTCCGCTGCATAGAGGATACCGAGGGCCGGCGCGTAGACCACGCCCAGCGTCGGCGCGCCCTGTTCGATCAGCGCGATATTGACCGTGAAGTCGTGATTGCGGCCGACGAATTCCTTCGTGCCATCCAGCGGATCGACAAGGAAAAAAGCGCGTCCGTCGATATCGGGAACGAGGCCCGCCGAAGCGGCTTCTTCCGCAACCACGGGAATGCCGGGAAAGGCACCCTGAAGATGCCGCAGGATGATGCGTTCCGCGCTTTCGTCCGCATCCGTAACCGGCGATGCATCCTCCTTGTAACGGACCTCCGCACCCACATTATAGACGTCGATGACTGCCCGCCCGGCCTCTACCGCCGCCCTCTCCAACACGTCCAACATTGCGCTCGCCGCGCTCCTTTTCGGTCTGGCGGTGGCCTCGCGTCCCGGCGCCCACCGCGTTATCACCACAACCTTACAGGGTTCTGCCGCATTCGTCAGGCAAATCCCTGTGACCGGGCGTTACAATTCGTGGTGTTGTGGGCCGAGCCTTACGAGCACGATTTTGTAGTCGCGTCACGCGCATCGCGCGTTTCGTTAGCAAATTCAGTTTGATGACCTGAGAGCAGTAAGGCTCGATGCCCTTGCCAACATGCTGATATGCATAAAATGTAAGCGCCGACTGCTTCCCATTCAGCCGATTGCCGAGGAAACTGCCAGAAATTTTCTGAATGGAAAAGAATCTGTTGGGTGCCTTCTTTTTGTGCTTTTCTTTTCGACCGAAAACAGTATGGAATCCCCGCAAACGTCGGGTCCTCAATGGACTGCAGAACAAGAGGCCGGACCCGCCAAGGGATCTGGTCCAGGGGAAAATAGATGGTGTATTTCGTCCAACAGCTCGTCAACGGGCTGACTCTTGGATCTATCTACGGCATGATAGCCATCGGCTATACGATGGTTTACGGCATTATCGGCATGATTAACTTCGCCCATGGCGATATCTTCATGCTGGGCAGTTTCGCGGCCCTCATCGTCTTCCTGATTCTCACGACCCTGTTTGCCGGCATCCCCGTCGTCCTCGCTCTCCTGGTGATGATGATCGTGGCCATGCTGCTGGCGGGTCTGTGGAACTGGACGATCGAGCGGATTGCCTACCGGCCGTTGCGCGGATCGTTCCGGCTTGCGCCGCTGATCACCGCCATCGGCATGTCGATCGCGCTGTCCAACTTCATCCAGGTCGTGCAGGGGCCGCGCAACAAGCCGATCCCGCCGCTGGTCAATTCCAACTTTCAGGTGCTCGGCATTTCGATCTCGCTGAAGCAGATCGTGATCATCGTCGTCACCGCCGTGCTGCTGACCATCTTCTGGTACATCGTCAACAAGACGCCGCTCGGTCGGGCGCAGCGTGCTACCGAGCAGGACCGCAAGATGGCGGCACTGCTTGGCATCGACGTCGATCGCACGATCTCCATCACCTTCATTATGGGTGCTGCGCTCGCTGCCGTCGCCGGTACGATGTATCTGATGTATTACGGCGTCGCCGTCTTCACCGATGGATTTATTCCCGGTGTGAAGGCCTTTACGGCGGCCGTTCTGGGCGGCATCGGCTCGCTGCCGGGCGCCGTTCTCGGCGGCATCCTCATCGGCCTCATCGAAAGCCTGTGGTCGGCCTATTTCTCCATCGCCTACAAGGACGTCGCAACCTTCGTCATCCTCGCGGTCGTTCTGATTTTCAAGCCGACCGGCATTCTCGGCCGGCCCGAAGTGGAGAAGGTATAAGTCCATGGCGAACATGTCCTCTCCCGTCTCAGAACCACATGCCGAGCCCAGCGTCATGGCGCGTGCTCTTAAGGAAGCCTTCTTCGCAGGCCTCGTCTCGCTCGGCCTCTTCTGCCTCTTCGTCGGCGTCGAGACCTACCAGAACATCAACAATGAGCTCGTCTGGCGCATGCGCTGGGGCCTGCTCGCGGTCTTTGTCGGCGTCGCTGCCGTCGGTCGCTTCCTCAACGTCGCCTTCATCCGGCCGACGCTCGACAAGCGCAAGCTTGCGAAAGCCAAGAGCGGCATCCTCGACGTGTCCGAGGACAAGGGGTTTTTCCACCGCCACTTCCTCAAGATCGCGCTGATCGCGCTGCTGATCTATCCGCCGGTGTCGGTCATGCTGCGCGGCGTTCAGGGTTCGCTGCTGCTGGTCGACAATTTCGGCATTCAGATCCTGATCTACGTGATGCTGGCCTGGGGCCTCAACATCGTGGTCGGCCTCGCAGGCCTGCTCGATCTCGGCTATGTCGCCTTCTACGCGGTCGGCGCCTATTCCTACGCGCTGCTGTCCACCCATTTCGGCCTCTCCTTCTGGGTGCTCCTGCCGCTGGCAGGCATCTTTGCGGCGCTGTGGGGCATCATTCTCGGCTTTCCTGTCCTGCGCCTGCGGGGCGACTATCTCGCCATCGTGACGCTCGCCTTCGGTGAGATCATCCGCCTCGTGCTGATCAATTGGACGGAAGTGACCAAGGGCACCTTCGGGATCTCGGGCATCGCCAAGGCGTCGATCTTCGGCATCTGGTCGTTCGACGTCGGCTCGCCGTCGAACTTCGCCAAGGTCTTCGGCCTGCCGATGTCGTCGGCCTACTACAAGATCTTCCTGTTCTACGTGATCCTGCTGCTCTGCATGCTCACGGCCTATGTTACCATTCGCCTGCGCCGCATGCCGATCGGCCGTGCGTGGGAAGCGCTGCGTGAGGACGAGATCGCCTGCCGCTCGCTCGGTATCAACACGGTCACGACCAAGCTGACCGCCTTTGCCACGGGCGCCATGTTCGGCGGTTTCGCCGGCTCGTTCTTCGCCGCCCGCCAGGGCTTCGTTTCGCCGGAAAGCTTCGTGTTCATCGAGTCCGCTGTCATCCTCGCCATCGTCGTTCTCGGCGGCATGGGCTCGCTCACCGGCATCGCGATTGCAGCCGTGGTCATGGTCGGCGGCACGGAACTGCTGCGGGAAATGAACTTCCTCAAGGTCGTCTTCGGCCCTGAGTTTACCCCGGAACTCTATCGCATGCTGATCTTCGGTCTCGCCATGGTGGTCGTGATGCTGTTCAAGCCGCGTGGCTTCGTCGGTTCCCGCGCACCATCGGCCTTCCTCCACACCCGGAAGAACGTGTCGGGAAGCTTTACCAAGGAAGGGCACGGCTGATGGTTACGGGAACGGCGACGACAATGTCCAAGGATCCAATCCTCAAGGTCGAACATCTCTCCATGCGCTTCGGCGGTCTGATGGCCATCAACGACTTCTCGTTCGAAGCCACGCGCGGCGAGATCACCGCCCTCATCGGCCCGAACGGGGCCGGCAAGACCACCGTGTTCAACTGCATCACCGGCTTCTACAAGCCGACCATGGGCATGATCACGATGCGGCAGAAGGGCGGCAAGGAGTTCCTGCTGGAGCGCCTGCCGGACTTCGAGATCACCAAGCGGGCGAAGGTCGCCCGTACCTTCCAGAACATTCGCCTGTTCTCGGGTCTGACGGTGCTGGAAAACCTGCTGGTCGCCCAGCACAATGCGCTGATGCGGGCATCCGGCTACACCATTCTCGGCCTCTTCGGCTTCCCGGCCTACAAGAAGGCGTCGCTGGCCAGCATCGAGCTTGCAAAATACTGGCTCGACAAGGCATCGCTGACCGACCGGGCCGACGATCCGGCCGGCGATCTTCCCTATGGTGCCCAGCGCCGGCTGGAAATCGCCCGCGCCATGTGCACGCAGCCGGAGCTTCTGTGCCTGGACGAGCCCGCAGCGGGTCTCAACCCGCGCGAGTCGCTGGCGCTCAACACGCTGCTGCGCGATATCCGCACCGACACCGGCACGTCGATCCTGCTGATCGAGCACGATATGTCGGTGGTCATGGAAATCTCCGATCACGTCGTCGTGCTGGAATACGGACAGAAGATCTCGGACGGCAATCCGCAGTTCGTACAGAACGACCCGAAGGTCATTGCGGCCTATCTCGGCGTCGAGGATGATGAGGTCGACGAGGTGATCGCGGAAGTGGAAGAGGTTGCGGCAACGGTCGGTCATGGTGCCGGCAGCACGGGAGAGCGCCCATGAGCCCGCTGCTTCACGTCAAGAACGTCGAGACCTATTACGGCAATATCCGGGCGCTCGGCGGCGTCGATGTCGTTGTGGAACCCGGCGAGATCGTCTGCATGATCGGTGCGAACGGCGCCGGCAAGTCGACGCTGATGATGACCATCTGCGGCAGTCCGCAGGCGCGAACCGGCTCCGTCATCTTCGATGGTCAGGACATCACCCGCATGCCGACCCACGAGATCGCCCGGCTGCGCATCGCCCAGTCGCCCGAGGGCCGGCGCATCTTTCCGCGCATGACGGTCTATGAGAACCTTCAGATGGGCGCGAGCCTCGACAACCTCAAATATTTCAACGAGGATATCGAGAAGATCTTCACGCTGTTTCCGCGGCTGAAGGAGCGCCAGTCGCAGCGCGGCGGCACGCTTTCGGGCGGCGAGCAGCAGATGCTGTCCATCGGCCGCGCGCTGATGGCCCGCCCCAAGCTCCTGCTTCTCGACGAGCCGTCGCTCGGTCTCGCGCCGCTGATCGTCAAGGGCATTTTCGCGGCAATCAAGAAGCTGAACGAGGAAGAGGGGCTGACCGTGTTCCTCGTCGAGCAGAACGCGTTCGCCGCGCTCAAGCTGTCGCATCGCGGCTACGTGATGGTCAACGGACAGGTGACGATGAGCGGCGGCGGCCGGGAATTGCTGGCCAATCCGGAAGTGCGCGCCGCCTATCTCGAAGGCGGGCACCATTGAGCGCCGCTTCCCTCATCCCTTCCATCGGGAGTTTCTGACATGCAGGGCATTCTTCACGAAGAGCCTTCGATCCTTCAGTTCATGCTGATCACCTGTGTGCTCGGCGGCTGGAGCGCCTGGCGCACGGGCAAGAGCGTCGCGGACGGCTGGCAGACCTATACGACCGTCGTGGTCTACACGCTGTTGCTCGGTCTCGGCATCCGTTTCGTGCATCACGCACTGTTCAACGGCACGATGTTCAGCCTGCACTACTACGTCGTGGACACGATCATTCTTTTGCTGTTTTCTACCGCTGGCTTCCGTTTCTACCGGACACGCCAAATGGTCAGCAGCTACTACTGGCTTTACGAGAAGGCATCACCGTTCTCGTGGAAGAATAAATAATAAGGGAACAGCCGCAGGTGCATCGCCTCGGCCACAACGAACACCGGCGCAGTCAGAGTGGGAACTGCGTTGGCTATGGCAACAGACCCGCTTGAAAATTGGGAGTTACAGGATGAAGAAGTCACTTTTGTCGGCTGTTGCGCTGACGGCGATGGTCGCGTTCAGCGGCCAGGCCTGGGCGGACATCACGATCGCTGTTGCCGGTCCGCTGACCGGCCCGAACGCCGCATTCGGCGCGCAGCTCCAGAAGGGTGCCGAGCAGGCAGCCGCTGACATCAACGCCGCCGGCGGCATCAACGGCGAGCAGATCAAGATCGTTCTCGGCGACGACGTGTCCGACCCGAAGCAGGGCATTTCGGTTGCCAACAAGTTCGTTGCCGACGGCGTGAAATACGTCATTGGTCACTTCAACTCGGGCGTTTCGATCCCTGCGTCGGAAGTGTACGCAGAAAACGGCATTCTCGAAATCACGCCGGCTGCAACCAACCCCGTCTTTACCGAGCGCGGCCTCTGGAACACGTTCCGCACCTGCGGCCGTGACGACCAGCAGGGCGGCGTTGCCGGCGCGTATCTTGCTGAAAAGTTCAAGGACGCCAAGGTCGCCGTCATTCATGACAAGACGCCTTACGGCCAGGGCCTTGCCGACGAAACCAAGAAGGCGATGAACGCTGCCGGCATGACGGAAGTCATGTACGAAGGCGTCAACACCGGCGACAAGGACTTCTCGGCCCTCATCGCCAAGATGAAGGAAGCCGGCGTTTCCGTGATCTACTGGGGTGGCCTCCACACCGAAGCCGGCCTGATCATCCGCCAGTCGGCAGACCAGGGCCTCAAGGCAACGCTCGTTTCGGGTGACGGCATCGTCTCCAACGAACTGGCCTCGATCGCCGGCGACGCCGTTGAAGGCACGCTCAACACCTTCGGCCCCGATCCGACGCTCCGCCCGGAGAACAAGGAACTGGTCGAGAAGTTCAAGACCGCCGGCTTCAACCCGGAAGCCTACACGCTCTACTCCTATGCCGCTCTGCAGACGATCGCAGAAGCTGCGAAGGCCGCCGGCTCGATCGATCCTGAAACCGTTGCCACCGCGATGAAGGAAAAGGGTCCGTTCAAGACCGTTCTCGGCGATATGTCGTTCGACGAAAAGGGCGACCCGAAGCTTCCCGGCTACGTCATGTACGAGTGGAAAAAAGGCCCGGACGGCAAGTACAGCTACTTCCCGCAGATGTAAGACATAACGGCTTCGGCCTTTGTGTTCGCAACGAGGAGAGCCCGGCCCTGTGCCGGGCTTTTCCGTGTTTTCCGGGTGTGATGAACAACCCCTCAACTCTGGCTCAGCGCATTCGTCGCCTTCACCGCGGCCGAAGCCCGGTTCTCGACGCCCAGCTTCACGTAGATCTGCTCGAGGTGTTTGTTGACGGTGCGGGCGGAGAGGCCGAGGATTTCGGCGATATCGCGGTTGGATTTGCCCTTGGCGATCCAGACGAGGACTTCCGCCTCGCGCATCGTCAGGGAGAAATGCCGGCGCAAGGCTTCCTCGTCGGTGGTCTGGCTCACGGCGGTGAGGCGGAACAGGTATTCGTCGCTGCCGACGGTGCCGAGAAAGGCGAGTTGCAGGACGGGGACACCGGCGCTCTCGATGACGAGGGGGGCGTCCTTGCCACTGGTGCGGTCGCGCAGGAAAAGGGCGATCTGGTCGGAGACGGCATCAAGCCCGTCCTCCGAGCCGATGGCGGTATCGACCAGTCGGGTCGCCTGCGGCGTCGACCAGTGCAGCGCGCCATTGCCGCGCACCGCGAGCAGATGCCGACCGGCCGCATCCAGCGCGACGCGGGCGCTCTGGGCGGAGCGGGCGTTGCCGAGGTGGACGCGGATGCGGGCGCGCAGCTCGTCGATATTGATGGGTTTGGAGAGGTAATCCACGCCGCCGGATTCGAGCGCGTGGACGATGTGCTCCGTCTCCGTCAACCCGGTCATGAAAATCACGGGAACGGGGGCGATGTCGGCAAGCGCCTTCAGCCGCCGGCAGGTATCGAATCCGTCCATCTCCGGCATGACGGCGTCCATCAGCACAATGTCGGGCGTGATCCTGGCGACGACCTTCAGGGCAGCCGGGCCGGAGGTGGCGATCAGCACGGAGAAGCCGGATTGCTCCAGCGCGTCGGTGAGGAAGCCGAGGGTTTCCGGGCTGTCATCGACGATCAACACGATATCGCGGGGGCGGGGTGCGTCGCTCACCGGTGGTCTCCTTCCGGCAACGGGTCGCTTCGGACGGCTGCTGTTTCGAGAAAGGTGGCGTAGCCGGCCATGTCGAAGGCCTGCACGTAGGCGCGGGCCGCCTCGGCAAAGGGCTGGTGGGCGGCGTCGCGCGCAAGCTCGGCGAGTTTTGCCTCGATGCCCCTGATATAGCCGATTTCGCCGAGCCGGATCAGTTCTTCGATATGCGATGCGTCAGGGACGAGTATAGGCCGGGGCGCTATGGGCTCGGCCGGCTGTGGGGAGTCGTCATGCGTCCACTCAAGGCCGAGATTGACGGCAATCTTGTCCTTGAGTTGCCGGATGACGAAAGGCTTGGCGAGCGTATCGTTGTGGCCAGTGTGCTGGCTGGCCAGACTGCCGTCCCCTATGTTGGCCGACAGCATGATGATGGGCGCGGTCTGCCCGTGCTCGCGCAGGCGCGAGACCAGCTGCCAGCCGCTCATGCCGGGCATGGAGATATCGACCAGAAAGAGATCGGGCTCGATGCCCTCGATGAGCGTCAAGCACTCGGCGCCGCCGATGGCTGTAAGAACAACGAAGTCGAGCGGGATCAATACCTCGCGCATCAGCTCCCGGTGATCCTCGTTGTCGTCCACGACGACGATGGTGCGGCGCGGGCCGGCATAGCCGGTCACGTCTCGCTGGGGTGTGGGAACGGCCGCAGGGCGGGCAACAGCCGACAGCATCAGCCGCACGCGGAAGGTCGAGCCCCTGTCGCGCTCGCTCGTGACCTGAATTTCGCCGCCCAGCGTTTCGGTCAGAAGCCGCGTGATCGTGAGGCCAAGGCCAAGGCCCGGCATGGGGCGGATGGTTTCGGCCTCGCCGCGCTGGAACGGCTCGAAAATGCGGGGGCGGTCGGCCTCGGAGATGCCGCGACCGGTGTCGGTCACGGTAAACGTCGCAACCTGACTGCGATAAGCCACTTCGAAGCGCACGACGCCGCGATCGGTAAATTTGACGGCGTTGGAAAGAAGATTGACGAGGATTTGTCGCAGGCGCTTTTCGTCTGTGCGGACATGCGTCGGCAGGCCGGGCGCCCTTACATGCTCGAAGGCGAGGCCCTTGGCCTGAGCCTGGGGACGGAACATATCGACGATCTGGTCGAGAAAGTCCTGAATATTGATCTCGTTGGAGAAAACCTGCAGCCGACCGGCCTCGATGCGGGAGATGTCGAGCAGGCCGTCGATGAGCCCCGAGAGATGGTCGGCGCTCCGCTTGATGACGCGGATGGCCGCTTGCCGGGGGGCGGGAATGGTCTCGTCACGCTCGAGGATCTGGGCATAGCCCATGACGGCGTTGAGCGGGGTGCGCAGCTCGTGGCTGAGGCCGACGACATAGCGGCTCTTGGCGCGGTTGGCGGCCTCGGCGGTTTCCTTTGCATATTGCAGCGCGGCGTCCGTCTTCTTGTGGGCGGCGATCTCCTTGAGAAGCAAGGTGTTCTGGCGGGACGATTCCTCCTCTGCCACGAGCCGGCTGTCATGGGCCAGCACATAGAACCAGCAGACCACGCCGGTGACGACGGTGAACACGAAGAAGACGATGCCGATGGTGCGGTTGATGACCTCGGCGGCAATGGGCGAGGCGGAACCGGTCTGGTAGGCGATCATGGCGAGGATGGCGCCGATGGCGGAGACGGCGATGACGACGGCGGTGGCATAGCGGCCGAGGCGACTGGCGAGTGCCGCGACGATGCGCTCGGGCAGTAGCCTGCGGGCGACGGCGGCGGTCTGTGCATTCACTCGCGCATGCGGCTTGCAGATATCGTGGCAGCGGCTGTCGAGCGAGCAGCAGAGCGAACAGATCGGCGCGGCATAGGCCGGGCAATAGGCCATGTCTTCGGGCTCGAATGGATGCTGGCAAATGGAACAGGTGATGGTGGCGCGCAGCTTCCAGTGCGCGCGCGGCTTGCGCGCGAGATAGTAGCGGCCGCGCGTGGCATAGGCGAGCGCGGGGGAGACGAGGAAGGCAATGAGCGTGACGTAAGTCGACAGCGATGCCATGACGGTGCCGAAAAGGCCGAAATGAGCGGCAAGGGCCACGCCGGCAGACGCGAACATGGCGCCGAGGCCGACCGGGTTGATGTCGTAGAGATGGGCGCGCTTGAACTCGATGCCATCAGGCGAGAGGCCGAGCGGCTTGTTGATGAAGAGATCGGCCGAGAGCGTGCAGAGCCAGGACATGGCGATGATGGAGAACACGCCGAGGGTGGCTTCGAGCAGCTTGTAGATGCCGAACTCCATGAGGAGGAGGGCAATGGCGACGTTGAACACCAGCCAGACGACGCGGCCGGGATGGCTGTGCGTCAGGCGGGAGAAGAAATTCGACCAGGCGAGCGAGCCCGCATAGGCATTCATCACGTTGATCTTCAGTTGCGAGACGACCACGAAGGCGGCCATGAGCACGAGGGCGGCCGTGTCGTTGGGGATCATGTAGCCGAAGGCTGCAAGATACATACGCGACGGGTCCGCAGCCTCGCCGGCAGGCACGCCGGTGGAGAGCGTGAGCACGGCGAGGAACGAGCCCGCGAGCAGCTTCGGCACGCCGACCACCACCCATCCGGGTCCCGCCAGAAAGACGGCGAGGCGATGCCGCCACTTCTTCATGCCTTCCGGCGGCAGGAAACGCAGAAAGTCCACCTGTTCGCCGATTTGCGGCATCAGCGCCAGGATAACCGCGGAGGCGGCGCCGAACTCGATCAGATCGAACGGCGTCGCGCCGCCGACCTGCGCATTCGAATGGGCGATGCCGGCGAAGGCACGCCAGAGATCGAACTTCTCCCAGTCCGAATAGGCGATGAAGACGAACGGCAGGATGTTGAGCACGATCCAGAAGGGCTGGGTGATCAGCTGGAAGCGCGAAATGAGCTGGACACCGTAGACGACGAGCGGAATGACCACGACGGCGCTGATGATGTAGCCGATCCAGAGCGGGATGCCGAAGGCGAGGTTCAGCGCGCCCGTCATGATCGATGCCTCGATGGCGAACAGCATGAAGGTGAAGCTGGCATAGATCAGCGAGGTGATGGTGGAGCCGATATAGCCGAAGCTCGCGCCGCGCGTGAGAAGGTCGATATCCACGCCGTGGCGGATGGCGTAGCGACTGATCGGCATGCCGATAAGGAGCATGGCGATGGCGGCGGCGAGGATGGCGTAGAATGCGTTCGTCGTGCCGTAGGAAAGGGTGATCGTGCCGCCGATCGCCTCCAGCGCGAGAAAGGAAATCGCGCCGATGGCGGTCTGGGAAATGCGGCTGGCCGAAAAGCGCCGGGCGCTTTTGGCCGTGAACCGCAGGGCATAATCCTCCAGCGTCTGGTCCGCGACCCAGCGATTATACTCGCGCCGGACCGGAATGATGCGCTGCCGGGCTGTCATTTCGAGGTTTTCATGGTGCGGAGCAACATCCTTGTCGGCAAGCGAGATCGCGGGAGGAAGGTCGCGACGGATCGGGGTTCGGTCGATCTTGAAGACAATGCGTCCCCCTGTCCAGACAGACCGCATGTTTCCGGCGGGAACGCACGCGGCATCTGCGGTTCCGACCTACGTCAATTGACGTATGTGCATTGCACAAGGGCTGGCGGATAGTCCCGTTGCGACCCGTTAACACTCCATAAGGAAACGGCGCCAAAGAACGAGAGGGGTTCTCCGATGTCATTCAAATCCCATACCTTAAGCGCATTTCTGGCCTGCGCCCTGGCAACCACGGCATTTTCTGCCGTCAACGCGGCTGACGACACCATCAAGGTCGGCGTTCTGCACTCGCTGTCCGGCACGATGGCCATTTCCGAGACGACGCTGAAAGACGCCATGCTGATGCTCATCGAGGAGCAGAACAAGAAGGGTGGCGTTCTCGGCAAGAAGCTCGAGGCCGTCGTCGTCGATCCCGCGTCCGACTGGCCGCTGTTTGCCGAAAAGGCGCGCGAACTGATCTCCGTCAACAAGGTCGCGGCCGTGTTCGGCTGCTGGACGTCCTCGTCGCGCAAGTCGGTCCTGCCGGTGTTCGAAGAGCTGAACTCCATTCTCTTCTACCCGGTCCAGTACGAGGGCGAAGAGTCCTCGCGCAACATCTTCTATACGGGCGCCGCTCCGAACCAGCAGGCCATCCCGGCTGTCGATTACCTGATCGCAAACGAAGGCGTCGAGCGCTTCGTGCTCGAAGGCACCGATTACGTCTATCCGCGCACGACCAACAAGATCCTGGAAGCCTACCTGATCGCCAAAGGCGTGGCCAAGGAAGACATCATCGTCAACTACACGCCGTTCGGCTTCTCCGACTGGCAGACGGAAGTTGCGAAGATCAAGGAATTCGGCTCGGCCGGCAAGAAGACGGCCGTCGTCTCCACCATCAACGGCGATGCCAACGTTCCCTTCTACAAGGAACTCGGCAACCAGGGCATCAAGGCCACCGATATTCCGGTCGTCGCCTTCTCGGTCGGTGAAGAAGAGCTTGCCGGTCTCGACACCAAGCCGCTCGTCGGTCACCTTGCTGCCTGGAACTACTTCCAGTCCGTCGATGCGCCTGCCAATGCCGAGTTCATCAAGCAGTGGCATGCCTATACGAAGAACGACAAGCGCGTGACGAACGATCCGATGGAAGCCGCCTATATCGGCTTCTCCGCCTGGGTGAAGGCCGTCGAGGCTGCCGGCACGACCGATACGGACGCCGTTCTCGACACGATCATCGGCACCTCGGTTCCCAACCTGTCGGGCGGCTACTCCACCGTCATGCCGAACCACCACATCACCAAGCCCGTGCTGATCGGCGAAATCCAGGGCGACGGCCAGTTCGAAATTGTCCAGCAGACCCCCCAGGTCGTCGGCGACGAGTGGTCGGACTTCCTGCCGGACTCGAAGGACCTGATCTCCGATTGGCGCAAGCCGATGTCCTGCGGCAACTTCAACGTTGCAACGGGCAAGTGCGGCGGCAAGGGTTCCTGATCTCCGCCTTCAGAGATTGTTTTTCCAGACGGATTTCATGAAGCACGCCTTTCCGGTGCGACCTTCGGGCCGCATCGCCAAAGTTTATTGCAGGATATTTTAGACGCCATCGTCTCCGTCCGGTTTTTGCTCCGGGCGGAGACACTCTTCCTCAGGGGAAGCGATCGTGCGTTGCGTTCAGGACACTCCAGGCATGGCACGGAACATGCATGGATCAGGCCGGACACGGACGGATGAGGGCTTTCCTGCAATGTCGTACCCGCAAAAGCGCAACCGAAAGGTCGTTCCTGCGGAATTCTTGGGCAGATGCGCGCGTTACACCGCCGTCCTGCCGCGTGAAGGGGCTTTGACACACATGCAGCTGACATCGCGCGCACTTCGGATCGTTCTTCTTCTCCTTGGGCTCGGCCTTGCCTTCACGACCGGCGCGGCAAGTGGCGCGCAAGCGCAGGATGCGCTGAAGCCGTTGATCGACGGGCTGGGCGCGACCGCGTTTCCGCAGAAGGTGGAGGCGGTGAAGCAGCTTGCCGCGACCGGCGACCCGAAGGTACCCGAGATCCTCGAAAAGCTCAGCGCCGGCGAACTGTTTGCACCGAAAACGGGCGGCGCGGTCTATCTCGTCGAGGGCGACGTCGTGTCCGATCCGGTGACCGGGGCGCCTGTCGAGGGCGTGCCTGCGGCCAGCCTGCAGAAGATCCGGCTGAACAATATGCTGCGCGGCGCCATTGGCGACGCCATGAGCCAGCTGACCCTGCTCAGCCCCGACCGCAATGCTCGGCTTTCCGCCGCACAGGCGCTGCTGGCGAGCGGCGATACCGCCAATCTCGCGCTGCTCGACGGGGCTCTCTCGAAGGAGGGCGATGCCGAGGTCAAGGCGGCGATGGAATCTGCCAGGGCGGTGCTGATCCTGAAGACGGATGCGAGCGCCGAAGACAAGAAGGCGGCGATCGAGAACGTCGCCGCGCGAGGCGACCGCGGCGCGCTCAACATCCTCACCGCAGCGCTTTCCACGGCCCCGCCGGATCTCGTGCCGGTGATCCAGAGCCGCATCGACGGCATCACCAGCAGCCTTGCTGTGTGGGATGTGGTGCAGAACGTCTGGTACGGACTGTCGCTCGGCTCGGTCCTGCTGCTCGCCGCCATCGGCCTTGCCATCACCTTCGGCGTCATGGGCGTCATCAATATGGCGCATGGCGAGATGGTGATGCTCGGCGCCTACACGACCTATGTCGTGCAGCAGACAGTCGCCTCGTTCGCGCCCGGTCTCTCCACTTTCTCGCTCGCCTTCGCGGTGCCGATCGCCTTTCTCTTTACCGGTCTCGTCGGCGTCGCCATCGAGCGCGGCATCATCCGCTTCCTCTATGGCCGGCCGCTGGAGACGCTGCTTGCCACCTGGGGCCTGTCGCTGATCCTGCAGCAGACCATCCGCACCATTTTCGGGCCGACCAACCGGCAGGTGGACAATCCGAGCTGGATGTCGGGAACGTTCGACTTCGGCGGGCTCGCCATCACCTGGAACCGCATGTGGATCATCGTCTTCTCGCTGGCGGTGTTCCTGGCTCTGCTGACGCTTCTTAAACGATCGCGCCTCGGCCTGCAGATGCGCGCCGTCACGCAGAACCGGCGCATGGCGTCATCCATGGGTATCCGCACGCCGATGGTGGACGCGATGACCTTCGGTCTCGGTTCCGGCATCGCCGGCATCGCCGGGGTGGCGTTGAGCCAGATCGACAACGTCTCGCCCAATCTCGGGCAGAACTACATCATCGACAGCTTCATGGTCGTGGTCTTCGGCGGGGTCGGCAATCTCTGGGGAACCTTCGTCGGCGCCATGACGCTCGGGATCGCCAACAAGTTCCTCGAGCCCTATGCGGGCGCGGTTCTCGGCAAGATCCTGATCCTCGTCCTCATCATCCTGTTCATCCAGCGGCGGCCGCGCGGCCTGTTCGCCCTCAAGGGGAGGTCGATCGAATAATGTTCACGACCCGGCTCATCCACGCCCACGAGAAAAAGGTTCTGGCCCTCGCCGCACTGATCCTCCTCATCGCCATTGCGGTTCCCGCCTCCAACCTGCTGCTCGATCCCGGCAACCCGCTGCATGTGCCGTCCCATGTCGTGCCGCTGTTCGGGAAGTATCTCTGCTACGCGTTGCTCGCGCTCGCGCTCGATCTCGTCTGGGGCTATTGCGGCATTCTCTCGCTCGGCCACGGGGCCTTCTTCGCGCTCGGCGGCTATGCCATGGGCATGTATCTGATGCGCCAGATCGGCGCGCGCGGCGTCTATGCCAATCCGATCCTGCCCGACTTCATGGTCTTCCTGAACTGGAAGGAACTGCCCTGGTACTGGACCGGCTTCGATTCATTCCCCTTCGCGGCCCTGATGGTGGTGCTGGTGCCGGGCGCGCTCGCCTTCGTCTTCGGCTGGCTCGCCTTCCGCTCGCGCGTCACCGGCGTCTACCTCTCCATCATCACGCAGGCGATGACCTATGCGCTGCTGCTCGCCTTCTTCCGCAACGAAATGGGCTTCGGCGGCAATAACGGCCTGACCGATTTCAAGGACATCATCGGCTTCAACATCCAGGCGCCGGAAACGCGCGCCACGCTGTTCGCCATCACCGGCATCGTTCTCGCGCTCGTTCTGCTCCTCTCCTCCGCCATCGTGCAGTCGAAATACGGCAAGGTGCTGGTCGGGGTGCGGGATGCGGAAAGCCGGACGCGCTTTCTCGGTTATCGCGTCGAGAACATGAAGCTCTTCATCTTCACCTTTTCCGCCATGATCGCAGGCGTTGCCGGCGCGCTCTACGTGCCGCAGGTCGGCATCATCAACCCGGGCGAGTTCGCGCCCGCCAACTCCATCGAGGTCGTCATCTGGACGGCTGTCGGCGGGCGGGGGACGCTGATCGGGCCGATCATCGGGGCGGTGCTGGTCAACTTCGGCAAGTCCATCTTCACCGCCGCCTTCCCGGAGTTCTGGCTGTTCGCGCTCGGCGCCCTTTTCGTCGCCACCACGCTCTTCCTGCCGAAGGGCATCGTCGGCACCATCCAGCAGGGATTTGCCTCGCGTCGGGACTACAAGGCCGCCGCCGAAGCCGAGAAGGGGCGCACCGTTGCCGCCCGTGACGCCGTCGACGTTCAACCTCAAGCCGCGGAGTGAGCGCCATGGACGAGAAGATCACCAACAGCCTCCTTTATCTCGATGGCGTCTCGGTTTCCTTCGATGGCTTCAAGGCGCTGAATGCGCTGTCCTTCGTGGTGGCGCCCGGCGAGCTCAGGGCGATCATCGGCCCGAACGGCGCGGGCAAGACAACGATGATGGACATCATCACCGGCAAGACGCGGCCCGACAGCGGCACAGTCTATTTCGACGGGCAGGTGGACCTGACCAAAAAGGACGAGGCGGATATCGCGCAGCTGGGCATCGGCCGGAAATTCCAGAAGCCGACAGTGTTCGAGAGCCATACCGTCTGGGACAATATCGAACTGGCGCTGAACCGCAAACGCGGCGTCTTCGCCACGCTGTTCTACACGCTGACGCCAGCCGACAAGGCGCGGATCGAGGAGATCCTCGAAACCGTGCGCATGACGGCCCGGAAGGATCATCTCGCGGGAAGCCTGTCGCACGGGCAGAAGCAGTGGCTGGAAATCGGCATGCTGCTGGCGCAGGAACCGAAGCTGCTGCTGGTGGACGAGCCCGTCGCCGGCATGACGGACGCAGAGACCGCGGAGACCGCGATCCTGCTCAAGGAAATCGCCAAGACCCGCTCGGTCGTGGTGGTGGAGCACGACATGGGCTTCATCCGCGACCTCGGCGTCAAGGTCACCTGCCTTGCCGAGGGCTCGGTTCTCGCGGAGGGCTCGATCGACTTCGTGTCGAACGATCCCAAAGTCATCGAAAACTATCTGGGACGGTGATTTCAATGCATTACAATGTCTCGATGTTCGCGGTTCAGCACGTCGCCTCCGATGGACTCAAGCGCCATCCTCGCTTTGATGTGGACGCCCAGCCAAGGGTCTTCTCCCCCCTTGTGGGGCAGATGGCTGGCAGGGCAGAGAGGGCTTTCCTTCCCGCAAGCGCTTCAGCCTCCGATGCCTCGACCCCGCCCACCGAACGAGGTGCCTCATGCTGACCGTCGACAATATCAACCTTCATTACGGTGCGGCGCAGGCCCTGCGCGGCGTCTCCATCACGGCGCCGATGGGCAAGATCACCTGCGTGCTCGGCCGCAACGGCGTGGGCAAGACCAGCCTTTTGCGCTCGGTCACCGGCCAGCATGCGACGAGCGCCGGCAAGGTGACCTTCAACGATACCGTCATGAACGGCATGGCGCCCTATAACCGCGCACGCCTCGGCGTCGGTTTCGTGCCGCAGGGGCGGGAGGTGTTTCCTCTTCTCACCGTCAAGGAGAACCTTGAGTCCGGCTACGCCCCCGTCGCCCGCAAGGACCGCTTCGTGCCGGACGAGATCTTCGCGCTGTTCCCCATTCTCAAATCCATGCTCGGGCGGCGCGGTGGCGACCTTTCGGGCGGGCAGCAGCAGCAGCTTGCCATCGGCCGGGCGCTCGTCACACGTCCGAAGATCCTCGTGCTCGACGAGCCGACGGAGGGCATCCAGCCCTCGATCATCAAGGATATCGGACGGGCGATCCAGTATTTGCGTGATTCCACGGGGATGGCGATTTTGCTTGTGGAACAATATCTTGACTTCTGCCGCGAGCTTGCAGACCATGTCTACATCATGGATCGCGGAGAGATTGTGCATGAAGGCCCGGCCGAAACGCTCGACACGCCGGAAGCCCGAAGGCACCTCACGGTTTGATCGCGCAACGCATGTCTGAGGCCTTGGTTGAGTCCCAGCCGGAGGCCATGTCTGAGGCCATGTCTAAACCCGGGCAGGAGGGGCTGGCGGCAGCGCCGCAGCGCGCCTTCGGGCGCGGGCGCCTTGTGGCAAAGCATGCCGGCGGACGAACGCGGCTGCAGGAGTTCTATCAGGAAGGGTGCGCCAAGCTGCGCTTGCCGACCATGTTCGACGGCAGCATGGAAGCCGTGCTGATCAACAGTTCGGGCGGGCTGACCGGTGGTGACGTGATGGACTGGCGGTTCGGCGCCGGTGCGGATACCGAGTTGACGCTAACGACGCAGGCCTGCGAGAAGATCTACAAGGCCAGCGCCGGCACGACCTCGGTGACGACGACGATCCGGGCGGAGGCCGGGTCCCGCGTCCACTGGCTACCGCAGGAGACGATCCTGTTCGACCGGGCCTCGATGACGCGGTCGCTGGATGTCGAGCTTGACGCGGATGCCGAGTTTCTGGCCGTCGAGGCCGTGCTGCTCGGGCGTGCCGCCATGGGCGAGCGCATGCGGAACGGCCTTTTTCGCGACCGGTGGCGGATCGTGAAGGGTGGTGCGCTGCTGCATGCCGAGAATATGCGGCTGTCCGGGGATATCGATGCGCTGACGCGGCGCGCTTTTTCGCTGAGCGGTCACGTCGCCTTCGCCACGCTGTTCTTCACCGCGAGCGGATGCGAGCGCCATCTGAAGCCGCTCCGCGAACGCTTGGACAGAGGTGCAGCCAGCGGGTCGGGCGGCGTCAGCCATGTCGTGGTCGGCGATCAGGAAAAGCTCGTTGCACGGATCGTGGCGAAGGACGGCTTCGCCCTGCGAAAAATCCTCGTGCCGATGATTTCGCACTTGCGCAGGAGCGCGTCTGTGCCGAAAGTCTGGAGCCTGTAGAGAATGTCGAAGATGATGATGGATCGCGTCGCATGAACCTTACTCCCCGCGAAAAAGACAAGCTGCTGATCTCGATGGCCGCCATGGTGGCGCGCCGCCGGCTGGAGCGTGGCGTCAAGCTGAACCATCCCGAAGCCATCGCGCTGATCACCGATTTCGTGGTCGAGGGCGCGCGCGACGGCCGTTCGGTTCCCGACCTCATGGAGGCCGGCGCTCATGTCATCACGCGCGAGCAGGTGATGGAAGGGATCCCAGAAATGATTCATGACATCCAGATCGAGGCGACGTTCCCGGACGGAACGAAGCTCGTTACCGTTCACGAACCCATCCGCTGAGGTTTTCCATGCTGGCGCTTCGACCCAATTGCGAATGCTGCGACACGGATCTGGCGGCCGACAGCCGCGAGGCGATGATCTGCAGTTTCGAGTGCACCTTCTGTGCCGCCTGCGCGCGCGACGTGCTCGGCGGGCGTTGCCCGAATTGCACAGGCGAGCTCGTTCGCCGGCCTGTGCGGCCGGCTGAGAAGATGGTGAACAATCCCGCTTCCACGGAGCGCGTGGTGAAGCTCGCGGGCTGTGCTGCGGCGGCGTGATGCCGAGGCGACAGCATCCTCAGCCTGCCATGATCGCCGTGCAACATGCCTATCGAGACCTTCAGGAGAGACAAGATGATCCCCGGTGAAATCCTTGCGGCAGACGGCGAGATCGAGCTGAATGTCGGGCTGGAAACGGTAACGATCGAGGTGTCGAACACCGGCGACCGGCCGGTGCAGGTCGGCAGCCACTATCATTTCGCCGAGACCAATGCCGGACTGACCTTCGATCGCGAGGCGGCCCATGGCAAGCGGCTGGATATTCCCGCCGGTACGGCCGTGCGCTTCGAGCCGGGGCAGACGCGCGACGTGACGCTTATTCCCTTCGCGGGCAAACGGGAAGTCTATGGCTTCCGCCAGAAGGTCATGGGTGCGCTCTGACATGGTGATGCGGCTCGCATATCCGGGCGCTACGCTGGCCTTCTCTCTGGTTTTCGGGGCAGGGTCTGCCTCGTCCGCCGGGCCGGATGATCCCGATTGCAGCAAGGCGGTTACCCAGAGCGACATGACGGCGTGTTCGCAGCAGGACTACGAGACCGCGGACGTGGCGCTGAACGCGGCCTATCGCAAGACGCTGGCGCGTGCGCAGGCGATGGACAAGGATCTCGCCGATCTGGGCGACCACATGGTCGGCGCGGTGGAAGCGCTGAAGACCGCGCAACGTGCCTGGATCGCCTATCGTGACGGGCAGTGCGCGCTTGCCGGCTTCGAGGCGCGCGGTGGCAGCATGGAACCGATGCTGGTGGCAGGTTGTCTTGCGGAACTGACGACCAAGCGGACGGACGAACTGAACGCGGCGCTGGCCGATCGCTGATCGTCTCGATGCGGGCCGAACATGAAGCAGACTGCTGGCTCGGACGGCAGAAAGACGGACGGGAGAACGCTGTGAAGACCGGTGCGCGCATCGTGATCGTTGGCAATGGGCCGGTGCCGGACAGCGCCGCCAAGGAGATCGCGTCTGCCGATTGCGTCATCCGGTTCAATGATTGCCGCTCGTATCGCCCGGGCCAGCGAACGGATATCGTTGCCGTCTGCAACACCGGCCGGCCGGCAAAAATGATGCTGGGAACGTCGGCGCCCTCGGCTCTGCACGCCAACATCCTGCCGACGGCCTGGGGCGCGCATCCCGCAGTGGTCGCGGCAGCCGGTATCTGGTGCGTCCGCAACCCCGCACTCTTTGCGGCACTCCGGGCGCCGCTCGCCATCACGCATCCGGAGCTCGATGATTTCTGCGACGACGAGACGGCGGGGTTCGAGGCCTTTGCGCTTGCGGCCGACAAGATCGTCCGGGTGCTCGAGGCGGAAACGCAACGTTCGCTGGAGACAGCGCTCGCCGGTTTTTCGCCGGCCCCCTACATCGTGCCGAGCAGCGGCCTCGTCGTTATTGGCGATGTGCTCGGCGCTCATCCCGCAGCGGATATCGCGCTCGCCGGGTTCACCCATGTCGGCTGGGAGGGACATCCCTTTGCGGCCGAAGCGCGGCTGGTCGATCGCTGGGTGGCCGAAGGCCGGCTCCGCCGGCTCTCCGTCGCGCCGGCATTTTCTCTCGCGGTCGGGAGCTAGGAGCGCACCATGGGTGAAACGGTCAGGATCAAGGCAGGCACGATCACGGTTCCCGAATCGGTGCTGAAGACCCTCGGCCTCAAGGATGGCGACGCGGTCGAGTTCGTCGCGAACGACGCCGGCGCGGTCGAAATCCGCAAGCCGGGGAAGAGTTTCGAGGATTTGCGCGGGATCGTGAAGTTCGAGAGGCCGATTACCGGCGAGGAACTGGATGACTGGATCAGGGAAGCCCGAAATGCCGGTTTTCGGGAGAGCGAGGAATGATCGGTCTCGACACCAACATGGTGATGCGGTGGTTGGCCTTGGGCTCGATCACCGATGCCGAAGGCGTGAAGCAGGGCGAGCAGGCGACAGCCTTTCTTGAGCAGGACAGTGCGCCCGTCTTCATCAATCACGTCGTTCTCGTAGAGGTCGTTTGGCTTCTGCGGCAGAAGGTGAAGATGGCGCGGCCCGCGGTGTCCGCGTTCATTTTCGACATGCTGAACCGACCGCGGATCGTCGTGCAGGATCGCGACGCCGTCATCGCATCCCTGCGTTCCTATGAAGATCATCCAGGCGACTTTGCCGACCACCTGATCGGCGAGATCAACAGCCGAAACGGCTGCCGCACCACCTATACTTTCGACCGTGCCGCTGCGCGGTCACCCCTTTTCTCCGAACTCTCGAGGTAGACCATGTCCTACAAGATGTCCCGCGCCGCCTATGCCAATATGTTCGGCCCGACGACGGGCGACCGGGTGCGGCTGGCGGATACGGAGCTGTTCATCGAGGTGGAGAAGGATTTCACCACCTATGGCGACGAGGTGAAGTTCGGCGGCGGCAAGGTCATCCGCGACGGCATGGGGCAGAGCCAGGTGACGCGGGCGGACGGCGCGGTCGATACCGTCATCACCAACGCGCTGATCGTAGACCATTGGGGTATCGTGAAGGCCGATATCGGGCTGAAGGACGGGCTGATCGTCGCCATCGGCAAGGCCGGAAATCCGGATACGCAGCCGAATGTGGACATCATCGTCGGCCCCGGCACGGAGGCAATCGCGGCCGAAGGCAAGATCGTCACCGCCGGCGGCATGGACAGCCATATCCACTTCATCTGCCCGCAGCAGATCGAGGAGGCGCTGATGTCCGGCCTCACCACCATGCTGGGCGGCGGCACAGGCCCCGCGCATGGTACGCTCGCCACCACCTGCACGCCCGGGCCGTGGCACCTGGCGCGGATGATCGAGGCGGCCGATGCCTTTCCGATGAACCTCGCCTTTGCCGGCAAGGGCAATGCCTCGCTGCCCGGCGCGCTGGTGGAAATGGTGCTCGGCGGCGCGACATCGCTGAAGCTGCACGAGGACTGGGGTACGACGCCGGCCGCCATCGACTGCTGCCTCTCGGTCGCCGACGAATACGATGTGCAGGTGATGATCCACACGGACACGCTGAACGAGAGCGGCTTCGTGGAGGATTCCATTGCGGCGCTGAAGGGTCGCACCATCCATGCCTTCCACACCGAAGGGGCGGGCGGCGGACATGCGCCCGACATTATCAAGATCTGCGGCCAGCCGAACGTCATCCCGTCCTCGACCAATCCGACGCGGCCCTACACGATCAACACGCTGGCCGAACATCTGGATATGCTGATGGTCTGCCATCACCTGTCCCCGTCGATCCCGGAGGACATCGCCTTTGCCGAAAGCCGTATCCGCAAGGAAACGATTGCGGCCGAGGATATCCTGCACGATATCGGCGCTTTCTCGATCATCTCGTCCGACAGCCAGGCCATGGGCCGCGTCGGCGAGGTGGCGATCCGCACGTGGCAGACGGCCGACAAGATGAAGCGCCAGCGCGGCCGGCTGGCGAGCGAAACCGGCGACAACGACAATATGCGGGTGAAGCGCTACATCGCGAAATACACGATCAACCCGGCTATCGCCCACGGCCTCAGCCACGCGATCGGCTCGGTCGAGGTTGGCAAACGGGCCGATCTCGTGCTGTGGAACCCCGCCTTCTTCGGCGTGAAGCCGGACATGGTGCTGCTCGGCGGCATGATCGCGGCCGCCCCCATGGGCGATCCGAACGCCTCCATTCCCACACCGCAGCCGGTGCATTACCGGCCGATGTTCGGCGCCTTCGGCAAGGCGCGGACCAACTCCTCCGTAACCTTCGTATCGCAGGCGTCGCTGGACGCCGGCCTTGCGGCCAAGCTCGGCGTGGCGAAAACGCTGATGGCGGTGAAGAACACGCGCGGCGGTATCGGCAAGGCCTCGATGATCCACAATAGCCTGACGCCGGTGATCGAGGTGGATCCGGAGACTTACGAGGTGCGCGCGGATGGAGAGCTGCTGACCTGCGAGCCGGCGACGGTGCTGCCGATGGCGCAGCGCTATTTCCTGTTCTAGACGCTCGTGACCGCGATTTCGACGCCTGTCGCCAAGCGAATAGCCATCGCCGTGCGGGCATGACGAGGTTCCGCAAGGTCATGCGAAGGCTGTCGCTCGGCCTGTCGGTCATCATTCTGCTGCTTGCGATTGCGGCAGGTCTCGGGACCATCGTGCCGCAGCCGCTCTTCGCATCGCGCGAAGGGGAAGAGGAAAGGGAAAATGGGGAGATGCGGCGCATTCTCGTTCTCTCGAACCCGATCCACACCGATATCGCCATTCCCGTGGATGCGGAAAGCCTGGCGCGGTTTCCGTTTCTCGGCCAGAGTGGCGTTCCTGTCGATGATCCCGCGGCGCGGTGGATCATCTTCGGCCGGGGCGGGCGTAGCTTCTATCTGGAGACGCCGAACTGGGCGGACCTGAAGCCGCTGCCCTTACTGCGGGGGCTGACGGTCGATCGGGCGGTGCTGCATGTGGATGTCGTCGGCGCGCTTGCCGAACCTTCACTGAGCGTGCAAGGCTTCGAGATCGGACCGGCCGGCTATGCCCGGCTGCTGGACATGATCGAAGCCAGCTTCGCAAAGCGCGATGGGCAGGTCGTGCCCGTGCCCGATGCGCGCTACGGGCAGAACGACCGGTTCTTCGAGGCGACCGGCTGGTTTACGGCGCTCGCCGGCTGCAACACATGGACGGCCCGGGGCCTGAGGGCCGCGGGCCTGCGCACAGGACTATGGAACCCGCTGCCGGTATCGCTCACCTTTTCTCTCACGCATTTCAACTGATCGAGGTTACCATGCCCTATCGCTCCACCTCCATCGTCTCGCCGGCACCTGCCGATATCACGCCTGTTGCCCTGCTGCGCCTGCCGCACGACCAGCGGCATCTCCGGCGCAAGCTGTTGCACCTGCCGGATGACGATGTCGTCATGCTGGACCTGAAGCAGGCCGTGATGCTGGCGGATGGCGATGCGCTGGTGCTGGAGCAGGGCGGCTACATCCTCATCGCCGCGGTAGAAGAGCCCCTTTACGAGATCCTGCCGCGCGACAGGCTTCACCTCGTCGAGCTTGCCTGGCATCTCGGCAACCGGCATCTGCAAGCCGAAATCTGTAAGGACCGCATCGTCATCCTGCGCGATCCCGTCATCCGGTCCATGCTGATCGGGCTCGGTGCCGAGGTGAACGAGGTGACGGCGCAGTTCCAGCCGATGCGGGGCGCCTATCACAGCGGGCATGACCATGGGCCTCACGCTCATGGGGCGCCTGAACACGGGAAGCACGAACACGGAAAGCATGACCACGCCGATCATGACCATGATCACCATGACCATGTCCACGATCACTCTTGCGACGAGCATGGACATGACGGCAAAGGACACAGCCACGCCCATGACTGACATGCTTACCGAAGGTCAGCAACAACGACCGGCCACCGGCGGCACCCAGGCTCTGCTCCGCCTGATCGCCTGGATGTCGCCGGCTTTCCCCATCGGTGCCTTTTCCTATTCGGCCGGGCTCGAGCAGGCGGTGGCGGATGGCAGTATCGGGGATGCGGCCTCTCTTCAGGACTGGTTGTCCGGGGCGATTGCGGAAGGGGCCGTCTGGAACGATGCGGTGCTGCTGGCGGAAAGCTATCGTGCCGCTGAAGACGTCGAGCGCCTTCACGCTGTCGCTTCGCTGGCCGAAGCCATGGCCGGCAGTCGGGAGCGGCAGATGGAAACGATGCTTCAGGGCGAAGCATTCATCGCGGCGGCTTCGGCCTGGCCGACGGGGGGCGACGAGATCATGCCTGCCCGCATGGCCTATCCGGTTGCCGTCGGCGCGGTCGCCGGTGCGCATGCGACCGGGTCGGAGCCCGCGATTGCGGCCTATCTGCACGCAACGGCCTCCAATCAGATTTCTGTCGCGATCCGCTGCGGCGTCCTCGGGCAGCGTGCGGGGGTCGCCGTGCTGGCGGCGCTGGAAGGCGAGATCGGAGCCGCGGCCGAGCGGGCGGCGGCAAGTTCGCTGGACGATCTCGGCTCTGCCGGTATCCTCGCCGACATCGCCGGTTTCCGGCACGAGACGCTGACCTCGCGCCTGTTCCGCTCGTGAACGACAGACATCGATTCGTGCCGCGCGGCATCTCTCCGGCCGGCTTATGGGCTTTCCGGTAAACTCCGGTTCATCGGCAGCTTTCGACATATTCTTCTGAAAGGATAATCTCATGGCATCTTCCAATGGTCCCCTCCGTGTCGGCATCGGCGGCCCCGTCGGCTCCGGCAAGACGGCGCTGACGGACAAGCTCTGCAAGGCCATGCGGGACAGATGGTCGGTCGCGGTGGTCACCAACGACATCTATACGCAGGAGGATGCGGAAGCGCTGGTGCGCATGCAGGCGCTGCCCTCCGACAGGATCGTCGGCGTGGAGACGGGCGGCTGCCCGCACACCGCCATCCGCGAGGATGCGACGATCAACCTTCAGGCCATCGCCGATCTCAACCGCCGCATTCCGGACCTCGACATCGTCTTCATCGAATCCGGCGGCGACAATCTCGCGGCAACCTTCTCGCCCGATCTCGCGGATATCACGCTCTACGTAATCTCCGTCTGCCAGGGCGAGGAAATCCCGCGCAAGGGCGGACCCGGCATCACGCGATCCGATCTTCTCGTCATCAACAAGAAGGATCTCGCCCCTTACGTCGGCGCCGATCTCGACGTCATGCAGCGCGACGCCGACCGCATGCGCCAGTCCCGCCCGTTCGTGTTCTCGGACATGAAGCGCGGCGAGGGCGTGGAGCGGATCGTGGAGTTTTTGCGGGTTGAGGGTGGGTTGTAGGGCTGCTTTTTCGCCCGCCCGCTTCGTTGCGGGCGCGTTCGCCCCTCATCCGCATGCCTGCACCTTCTCCCCGCAGGCGGGGAGAAGGGACCTCGAGGCACTATTTTCGCCTTATATCGAACCGCTGGGCAGGCCACGTCCCCTCGCCCCGCCCAGCGGGGAGAGGGTTAGGGTGAGGGGCTGCCGCAGGCTTCACGTCCTGCCGTCTACTCCGCAGCCAATGCCGGATGCGTGACGACCGTGCCGCCCACGGCGCGCAGGGTGCCGGGTGCGGTCCGGCCTTCCAGGCGGTCGAGGCGGGTCTGCAGGGCTTCGATGGTCTCGGACTGCTCGGCGAGCTTCTCGGTCAACACCACATTCTCCAGCGGCACGGTCTCGGCCTCCTTGCTTCCCACAAGGCGGCCGAAGGACCAGCCAAGGAGTCGGGAGAGGTCGTCCATGATCAGGAAGAACGAGGGTACGACGACCAGCGACAGGACCGTTGAGACGATGATGCCGCCGATGACGGCGATGGCCATGGGTGCGCGGAAGGAGCCGCCTTCGCCGACGCCGAGCGCCGAGGGCAGCATGCCGGCCGACATGGCGATGGAGGTCATGATGATTGGCCGGGCGCGCTTGCGGCCGGCCTCCACCATGGCCTCGACGCGTTCCATGCCGTGCCGTTTCATTTCGATCGCGAAATCGACCAGCAGGATGGCGTTCTTGGTGACGATGCCCATCAGCATGAGGATGCCGATGAGGACAGGCATGGAGAGTGAATTGTTGGTGACGATCAGGCCGAGCGCGACGCCGCCGATGGCGAGCGGCAGCGAGAAGAGGATCGTGAACGGCTGTATGACGTCCTTGAAGAGAAGGATGAGCACGACGAGCACCAGCAGAAGCCCGAGCAGCATGGCGTGGACGAAGCCCGACAACATTTCCGCCTGCACCTCCGAATCGCCGCTTTTGATGAAGCGGACGCCTTGGGGCAGGTTGGTTTCGGCCGCGATCTGCTCGAAGCGGCCGGAGGCCGTGTCGAGCGCCACGCCAACGGGAAGGTCGGCGCCCATGGTGACGACGCGGAAGCGGTCGTAGCGCTTGATGGAGCTTGGGCCTTCCGAATAGGAAATATCGGCGACGCTGGAGATGGGAACGAGCGCGCCGGAGGCCGTCTGGATCTTGAGGTTGCGGATGGCGGCGAGGTCGGTGCGCAGGCCGGTATCGATCTGCACGCGGATCGGGATCTGCCGGTCGTCGAGCGAGATCTTGGTCAGTGCCGCGTCGATATCGCCGATGGTCGCGACCCGCACGATGTCGGAAAGCTGGGACGTGGTGATGCCGAGGCGCGACATGCGGTCAGCGAGCGGGCGCAGCTGCAGTTCGGGGCGAGGCAGGGCGCCATCCGGGCTGACATTGGCGAGCGTCGGCTCGTCGCGCAAGCGTGCCTCCAGCAGACCGACAGCTTCGTTGAGGGCGGCGTCGTTGTTGGAGAGAAGGTTGAAGGCGAGGTCGCGTTCGCCACGGTCGTTCAGCTTGAGAACGCGAACATCCGGGATCGAATGGATGGCGGCGAAAATCTGGGTTTCGATCTGCGACTGCGGAATGATGCGGCCGGCGGGCGGCAGCTTCGGCATATATTGCCCGACCAACGGCAGATTGCCGAGCAGCGTGTTGACCAGCTTGTTGATCAAGGAATGGTCGAGCTTTTCCAGCATGACGGTGATGGTGGCGCGGCGCAACTCCAGATCGCCCTTCGGCGAGGCGCCGCCGAGCACGAAGATGCCCTCGACACCCGGGAAATCCTTGATCCGGTCGTAGATCTCGGCCGTCGTGCTGTCGGTATCTTCCAGCATGGCATCCGGCGGCAGTTCGACTGAGAGAACGATGCGCGAGGCGTCCTCCGGCGGCAGGAAGCCGCCGGGAACGGTGAGAAGCAGCATGACGGAACCGACGAGGAAGGCGAGCGCCAAGGAGAGCGTGAGGTAGCGCATGTACCAGCGCCGCGTGGTGGCGGCGACCAGCCAGGTGTAGCCGCGCATGAAGAGGCCGTCGCGCGCTTCCCCATGTCCGTCACCATCGCCGGAGCGCATGAGATAGGCCGCCATGACAGGCGTGATCAGGCGGGCGACCATGAGCGAGAAGAACACCGAGACGGCGACCGTCAGACCGAACTGGATGAAGTACTGCCCGGCAATGCCCGGCATGAACGACACCGGCACGAAGACGGCGATGATGGTGAAGGTGGTGGCGATGACGGCGAGGCCGATCTCGTCCGCCGCCTCGATCGATGCCCTGTAGGGGGATTTTCCCATCTTGATGTGCCGGGCGATGTTCTCGATCTCGACGATCGCATCGTCCACAAGTATGCCGGTCGCAAGCGTTAGCGCGAGGAATGAGACGAGGTTCAGCGAGAAGCCGAGCAGGTCCATGATCCAGAAGGTCGGGATGGCTGAGAGCGGAAGGGCAAGGGCGGAAATCAGTGTCGCGCGCCAGTTGCGCAGGAACAGCAGCACGACGGCCACCGCCAGCAGCGCGCCTTCGAGCAGCGTGTGAAGGGCTGCTTCGTAGTTGCCATAGGTGAAGTAGACGCTGTCGTTGATCAACTGGATCGACACGCCGGGATTGGCGGCGCGCACGGCATCCAGTGACTTTGCGACGGTTTCCGCGACGCTGACCTCGCTCGCGCCCTTGGAGCGGAAGACGGCGAAGGTGACGACGGGCGTGCCGTCGAAGCGCGAGAAGCTCTTCGGCTCCTCATAGGTATCGGTGACGGTGCCGAGTTCCGAGAGGCGCACGAAGCGTCCGTTCGGCATGGCGATCATGGTGTCGGCGAGTGCCGAGACCGAGCGGGCGTCGCCGAGCGTGCGGATCGCCTGTTCGCTGCCACCGATCTGCCCGCGGCCGGAGCCGAGGTCGGTGTTCATCTTGCGCAATTGCGCGTTCACATCGGTCGCGGTTATGCCGTAGGAGTTCAGGCGGCTTTCGTTGAGTTCGACGCGGACCTCGCGGTCGGCGCCGCCGTAGCGGTCAATCCGGCCAATGCCGGTCTGGCCCTGAAGCGCGCGCTTGACCGTATCGTCCACGAACCAGCTGATTTCCTCCAGCGTCATGTCGGGCGCGGAGACGGCGAAGGTCTGGATCGCCTGTCCCTCGATATCGACCTTGGCGACGATCGGCTCCTCGATGCCGGCCGGCAGATCGCCACGGATGCGGTCGATTGCGTCCTTGGTATCCTGCACAGCCTGGTTGGTCGGGATTTCGATCTCGAACTGGACGGCGGTGGTCGAAAGCCCATCGGTGATGGTGGAGGTGACGTGCTTGACCCCAGCGATGCCGGCCACGGCATCCTCAATTTCCTTGGTCACCTGCGTTTCCAGCTCGGCGGGGGCTGCGCCGCTCTGCGCGACGGCGATGGAGACGACGGGAACGTCGATATTGGGGAAGCGCGTGATCGGCAGCGTGTTGAACGACTGATAGCCGAGGAACATCAACAGCACAAAGGTCAGGATCGGTGCGATCGGATTTCGAATGGCCCAGGCCGAAAAGTTCATGGCGGGTCGATCCTCGGTTGGTGGCCTCAGTTGGTGGCCGTCTTGTCGGTGGGGACTGCTGCCTTGACCGGGGTGATGCGATCGCCATCGCGGACATAGGCGCCGGCCTTTGCCACGACCTCGTCACCGTCCTCGATGCCGGAGAGGATCTCGATATAGCGGCCGTCCTGAATGCCCGTCTCGACGCGCGCCATCTCGACCACGCCGTCGCGCACCTTGCGCACCACGGTTTCGGACTTGCCGCTGGTCACGGCGGTGAGCGGCAGGGCCAGCGCCTGCTTTTCCTCGATCGTGATGTCGGCGTTCGCATACATGCCCACACGCGCCCTTTCCGGCTCGGCGATGCTGATGAAGACGGTGCCGAGGCGCGTATCGGCGTCTACGGTCGGCGAGATCAGCCGGATCGTGCCGTTGAGCGTGACGCTGCTATCCGCAAGCTTCAGCTTGGCCTTCTGCCCGACTGCGAGCTTCAGAAGATCGCTTTCCGAGATGTCGGCGCGCATTTCCACCGCGCCATCGCGGATGATGGTGAAAAGCGGCTGGCCGGAGCCCGTGGCAATGGCCCCGACTTTCGCCGTGCGGGCCGAGACCACGCCGGCCACGGGCGCCTTGATGACGGTGCGGGCGAGACGGAGATCGACATCGGAAATCTGGGCTTCGACGACCTTGATGTCGGATTGCGCCACCGCGATCAGTTGCTCGGCGGAATTAACGCGGGCAAGGGCGGCGGCAGCCGCCGCTTCCGTCTGGTCGGCAAGCGCTGTCGAGACGGAGCCGGCTTCCCGCAGCTTGGCATTGCGTGCGGAGACGCGGACGGCTTCCTGCGCATTGGCCTGTGCTTCCACGAGCTGCGCCTGGTACTGGGCGAGCGAGGCGCGAGCCCGGGCAAGGTTCGCCTCGTTCTCGCTGCGGGTCAGCAGCAGAGCGTCGTCGTTCAGCGTGGCCATGGTGCCATCGGCCTTGACGGTATCGCCGATATCGACGGCGAGACTGCGGATCGACAGGCCTTCGACAAGCGGCTGCACGAAGGTTTCCTCGACGGCCTGGATGGTTCCCGTCGCGATGACGCGGTCGATGACTGTCCGTATTTCGGCTTTGGTGACGACGATGGAGGGGTAGGCGGTGTCGGGTGCTGCCTGCGTTTCCGCTTTGGCCGGCGTTGCGTCCTGCGCCAGGGCCTCGCGCGTCAATACGGGTGCCGCCGCCAGCAGAAGCGCCGTCAGAAGTGTGGGAGCCCGCGCAGCCGTGCGCATGCCGTTTGCAAACGTACCTTCACCAGCCATCGGCCTGTCCTCACTGTCGAAATATGCTGAAAGGCGACTGTGTCGCCTTGCTGCCCCGTCATCTCCCGGCACGCGCCACGCCCCCGCAGCACTGCACCCATGAGCGTCTATACCATCATCCCGTATCTGATGCTTGTCGAAATGGAGGCCAAGGTCGCCCTCGCACGTCGCCGAACCCGCGCAAATGCGGGCAGTCTTCACGGTATATGGCGTCGGGATCAGGCATTTTTCAGGCAGAACGCAAAACGCGCGACCGAAGCCGCGCGCTGTCGAATTTGCTCGTGCTAGAGGGCTATTTCAGGGCTGCGTCGGTGATCTCATGCGTCCAAGCGCCGGTCGGTTCCTTGGTGATGACGGGGTCGGAGCCGCCTTTCATCAAGGACGCGACGGTGCGTGCGTAATCGGCTTCATCCAGTGCGCCGTTGGAGCCGGCGGTGAGCTTGGCGATCTCGCCCATCATGCGCTTCTGGTGCTCTTCGGTCTGGGCGCCGGTGGCGTCGTTCTCAAGCACGATGCCGGCGGCTTCATCCACATGCTCCTCGGCATATTTCCAGCCCTTCATCGAGGCGCGGACGAACTTGACCATCTTGTCCTTGAAGGCCGGGTCCTTCAGCTTGTCTTCCAGCACATAGAGACCGTCTTCGAGCGTCGCGACGCCCTGATCCTCGTACTTGAAGGTGACGAGATCCTCCGGCTTGATGCCGGCGTCGAGAACCTGGCCGTATTCGTTATAGGTCATGGTGGAGATGCAGGCGGCCTGCTTCTGGATCAGCGGATCGACGTTGAAGCCCTGCTTCAAGACGGTCACGCCCTCCGGCCCGCCATCCGTCTTTAGGCCGAGCTGGCTCATCCAGGAGAGGAACGGATACTCGTTGCCGAAGAACCAGACGCCGAGCGTCTTGCCCTTGAAATCCGCCGGCGACGTGACGCCGCTTTCCTTGAGGCAGGTCAGCATCATGCCGGATGTCTTGAAGGGCTGGGCGATGTTGACGAGGGCGACGCCCTTTTCGCGCGTGGCAAGCGCCGAGGGCATCCAATCGACCACGACATCGGCGCCACCACCGGCAATGACCTGCGGCGGTGCGATATCCGGCCCGCCCGGCTTGATCTCGACATCGAGACCTTCCGCCTCGTAGAAACCCTTGTCCTTGGCGACGTAGTAGCCGGCGAACTGGGCCTGCGTGACCCATTTCAGCTGCAACGTCACTTTTTCTGCCGCCATGGCGTCGAAAGCGGCCAGCGTCAGCGCGCTGGACAGGAGAAGCGATGCGATTGTCCGTTTCATGTCTGTTCCCTTTGTTATCGTTTGTCTTTTTACGCCTGTCCACCACGGACGGACGGATGCCAGAAGGTGACGACGCGTTCCACCAGCGCCACCACACCATAAAATACCGAGCCGGCCAGCGCCGCCACAGCGATTTCTGCCCAGACCATATCGACATTCATGCGTCCGACTTCGGTGGAGATGCGAAAGCCCATGCCGACGATCGGCGTGCCGAAGAATTCGGCGACGATGGCACCGATCAGCGCCAGCGTCGAGTTGATCTTCAGCGCATTGAAGATGAACGGCCAGGCGGCCGGCAACCGGAGCTTGACCAGCGTCTGGAACCACGAGGCCGCATAGGTCTGCATCAGGTCCTTTTCCATGCTGCTGGCGGCGGCAAGCCCGGTCACCGTGTTCACAAGCATGGGAAAGAACGTCATGATAACAACGACCGCGACCTTGGAGGGCCAGTCGAAACCGAACCACATGACCATGATCGGGGCGACGCCGACGACGGGCAGGGCCGAGACGAAATTGCCGAGCGGCAGCAGGCCCTTTTGCAGGAATGGCGAGCGATCGATGGCGATGGCGACGAGGAAGCCGAGGCCGCAGCCGGCGACATAGCCGGTGAGGACGGATTTGAGGAAGGTCTGGCGGAAATCGGCCCAGAGCGTCGGGAGCGACGAGATCAACCGCGTCCAGATCATGGAGGGCGGGGGCAGCAGGACCGCCGGCACCGCGAAGCCGCGCACGAAACCTTCCCACAGAACGAGCAGGCTGATGCCGAAGAGGATTGGAACGGCGAGGCGAATGGCGCGCTCCGCCGCTTTGGAGGCCGGCTTGCGGCGGACGAGCCATTCGTTGAGCGCCCAGGCCCCGAGCCAGAACAGGATGGCAGGCAGGATGGCGTTCATGGGCGTGCTCCCATCCGGCGCAACACCGCGCTATGGGCATAGCCGACGATGAGGACGAGGATGGCGGCGAGGCCTGCCGCCATGAACAGAGCCGACCAGATCTGTACCGTTTGCCCGTAATAGGAGCCTGCCAGCAGGCGCGCGCCGAGGCCTGCGACAGCGCCCGTCGGAAGCTCGCCCACGATGGCGCCGACCAGCGAGATCGCGACCGCAACCTTCAGTGAGGTGAACAAATAGGGCATGGAAGCCGGCCAGCGGAGCTTCCAGAAGAGCTGCGAGGAGCTGGCGCTGTAGGTGCGCATCAGGTCAAGCTGGATCTGCTCCGGGCTGCGCAGGCCCTTCACCATACCCACGGCGATGGGGAAGAAGGAGAGATAGGTCGAGATCAGAGCTTTGGGCAGCAGCCCGGAAATGCCGATCGCGTTCAGCACGACGATGATCATCGGGGCGATGGCGAGGATCGGGATGGTCTGGCTGGCGATGATCCAGGGCATCAGCGAGCGATCCATCGCCCTGTTGTGCACGATGCCGACCGCCAGCGCGACGCCAAGCAGCGTGCCGAGCCCGAAGCCGACCAACGTGGCCGAAAGCGTGATCCACGCGTGGTAGACGAGGCTGCGCTTGGAGGTCACCGGCTTGTTGATCGTGGTGTCCCACAGTTCGACCAGCACCTGATGGGGCGCCGGCAGAACAGGCCGCGCCTGAGCCATCGTTCGCGGTACGATGTCGGAGAAGGCGATGGTGGTGCCGGCCCGGGCGGCGGTGTCGCGCTCGAAGGGCGCATTGAGGAAGACGGCGGCGGCGTACCAGATGACGAGCAGGGCCGCGAGGATGGTGAGGACAGGGAGGATTTTATCGCGGGCTGTCATGGGGTTGCCTCGGAGAGCAGGTGTGCGAGGCGGTGTTCGATCAGGAAGGCATCGCGATGGCGGTCGTGAATGCGGCCCTTTTCGGTTTCATGACTGTCACCATCCACCTCGATGACGATGCGTGCTGTGAGCCAGGCGAAGTCGGCGATGTAGGGGCCGATGGGGGTTTCACGCCGGAAGCGGGCGCCGCGGGGGTGGAAGTCCCGCAGGATGCTCCACATGATTTGCTCGGCCTTGGTGCATTCCCGGCGGAGGCGTTTGGCGCGGGTTCGCGTGAGTGGGGTGATGTTGGAGTGGGCCATGGTTCGGGTGGTCCCGTTGAGGCGGCGGTGGTTTGGGGAAGGAAGGCCCTCTCTGCCCTGCCGGCCATCTCCCCCACAAGGGGGGAGAGGACCCGTGGCTGGCCGCTCGATCCAGCCAAAAACGTTCAAGACAGAAGCCATGCGCGCGCCACGACTCTTCTCCCCCCTTGTGGGGGAGATAGCCGGCAGGCCAGAGAGGGTTTTTCTTTTCTCCCCCAAACCCGCGCTACTCGTCATAGCTGTGCCCCGCCCGTAGCCCGTCGCGCACGCGGCTGGCGATCTCCAGAAACTCCGGCGTCTCGCGGATATCCAGTGGCCGCTCTCGTGGCAGAGTAGACTCGATGATGTCGGTGATCCGGCCGGGGCGGGGGCTCATGACGACGATCTTGGTGGAGAGGTAGACGGCCTCCGGGATCGAGTGGGTGACGAAGCAGATGGTCTTTTCGGTGCGCGCCCAGAGGTCGAGGAGCTGCTCGTTCAGGTGGTCGCGGACGATCTCGTCGAGCGCGCCGAAGGGCTCGTCCATCAGCAAAAGATCGGCGTCGAAGGCGAGCGCGCGGGCGATGGAGGCGCGCTGCTGCATGCCGCCGGAAAGCTGCCAGGGGAATTTCTTGCCGAAGCCGGAGAGGTTGACCAACGCGAGCGTACGCTCGATCCGCGCCCGCTTCTCGGCCTCGCTATGGCCCATGATCTCCAGCGGCAGGGCGACGTTCTGCTCGATCGTGCGCCAGGGATAGAGCGCCGCGGCTTGAAAAACGTAGCCGTAGGAGCGGTTCTTGCGCGCGTCCTCGGGCGTCGTGCCGTTGACGGTGACGGTGCCGGCGGTCGGTTTTTCCAGATCGGCGATGACGCGCAGGAAGGTGGTCTTGCCGCAGCCGGAGGGGCCGATGAAGGAGACGAAATCGCCCTTGCGAACGTCGAGGTTGACGCCCGTCAACGCGGTTACCGGCCCGTCATCTGTCTTGAAGGTGAGGCCGAGATCGCGGGCCAAGACCACGGAGCGGGCGCTGGGAGAAACGGCGTCGGGTATCATCTGCGGCATTGCGAAAGCGGTCCCCATGTGGTGCCGTCGTTGAAACGGATCGTGTAGCCCGTCGCGCTTCTGTCGAGCGCAACGGTTTCCTTCGGGCCGACCTCGCCTCCGGCGTCGCATCGGGTGCGGATGGAAAAGCCCGATGCGGTTTTCGCCGCCGTTCCCTCGAACTGGCAATACGCGGTGGCGGTGGTGATCCCCTCATCGTTGAGGAGGAAGAAGGCGTCCGCACCGCTCGATTGACCCGTCTTGGCATAGACGCAGCCTTCGGCATTGCCATAGGCGCCGTCGAGAAAGGTGGGTGCGGCGATGCTGACGCCGGAGACGCAGCCGCAGGCGGCAAAAAGCGCGAGGGAACGCATCAGACGCCGCTCGCCGGGATGCCGGTGCGGGTGACCTTGCGCGGTGTGGTGATGTCTTTCCAGGTCGAAAGCGCCTTTGCGACAGGGGTGACCGGCGGGCGGCGCACGAAGGCGCCATGGCCCTCCCGCGTCTTGACCGTATCCTCCTCGATGGCGACCACACCCCGGGTGAGGGTGTAGCGGGGCAGGCCGGTGACGGTCTTCCCTTCGAAGACGTTGTAGTCGATCGCGGATTGCTGGGTCTTTGCCGAGATGGTCTTCGTCCGGCTCGGATCCCAGACGACGAGATCGGCATCGGCGCCGACGAGGATCGCGCCTTTTTTCGGATAGATGTTGAGGATCTTGGCGATGTTGGTCGAGGTCACGGCGACGAACTCGTTCATGGTGATGCGGCCGGTGGCGACGCCGTAGGTCCAGAGCATCGGCATGCGATCTTCGAGACCTCCCGTGCCGTTCGGTATCTTGCGGAAGTCGCCGAGGCCGGAGCGCTTCTGCTGCGTGGTGAAGGCGCAATGGTCGGTCGCCACGCATTGCAGCGAGCCGGAGGACAGACCCGCCCAGAGGCTGTCCTGATGCTGCCTGCTGCGGAACGGTGGCGACATGACGCGGCGGGCGGCGTGGTCCCAGTCGGGGCTGGCATATTCGCTTTCGTCCAGCGTCAGATGCTGGATCAACGGCTCGCCATAGACGCGGATGCCTTTCTGCCGGGCGCGGCGGATGGCCTCGTGGCTCTGCTCGCAGGAGGTGTGGACGATATAGACCGGGCAGCCCGCCATGTCGGCGATCATGATGGCGCGGTTCGTCGCCTCGCCCTCGACCTCCGGCGGGCGGGAATAGGCATGCGCCTCCGGCCCGTCATTGCCCTCGGCCATGAGTTTGGCCTGCATCTGCGCTACCACGTCGCCATTTTCGGCATGAACGAGCGGCAGGGCACCAAGCTCCGCACAGCGCTGGAACGAGGCGAACATCTCGTCGTCATCCACCATCAAGGCGCCCTTGTAGGCCATGAAGTGCTTGAAGGTGTTGATGCCCTTGTCGCGAACGATCGTCTCCATCTCGTCAAACACCTGCGCGCCCCACCAGGTGATCGCCATGTGGAAGGAATAGTCGCAGGCCGCGCGCGAGGTCTTGTTGTGCCACATGTCGAGCGCGTCGAGCAGCGACTGGCCGGGGTTCGGCAGCGCGAAATCCACCACCATCGTCGTGCCGCCAGCCAGCGCCGCCCGGGTGCCGCTCTCGAAATCATCGGCCGAATAGGTGCCCATGAACGGCATTTCCAGATGCGTATGCGGGTCGATGCCGCCGGGCATGACGTAACAGCCGGTCGCGTCGAGACTGTCGCCACCTGTCAGATTCGGCCCGATCTCAGCGATCACGCCGTTCTCGATGCGGATGTCTGCGGTGTAGGTCAGGTCGGCGGTGACGATGGTGCCGTTCTTGATGATGGTGGTCATGGATGCTCCTCCCTCCTGCTTCCTAATGCGGCTGCGGGATGATTGCCTGTCGCAGGCCGGTAATATTAATCAGTGCCGCTTCGACCTGCGATATGTCCGAATCCGTCAGGAAGCCGATCACACCGCGCATCGCCGTTTTCTTGATATGCGTCATCTTGTCGACCATGATCTGAGATGTCTCCTCAAGGCCGTTCTCCGGTGACGGGACGATCGTCGGCCGGTAATTCGGTGAATCCGCCAGATACGTCGTGAAGGCGCAGACAAGCAGAGTGACGTGATTTTCGATATATTCGTCAGCATGAAGAATGACGGCTGGCCTGGGTTTCCCAAGGTTTCCCTGAAACACCGCCAGGACCACATCGCCGCGCTTCAATCTCACGGACGGTCCCAATCTTCATAGGCCGTGGGATCGTAGAGTTCATCGATGCCCGCCTTTTCATCTGCTTCGACCGAGTTCGCTGCCTGACGGCGTGCGTCCGCGAGATAGGACGGGTTGGTGGGGTCAGGCACCCAGACTTCGACCGGGCGATAACCTCGCCTTATAAGGAGGTCACGCTCTTCCGGCGACAATTCTCTCGGACGTCCCATCGTGGTTCTCCTGCTGCCTTTGTCACCCGATCCTACTCCACAATCCCCGCCGTCTCCACCACGGCATGAAACAGCACGTCGCAGCCGGCGCTGGCCCAGTCTCTGGAAATCTCCTCAGCCTCATTGTGCGAAAGACCGCCGACGCAGGGACACATGATCATCGTTGCAGGCGCGACTTTCGCCGCCCAGCAGGCGTCGTGGCCGGCGCCGGAGATGATGTCCATGTGGCTGAGGCCGAGCTTTTCGGCGGCGCTGCGCACCGCCGAGACGAGCGTGGGGTCGAAGGTGACGGGGTCGAAATGGCCGACGGCTTCGACCGCGTAGCCGACGCCGAGATCCGCGCAGATCCGGGCGGCCTCCGCCTCGATACGGGCGCGCATGCGGTCGAGTTTCGCTTGGTCGGGCGTGCGGATGTCGACGGTGAAGACGACCTTGCCGGGCAGGACGTTGCGGGAGTTGGGAGAGAAGAACACCTGACCGACGCCTCCGACGGCGCCCGGCTGCTCGCCCATGGCCACGGTCTGCACCATCTCGACGATGCGCGACATGGCAAGCCCGGCATTGACGCGCAGGTCCATCGGCGTCGAGCCGGTATGCGCCTCGCGTCCCGTCAGGGTGAATTCCAGCCACCAGAGACCCTGGCAATGGGTCACCACGCCGATTGCCTTGTTCTCCGCCTCGAGAATAGGCCCCTGCTCGATGTGATATTCGAAGTAGGCGTGCATCTTGCGCGCGCCCACCTCTTCCTCGCCGAGCCAGCCGATCCGCCTCAGCTCGTCGCCATAGGTCTTGCCCTCCGGGTCCCGGCGGCTATAGGCGTAGTCGAGCGTGTGGACGCCGGCAAAGACGCCGGAGGCCAGCATGGCGGGGGCAAAGCGCGCGCCTTCCTCGTTCGCCCAGTTTGTGACGACCACCGAGTGCTTCGTCTGGAGGCCGAGGTCGTTCATGGTGCGCACGACTTCCAATCCTGCAAGCACACCGAGAACACCGTCATATTTTCCGCCGGTCGGCTGGGTGTCGAGATGCGAGCCAATATAGACGGGCAGGGCAGCCGGATCGGTGCCGGGGCGGGTCGCGAACATGGTTCCCATGCGGTCGATACCCATGGTCATCCCGGCGTCGCGACACCAGGTCGCAAACAGGCTGCGGCCTTCGGCGTCCGCGTCGGTCAGCGTCTGGCGATTGTTGCCACCGGCAATGCCCGGGCCGATCTGCGCCATTTGCATGAGACTGTCCCACAGACGGTCGGCGTCGACGCGCATATTTTCGCCCGGTGAGGCCATGATATCATCCCTCTTTATCCGAACACGGCGATGCGCATTGGCGCGATCCGGCCTTATGTTCGATTGCATTGTTCCCACCGGTCGAATGGGGCATTCTTTTTGTTCGCTCTCGTATCCGTCATTGCGTTTGTCATTGAAGTGACTGATAATTTAACCGGTTGGTAAACATTACAACTTCCGTTGCAGCACTCAAGACGGAAAAACAAAAAAACCGAAAAGCTGCGGGGCGACGGGACGGACATGGCGGCCGGAAGGCCGGCGAAGGGGGTGTGGTATGGCATTGCCAAGAGCAGCGAGAACGCAGCGGCGCACGCGGATCCAAGAGGAGAAGGAAGAGCTCATTCTGGAGGCGGCGCTGGAGGTGTTCGCGACCAACGGCTTCCGTGGCAGCACCATCGACCAGATCGCCGAGGTCGCGGGCATGTCGAAGCCCAATCTGCTCTATTATTTCCGCACGAAGGAGGCGATGCACCGGGCTCTGATCGAACGGGTGCTCGACAGCTGGCTCGATCCGCTGCGCGAGTTCGATGCGGAAGGCAACCCGGTGACCGAGATCCGCAGCTACATCCGGCGCAAGCTTGAGATGGCACGGGATTTTCCGCGCGAAAGCCGGCTTTTCGCGAACGAAGTCCTGCAAGGCGCACCACGGATCGAGGATGCGCTGATGGGGCCGCTGAAGGCGCTTGTGGACGAAAAGGCAACGGTGATCCGCGCCTGGGCCAAGGCCGGCAAGATCGCGAAATGCGACCCCTACCACCTCATCTTCGCTATCTGGGCGACAACCCAGCATTACGCCGACTTCGACGTGCAGGTGCGGGCGGTGCTCGGCAAGGACCGGGCCGGCGAGGGGCGTTTCGAAGACGCGGCCCGGTTTCTGGAGCTTCTTTTCGTCAATGGGCTCGCAGTGAGCGGGCCTGCAACAGGTGGCCCTGCGGCGTAAGATCCTTGTGCGGTAGAGCCTGATCAGGCGCCGGTGCGTGCGGCGTGCGCCACCGCCGCTTTTCTGGCGCGGGCGGCGGCGAGCGGCGTGCCGATCTCCTCGGCATTTTCGACGATCAGTGTTTCCAGCGTACCCTTTCGGCCGCGGATTGCGATATTGTGGCTTTCGCGGTCGTCCAGCGTCAGCCCGGCATAGCGGATAACGTCGGCGGAGACGGCGAGTTGCGCGTCGTATTCCTTGGCGAAACCTTCGAGGCGGCTCGCCGCGTTGATGGTGTCGCCGACAGCCGTCAGGGACGAGGCGCGGCCGTAGCCGATATGGCCGATGATCGCCGGACCCGCATGCATGCCCATGGCGATGCGCAGCGGCTTGTCGAGTTCGCTCGTGAAATTGTGGTTGAGCGTCTCCATGCCGCGGGCGATGCGCGCCGTGGCCTCCAGCGCATTTGCGCAGGCGTCCTCGATCCGGCCGGTGAGGCCGAAGATCGCGAGCACGCCGTCGCCGATGAACTTGTCGATGACGCCACCGGCACCCTCGACGGCTTCGCCGATCGTCTCGAAATAGCGATTGAGCAGGAAGACCGTATCGAACGGCAGCTGCTGCTGGGTGAGCAGCGTGAAGTCGCGCAGGTCGCAGAACAGCACCGCGATACGGCGTTCGCGACCGGCGGCGACGTCCTCGCCGATCTGCGGTCGCACACCGACATTGTCCGCGCCGAGCACAGGAGCGATGGCCACGTCGTGATTTGGCCGAAGCTGGCAGCCGAGGCGAACATTCTCGCCGGCGCGAATGCGGATCAGCGTCTGGCGCTCGCCTTCGCTCGGCGGGGGAAGGCCTTCCAGCCCATCCGTGACGCGGACGCGACAGGTGGAACAGCGCCCCCGTCCGCCGCAGACGGAGAGGTGCGGTATGCCGGCGGAGCGGCTGGCTTCCAGTACGGAGAAGCCGCGCGCGACCGACAGCACCTTGCCATCGGGATAACGGATACGCACCTTGCCGCGAATGGGAAAAGACCGCCAGAGCAGTGTGAAGCCGATGCAGGCCGCAAGCGTATAGAAGATGACCTGCCGGATCTCGGCCAGACGTGCGGGATCGGTGCGGCCCGACATGAACCAGGCATTCGACGGCATTGCGGGTCCGAGGGCGCGGGCGGCGACCATGAAGCCGAGCAGCGACAGCACCGGGACCAGAAGCGCAAGGGTATAGAGCGGCAGTGCCATGCGCGGATACCAGTCCCGGCCGCGCATCCAGAACCAGAAACCGAGACAGCCATGCGCCCAGGCGATGATCAGCGCCGCGGACTGCCAGACGGTGTTGCTGGTTCTCGACCAGATGCGCGGCAGGACATCGCGATAATCGGCGGAGTAGCCCGACAGCATCCAGTCGATGCGGGTGACGGTGACGTGGCTGATCAGCAGGAAGGGCAGAGCGAGCCCCAGCCCGATCTTCAGGGCCTCGCGCATCGGCATGCGCAGCGTCTGCCGCCGCCGCAGGCCATCGAGTGCCAGAACGAAGTGGACGGCGAGCGACCCATAAAGGGCGATAGTTCCCGGCAGGCTGCGCCAGATCTGATTGAAGAGATCCCGGCCACGCTCCATGGCGTCGATCGAAATGAGACCGAGCGCGTGGTTGAGAAAGTGCGTGAGCAAAAAGAGACCCAGGCACACGCCGGTCCAGATATGGAGGCGCTTGCGCAGCTTCGAACGATCGCGTTTCAAGCAGGCTCCGGTCCCAACGGTTGATCACTGGATGCTTATCGGCCAGATTCCCACGCGGAGCAACGCACGAATTGCGACGCCGGTTCGGACAGGATCTCCATCAGCCCATCGCCAGCGGAAGCTCGGCTGCGAGCCGGTCGATTACCAGGCGCGTCCTGCGCGACGAAAGGTCTTCGACGCCGGAAGAGCCACCGCAAAATTTCTGAATGGGCGGATCGTGCATGATTTTCCGTTGCGACAAATTGCCTTGTCACCAAAAAAGGTTTCCCTTATACGGCGATCCTGGGAGGACTAACAAGACGTGAGGTTGACATGGCCGGTGAGAAGAAGAGCGGCGCTCCGCGTTCGGGAACGTCGCAGCATCTGGCCATAAGTCGTCGGCAACTTCTTGGATCCGCTGCAACCGGTGCGGCCGCTCTCACCCTGTCCTCGCTTCCCAGCTGGGCTCTTGCGCCCGAAAAGACGGTGGACGTGCTTCTCGTCGGCGGCGGCATTATGAGCGCAACGCTCGGCCTTCTCATCAACGAGCTGGAGCCGTCCTGGTCGATTGAGATGATCGAGCGGCTGGACGATGTAGCGCTTGAGAGCTCCAACGGCTGGAACAATGCCGGCACCGGGCATTCCGCGCTCGCAGAACTGAATTACACCCCCAAGGATGTGAACGGAAACGTCGATATCAGCCGTGCCGTCGGCATCAACGAATCCTTTCAGATTACCCGTCAGTTCCTCGCGCATCAGGTCGATCGTGGTGTCCTGAAGGATCCCCGGTCCTTCATCAATTCGACACCGCATATGAGCTTCGTCTGGGGTGACGATAATACGGAATTCCTGGAGAAGCGGTTCGAGGCGCTGAAGGCAAGCGCGCTCTTTTCCGGCATGAAGTTCTCGCGCGATCATGACGAGATCGCGAAGTGGGTTCCGATCATGATGGAAGGCCGCGATCGGTCGCAGACGCTGGCCGCGACATGGTCGCCGCTCGGCACCGATGTGAATTTCGGCGAGATTACCCGTCAGTATGTCGCGCATCTGAAAACCCAGCCGACCTTCGGCCTGACGGCCTCCAGCGAAGTGCAGGAGATCACCCGGAACGAGGATGGCACCTGGCGGGTCAGCTACGCCGACACGCGGACCGGCACCCAGAAGGGTGTCATCAACGCGAAATTCGTCTTCCTCGGGGCTGGCGGAGGCGCTCTGCCTCTCTTGCAGATGTCGGGCATTCCCGAAGCTGCGGACTATGCCGGCTTCCCCGTTGGCGGGTCCTTCCTCGTTTGCGAAAAGCCCGAGATCGTCAACCGGCATCTGGCGAAGGCCTATGGTCAGGCTTCGGTCGGCGCGCCGCCGATGTCGGTTCCGCATCTCGATACGCGCATGCTGGACGGTAAGCAGGTCGTGCTCTTCGGCCCCTTTGCGACCTTCTCGACCAAGTTCCTCAAAGACGGCTCCTACTTCGACCTTCCGGCCTCGGTGACGCTGGACAATATTTGGCCGATGCTCCAGGTGGGCATGAACGAGTTCAGCCTCGTCCAGTATCTCGCCGGCCAGCTCCTGATGTCCGACGAGGATCGCCTTGCGGCCCTACGCGAGTATTTCCCGCAGGCCAAGGGTGAAGACTGGCGCCTTTGGCAGGCCGGTCAGCGCGTGCAGATCATCAAGCGCGACCCCGAAAAGGGTGGCGTGCTGAAGCTCGGCACGGAAATCGTCGCCTCGTCTGACGGCACGATCACGGCTCTTCTGGGCGCGTCCCCCGGTGCCTCGACGGCTGCGCCGATCATGCTGGATGTCCTCAAGAAGGTCTTTGCCGAGCGTCTGGCGACGCCGGAATGGCAGGCGCGGGTGCAGGCGATGGTGCCGAGCTACGGCAAGAAGCTGAACGACGATCCGCAGGCGCTCGCGCTGGCCTGGGCCGCGACGAGCGAGCGCCTTCAACTCGCCATCGCCTCGCCGGCCATCGGCGCGACGACGCCTGCCGCCCTTCCGGCCGGTGACGTGCGGCGCGTTCCGGATATGGCGCTCTAAGTCTAGCGACGTTCTCCCTGCCAGCGTCGTTCGCAGCAGGTCATCAGGGGAGCATGGCGATCCGTTCGCCATGCTCTGCTTCATCCGCTACTCCGCCGCCTGCCGTGACATCGGGTTGTTCGGGTGCGTGGTCCAGTTCGCATAGGCGGAAACGACCACTTTACCGGTGCGCTCGTCAAGGGTGCCCGGGGGCAGGGCGACCATGGTGATGCAGTCCTGCACGGGACAGACGTTGACGCAGAGATTGCAGCCGACGCACTCGTCCTCCATCACTTCGAAATGCCTGACGCCATCGACAGACTGCGTGATCGCCTGATGCGAGGTGTCCTCGCAGGCAATGTGGCAGCGGCCGCATTTGATGCAGGCATCCTGATCGATCCGGGCCTTGGCGACATAGTTGAGGTTGAGATACTGCCAGTCCGACACGTTGGGGATCGCCCGGCCGGTGATGTCGTCGAGCGACCGGTGGCCCTTGGCGTCCATCCATGTCGAAAGCCCTGTGATCATCTCCTGGACGATCTTGAATCCGTAGGTCATGGCGGCGGTGCAGACCTGCACGTTGCCGGCACCAAGCACGAGAAACTCCGCCGCGTCGCGCCATGTGGTGATGCCCCCGATGCCGGAGATCGGCAGCCCCTGTGTTTCCGGATCGCGGGCGATCTCGGCCACCATATTGAGCGCGATCGGCTTGACCGCCGGGCCGCAATAGCCGCCATGGCTGCCCTTGCCGTCGATGGAGGGTTCTGGCGCGAATGTGTCGAGGTTGACGGAGGTGATCGAGTTGATCGTGTTGATCAGCGACACGGCATCGGTGCCTCCGGCCTTTGCCGCGCGGGCCGGGTGGCGGATATCGGTGATATTAGGCGTCAGCTTGGTGATCACCGGCATGCGGGTGTACTGCTTGCACCAGCGCACCACCATCTCGATATAGGCGGGCACCTGACCGACGGCCGCACCCATGCCGCGCTCCGACATGCCATGCGGACAGCCGAAATTCAGCTCGATGCCATCGGCGCCGGTCTCCTCCACCAGCGGCAGGATCGCCTTCCAGCTTTCCTCCTCGCAAGGCACCATGATCGAGGCGATCAGGGCGCGGTCGGGCCAGTTCATCTTGACCTGCTTCATTTCCCGCAGGTTGGTGTAGAGGTCGCGATCGGTGATCAGTTCGATGTTGTTGAGGCCGAGGAGCCGCCGGTCGGCGCCCCAGATCGCGCCGTAGCGCGGACCGTTGACGTTGACGACCGGAGGCCCGTCCTCGCCAAGCGTTTTCCAGACGACGCCGCCCCAGCCGGCCTTGAAGGCCCGCTCGACATTGTAGGCCTTGTCGGTCGGCGGGGCCGAGGCGAGCCAGAACGGGTTGGGGGATTTGATGCCGACGAAAGTGTTGCGCAGATCAGCCATGGTTCATCTCCCTCAGGCAACGGCCACCGCCGGCTGGCGCTCGGCCATCAGCGCGCGGTGGATCGATTGAGCGGCGTCGCGGCCCTGGGCGACGGCTGATACAGTGAGGTCCTCGCCGCCGAGACGACAGTCCCCGCCGGCCCAGACGCGGTCGAGCGAGGTTCGCCCCTCCTCATCCACGACAATACGACCGGACTGGAGCGCCACGATGCCGAGCGCGTCGGCCTCGAGGATCTGGCCGATGGCCTTGAGAATATGGTCGGCTGCGAGAATGCCGGTCTCGCCGGTGGCAACCAGCCGTCCGTCCACATCCGATGTATAGTCCAGCTCGATCCCGACGACATTGCCGTCGTCCCGCGCAAGGATGCGTCTTGGCTGCAGCCAGTGGCGAATGGTGACGCCGCGCGACGTGGCGAGATCCTGCTCATAGGCGGAGGCATTCATGTGCTCGCGTCCGCGGCGGTAGCAGATGGTGACTTCCTCGGCACCCAGAAGCTTCGCCTGCACCGCCGCATCGATCGCGGTCATGCCGCCGCCGATGACCACGACGCGCCGGCCGACGGGGATGTCTGTCTTGCCGGGGGATTGGCGCAGGGCCGCAATGAAATCGATCGCATCCTCAACGCCTTCGGCCGCTTCGCCTTCCGTGCGCAGGGCGTTAACGCCGGTCAGGCCCATGCCGAGAAAGACGGCATCGTGGCGTGAGAGGAGATCGGCGAGTTTGATGTCCCGGCCGAGCATTTGGCGATTGCGAATCTCGATGCCGCCGATGGCGAGCACATAGTCGACTTCCCTCTGCGCGAAGTCGTCCGTCGCCTTGTAGGTGGCAATGCCGTATTCGTTCAGACCGCCGGCCTTCTCGCGGGCGTCGTAGATCACGACATCATGGCCGTTGACGGCGAGCCGGTGAGCGCAGGCTAGGCCCGCCGGTCCCGCGCCGACGACGGCCACGGTCTTGCCGGTGGACGGTGCGCGTTCATAGAACTGCCGGCCTTCCGCCATGGCGATGTCGGTGGCAAAGCGCTGGAGCCGGCCGATGGCGACCGGGCGGCCCTCCGCCTCCATGCGGACGCAGGCCTCCTCGCACAGCGTTTCGGTGGGACAGACCCGCGCGCACATGCCACCGAGGATGTTCTGATCGAAAATCGTCTTGGCCGAGCCGATCGGATTACCAGTCGCGATCTGGCGGATGAAAAGGGGGATGTCGATGGAGGTGGGACAGGCCGTCATGCACGGCGCGTCGTAGCAGAAGTAGCAGCGATCGGATGCAACGAGCGCCTCGTGCTCGTCCAGGCGCGGATGCAGATCCGCAAAGTTTACCTCGTATTGACCGGGCGTCAGCCGCCCGCCGATCATTCCGGAGTCCGTCGTTCCCATGTTTTCCTCCCAATGGCAACCGCACGATCAGCAGAGGCTAACATGGAAAATTTCTTGATCAAAAGGTAAAATTTTGGCGCACTCTTTCGTCTTTCCATGCGGCGGCGGGTCGATTGACAGGTCTGGCCAAAAGGTGTCAGCACTTCGGGTTCCCGCTGGACCTTGGGAGAGGCATGGAATGGCACGCAGACCGGAAGCGAATGCACGGCTCGACGATGCGGCACGCGCCGGCTGGCTTTACTACGTCGCGGGACGGACGCAGGACGAGATTGCCGGGCAGATGGGCATCTCGCGCCAATCCGCGCAGCGCCTCGTGTCGCTCGCCATGGCCGAACGGCTGATCAAGGTCCGGCTCGACCACCCGATCGCCGCCTGCATGGAACTCGGGCTTCGGCTGAAAGAGCGTTACGATCTGCGGCAGGCAGAGGTGGTTCCGAGCGATCCGACGTCGTCATCCACCACGGTCGGCATTGCCGAAGCAGGTGCGGCCGAGATCGAACGCTGGCTGAAATCGAGCGATCCGATCATCATGGCGATCGGCACGGGACGGACGCTGAAGGCGGCGATCGACCAGCTGCCGGCCATGGACTGCCCGCAGCATCGCATCGTCTCGCTCACCGGCAATATCGGCGTCGATGGTTCTGCGGCCTATTACAACGTCATCTTTTCCATGGCCGACGCTGTGAAGGCACGGCATTTTCCCATGCCCCTGCCGGTCATCGTGTCCTCGGCCGAAGAGCGCGAGGTGCTGCACAAGCAGATCCTCGTGCAGTCTGCCCTCAGCCTCGGAACGCAGGCCAATATCGCCTTCGTCGGTGTCGGTGAAGTGGGGACGGATGCGCCGCTCTGCCAGGATGGCTTCCTGTCGCGCGACGAGATGGCGCAACTGGTGGAGCAGGGGGCCGCCGGCGAGATCTGCGGCTGGATGTTCGATGGTCATGGGCAGCTCATCGCGGGCGACATCAACAATCGGGTGGCTAGCGTGCCCTTGCCCTCGCGCGAAACATCGACACTGATCGGCATGGCGAAAGGCCGTCGAAAGCACCTCGCTCTGCGCGCCGCCCTGCGTGGCGGACTCATCAACGGTGTTATCACTGACGAGGATACGGCTGAATATCTGCTCGCCCCCTGAGCAAATATGTCAAAAAATTGTCAATTTTTCCGATGGCTTACCGATGTGTTCGGCATCGCAGCATGGAATGCGATTGACAAGGCGGCCCAGAAAATGAGTAATTGCCCGTGAGCGAGGCAAATGCTCATTACTCTTCTGGGAGGAAGATCATGAATTTGAAGACATCTCTGCTGGGCGCATGCTCGGCACTCGTCATTGCAGCCGTTTCCGGCGGTCTGGCCCAGGCCGAGACCCTCACCATCGCGACGGTGAACAATGGCGACATGGTCCGGATGCAGACTCTCACCGACGATTTCACCAAGGCCAATCCCGACATCCAGCTCGAATGGGTGACGCTGGAAGAGAACGTCTTGCGTGAACGCGTCACCACAGACATCGCCACGAAGGGTGGCCAGTACGACGTGCTGACCATCGGCACCTACGAGGTTCCGATCTGGGCCAAGCAGAACTGGCTTCTGCCGCTCGACAACCTCGGTGCCGACTACGATGTCGACGACCTGCTGCCGGCCATCCGCTCGGGCCTGACGGCCGACGGCAAGCTCTATGCCGCACCGTTCTACGGTGAAAGCTCCATGGTGATGTACCGCAAGGACCTCATCGAGAAGGCGGGGCTGACCATGCCCGACGCGCCGACCTGGGACTTCATCAACGACGCGGCGCGCAAGATGACCGACCGTGCCAACGGCATCAACGGCATCTGCCTTCGCGGCAAGGCCGGCTGGGGCGAGAACATGGCGTTCCTGACGGCCACGTCGAACGCCTTCGGCGCACGCTGGTTCGACGAGAACTGGAAGCCGCAGTTCGACCAGCCGGAGTGGAAGAACACGCTCGACATGTACGTCAAGCTGATGAACGATGCCGGCCCGCAGGGCGCCTCGTCCAACGGCTTCAACGAGAACCTGGCGCTCTTCCAGCAGGGCAAGTGCGGCATGTGGATCGACGCCACGGTGGCGGCATCCTTCGTGACCAACCCGAAGGACTCTACCGTTGCCGACAAGGTCGGCTTCGCACTGGCGCCCGACACGGGCCTCGGCAAGCGCGGCAACTGGCTCTGGGCCTGGAACCTCGCCATCCCCGCCGGCACGCAGAAGGCCGAAGCGGCCGAGAAGTTCGTTTCCTGGGCGACCAGCAAGCACTATCTCGACCTCGTCGCGCAGAAGGAAGGCTGGGCCAACGTTCCCCCGGGCACGCGCACCTCGCTCTACCAGAACGCCGAGTACCAGAAGGCGGCACCCTTCGCCAAGATGACGCTCGAGAGCATCAACGCGGCCGACCCGAAGAACCCTTCGACCAAGCCCGTTCCCTACGTCGGTGTCCAGTTCGTGGCCATCCCGGAGTTCCAGAGCCTCGGTACGACGGTCGGCCAGCTGTTCTCGGCAGCCCTTGCCGGACAGATGTCTGTCGACGATGCACTGGCGCAGGCCCAGACGGCAGCGACACGTGAAATGACGCGCGGCGGGTATATCAAGTAAACTCGTAGCTCGATGGGTGGGGTTGTCCGTCACGCGTGATGCGTGGTTGCCCCTCACCCTAGCCCTCTCCCCGCTCGCGGGGAGAGGGGACGTGCCACACGGTAACTCCGAGTGCCCTTCGCCCCGCCAAAGCGGGGAGAAGGTGCCGGCAGGCGGATGAGGGGCCGACCCGCACGCCGCCCGAGACCGACAAACAACCCACACAACAACAAGCCGCCCCTTCCATGGTCGAGGAAGTCAGAGCCGGCGACACCAGAGGGAGGGTCTATCCATGGCAACGCAGAATACCCGAGGCCTTGCCCGGATCATGATGGCGCCGTCCGTCGGGCTGCTGCTGATCTGGATGATCGTGCCGCTGGCAATGACGCTCTGGTTCTCGTTCCAGAACTACAATCTGCTCAATCCGGGCAATGTCAGTTTCGCCGGCCTGTTCAACTATCAGTATTTTTACAGCGATCCCGCCTTCTTCCAGTCGATCTGGAATACGTTGATCATCGTCGTCGGCGTGCTCGCCATCACCGTCATCGGCGGCATCGCCATCGCGCTGATGCTGGACCAGCCGGTCTGGGGGCAGGGGATCGTGCGCATCCTCGTCATCTCCCCGTTCTTCGTCATGCCGCCGGTGGCCGCACTCGTCTGGAAGAACATGATCATGCACCCGCAATACGGGGTGTTTGCCGATATCAGCCGGTTCTTCGGCGTGCAGCCTGTCGACTGGTTCGGGCAATATCCGCTGTTCTCGATCATCATCATCGTCGCCTGGCAGTGGCTGCCGTTTGCGACGCTCATCCTGCTCACCGCCCTGCAATCGCTCGACGGCGAGCAGAAGGAGGCAGCCGAGATGGACGGGGCGAACTTCTTCAACCGGTTCATCTATCTCACCGTGCCGCATCTCGCCCGCTCGATCACCGTCGTCATTCTCATCCAGACGATCTTCCTGCTCGGCGTCTATGCGGAAATCCTCGTCACCACCAATGGCGGACCGGGCTATGCCTCGACCAACCTGCCGTTCCTGATCTATCGCACGGCCCTTCTCGGCTACGACGTCGGCGGCGCATCCGCCGGGGGCATCATCGCCGTAATCCTCGCCAACATCGTCGCCTTCTTCCTGATGCGCGCCGTTGGCAAGAACCTCGACAAGTAGGGAGATCAAGACCATGGCACGCGCCGTATCCACCCGCAGGACCGTCTTCTTCACCGTGCTCGCCTGGATCGTGGCGCTAGTGATCTTCTTCCCGATCCTCTACACGATCATCACCTCGTTCAAATCCGAGACCGAGGCGATCCAGGGTTTCAACCTGATCCCGTCGGGGACCGTGGAGAGCTACGCGGCCGTGCAGGCGCAGAGCAACTACTTCAAGTTCTTCCTGAACTCGGTGATCATCTCGGTCGGCTCGACGTTTCTGGCGCTGCTGATCTCGGTCCCCGCCGCCTGGGCGATGGCCTTCTCGCCGACGCCGCGCACCAAGGACATCCTCATGTGGATGCTCTCCACCAAGATGATGCCGGCTGCCGCCGTCATGGTGCCAATCTACCTTCTGTTCCGCGATTTCGGCCTGCTCGACAGCCGGTTCGGCCTGACCGTCATGCTGACCATGATCAACCTGCCGATCGTCGTCTGGATGCTCTATACCTACTTCCGGGAAATTCCGGGCGAGATCCTCGAAGCCGCCCGCATGGACGGCGCCTCGCTCTGGGGCGAGATCGCCTACGTGCTGACGCCGATGGCGGTGCCGGGCATTGCCTCCACCATGCTGCTCAACATCATCCTCGCCTGGAACGAAGCCTTCTGGACGATCCGCCTGACGACCACGAACGCGGCACCGCTGACGGCCTTCATCGCCTCGTTCTCGTCGCCTCAGGGCCTGTTCTGGGCAAAGCTTTCGGCAGCCTCGACGCTTGCCATCGCGCCGATCCTGATCATGGGCTGGTTCAGCCAGAAGCAGCTTGTGCGCGGCCTGACCTTCGGCGCCGTGAAGTAGCAGATCAATAAAAGATATAACGACAAGACGAGCGGGAGCGCGCACCATGGGCAATATACGTCTGAAGAACGTCTCGAAGAGTTTCGCCGCCACGACGGTCATTCCGGGCATCGACCTCGAAATCAAGGACGGTGAGTTCGTGGTCTTCGTCGGACCGTCGGGCTGCGGCAAGTCCACGCTGCTGCGGATCATCGCAGGCCTTGAGGATGCGACCTCCGGGCATATCGAAATCGACGGCCGCGACGTCACCAACGAGGCGCCCGCCAAGCGCGGCCTCGCCATGGTGTTCCAGTCCTATGCGCTCTATCCGCATATGACGGTGCGCAACAACATCGCCTTCCCGCTGAAGATGGCGAAGATGGAGGAGGGCGCGATCGACAAGAAGGTGACCGAGGCTGCCCGCGTCCTCAACCTCACCAACTATCTCGACCGCCGTCCGGGCCAGCTTTCGGGCGGCCAGCGCCAGCGTGTCGCCATCGGCCGGGCCATCGTGCGCGAGCCCTCCGCCTTCCTCTTCGACGAGCCGCTTTCCAACCTCGATGCGGCGCTGCGCGGCACGATGCGGCTGGAGATCAGCGAACTGCACAACCAGCTGAAGACCACGATGATCTACGTGACCCACGATCAGGTGGAAGCCATGACCATGGCCGACAAGATCGTGGTGCTGAACGCCGGCAATATCGAGCAGGTCGGCTCGCCGCTCGATCTCTACCACAAGCCGAACAACCTGTTCGTCGCGGGCTTCATCGGCTCGCCGCGCATGAATTTTGCGACCGGAGCCTTCGCCAGCGGCTACGACGCCCACACGATTGGCGTGCGGCCCGAGCACCTGAAGCTGTCGCGCGACAGCGGCACGTGGACGGGCAAGGTCAGCGTTGCCGAACACCTCGGCGCCGACACATTCCTGCACATCCAGGTCGAGGGCATCGGTCAGGTGACCGCGCGTATCGCGGGTGACGTGCCCGTGCAGCACGGCGACACCGTCTATCTCACGCCCGACGAGGCGCGCATCCACAAGTTCAACGAGAAGGGCATGGCGATCCGATGAAACGTCTTGAAGGAAAAAGCGCGCTGATCACGGGTTCGGCCCGGGGCATCGGCCGCGCATTCGCGGAAGCCTACATTGCGGAGGGCGCAACCGTCGCAATCGCCGACATCAATCTTGCGCGCGCAACGGAAACCGCGGCCGAACTGGGACCACAGGCCTATCCGGTGGAGATGGACGTGACCCGGCAGGCCTCCATCGACGCGGCGATCGCAACCGTCGTGGAGAAGGCTGGCGGGCTCGACATCCTCGTCAACAATGCGGCTCTGTTCGACCTTGCGCCGATCGCCGAGATTACCCGCGAGAGCTACGACCGGCTGTTTGCGATCAACGTTTCCGGCACGCTGTTCACGCTACAGGCGGCGGCCAAACAGATGATTGCGCAGGGGCGCGGCGGCAAGATCATCAATATGGCGAGCCAGGCCGGAAGGCGCGGCGAAGCGCTGGTTGCCGTTTATTGCGCGACCAAGGCGGCGGTCATCAGCCTGACCCAGTCGGCGGGCCTCAACCTCATTCCGCACGGGATCAACGTCAACGCGATCGCCCCCGGCGTCGTGGACGGCGAGCACTGGGACGGCGTGGACGCGATGTTCGCGAAATACGAGAACCGGCCGCTCGGCGAGAAGAAGAAGCTCGTCGGCGCGGAAGTGCCCTTCGGGCGCATGGGAACCGCGCAGGACCTGACGGGCATGGCCGTGTTCCTTGCCTCTTCCGACAGCGACTACATCGTCTCCCAGACCTACAATGTCGACGGCGGAAACTGGATGAGCTGAGGCTGACGCCCGCTCGATCTCCAGGCCGCTTTCCGAAAAGGGTAACACCATGACCAACAAGCTTTCGCTTGCAAACCTCGACGCCATCAAGGCCACGGCGACCGTTCCTGCCTTCGAGCGCTCCGCGCTGAGCGCCGGGATCGTCCATTTCGGCGTCGGCAATTTCCACCGCGCCCATCAGGCGGTCTATCTGGACGATCTGTTCAACACCGGCCGGGATCTCGACTGGGCGATCGTCGGCGCGGGCGTCTTGCCGTCGGATACCGCCATGCGCGAGAAGCTGGCCGGTCAGGATTATCTCACCACCGTGGTCGAGCAGGACAACAACCGGTCCGCCGCCCGTGTGACCGGGCCGATGATCGACTACCTCGCGCCCGGCAATCCCGCCGAGACGATTGCACGGCTCGCCGATCCGGCAATCCGCATCGTCTCGCTGACGATTACCGAGGGCGGCTACTTCATCGATCCCGCGTCAGGCCACTTCAATCCGCAGCACCCGGCCATCGCTGCAGATGCCGCAAACCCGGATGCGCCGAAGACGGTGTTCGGCCTCATCATCGCTGGGCTCAAGGCGCGGCAGGAAAAGGGTATCCAGCCGTTCACGGTCATGTCCTGCGACAACATTCCCGGCAATGGCGAAGTCACGCATGCCGCCGTCTCCGGGCTCGCCCGGCTGTCGGATACGGCACTCGCCGACTGGATCGACGCGAATGTCGCCTTCCCGAACGGCATGGTCGACCGCATCACGCCGGCAACCGGCCCGCGCGAGATCGGAATCGCGGCCGAGGAATACGGCATCGACGATGCCTGGCCGGTGTTCTGCGAGGAATTCAAGCAGTGGGTGCTGGAGGACCATTTTCCCGCCGGGCGGCCCGCGCTCGAAGCGGTCGGCGTCCAGTTCGTCTCCGATGTGGCGCCCTACGAACTCATGAAAATCCGCATTCTCAACGGCGGCCATGCGGCCATCGCCTACCCAGCAGCCCTGCTCGACATTCATTTCGTGCATGACGCGATGGAGGAGCCGATCATTCAGGCCTTCCTCGAAAAGCTCGAGCACGACGAGATCATTCCGATCGTTCCGCCCGTGCCTGAGACCGATCTCAAGGCCTATTACAAACAGGTCGAGACGCGTCTCTTCAACCCGAAGATCGGCGACACCATTCCCCGCCTCGCCCAGGACGGGTCGAACCGGCAGCCGAAATTCATCCTTCCCTCGACCGGCGACCGCCTGCGTCAGGGCCTCGACGTTGTCGGTCTGGCGCTGGTCTCCGCTCTCTGGTGCCGCTACTTCGCCGGCACGACGGACAGCGGCGCCGCCATCACCTTCAACGACGCCAGCGCGGACCGCCTGCACGAGGCGGCGGTGAAGGCGAAGGACGATCCGATGGCTTTTCTGGCGCTTTCCGACATCTTCGGCGAGGTGGCGCAGTCCGAACTTTTCCGCAAACGTTTTACTCATGCCTTAAAGACGCTATGGGAGCAGGGCACGCGCCAGACGCTGCAGCTTTATCTCGACGGAAAACTGACGGAGTAAGATCATCATGGCCGCACCCGAACTTGTCATCTTCGATTGCGATGGCGTGCTGGTCGACAGCGAGCCCTTGTCTCTCGATGTGCTGGTACGGGTGCTGCGCACCGCCGGTGTCGAGATGGATGCCGAGGAAGCCACCGAGCGGTTTCTCGGCAAGAGCCTGATGACGATGACGAAGATCCTGCATGACGACTTCGGGCTGCATGTGGACGAGCCGTTTCTGGAAGACATGCGGCGGGATCTTTACCAACGGTTCGAAACGGAACTGCAGCCGATTGCCGGGATCGCCGGTGTTCTCGACCATCTGGATGTGCCGCGCTGCGTCGCGTCGTCGAGCCAGATGGAGCGCATCCGCCTGTCGCTGACAATTACCGGGCTCATCGACCGGCTGGACCCGCATATCTTCAGCGCGACCATGGTCACCAACGGCAAGCCGGCCCCCGACCTCTTCCTGCATGCAGCGGGCGTTATGGGCGTGGCGCCGGAAAAATGCATCGTCATTGAGGATAGCCCGGCGGGAGTCGTGGCGGCGAAAGCTGCCGGCATGCGCGTCTTTGCCTTCACGGGCGCCTCGCATGCCCGCACCGAGCGGCATCTCGGCGCCATTCGTGCGCTTCAGCCGGATGCGGTGTTTGACGATATGCGCGAACTCATCCATCTTGTGGCCAAAGAACAAAAGCGGGATGGACACCCAGGCTGACGCACCGCATCGCTTCCAGCATCGACCTTGCGACACCGGCGAGCCTTCGGACAGCGCCGCGCGCCTGTTCGTTGTCCGGAGCCTGGCCGACCATGCGTGACATGACGGGTGCGACATGGGCGATCTGATCGTCGCAGTGGATATCGGCACGGGCAGCGCGCGGGCGGGGATCTTCGATGCCGCTGGTGGCCTTCTGGCGCGGGCGGACTATCCGATCCTCATGAACCGGCCGGAAGAAAACCACGCCGAGCACGATTCCGAAAATATCTGGTCGGCCGTCTGCATCGCCGTGAAGACGGCGCGTGCCAAGGCGGGCGTTCCGGCCGAAGCTATCGCCGCCATCGGTTTCGATGCGACATGCTCGCTTGTCGTGCGCGATCATAACGGCGCGCCGCTGTCGGTCAACCGCAAGGGCGATCCGCGCTGGGACACGATCGTCTGGCTGGACCATCGTGCGCTGGTGCAGGCGGATGCCTGCACGGCGACGGAGCATCCGGTGCTTCGTCACTCCGGCAGCGTCATGTCGCCGGAAATGCAGATGCCCAAACTCCTCTGGCTGAAGCAGACCTTGCCGGAGCAGTGGGAGCGGATCGGCTATCTCTTCGATCTCGCGGACTTCATGTCATGGCGGGCGACGGGCAGTACGATGCGATCGCGCTGCACGCTCACGGCGAAATGGAACTATCTCAGCCATGCCGGCGGCTGGCAGCGGGATTTTCTCGATGTGATCGGACTTCATGACCTTCTGGAGCGCGGAAGCCTTCAGGCCGATGCTTGCCCCGTCGGATCTGCAATCGGCGTGCTGACGGCGGAGGCTGCGGCTGATCTCGGGCTTCACGAGGCGTGCCGGGTCGCGACGGGAGTCATCGATGCCTATGCCGGCGCTATCGGCGTGCTGGGTCAGTTCGCCAGCCGACCCGAGGTGCTGGAGCGGCAACTGGCGCTGATCGCGGGGACATCGAGTTGCGTCGTCGCGTTCTCCCGCGAGATGCGCCCCGGCTTCGGCATGTGGGGACCCTACTACGAGGCCTGTTTTCCCGGACAATGGCTGATCGAAGGGGGACAGTCGGCGACCGGGGCTCTGCTCGACCATGTGGTGCGCAGCCACAGTGCCGGCGGCGAGCCGGACGCGGAAATCCATGCGCGGATCGTGCTGCGCGTTCAGGAACTGCGCGCGGCTTACGGCACGGACTTCGCCGCGCGGCTGCACGTGCTGCCGGATTTCCATGGAAACCGCTCGCCGCTTGCCGATCCGCATGCGCGCGGCGTCATCTCAGGTCTGACGCTCGACAGTTCTTTCGACGCACTTTGCCGGCTCTACTGGCGAACCTGCGTCGCCATCGCGCTCGGCGTGCGGCATATCCTCGCGATGATGAAGGATGCCGGCTATCACGTGGATACGCTGCATGTGACAGGCGGCCATGTGCGCAACCCGCTGCTGATGGACCTGTACAGCGATGCGACGGGCTGCCGTGTCGTGGTGCCGGAAACCACGGATGCGGTACTGCTGGGAACAGCGATGGTCGCTTCCGTTGCCGGTGGTGTTCATGCCGATCTGGCGGCCGCCGGCGCAGCGATGAGCCCGGGCGGCTTCGCACGCCAGCCCGACCCCGCGATGCAGGCTGTCTACGACCGCGACTATGAAAAATTCCTCAGCCTGTACCGTCACCGGGCAGAGCTCGAGGCTGACTGAAAGCCTGACCCCCGCCTGTTTCTCGGCGCGTCAGAAAATTTTGAAAAAAGATATGGAGCCCGGGAACCAATGCTTGGCCGGCGTGTTTACTGAATGTCCGGACCATGGCTCTCATCGCCCCCAATGAGAGCCACCCAAGAATATCCGGCTTCCGACTCACATGCCCCCTCGGTGAGTTGTCGAATACAGCCAGTGCCTCCCCCCGGCACTGGCTGTTTCTTTTTCAGCTTCAGAAAAAATCACACGATTGCGCCGCACTGTCCGCAAAAGTGCGCTCATAATATCCAGATCGCATGAAGGCCTCGTCTAGTCCTCGACGGGGGTGAGGATCTCGTATTCGTGCGCGGGAATCGTCAGATGGTATTCGATCCGATCGGCAGAGGTGACGTAGAGGGCCTTTCCGGCCACGGCGATGGGCACGACGCGTTCAAGCACGGTCCGGGCGAAGCTCGGCTCGTCGTGGTCGCGCGTGTGGTCCGCCTCTGGAAGATGTTCGATCCAGGCGAGCTCAAGGGCGCGTTTGTCATTGAAGACCGTCTCGAAGCAGTCGAGCGTCAGCGAATTCACGCCGGCGGCGATGGCGCCGTGGGAGGCGGAATTGACGATAAGTTCATGCAACGCGAGACCGATGTGGAGCGCGGCATTCGGTGAAAGATGCGCATTGATGCCTGTGGCGACAATCGGCATGCGGGGTTCCGACCAATAGGCAGCGAACTGTTTTTCGGCCAGCGCGAACAGGAACGCTCCCCGCCAGCTGGAATCTGTCACCAGATCCTGCGAATAGGCCAGCGACTGGATGCGTCCGCGGAACTTGACCATGAAACTCTCAAGCGACAGGGCCTGACGCGCCGTCTGGGTCGCGATACCCTGGATGATGGCGAGCAGGTTCTTGGAGCGGTGGCTGAGTTCCCGAAGGAGGGTCTTCAGGACACGTTCCCGGTGACGCGTCTCCGAAATATCGGTGATGACCGAGAGAATGCCATCCGTGCCGTGTGTGGTAATCCGCTCTAGGTCAATCCTGAAGGTCATGAGGCCTGCGGAGGAGGGAAGTTCGACCTCCATGCAGTCGGCTTCCGCTGTGTCGTAAACGGCTTTCTTCATGGCTAGCAGCCGGTTGCCGTCCTCATCGCCGAGAACGCCGATGTCGCCATTTTCGAAGAGAAAGCCGCTCAGGCGGTCGGGCAGGTTGCCGGAGAGAAGAATGTCGAGAGCTTCGGACTGGAAGATGTAACCTGCGCCGGTTTTCTTCACGACGCGGTCCAGCAGTCCGATACTCTCTCCAGCTTCGGCGGCGTTCATCTTGCCGGCTGGAGATGTTGAACTGCTTGCGCTGGTCACGCGGGATGCCTCTTCATTCACTACAATACGGGGCGGCTGACGCGTTAACGAGGCAAAGCCGGGTCCGTTCCATCATTGTTATGATGTTGCGACGATGCCGGCTTGATCGACCGATGAGAAAAGCCGCGCCCGGAAAGGCGCGGCTCGAAGAGGCGGTGCAGGCATGTGCTGCGAATCCCCAGGCAGCCGCCTGGGTCGATTCGTTGAAGAACAGGGCCTGACTGATCAGCGCCTTGACCATGTCGGGATTGAACGGCTTCGTCACGAGGAAGGTCGGTTCGGGACGCTCGCCTGTCAGCAGACGTTCCGGGAAGGCGGTGATGAAGATGACGGGAATGGCTGCGCTGCGCAGGATCTCGTTCACCGCATCGATGCCCGAGCTGCCATCGGCCAGCTGGATGTCGGCGAGCACCATGCTCGGCTGCGTCGCGTTGAAAAGAGCGACCGCCTCGTCGCGCGTGCGCGCGATGCCCGTGACGCGGTGGCCGAGGCTTTCGACCATCTGCTCGATATCGATCGCGATCAGCGGTTCGTCTTCGATGATCATGATGTCGGTCGCCACCTGACGGGAGATTTCCTCGGACGCCCGCTCGATCAGTTGCGCCATGCCGCTTTCCGACGTACCGAGAACTTCAGCGGCTTCGCTGGTGCGGAAGCCCTCGACGGACACCAGCAGGAAAGCCTGACGGGCGAGGGGAGACACGGATGCCAGATTGATGGAGGCGCGTTTCTCCCATGCGAAGGGCGATACCGGCTCCGGAATGAGGACCGAAGAGGATCCGAACAGCTTGGTGTAAAGCTGAAACAGCGCGACGCGGTCGCTGCTCGCTTCCGGGAAAATCGACATATCCGAGATCAGCGCTTCCAGAACGGCGGCGACATAGGCATCGCCCGAGGTCTGGGACCCCGTCAGGGCGCGGGAATACCGGCGCAGATAGGGCAGGAACGGAGCGATCCGGGTGGACAATGACATTCAAAAACTCCCTCAATCCGGCCGAAATCTTGGCCATGACAGTTATGGGAACGTTGATCCAAAAAAAAGGTTCCGTTACGGGAACAAATTTTTCCGTCATGCATTTAGGGTGCGATCACCACGCGAGGTATTTCGTATTCATGACCGATAAAACTGGGGCAAGTTCCGGAGCCGGCGAGCCGGTCCGGTCCGATAATCCACATGCGCAGATCGCGACGAAGTTACGCGCGCTATATGTTTCCGTACAGGAAGAAGCCATTCCCGATCGTTTTCTGGATCTCCTCGAGCAACTCGACGCAGTCGAGCGTCGTCACGTTCCGGATGGTGCGAAATGAGTACGAAGATGCCGGCTGAAGAACCCAGCTTCAAGCGCGAAATGCTGGCCGCCCTGCCGAGCCTGCGCGCTTTTGCCATGTCCCTGATCGGTCGTCACGATCGCGCCGACGATCTGGTGCAGGACACGATCATGAAGGCCTGGGCCAAACAGGATCACTTCGAGATGGGCACCAACATGAAGGCTTGGCTGTTCACGATCCTGCGCAACGAGCTTTACAGCCAGATGCGCAAGCGCGGCCGCGAGGTGCAGGACAGCGACGGTTTCTTCACGGAGTCGCTCGCCCAGCATCCGTCGCAATACGGTTCGCTGGACCTGCAGGATTTCAAGCGCGCGCTGAATATGCTGCCGCCGGACCAGCGTGAAGCTATCATTCTCGTCGGCGCCTCTGGCTTTTCCTACGAGGAAGCCGCGGAGATCTGCGGTTGCGCTCTCGGCACCATCAAGAGCCGCGTGAACCGTGCCCGCCAGCGCCTGTCGGATATTCTGCAGGTGACGGGCGAGAACGAATATGGGCCGGATGCGACATCTGCGCCGCTGACGTCCCGCGCCTTCGTTTCCTGAGCCTAACTGACCACCCAATATCTGTCGGCGCGTTTTCGGACGCGCCGATTTTTTAACCTTGCGCCTTTCACCATTGCTGTCGCGCGCAGGATCATGCAGATTCCGGTCGAACCGATTCAACTCCGCGGACCATCCATTCGGTCCTGGGGATGCCGCAGGCGAGTATTGATGACTGAGACGAAACCGGATTTGCTGCCAGATATCCCTGCGATCATTCTGGATCAGGGCAGGCTTGCTGCCCTGCGGTCGCTTCAACCGGGACGTCTCGGTATGTCGGCCGAATTCCAGGAAGTCGTGGAGGTTGCCGCCGGCATCTTCGACGCACCCGTGGCGCTCCTGACCCTCATCGACGACCGGCGCGAATGGGTGATCGCCCGTGTCGGCACCGACCTTTCCGAGATTGACGCCTTCACCTGTTTCGGCGCGCATGCAGTGGCGACCCATCCGCCTGCACCTTTTGTCGTGCGGGATGCGGCCAGCGATCCCCGGTTTGCCACACAGCCCTGCGTTGCGGATGGGGTGCGCTTTTATGCCGGTGCGCCGCTGCTGGTCGAGGGGCATGCTGTGGGCATGGTCTGCGTCATCGACCGGGTGCCGCGCCTCGACGTGCCGGCGGCGCTGACGGCGCAGTTGCAGCGTCTGGCGCGGATCGCATCGCGCCTGATGAGTTTCAAGGAGGATGCGCGCGCTCGCGCTGCGCGTGCCGAGGTACTCTCGCGCGACGAGAAGCGGCATGCGCAAGCGCTGGAGGCTGCGAATGTCGGCAGCTGGCTCTGGGATGCGGAGACGGGACAGGTGACCTGCAATGCGGCGATGTCGCGGATGTTCGGCGTGACCGCGACGACGATGAGCGCGCGCGACATCATCGGTTTTATTCACCCGGAAGATCGGGCCGGAATGCTGGACAATCTGCGCGCGGCGATGACCGAAGATGCGGAATATGCCAGCACGTTTCGCATCGAGACGACGGGCCGCTGGGTGCTGGGGCGTGGGCGGGTGCACGAGCGCGACGCCTTGGGCAAGCCGAAGAGCTTTCTCGGCGTCAATATCGACGTGACGGCCGAACAGTCCACGACGCAGCGCACGCGTCTGCTTCTGCGGGAGCTCAATCACCGGGTCAAGAACACGCTGGCCATGCTCCAGTCGCTGGCCCGACAGACCCTGCGGCAGACGAGCGATCCGCAGGAGTTCATGACGGCCTTCGCCGGACGCCTTCAGGCGATCTCCGAGGCCCATGGTCTGCTCTCCGACCACGAATGGGGCGAGATCCGGTTGTCGGCCCTGCTCAAGAAGCAGCTGTCTCCGCATGTGCGCGACTACGAGGCACAGATCGAAATCCATAAGGACGAGATCCTTCTCGGCCCCGATCAGGCTGTCGGCCTTGGCCTCGTTTTGCACGAACTGGCGACGAATGCCTATAAATACGGTGCTCTTTCGGTGGCAGACGGGCGTATTGTCATTACGGCGCGCGGTCATCAGGAAGAGACGGGGCGTATCCTTAACCTGACCTGGACGGAAGTCGGTGGCCCCGCGGTGAAGCAGCCCGGCCGGCGCGGCTTTGGGTCCATTCTGATCGAGCGGAGCCTCGACAAGGTCATGGGCAGTTCTGTGAAAGTGGAATATCTCGCTGCGGGTGTCACGGCCCTCGTGCGGCTTCCCCTATAAGGCAGGGACCCTGCTCCAGACGTCGAAAAAGGCCCGGAAGGGCCTTTTTGATGTTCGCATATGAAACGGTATCAGTCGTCATGGCGTCCGCGTGTGACGCCGAGAAGCGCACCGACGGCCATGGCGACGCCTGCGGCGACCAGCGGCTTGCGGCGAAAGACGGTCAGAGCCGTGGTGATGGCAACGTTGGTCTTCAGCTGCGACTGGCGGCGGCGCTCGGCGGCGCGACGCTTTTCGGCAGAGGTCATGGCCGACATGACGATGAAGAGAACGACGGCGATGGCAATGAAGACGCCGCCCATGATGAGCGTTGCCGGGATCATGCCATAGGCGTTGGAAAGCGCGATGGTGCCGGCGACAAGCAGGAAAACATAGGCGGTCAGAAAGAAGACGCCAGCAATCGCCATGAAGATGGCGTTGCGTTTGGTCCGTGCGACGACCGTTGAAATATCAGTGAGTACGACGCCTGACAGTAATGCCGCCAAAGACCCCATGCAGATTCTCCCTCAAACCCTGAAAAGCCGCCCCTCTAGGAGGGACGGCATCCTTAACCTAAGACGGTGCCTTAGCGGCGCGACAACGCGATGAAAGCAATGCCAATCGCGGCAATGGCGCCGACGGTGGCGAGGGGATGTTCGCGGACGGTGTGGCGGACCTGGCGCTCCGTGGACGCGTAACGGTTACGGAGGTCGGAGAGCAGTTGTTCTGCACCGTCCATCATATCGGAAAGACCGGTCTCGGCCTGGCCACGAACGTCGCTGGCGCGCGATGAGAGCATGTGGCTCGCCTTGTTGCCGCGCTTCGACACGAGACTGGCGAGCGAAGCGATGTCGCTGCGCAAATCGCTCAACTGGTCCTCAATGGCGCTACCCATCAGATGATGGCGCTTGCGGCTGGACGAGCTGGAAAACAGACCGAGAGACATGATTTACTCCTTGTTGCCGCGGGTTCTACGACGTCGGTCGGAACAGCCCGACCTTGTGCACCGCAAACGCGGCGAGCGGTCTTTTGTTCCCGGCAGGGCCATTCTCGAGCGCAGTTTGGCGGGATCGAACCGTGGAGGAGGGGGTCCAAAGCATGTCGCGCAAACGTGTGCAGCGGTTTTGCGGGGGACGACATGCGGTAAAACAAGGACCCAAAACCTGTTGCGTGAATCCTTTTTCACGCAACAGGCTGTTAGAGGGCTGTGGTTTGCGGCAGGACGAAGGGCATGCCGGCCGGCGGCAGGGCGCTAACACGCATCGGGCAGCCGAAAACGGTTTCCATCATCTCGTCCGTCATGATCGCGGCGGGAGCGCCGGCTGTCACCACGCGCCCATCCTTCATCATGACGAGGTGATCCGCGAACATCGCCGTCAGGTTGAGATCGTGCATGATGGCGACCACCCCGCCGCCGCGCCGGCAATAGTCGGCGGCCAGCCGCATGATGGTCAGCTGGTGGCGGATATCGAGGCTGGAGACGGGCTCGTCGAGAAGCAGGAAGGCCGGGCGACCGTCCCGTACCGGTTCCCAAATCTGGCTGAGCGCGCGGGCAAGCTGCACGCGCTGCTGCTCGCCGCCGGACAGTTCCTGATAGAACCGGCCGGCAAAACCGCCGAGATCGACGGCTTCGAGAGCATCCTGCGTAATGCGATCCACGAGACCTGGATCGGCCGGCGTGCCGTTCGCACGTGTCGTGGACGCGCCGACGGTGAGGCCCATGCGGACGATCTCGCGAACCGTGAAGGGAAAGGAGATGATGCTGGCCTGCGGGAGAACGGCGCGACGGGTGGCCAGCTGCCACGGCTTCAGGCTGCGGATGTCGTCGCCGCCGATCAGGACGCGGCCGTCGCAGGCGATCTCGCCGGCCAGCGCCTTCATCGTCGTCGTCTTGCCTGAGCCGTTGGGGCCGACAATTGCGGTCAGCTCGCCTGCCCGGGCGGTGAGGCAGACATCATGAAGGACGGCCTTGCTGCCAAGGCGAACATTTACGTCGAGCGCTTCGATCATTGACGTCACAAGCCCATCTGCGTGCGGCCGCGCAGCAGGATCCAGAGGAAGAACGGTGCGCCGGCAAAAGCTGTAATGATGCCGATCGGCAGTTCGGCCGGCGGCACGATGGTGCGCGCAACCATGTCGGCGACGATCAGCAGCGTGCCGCCGAGGAGGGCGGAGGCCGGCAGGAGATAGCGATTGTCGGGGCCGATCAGCAGGCGCAGCACATGCGGCACGACGATGCCGACAAAGCCGATGCCGCCGCTGACCGCGACGGCCGCACCCGTGGATGCGGCGACGGTGACCACGGCCACCGTCTTCAGGCGCTGGACCGGAACGCCCATGTGGAAGGCCGCGGCTTCCCCCAACGTCAGGGCGTTGAGGCCACGCGCAAGAAACGGCACGACGGCGAGCGAGAGCAGGATAATAGGGGCTGCACCGGCGATCTTCGCCCAGCTGGCGCCGGCGAGCGAGCCGAGGCCCCAGAAGGTGAGATCGCGCAACTGCTTGTCGTCGGCGACGAAGATGAGCACGCCCGTGACGGCGCCGGCAAGCGCTGCGAGCGCGACGCCGGCGAGCAGCATTGTGGCGACCGAGGTCTGCCCGCCCCGCGTCGCGATCCGGTAGAGGAGGAAGGTCGTCAGCAGGGCGCCGAGGAAGGCCGCGACCGGAAGCGCATAGAGCCCGACCAGCGCGAAGAGCGGACCGAAGACGGACGCGCCGAGCACGATGGTGAGCACGGCCCCGAGACCCGCACCGGCGGAAACGCCGACCAGGCCGGGATCGGCCAGAGGATTGCGAAACAGGCCCTGCATGACGGCGCCGGAGACGGCAAGCGCCGCCCCTACCAGCAGGCCGAGGACGGCGCGGGGCAGGCGGATGTCGAGGATGATGATGCGGTCGCGCAGGCTGAGCGCGGCGTCCGCGGTTTCCGTGCCGGTCAGCCAGCGCAGCAGATTGCCGATCGAGGCATCGGCGGCACCGGTCATGACCGAAGCGCCGAAGGCGAGAATGGTGATGCCGAGGAGAACCACGATCAGGAGACGGGCAAGGCGCGAGCGATCGCCCGCAGCCCAGTCCGCGCGGATGCCGGCAAGTGGCGAGAGACGCGGCACAGGGTGCGTTTGCCGATGCTGCGCCTGCTGGGGTTCAGGGGCCATGAATTCGCCCGTGATGGCCTTACTGGGATGCATTCGCTTTTCCGTAGATCGCGCGGTTCAACTCCCGCACGGCGCTGGCGGTGCGAGGGCCGAAACCGAGCAAATGGAGACCGTCCATGCGGATAACGCTCTTGCTGGTGGCGGCGGGCGTGAGCGCAAGGGCCGGCTGCTTGAAGACCTCCTCGTCGGAGGCGCTGTGCGATCCGCCGCGCGTCATCATCAGCACCAGATCGGGCTTCGCCTCGATGATCGCCTCGTCGGTGACAGGCTTGTAGCCCGTGAAGGTGTCCGTCGCGTTGATGGCGCCCGAGAGTTTGACGATGGCATCGGCCGCCGTACCCTTGCCCGCAGCCATGATCTTGCCGCCCTGCATGCTGAGGATGAACAGCACCCGTTTGCGCTCGGCGTCCGGACGCGCATCGGCGGCGGCCACGGCGGCATCGAGGTCGGCCTTGACCGTTGCGGCCAGCGCGCTCGCCTTGTCCTCCACGCCGAGGACGGTGCCGACGCGCTCGATCTTGGCGACGATGCCGGCACCGTCATAGCGTTCCGGTACGGTCTCCATGGGGATGGCGGCGTTCTTCAGGACGGCGAGCGTCTCGGGCGGGCCACTGCCTTCGACGGCCAGGATGGCGGTCGGGTTCGTCGCCATGATGCCTTCCGGCGAGAGCTGGCGCATGTAGCCGACATCGGGAACCTTCGTTGCCGCTTCGGGATAGATGCTGGTGGAGTCGCGTCCGACCAGTCGTTTCTCCTCGCCAAGCGCATAAATGATCTCCGTCACATCGCCGCCGACGGAAACGAGACGGGAGGTGTCGATGGGCTTGGCCTCCTGCGCCACGGCCGGTGTGACTGCGGCCAGAGGGGCTGCGAGGATGAGGAGAGCGAGACTGAGAGGCGCAAGATTGGCGCGCAGCCGGCGGTCGAGACGCAGGGTCATGAGACGGTCCTTCAGGCAGCGACGGTGAGATCGAGGCGCGGCAGAGCCTCCATGATGGAACGCCATTCCTCGCGTTCGGCGACGCCTTCCTTGCGCTTGCCGAAAAACTGGATGACCATTTCGCCGCGGGCGTCCAGCGCCTCCAGCGAGGTCACATGGCCATCGGCCGTCGGCTTGCGCACCGCCCAGATCTCGGCGAGCTGGTCCGTGCGCAGGTGCAGGTGGAAGGTCGGGTCCATGATATTGAGCCAGGGACCCATGGTCTTGATATTCTCGACCGGGCCGGAATGGATCTGGATGATGCCCTGATTGCCGACGAAGCACATCAGCGGCAGGGCCACTGCTGCCGAGCCGCGCATCATCGCCTCGACGGCGCTGCCATCGAGCTGCCAGGCGTAATCTTCGCCGATCGCATGCAGGGCCGCACGGCGCTCGATCTTCAGCTTGCGGAGCAGGCCGTGGAACTGGTGCGTGTCCGTCATCCGGCTCCAGCCATCGCGCAGGCCTTCGAGATCCGGGGCTTCGGTCCCGGCGGCTGCGACAGGTGCCAGCGCTTCTGCCGTGAAGGTCTGGGACTGATCCTCTACCGCAAATTCCTTCACAAGGCGGTGATAGGCTTCGAGGTTGGAGTTCGGGCGCAGGTGCACCTTGTGGACGGCGGTGCCTTGGCGGTCGAAATATTGCAGGCTGCGGCGAACGTCCTCGCCATCCGTCTTGGTCACGGCGAAGGCATGTGCCCAGGCGCCCGGGAACACACGAAGGTCGATGTTCTCACCAAGCACGATAGACGCGCCCTTGCCGGTCTTCGGCGTTTCGAACAGGCCGATCTTCTCGTGAACGGTGCTTTCGTTGCGGGTGAGTGCCATCACTTCGCCAAGCTGCGGTGCGAACTCCAGCAGGCGGTTCGCGTCCGCATCGATCCGGATTGCCGTCAGCCCGCATTCGGCCGCAACGAGGGCCGCTTCCGAAATGCCGAGCTGTGCGGCGATCTCGCGCTCGCGCATTTTCGGGTGTTCAGCCCGGTAGGCGCGGATGTCGGCGGGAGAGGGGCGGTTCGGTTCGGTCATGATTCGCTGCCTGGTTCTGGTGGCTGTTTCGGTCAAAAGACGCCGCTTTTCGGGGTGATCCGCGCGCCTTCTATCTTGACTTCATAACTCATCTTTTAATATGGACGCAATATGCCAGCAACGTTCCCCAGGGGACGACGTGCCGGCCAGACCATCGTACCGGAGTTCCGCACCATGATCCGTCGTCCCTTGTCGTCCCTCGTTGCCCTTTCCGCGCTCGCGTTGATGACCTCGTTTGCGCCCGTCTCCGCACAGGGCACCGAAGCTGCCGCTGCCGGGCTTTCGGTCGAATTGAACGATGTTGCGACCTCCGAGCGCGGCTGCAAGCTGACCTTCGTGGCCGGCAACGATCTGACGCAGCCGCTCTCCAAGGTATCGTTCGAATTCGTGCTGTTCGACCAGAAGGGACGCGTCGAGCGCATGGCGGTGCTCGATTTTCGCGATCTGCCGGCGGGCAAGACGAAGGTTCGGCAGTTCGATCTGGCGGGAACGAAATGCGATGCGCTCGGCAGCCTGCTGATCAACGACGCTCCGGTCTGCACCGGCGAGGGCATCGACAAGAGTGCCTGCATGCAAGGTCTGCGGACCGGCTCCAAGTCGCCGGTGGAGTTGAAGGGCTGAGGCAGGAAGCGGGACGCGACGTCAGGAAGGATGGGAACACGCGATGAAGAAAGCGGCGAAATGGGCTCTGGCCCTGTCAGTCTCGGTAGCGGCGCATGCCGGTGCGGCGATCGCCTTCCTGCCGGATGCGCCGCCGCCGCCCTTTGCCGCGACGCAGGGCGGGGAAGAGATGGAGATCGCGCTTCTCGGTAACGCGTTCGAGGATACCGTCGAGTCCGGCACGATCTCCGACACGATCACCCCGATTGAGACGCCGCCCGACGAGGTCGCCGCGCTCGAACCGGAGATAACGGAGACCGAGAGCGAGACGCTGACGCCGACCGAGACGGTTTCCGAGGTGGTGCCGGAGACGGTTCCGACCGAGGCCGACGTCATCCTCCCCGCAGATGCCCTGCCGCCTGTCGTCGCCGAGGAGCCGGAGGTGGTCGCCTCGCTGCCGCCGGTGGCGACGGTCATTCCGGAGACGCGTCCCGAAACGCCGCCGGACGTGGCGGAGAAGCCACCGATACGCAAGCCTGCGCCTGTGAAGAAGGCCCAGGTCGAGAAGCCCAAGAAGAAGCCGGCGCCCATGAAATCCGGCAAGGAAGGCCAGTCGGAAGCTGCCGCCAACAAGGGTCGGGACGATGGCTCGAAACTGGCGACTGCCACCTCCTCTGGCAAGGGGACAAGAGCCAGTTCGGCTGGCAATGCGTCATTCTCGAACTTTGAGGGCAAGGTTCACACAGCGCTGAGGCGGGCCGTTCGCTATCCTTCCCGCGCCGAGAGCAACGGCGTGAAGGGAGTGGTTCAGTTGCAATTCGTGCTTGCCGCCAATGGAAGCGTGAGCGGCTTGAAGGTGCTAAGAAGCAGTGGATCGCCTGTGCTGGATTCGGCGGCACTCGATGCCGCACGCCGTATGCGGTCCCCCAAAATCCCGCCCGAATCCGGAAAATCGACTTGGCTTTTCAACGCTCCGATTTCGTTCACGCGCTGAGGCTTTACGCAGTCGACGCCGTTTGAAGTCGAGGATGTTAAAATATGACAAAAATAATCATGTTTTAACTTTACTCCTTTTATCAAGTTTACTAGGGTCGCTGTAGAAGAAGCGGCGCGAGACGTGCCTGCAGATGGAACGTGGAGATCCACCATGGGCGACAAGCGTCAGCAACAGCGGACAAAACAGAAGCGTTCTGCGACCACTACGGCACCTACAGCGCCGGCCGTGCAGGAAGCACTGAACGTCCGCAGCTTTCTCTACGTCGGCGGGCGGGATTGTCAGGTCGCGCATCTGCGGCAGATCGCCAGCAATTTCGGTGCGGAGCTGATCCATCACGATGGCGGCCTGCGCGAAGCCGTCTCCCGGATCGACAACGTCCTTCCCTCCGTCGATTGCGTCTTCTGCCCGATCGACTGTATCAGTCACGATGCCTGCCTGCGGGTGAAGACCGGCTGCAAGAAGTTCGGCAAGGCCTTCGTGCCGCTGCGCAACGGCAGCAAGTCCAGCCTCGAACGAGCGCTGCACGACCTGCAGGCGGCACGCTCGCGCGCGAACTGACGCGGGATGGATTTTCCATGCAGGACGTTACTTTCTTCGCTTTTCTGGGGCTTCAACCGGCCGAGACGCTTCTCGAAATCCGCGCCCTGAGCGAAGCGCCGATGGCGGGTGCCAACGTCGTTTCGTTCCTGCCGCGCCGGGTACGTTCCTGTCATCAGGGGGTTGCGTCCGGGCAATGCGGCGTTATCGTTCGCTTTCCACAGCGTGGAAAACCTGCTGCGCCGGAGACCATGACGAAGGAAATGTGAAGCGATGTATTTTGCCATGAACCGGTTCCGGATCGCGCTCGGCCATGAAGAGGCCTTCGAGGCGATCTGGAAGAATCGCGATTCCAGCCTTGCCGAGAACCCGGGCTTCAAGGACTTCCGGCTGCTTCGGGGCGAGACGGTGGCGGACGAGGGCTACACGGTGTTCGTCTCGTCTTCGATCTGGAACAGCCATGACGATTTCGTCGCCTGGACCAAGTCGGAGAATTTTCGCGCGGCCCACCGCAATGCCGGCGACAATCGCGCGATGTATATCGGTCCACCGAAGTTCGAGGGCTTTACCGTCGTAGACGGTGCTTGAAGCGCCTGCCGATCCGATTCCGCTTGTCGGGCCAAGATGTTGGCATCATTGGCCTTGCTCTGATGGCGAAGGCCGGTGTGTTTTCAGGCCCGCTTCGGCAGGATGGCGCTGAGGGCGATCAGAGCCCAACCCAGCATCATGAGCATGCCGCCGAGCGGCGCCGACATCGGGAAAAGCCCATGCCCGGCCACGTGCCGCAGCACGAGGTCGCCCGCGAAAATAGCTGTTCCCAGCGCCATGGCGGAGCCCGCGGCAGCGCCGAGGCGGAGGCGTGGCAGAAGACCGGCGAGCGCGAGGAGCGCCGGGGCGTGTGCGAGACACATCGCCGAGGCGCTGCCAAGAAGGCGGGCATCCGTGCCATGCGAGGCCGCGGCGGCAAGCGCCACCCCGGAGAGGCCGAGAAGGCCGGCCGCGGCAAGGAACACGGCCGGAAAAGGGAATTGCAGGCGCTCGGCCATCTCTCAGCCCTCCCGATTGTGCATGTGATGGGCGAGGCGCGTGACCGGCTCCAGAATGATCTTGCGGAACTCGGGGTGATCGACGCTTTCCTCCAGCGCCGTCCGGAAGCAGAAGAGCCAGCCTTCGATTTCCTCCGGGCCGATGGAGGCCGCGAAGTGGCGACGGCGCAGCATCGGGTGACCGTGCTTGTCCGTGTAAAGCGGCGGCCCGCCGAGCCATCCCGTCAGGTAGTCAAAGAGCTTGGCCTCGCTGCCCGCGAGCGATGGCGGATGAACGGCGCGACAGGCGGCGGCTTCCGCCGCCGTATCCATGATCTCGTAGAACCGGCGTGTCAGGCTCCGCACGGTGGCGTCGCCGCCGATCGCGTCGTAGAGGGTGGTGGTACGGGCATCTTCCATGGCGGGCATTCCGGTCTCAGGCAGGGGCAGGCGCGTCTTCACATCTGCGATGAGCGTCTTAAACCCGATTTGCAGAGGGGAGAAGATTCTCCAGCCGATTCAATTGGTCGCTGCTTTGCGCTCTCATGGTGAATCGGGTGGTCGAGACACTGGTGCTCTTGATGGGATATGGACGATCGACCGAGAGAATTCTGCGTTCAAAGTTGCCGATCCTAAGCCGTTGAGATGTGGCAAGCATGTATTTTGAACGAGCGGGAACGCGTTCCCAATGCATAGTCAAAGGCATCGACAGCCTAACTTCGGGATCGTCCATGATGGGTCTGCGGCCATGCCGCGGAGTGTCAGAGGATCTCTCCGATCCAGTCCTCATGCCCGTGGCGAATACGGATCACGAGGATACTCCCGTCATCACCGACCCGATAGACGACGATATGAGCCTTGAAAGGATGAATCCTGACAGGCGGAAAAATTTCGTGGCGCTCACGCGCCATTCGAGGGTTCGAGGCTATGAGTTCGAGCACAGCAAAAAGCTCGTCGTGATATTGCCGGGCAACCAAGGAGCCGAAGACGCGGACACCTTGTTCTGCGATTGCGACGATATCCTCTTCCGCTTCGACAGAGAGGTTAAACGGCATCAATCGCGTCTGCTGGCGTCGTTGGCACGACGAACGGCTGTGGCAAACAAGTCGTCTTTCGATCGGGTCCCAACACCGCTCTCGATTCCGTCATCGACAAAGCGTTGCATTTCGGCAATTTTGTCCGTGCGCGTTTGATCCCTGCGGATAAGGTCTCGAACGTAATCACTTGCATTCGCATAACGACCGGTCTTGGCTTGCGCTTCGACCCACTCTTTCATCGGGTTCGGTAGAGACACATTCATCGTTGCCATTCGAGTCTCCTTCCCGTTCAGGATACGTCTCGGTGGCAAACTTTGTCAAACAAGCGGATGGTGAAAACGGTGGTCTTGACCGGGCATCCGGCGGAACCCAAGATCGACTTTCCCCGTACGGAGATCGCCTTGAGTCCCTTGATGCTCTACGCCGTTCTGATCGTCGCCATCGTCTTCGAGGTGCTCGGCACCTCGGCCATGCAGGCAGCCCAGCACTTCACGCGGCTCGGGCCGACGCTGGTAATGGTCGGTTGCTATGCGGTCGCCTTCTTCTGCCTCTCCTACACGCTGCGCGCCATTCCCGTCGGCATCGCCTATGCCATCTGGAGCGGCCTCGGCATCGTGCTGATTTCCGTGGTGGGCGTCGTCGCCTTCGGGCAGCGGCTCGACGTTCCCGCCGTGCTCGGGCTCGGCCTGATCATTTCCGGTGTGATTGTGATCAACATTTTTTCCAAATCGACCTTCCATTGATGGCAAGGTCGCCGGGCGGGGCTATGCACGTGCTGTGGATGGATCTCCAAGTGCGTCTCCGGAACCTTTTCGATCGTCGGGCCTTGCCCCCGCTGGGGCTGATTCAGTGTTTTGCAGGAGATGATTATGACCATTCGTGCCGTCGTCTGGGGCGAGAACATTCACGAGCATACGAATGCGATTGTCGGAGGCGTCTACCCCAACGGGATGCATACCGCGATCGCCGCCGGCCTCAACGAGCATCCGAACATCGAGGCGACGACAGCCACGTTGCAGGAGCCGGAACACGGCCTCTCCGAGGCGCGTCTTGCGAAGACCGACGTGCTTCTCTGGTGGGGGCACAAGGCGCATGGCGAGGTCGAGGACGAGATCGTCGAGCGCGTGGCGAAACGCGTCTGGGAAGGCATGGGCCTGATCGTGCTGCATTCGGGCCATTTCGCCAAGCCGTTCAAGCGACTGATGGGAACGCCCTGCGCGCTGAAATGGCGCGAGGCGGGCGAGCGGGAAAGGGTCTGGGTCGTCAATCCGCGCCACCCGATTGCCGAGGGTCTCGACGATCATTTCGTGCTCGAGAACGAGGAGATGTATGGCGAGCAGTTCTCCGTGCCGGAGCCGCTGGAAACGGTGTTCATTTCCTGGTTTGCCGGTGGGGAGGTGTTCCGCTCCGGCCTGACCTGGCGCCGCGGTGCCGGCAATATCTTCTACTTCCGTCCGGGACACGAGACCTACCCGACCTATTACGATGCCAATGTAAAGACGGTGCTGAAGAATGCCGTTCGCTGGGCCTATAACCCGCAGAGCGCGCTGACATCGATCTATGATGCCCCGAACGTGCCTGTCGAGCGGGCACTGGAGCCGATCCTGGAGCGCGGGCCGCGTCTGCATAAAGCCGGCGAAGAGGGCTACAAGTGATGCCGCCGATCCGGATCCTCATTCTCGGCACCGGCGGTATGGCAAACACCCATGCGATGAATTTCGAGACGATCTCGGATGCCGTGCTGGTCGCCGCCGTCGATGTGGACCATGCCCGGGTGCGGGCGTTCGCCCTGCGGCACGCTATCCCCACAACATTCACCTCGCTGGACGAGGCGATCGCCTGGGGGAAATTCGATGCCGTGGCGAACGTGACGCCGGACCGCGTGCACCATGCAACGACGCTGGCGCTGCTGGCAGCCGGCAAGCATGTGCTCTGCGAAAAGCCCTTGGCGGAAAACTTCGCCAAGGCCGACGAGATGGCGACGGCGGCGGAGAAGTCCGGCCTCGTGACGATGGTGAACCTGACCTACCGCAACGTTGCCGCGGTGCAGAAGGCGCGGCAGCTCGTCATTTCCGGCGAGATCGGGCAGGTGCGCCATATCGAGGCGTCCTACCTCCAGAGCTGGCTCGTCTCCAAGGCCTGGGGCGATTGGGCGACGGAGTCGCAATGGCTGTGGCGGCTTTCGACCAAGCACGGCTCGAACGGGGTTCTGGGCGATGTCGGCATCCACATCCTCGACTTCGTCGGCTATGGCGCGGCCACCGAGATCGATCACGTCTTTGCCCGGTTGAAGACGTTCGACAAGGCGCCGGGTAACCGGATCGGCGAGTATGACCTCGATGCGAACGACAGCTTCACCATGACGGCCGAGTTCACCAACGGCGCCATGGGCGTCATCCATGCCAGCCGCTGGGCCGTCGGTCACCTTAACGAGTTGCGCCTGCGGATGCATGGCGACAGGGGCGCGCTGGAGGTGGTCCATACCCCCGACGGCGCGACGTTGCGCGCCTGCCTAGGCGACGATGTGGAAAAGGGCATCTGGAAGGTCATCGACCCCGGCACCGTCTTCACCAACTACCAGCGCTTCATCGACGCCATCAAGGTCGGTAAGACCGCCGAACCCGGCTTCCGCCACGCCGCCGACCTGCAAAAGGTGCTGGATCTGGCGCTGGAGACGGAGCGGGAGAGGCGGGAGATGGCTGTTTGAGCGCAGCGTTTGGCCGGCGTTCGGTTGCAACGCTTTGACGGATGTGCGCAAAAAAGAATGTTGCCTCCGGCTCTAAGACCGGAGGCAACAGCTATCATATCCTACGGATCACTGCCCCGTTGCCGTTTCCAGCGTGCCGCCGACCGATCTTCCGAGCCGGTCCACCTGACCGCGGTAGTTCTCGCGGGTTTTCGGATCGAAGATCAGGATCGGCGTGCTGACCGCGATGCTGGCGGCGCTGCCCACCGTCTGCGCGGTGCCGAGCGCCACGGCGCCGACGCGTTCGCCGAGGCCGATATCGCTGTCGGTGACGGTTTGGCCGGCGATCAGGCGGTTGCCGAGCAGTTTCACCACTTCCGGGCTTTCGGCGAATTTACCGTGGTTGAGGCGGTCGCCGGTCTGAAGCGCGGTAAGATCAAGAACGGTGATGCCCGCCTTTTCCAGATTGGTGCGGTAGGGCTCCTGAGTCGGGTCGATCTGGCCGAGGCGTTCCACATTGCCGGAAATGCGGCGCGAGATGGAGAGCGCCCGGTCGTCCTGTGAGACGAAAAGGGTGAATTTTGGCTTGTTCGGCCCCATTGCCTCCCACTGCTTGCCGAACACATCGACGTCGAGATCGGGGGAGGCGAGGATGACGTTGTTGATCTTCGGCGCGACGCGTCCGTCGCGGATCGCCATCTGGCGCAGCGCCTCGACGGTAACCCAGGAGCCCATCGAATGCGCCATGATCGTCACGTCGGCGATGCGCGGGTCGTTCGCGGTGCGGCGCAGCAGGTCTTCCAGCGCGTCGCGGGAGTAGTTTGTGCTTTCCTTGTCGTAGTTGTAGTCGAAGATGCTGGCGCGTGACGGCCATGTGAAGATGATCGGCGCCACGTCGGCCCGGCTGTCGTGCACGATCTGCGCGAAGCGATAGACCGCATCCTCATAGCGATTGTTGAAGCCATGGACGAAGATCAGCACGCGGCGGCTCTTGGGCAGCGAGTCGCGCGTCCATGTCTCCACCTCCGCACGCTCGGCGAGCGGCGTCACCGAGACGGTCGAAAATTCCTTCGAGGGATCGGCCGGCAGCCGCTTCGGCCATTGGACTTGACCGATCTTGCGATTTTTATCCGGCGGGATGGAGACGACGATTTCGGCCGCCGAAAGCTCCGTGCCGCGCTCGCCGCCATAGAGAACGCCAGCCTGCTGCGAGGGTGCGCGGGTCGTCGCCACGAGCATATCGACTTCGGTTGCGCCAGGGGCGGTGCCGGAGGGGATGAGCACGCCGACGGGCCGGCCGGCGCAGGCCGACAGGCTGAGCGCCAGAGCGAGGAGGCCCGCAATGCGCAGGCTTCTGGAGAGGGACGGTGCCGGACGTCCTGTCCGCTGCTCTGTCATCATGACGGAACCCTTCATTTGTTCGTCCGAGACTTGCCAGATTTGACGGGCCACGGAAAACCGTTTCTTGGTCCATCACAAATTGCTGGGATACCGTCACCCGAATGCCACGCCGGCTCTCTCCCGTGCACTGCACATTTTGTTTGCAGTTCGCCGTTGCCAGCCCTTGCTGCATTGTCTAGCATTCATTTTGCCGACAGGCATCCAGCGCATCATGTGATAGTTAATGTCCTGTTTTAGAAGGTTTTTTGACAATGCAGGCAGTTTTCGACGGGCATAATGATGTGCTCTTGCGGCTCTGGAGCCACGCGAGGAGTGGGCAGGATCCCGTCGCGGAATTCCGGAATGGCACGCCTTCCGGGCATATCGACGGCCCGCGTGCAGCCAAGGGTGGTCTCGCAGGCGGTCTCTGCGCCATCTACATTCCCTCGGGCGACCTGATCCTCAAACAGCCGGATGCGAACGGACACTATGTGACACCGATGTCGGCGCCGCTGGAGCGCGCGCCGTCGCTGGAGATCGCCCTGCAATTTGCCGCCATCGCGCTGCGCCTCGATCAGGCCAAGGCCTGGCGGCTCTGCCGCACGACGGCAGAGATCCGCAAGGCGATGGCGGACGGTATTTTCGCGGCCGTGTTGCATATGGAAGGCTGCGAGGCGATCGATGCCGATCTCGCCGCACTCGAGACGTTCTACGCGGCCGGCCTGCGGTCGCTCGGTCCCGTCTGGAGCCGTCACAACATCTTTGGGCATGGCGTGCCGTTCGCCTATCCGATGGACCCGGACACCGGGCCTGGCCTGACGGATGCAGGGTTCGCGCTCGTGCGAGCCTGCAACCGGCTCGGCATCGCCATCGACCTCGCACATATCACCGAGAAGGGCTTCTGGGATGTCGCGAAAACGAGCACGGCGCCGCTGATCGCCAGCCACTCCAACGCCCATGCTCTGACGCCCGTTGCCCGGAACCTGACCGACAAACAGATGGACGCGATCCGTGAAAGCAGCGGACTGGCCGGCCTCAACTATGCCACCACCATGCTGCGCCCGGACGGGCAGGAAAATGCGGCGACGCCGCTCTCCGACATGGTGCGGCATGTGGACTATATGGTCGAGCGCATGGGAATCGACTGCGTCGCGCTCGGATCGGACTTCGACGGGGCAACGATTCCCGCCGAGATTTCGGATGCGGGTGGAAACCAGAACCTGATTGCCGCTCTGCGGAGCGCCGGCTATGGTGAGGACGATCTTACGAAACTCTGCCGGGAAAACTGGCTGCGTGTTCTGTCCAAGGTCTGGCACGAGACCGACCAGGGCTGACGATCAACGGCCGCAAAGGCCAGAATGATAAAGGGAACAGAGCGATGATGCATACTTTCGGCACAACGATGCGACGGTTGACGGCAGGGGCGGCGATCGCGCTCATCATGGCGGCAGCGGCACCCGCCTATGCCGCGACGCCCGCGGACACACTGGTTCAGGCCTGGGCCATCGACGACATCATCTCAATGGATCCGGGCGAGGCCTTCGAGATCTCGACGGCCGAAATCACCGCCAACACCTATAGCCTGCTCGTCCGGCTCGATCTTGCCGATACGTCCAAGGTCAAGGGCGATCTGGCCGAAAGCTGGACGGTGTCCGACGACGGGCTGACCTTCACCTTCAAGCTCAAGCCGGGCATGACCTTTGCCTCGGGCAACCCGATCACCGCCGAAGATGTGGCCTGGTCGATCGAGCGCGTCATCAAGATGGACAAGAGCCCGGCGTTCATTCTGACGCAGTTCGGCCTGAGCGGCGACAATGTGACCGAGAAAGCGAAGGCCGTGGATGCCACCACCTTCACGCTGACGGTCGACAAGCCCTATGCTCCGAGCTTCGTGCTGAACTGCCTGACGGCCACCGTCGGCTCGATCGTCGATAAGAAGCTCGTGATGGAGCATGTCGCACCGGTCGAAAAGACTGCCGAGAACAAGTACGACAACGATTTCGGCAATGCCTGGCTGAAGACGAACTTCGCCGGCTCCGGCCCCTTCAAGCTGCGCGAATGGCGCGCCAACGAAGTCGTCGTGCTGGAGCGCAACGACACATATTTCGGCGAGAAGCCGAAGCTTGCCCGCGTTATCTATCGCCATCTCAAGGAAAGCTCGGGCCAGCGCCTGGCACTTGAGAACGGCGATATCGACATCGCCCGCAACCTCGAGCCGAACGATCTTGAATCGACCGCCGGCAAGGACGGCATCGTGCAGACCAGCGCGCCCAAGGGCACGGTGTTTTATTTCAGCCTCAACCAGAAGAACCCCAACCTTGCCAAGCCGGAGGTGATCGAAGCCTTCAAGTATCTGGTCGATTATGACGCGATCGGCTCCACGCTGATCAAAGGTGTCGGCGAAGTGCACCAGACGTTCCTGCCAAAGGGCGTCCTCGGCGAACTGGACGAGAAGCCCTTCAAGTTTGACGTTGCCAAGGCCAAGGAGTTGCTGACCAAGGCCGGTCTGGCGGACGGCTTTACCGTGACCATGGACGTGCGCAGCAACCAGCCGACCACGGGTATTGCGGAGTCGATCCAGCAGACGGCAGCGCAGGCCGGCATCAAGATCGACATCATTCCTGGTGACGGCAAGCAGACGATCACCAAGTTCCGTGCCCGTACGCACGACATTTACATCGGTGTCTGGGGCCAGGACTATTTCGATCCGAATTCGAATGCCGAGACCTTCACTATCAACTACGACAACGCCGATGACGGCAAGAACAAGACACTCGCATGGCGCAATGCCTGGGACGTTCCGGACCTGACGGAACAGACCAAGGCCGCCCTTCTCGAGAAGGATCCGACGAAGCGTGCCGACATCTACAAGGGCCTGCAGAAGGCCGTTCTCGATCGCGGTCCGTTCGTCGTGATCTATCAGCAGACCGAAGTGGCGGGCGTGCGCAATGACGTGCAGAACTTCAAGCTCGGCCCGAGCTTCGACACGACCTTCCTCGGTGGCGTCACCAAGGAATAGGCCGACCGCATGACCCTTCCCGAAACGTCGCAGATGGTGGCCGGGCGCTCGAAAGGCGCCCGGGCGCGGGGGCGGGCGGCAATCGTCGCGCGCTTCCTCGTGGTCATCGTCACTACCTATCTCGGCCTTCTCGCCGTGACCTTCTTCATCGGCCGGGTGATCCCGATCGATCCGGTGCTCGCCGTTCTCGGCGACCGTGCGCCGGCCCATGTGGTGGAGCGGGTGCGCGAGGAGATGGGTCTGAACCTGCCGCTCTACCAGCAGTTCTTCCGCTATCTCGGCGATGCGCTGCAGGGGAATTTCGGGACGTCGGTGCTCACCACCAATCCTGTGATGACCGACATCCGTCGCGTGCTGCCGGCGACCTTCGAACTTGCAACACTGGGAACGCTGATCGGCAGCCTCATCGGCGTGCCCTTGGGGGTTCTGGCGGCGGTCAAGCGCGGCAGCCTGATCGACCAGGCGGTGCGCGTCGTCGGGCTGATCGGATATTCCGTGCCGATCTTCTGGCTGGCGCTGCTGTCGCTGTTGCTGTTCTACGCACAGCTTCGCTGGGTCGCCTTTCCCGGCCGGATCGATGTGGTCTACGAATATACCTTCACGCCGGAAACGGGGCTTTTCCTGCTGGATTCGCTCTGGCAGGGGCAGTGGGACGTGTTCCGCGACGTCTTTCGCCACATCATCCTGCCGGCAAGCCTGCTCGGCTATGTCTCTCTTGCCTATATCAGCCGGATGACGCGCAATTTCATGCTCAATGAACTGTCGCAGGAATACATCGTTGCGGCCCGGGCAAAGGGACTTTCCGAGGCGCGGATCATCTGGTTCCACGCGCTGCGCAATGCGGCCGTGCCGCTGGTCACCGTCATCGCGCTCTCCTATGCGAGCCTTCTCGAAGGCTCTGTGCTGACCGAGACGGTGTTTGCCTGGCCGGGCATCGGGCTCTACATCACCAATTCGCTGCAGAACGCCGACATGAACGCCGTGCTCGGCGGCACGATCGTGATCGGCTCCATCTTCATCGCCATCAATATCCTGTCCGATATTCTCTACCGGACGCTCGACCCGAGGACGCGCGCGCGATGACGGCTGTACCCTCCGCTCCCATGAGCCGGCGCGACTGGCTTCTTTCCGACCGGCCGCAATCGCGGATGCAGGCGCGGCTCGGCCGGGCCTACATGACGTGGCGCCGGTTTTCCGCCAACCGGCTGGCGCTCGTCGGCCTCGGCATTCTCCTCCTGCTGATTTTCATGGCGGTCTTTGCCGGCGTGTCGTCGCCGCATTCGCCCGTCATCGGCAATCTCGCCGGCGCGCGTTTGCTGCCGCCCGGTTCGCCCGGATATCTACTCGGCACCGACGAGCAGGGGCGCGATATTCTTTCGCGGCTTCTGCACGGGTCCCGGCTGACGCTGTTCGTCATCATCCTCGTCGCCGTCATCGCCGCGCCGACCGGGCTTATCGTCGGCGCGGTCGCCGGCTATGCCGGGGGCTGGGTCGATGCGGTGCTGATGCGGATCACCGATATCTTCCTCGCCTTTCCGAAGCTCGTTCTGGCGCTCGCGCTCGTTGCCGCCCTCGGGCCGGGAATCGAGAACGCGGTGCTGGCCATCGCCGTTACCTCCTGGCCGCCCTATGCACGCATCGCACGGGCGGAAACCATGACCGTGCGCAATGCAGACTATATCGCCGCGGTGCGGCTGATGGGGGCGTCGCCGCTCCGCATCGTGTTGCTGCATGTCATGCCCATGTGTCTGTCGTCGCTGATCGTGCGCATCACGCTCGATATGGCAGGCGTCATCCTGACGGCCGCGGGCCTCGGCTTCCTCGGGCTCGGCGCTCAGCCGCCGCTGCCGGAATGGGGCGCGATGATCGCATCCGGCCGCCGCTTCATCCTCGATCAGTGGTGGGTGGCGACCATGCCGGGCATCGCGATCCTGCTCGTCAGCCTCGCCTTCAACCTTCTGGGCGACGGCCTTCGTGATGCCCTCGACCCGCGCGAGGCCGGACAATGAACCCGTTGTTGACGGTCGAGGACCTGCGCGTCAGCTTCCCCACACGCACTGGGCTGGTGGAGGCGGTGCGCGGCGCGACGTTCTCGCTGGGACGCGAGCGCCTCGGGATCGTTGGCGAAAGCGGTTCGGGAAAATCCCAGACCGGACGCGCCATCATGGGGCTGACACCGCCGCATGCGCGTATCACGGCGAAGACGCTGAATTTCGACGGGATCGATCTGCTCAAGGCCTCTGCACGCCAGAGGCGCGACCTGCGCGGCAATCGCGTCGCCATGATCCTGCAGGATCCGAAATATTCGCTGAACCCGGTGATGACCATCGGCCGGCAGATCGTGGAGACCTTGCGCACGCATCGCAAGATCGGCGCCTCCGAGGCGAAGGAGCGGGCGATCGCCATGCTGGAGGCCGTGCAGATCCGAGATGCCGCACGCGTCTTCGACCTGCACCCGCACGAGGTTTCCGGCGGCATGGGACAGCGCGCGATGATCGCGATGATGCTGATCGCCGAGCCGGAGTTGCTGATCGCCGACGAGCCGACCTCCGCGCTCGACGTGACGGTGCAGCTCGATGTGCTCGGCATTCTCGACAAATTGGTGTCGGAGCGCGGCATGGGGCTGATCTTCGTCAGCCACGACCTGCGGCTGGTCTCGTCCTTCTGCGACCGGGTGATCGTCATGTATGCCGGGCGCATCGTCGAGGAGATCGCTGCCGCCGATCTGCGGAATGCGCGCCATCCCTATACGCAAGGGCTCTTGTCGTGCATGCCGGAGATCGGCAACGACCGGCATCCGCTGCCCGTGCTCGACCGCAAGCCGGAGTGGGCGCTATGAAAATTGCCGTTTCCGCACGCGATGTGACGGTCATCTACGAGGATTTCAAGGCGCTCGACGGTGTCAGCGTCGCGGTCGAAAAGGGGCAGTCCTACGGTCTCGTCGGCGAATCCGGTTCCGGTAAATCGACGTTGCTGCGGGCGATTGCGGGCCTTGCCCCGGTTGCCTCGGGTGCGTTGGAGGTCAACGGCCGGACGCTCAAGCCGCGTCGCCGTGACAAGGCCTTCTATCGCGACGTCCAGATGGTCTTCCAGGACCCCTACGGCTCGCTGCATCCGCGCCAGACCATCGATCGTCTGCTCCAGGAGCCGCTGGCGATCCACGGTATCTCCGACGCCGAGGCGCGGATCGCGCGGGCGCTGGACGAGGTGGGCCTGGGGACAGGATTCCGGTTCCGCTACTCGCACCAGCTCTCCGGCGGGCAGCGGCAGCGCGTGGCGATCGCCCGGGCGCTGATCGTCGAGCCCTCTATCCTGCTTCTGGACGAGCCGACATCCGCGCTCGACGCTTCGGTTCAGGCCGAAGTGCTCAATCTGCTCGAGCAGATCCGGCGCGACCGTGGCCTGACCTTCCTGATGGTCAGCCACGACCTCGGTGTCGTCACGCATATGTGCGACCAGCTCGCCGTGATGAGCAGCGGCAGGGTTGTGGAGCACCTGAGTGCGTCCGATCTCGTTGAAGGCCGGATCACTGCGGACTACACGCGGAACCTGATGGTCGCAAGCAAGGGCTTCGTCCGCACGGAGGCGTGACGTCGCTCGCGCTCCCTGAAGCCGGTCTACGAACCTGCGGTTATGCCCGACAGCGTGCGGGGGTACACACGCGTTTACCCGTTTGTCATCATCACAAAAACGCCCGCGCGTCCTTTACAGAGGCGCGGGCCAAATCTGCGGAATGCCGATGTCAGAGAGATGCACTCTTCCTGACAGGCTCTGCCGAAACCGTCGTCGTGGCCTTGCCGGGCTGAGAGATGGTCTCGGCCAGTGCCAAAAGCGCGTCCGAAAGGGCCGTCGGGCTGTTGATCAGCTTCGGGTCAAGGATATGGCCCGTGCCGGCCTCGCGGATACGATCGGCCTGTGCGCCGAGGTCGAAGACAACCGTGGGGACGCCGGTCTTCAGCGCGATCGATAGGGTATAGCAGAAGGTTTCCGGCCAGACGCTGGGGATGAAGATCATGTCGGGCTGGATGCGCTCGAGCTCGATGAAGGCTTCCTCGTTCGTCGTATAGGCCCCGGTGATCTCCACATCGGCCTTGGTGAGGGCTTCATCGTTATTGGTGTAGCCGACCACGCTGTAGTCGATGCCGAGATAGCGGTCTCGGGAGTCGTTGGCCAATGCCAGCAGGATATCACTGCCTTTGTGAGAGCCGATGGCGCCGATGAGGCTGATGCGGATCTGCCCGTCCGGACGACGCGGCAGGACATCAGGCAGGACGTCCCATGTTTCCTCGTGCGGGACGACGCGGATATCGGCCTTCGGGAAGAAGGTTCGGAAGATCTCGGCCGATGCCTTGCTTGGCGATTCCACCTTGGCATCCACGAGAAACGCGTTGTAGGCCGCGTGGCGGATGTCGGGATCGCAGGGGTCGGTTGCCTGCGGGTTCTTCATCAGAGCCCACTGGCGCAGGTCGGCCATCGTCGGCAAGCCTGCATAGATCTGGTCGGGGCGAATGAGCTGGTAGTGGTGGGTGATGGCCGAGTAGTCGTGCAGCACCAGCGTCTTTTCTGCGCTGAGGCCTGAGAGAGAGGCGAGCAGGGCGCTGTGAAATTCCCAGGTCAGACCGGCGAACGAGTTCACCATGATACGGCTCGGCGAAAGATCGGCCAGCAGTTGCAGCACGAAGGCCATCTCGGTGCGCATGTCGATGTCCACGAGGTTCGGGACATAGATGTCGTCCTGCGAGAACGAGACCATGTGCTGATCATGCACCTTCATCATCAGAGACTTGGTGCCGAGGAGAGCAAGCTCGGTGGCCTTGTCCTTCAGGTAGGTGTCGATGCCGCCGCCCCAGTTGTGGGTGACCATCAGCGCGGCGCCCTTGGCCATGTCGATCAGCCGCGCACGATCCAGCGTGCGGCGGGCCGTCAGTGCCGGATCGGCTTCGAAATGATGACGCACGAGCGCCGGGTAGTTCGGATGCTTGCGCAGCAGCGCCTTCTGACCGGCATCGAAATTCTCCGCCTTGGAGGAGGAGAACGAGACGGAGCCGACGTGGAAGGTGAAGACGTCGCAGGCAAGCAGGTTCTTGTATCCCGCATTCAGGCTGCGCATGCAGAAGTCGTTTTCCTCGCCATAGCCGACCTTGAAGGCGACGGGGTCGAGTGCGCCGATCTCCTCGATGACCGAGCGGCGCATGTAGAAGCAGAAGCCGACGCCGGTCGGCGCCTCCACCGCGACGCCCGCATTGGCACGTCCGGCGATATCGTTCATTTCGGCCGGCGTGCACTCGAGCGACAGAAGGTTGTTCTTGTCGCGCAGCGGATAGCTGCAGAGCGTCGCGTTGTTGGAAAGCGGCGTGATGGTGGCAACGCGCGGGTCCTTGTCGGCATGGGCGATCATCCGCTCGAACCAGCCGGGGAAAACGAAGGCGTCGGAGTTCAGGAGCACGACATCCAGCCCACCCGAGAGATCGGCGATGGCATGGTTGCAGGTCTGGACGAAGCCGCGGTTCTTCTCGCTCAGGTGATAGTCGAACAGACCCTTGTCACCGAGGCGGGCCAGTTCTGCGTTGAGCTTCTGGTCCGGGCCGCAATCGTTGATGACGAGAAGGCTGTAGGCCGCATCGCCGCGTGCTGCGAGTGCATGATAGACGGAGGCAAGCGTCTCGTCGTAGCCCTTGTAGACGGGGAGGATGACGACGGCGCGCGTCTTCTTGCCGAGGATGGCCGGTGAGAGGGCGTCCCACGCAGCGCTGTCGGGCGCCTTTGCCGTGAACCAGCGTTTTTCGCTGAGCGCATTGCCGCGAAAGCCCTTGCTGCGGTTCTTGACGTAGTGCAGGAGCGGCATGGTGCCGGGCTTCAGGTACTTGCGGTACTGGCGCTCGTAGTACCACGGGTCGAAGATATGGGAAGGAGACCGCTTTTCCTTCCAGCCGAACAGGAGGTAGTGGAGGCGCGGATCGACGCCAGCCGATGCGATATCGCCGTTCAGTTCGAGATAGTCTTCCGTAGTGAAGACCTCGTCGATCATCCGGATCGTTTCCGGATAGGAATATTCCGAACCGAGCATCAGGCCCAGTTCCTTCTCGGCTTCCGGGTTGCCGTCGGCCTCGAAGGCTTTGAGGAAGTTCTCGTATCCACCCCACATGTCGCCGCGAAAGCGAAGCATATGCGCAAGGTGGAAGTAGGCTTCAGACTGGTCCGGCGCCAGTTCGCTCGCGGTCACGTAGGCGCTGCGGGCACTGCCGATGTCGCCCATTTCCTTGCGGCAATGACCGAGCTGGATCCAGATCGCAACCTTCGTCGGATCGGCCTTGAGGACCTGTTCATAGAGACGCGCAGCCTCTGCCCAATTGTGGGCGGCGTTCGCCGCATCCGCCCTTTGCAGGAGGGACGCTGTCGCACCTTTGCTTGATGTTCCTTTCAAGAGATCCAACCAGTTTCCGGCAGCCATGAATATCCTCGAAATGAAAATCTGAAAGATGAAATATGCGCCATAGGCGCCCGCTCGATCCGGTGTTCTTAAAGTGCACCTGCACTGACTGTCAAAGGATATCAAGGCTTTCCGATGGCAGGGCAAGCCTCTGTCGGCCCCGAATTATGGTCCGTCACGGCTAACACACTAACAAAGAAAGCGATTTCCCTCGCAGCGCGGCAAGCATTGTGCACTGCGGCGATTTCACCTTGCGGTACTCGGCGTACCGTGGTCTGTATCAGAACGGTCCTGAAGTGAATGGCGAGATCCGGGTTACGCGCAGCGCCGCTCTGCAGTCGTCGTCCGGATGCATGAAGCGGAGACGACACGTGACCTATCGCATCATTGCCGGTGGAACCCTGTGGGCCTTTGCCGACCTGAAGCAGCTGATGACCAAGGCCACGCCGCTTCGCTCGGGCGATGTCCTGGCCGGGGTCGCGGCGTCGAGTGCGGAAGAAAGCGTTGCCGCTCGCATGTGTCTTGCCGACGTGCCGCTGAAGCAGTTCCTCAGCGAGGCGCTCATTCCTTACGAGGTCGATGATGTCACGCGGCTGATCATGGACAGCCATGACGCGACCGCGTTCCGGCCTGTTGCGCACATGACGGTCGGGCAGTTCCGGGACTGGTTGCTCACGCCTGTCGCGAGTCCCGCCGTTCTCTCCGCGCTATCTCGCGGGTTGACGCCCGAGATGGTCGCGGCGGTGTCAAAGCTGATGCGCAACCAGGATCTCATTCTCGTCGCGCGGAAATGTCGCGTCGTTACGCGCTTCCGCAACACGATCGGCTTGGCCGGCACGATGGCGGTGCGACTACAGCCGAACCATCCCTATGACGACAAGCGCGGCATTGCGGCCAGTATCGTCGATGGGCTGCTTTACGGCTGCGGGGATGCGGTGATCGGCATCAATCCGGCTTCCGACAACATTGCCGTGCTGAGCGACCTGAACCACATGCTGGACGAGATCGTGCACCGCTACGACATTCCCACGCAGACCTGCATTCTCACGCATGTGACGTCGTCGATCGGCATGATCGAGCATGGCGTGCCGGTCGATCTGGTGTTCCAGTCGGTGGCCGGGACGCAGAAGACCAACCAGTCGTTCGGCGTGACGCTCGACATACTCAGGGAAGGGCGCGACGCGGCGCTGTCGCTGAAGCGCGGCACCGTCGGCGAAAATGTCATGTATTTCGAGACAGGCCAAGGGTCGGCACTCTCGGCCGGTGGCCATCATGGCGTCGATCAGCAGACCTGCGAGGCCCGCGCCTATGCCGTCTGCCGCGCGTTCGATCCCCTCATCGTCAACACGGTCGTCGGTTTCATCGGCCCGGAATATCTGGCCGACGGCAAGCAGATCGTGCGGGCCGGGCTGGAGGATCACTTCTGCGGCAAGCTCCTTGGCGTACCAATGGGCTGCGACATCTGCTACACCAACCACGCCGAAGCGGACCAGGACGATATGGACGTGCTGCTGACGCTGTTGGGGGCGGCCGGCGTCAACTTCGTCATCGGCGTTCCCGGCGCAGACGATATCATGCTGAACTACCAGTCGACCTCGTTTCACGACCAGCTCTACATCCGCGAGGTTCTCGGCCTTAAGCGCGCGCCGGAGTTCGAGGCATGGTTGCAGCGCATGGGGCTGACGGACGCTGCCGGTCAACTGACCCATTATGGGCTCGACCATCCCTTGCTCACGATTCTGGAGGCGTCCTGAGATGGCGAAGGATCTTCAAACAGCCCATGCGGCCCGTCTGCCGGAGAACAGGAATACGGCACTGAACACGCTGACGGACGCTCGTGTGGGCCTCGGCAGGGTCGGTGCGTCTATGCCGACGGAAGAGGTGCTGAAGTTCGCCTATGCGCATGCCCGCGCCCGCGATGCGGTGCATGCGGACTTCAACGTGCAGACCCTGGCGAACGCATTGGAGGCCATCGGCCTCAAGAGCGTTTCGGTCCGCAGTGCTGCACCGGATCGGATGACCTATCTTCGGCGGCCCGACCTTGGACGTCGGCTTGCCGATGACGATCGTGAGCGTCTGGACGCCTTGCAGACCGAGGGCGTCGATATCGGGATCGTCGTTGCCGACGGTCTTTCGGCAACGGCGGTGCATGTGAATGCCACGCCGTTTCTCGCCGCCCTTCTGCCGCTTCTGCACAGAGCTGGGCTATCGGTCGGTCCGGTCATCTTCGTGCAGAACGCGCGCGTGGCCGTCGGCGACGAGATCGGCGCGCTTCTGCGGGCGCGTCTCGTGCTGGTGCTGATCGGGGAGCGGCCGGGTTTGTCCTCGGCCGATAGCCTCGGCGTCTACCTGACGCATGGGCCGTTGCCCGGACGCTCGGATGCGGAGCGAAACTGCATCTCCAACATTCGCGAGGGCGGCCTCGTTCCGCCGCTTGCTGCCCGCAAAGCGATGTGGCTCGTGAACGAGTCCCTGCGGCGGCAGTTGAGCGGGGTGGCGTTGAAGGAAGAAGAAGCAATGATGATCGGCACGGCTGCCGAAGGCTGATCCTTGCTGGGGTAGCCTTTCAAGCGTCCATGTTGATGACGATACCTTCCCGAATGCGGCCTGCGACACACAGCGCACTCATGCTTTACGCACCTTTCGTCGCGTTCTCAGATTTCTCGACGCTGATCGGAGTTTGGATCCAATGCTCAAGGAATGAGCCAGACGATAACGGCGATGATGAGAGCCCAGGCGGCCAGCGACAGGAAGACGGCGAAAGCCAGCGCCAAGATGCGCAGCGTCGGGGCGAAACGTGACACCTCGTCCGGCCGACGTGCGGCCCATCCGAGAAGAGAGAATTCGCAGGAGAAGATCCAGGCTGGCATCGGTGTTCCCGGTAGGTTCGTCAACACTGACTTGAATACTAGGAGGCTGGGCAAGGACGCAAGCATAAACCGCACGATGTCGTTGTCCGCGGATTTTTCGCAACGTGAGGCGCTGTCTTTGGCATGTCTCGGGTTGTATGCGAAGGCGCCAGCGCCGCCTGGGCTTTCGCCGCCGTTTCTCCAATTAAGGTAAACATCAGCTAACTTAGACGAGGCTTGCGTCTGTTGCCGGCTGTGTGCACTGTGATAGTCGTAACTTATATTTCGCTGGCGGCTTCATCCCCGTGGCCGGAGGTTTTCAGGAATGCGACGTCATCGATACGGGTTTCGACCCACGCGGCGTCTGGTGGCGCTTCTTGGCGCCATGCTGATGTCGCTGGCTCTCTGGTGCCTGCTCTACGTCTCCTCTGTCATGGTGGCGTGGATGTGGTTCGGATGTCTCGTCGTGCTGGCCCTCGCTGCGATGGTCTTCTACGAAAGCGGAGACTTTCACAACGCAAGCTGGCCATTGACCATCCTTGCCTACGCATTCTGGCCACTGACCCTGATCGCCGCGCTCATCTATCTTGCCATTGTCGGTACTGCGGGCGCCGGCAAGCAGGCGGATACGGCCACCGCCACCCGCCTAACGGACTGCTGAGTGTACGTATTCAGTATCTTTCTGCCGCCTCTGCGCATTCCGGCGATCGGGCTTTGCCTGCTTCGGAAGATGCCGCAGAAAAGCACACATAATTCTAATATAAGAAAACCTTGTGTTACCTAAACTTAAGGGTTGAACAGCATACTGTCGCCAAACGCCGCGATGTAGGTCGGTGCCGTTGCGCTTCCCTGGTCATGATGGCCGGGCGGATGTGCGTCCGTCCATTATAGGTGTTTCGTGACAAGGCCATCCATCCGTACATCGCTTATCGGTATCTTCGCCGCCATCGCCGTTCTCACGGCGATTTTCTCCGTCGTGACGCTGCGGTCGCTGTCAAAAACGCAAGCGATTTCGGACAATGTCGTCACGGACGTGTTTCCAGCCGTCTCGGCCGTCAAGGATATCCGCATCGAGCTTGTGTCCATGCGGCTCGGCTATTTCCAGTATCTGGCGGCTCTGACGCCGGAAGCGACGAAAAAGGCTGAAGCCCTTCTGAGCGAAACGCGCCTCCGTATCCAGCATGCTGTGGCGGTCTACACGCCTTACGTCGGTTCCGATTCCGAGCGCGCGCTTCTGCAGCGCGTCACGGACAGCCTTGCCGCCTACGGCAAGGCCGGTGACGACATGATCGCGCTCGCCAAGGTGGGCAATTTCCAGCAGGCCAACGGTATGCTCGAATCCATGGGCAGCATCATCACGCCGGCAGAGACGGGTCTCGACGAACTGATTGCCGAAAACACCGCGCAGGTCACCGAGTCCACTAACCTCATGCATGCGACCTCCGCCGATGCGACCGTGCTGACCTTTATCCTGATCGGCATCGTCTCGACCCTTCTGATTGCCTCGACGCTCTACATCCTGCGCGGGATCGCCAGCCCGATCCGCGCGATCACGACCGCGATGACGGGCCTTGCCAAGGGCGACACCGACAGCGCCATTCCCTACGCCCAGCGCTCCGACGAAATCGGCCAGATGGCCAGCGCGGTCGAAGTCTTCCGGGCGGCAGCCGTGAGCAACAAGGAGCTCCAGAACCAGGCCGAATCCCTGCGGCGCACTGCCGAGGCCGACCGCGAGCGTCATTCGGCCGAGGCCGAACGTGCCGCGCAGGCGCGTCTCGATCAGGCGACATCGAGCCTTGCGGACGGCCTGCGCCGCCTGGCGGCCGGCGATCTCTCCTTCCGTCTCGATGTGCCCTTCGCCCCCGATTTCGAGGCTCTCCGCCACGACCTGAATGCAGCCGTCTCCCAGCTCGACGAGACGCTCGGCGCCGTTGCCCTGGCTGCCGACCAGATCGACAACGGCGCCCGCGAAGTCAGCGAAAGCGCCAACGACCTCTCGCGCCGCACCGAACAGCAGGCAGCCTCGCTCGAGGAGACGGCGGCCGCACTCGACCAGATCACCGCGAATGTCGGCCAGTCCTCCATGCGCACCAACGAGGCCCGCGAAGTGGCATCGCACGCCAACAAGAGCGCGTCCCGATCGGGCGAAGTCGTTGCCGAGGCCGTGACCGCCATGGGCCGTATCGAACATTCGTCGAGCCAGATCTCCTCGATCATCGGCGTCATCGACGAAATCGCCTTCCAGACGAACCTGCTGGCGCTGAACGCCGGCGTCGAGGCGGCGCGGGCCGGCGAAGCCGGCCGCGGCTTTGCCGTCGTCGCGCAGGAGGTCCGGGAACTCGCCCAGCGGTCGGCCAAGGCCGCCAAGGAAATCAAGGACCTCATTCGCAATTCCACGGCCGAAGTCGAAAGCGGCGTCAAGCTGGTACGCGACACCGGCGACGTGCTGAAGATGATCGAGGCGCATGTGATCGAGATCAACGGCCATATGGAGGCTATCGCCACTTCGGCCCGCGAGCAGTCGACCGGCCTTGCCGAGGTGAACATCGCCGTCAACCAAATGGACCAGGTAACGCAGCAGAACGCCGCCATGGTGGAAGAAACCAGCGCCGCCGGAAGCACGCTCGCCAGCGAAAGCGCCCGCCTGCGCGAACTGATCTCCCACTTCACCCTGGGCGGCCGCTCCTCCAACACCCACCAGCGCTACGCCGCCTAAGGCCCAAAGCCCTTCAACCCGAAAACCGGCCGCGTTCGCTCGGCCGGTTTTTTATGTCGGAACCACGGACGCCTCGATGCTCCGGCGTAGGGTCGAGACCGACCCTCTTATAGGAGAGACGGGTAATGAAGGCCTTTGTAGGCTCGGTGTCGGGTTGATCGATTGCTCTCGCCACGGACGTCTGATGCCGGGTATGAGAGGGAAATGGCGCACCCGACAGGATTCGAACCTGTGACCTTTGGAATCGGAATCCAACACTCTATCCAGCTGAGCTACGGGTGCAGCAACCGGCTTTGCCGGGTGGATGAGGGGTTCATAGCTTAGGTTTCGGTTGGCATCAATGGGGAAGAGGGGGATTGGTGGAAATTCAGGTGGGGGGTGGTTGGTGAGGTGGTGCAGGAGATCCGGTTGGGTGTGTGGGGCGTAGATGTTTTAGGATCTGGATCACGGGCCTGCTGGTGGGCCAACGGCGCAGGTGTGGCAGGGAGGATGGGATGCTGGGGTTTCGGCAAGGGTATCGGGCAGTGGTTCTCGGGGCCAGCGGCGGGATCGGGGCTGCGGTTCTGGCGGCGCTTGAGAGCGATCGGGGGTGCGGTGATGCGGTCGGGCTGTCGCGGCGGGATGACGGATTGGATGTGACGGAGGAGGAGGCTGTGCGGGCTGCCGCACTTGGCGTTGCCGAGCGGCTGGGATCGGTGGATCTGGTGTTCGATGCGACCGGGGCGCTGGAGATCGACGGGCATGGACCGGAGAAGACGATCCGGGCGATCGATCCCGCCGTCATGGCGCGGCAGTTTGCGGTGAACGCGATCGGGCCGGCGCTGCTGATCAAGCACTTTGCGCCTTTGCTGCCGCGGGATCGGCGCTGCGTGTTCGCGACGCTGTCTGCGCGGGTGGGGTCCATCGGCGACAACCGGCTCGGCGGGTGGATAGCCTATCGCTCGGCGAAGGCCGCGCTCAACCAGATCGTTCGGACGGCGGCGATCGAGATCGCGCGTACGTGCCCTGAGAGCATTGTCGTATCCTTGCATCCCGGCACGGTGGAAACCGGTCTGACGGCCCTGCATGGGCGGCACGCCCAAAAGCTTTTGCCAGCAGAGGCGGCGTCTGCGCTTCTCTCTATCATCGATGGCCTTTCGCCTTCGCAGACGGGGCAGTTCTTTGCCTATGACGGGACGGAAATTGCATGGTAGCGGCGGCATCGAACGCGCGGCAGATGGCGGGAGGCGATGTGCGATGAGCGGTGGCAACACTCGCAACCTGATCCTCATCCTTGGCGACCAACTGTCGCCGGAGATCTCGAGCCTTGCCAAGGCATCGGCGGATGATGTGGTGCTGATGTGTGAGGTTATGGAGGAGGCGCAATATGTGCGGCATCATCCGAAGAAGATCGCGTTTCTCTTTTCCGCCATGCGCCACTTTGCCGAGGATCTCAGGGCGCGCGGGCTGGCGGTGCGGTATCTGCGCCTGGAGGACGAGGGGAATAGCGGCTCGTTCGGAGGCGAGGTCGGTCGTGCCGTCTCAGAGCTGCGGCCGGACCGCGTCATCGTGACAGAACCGGGCGAGTTCCGCGTGCTGGAGATGATGGACGGCTGGCAGCGGGCGTTGAACGTTCCGGTCGAGATCCGTGACGACACGCGGTTTCTCTGTTCGCGGTCCGAATTCGCAGCCTTTGCCGGCGGGCGACGGCAGTTGCGGATGGAGACGTTCTATCGGGAGATGCGGCAGAAGACGCAGCTTTTGATGGAAGGCGACACGCCGGCCGGCGGGCGCTGGAACTTCGACGCCGATAACCGCAAACCCGCAACGCTCGATCTGTTCTCGCAGCCCCGCAAGGGGTTTAAGCCCGATGCGATCACCCAGGACGTGCTGGAGCTTGTCGGGCGGCGGTTCAGTGCGCATTTCGGGCGGCTGGAGGGCTTCGACTTCGCGGTCACGCGCGCGCAGGCAGAGACGTTGCGGGACCTGTTCATGGTCGATCACCTGCCATGCTTCGGCGAGCGGCAGGATGCGATGCTCTCGGGCGATCCCGCGCTCAGCCACTCGCTGCTCTCGTTCTATCTCAATGCGGGGCTGCTCGATCCTCTGGATCTCTGTCGGCGGGCGGAGGCCGTCTATCTCGCAGGCGATGCGCCGCTGAATGCGGTGGAAGGCTTCGTCCGCCAGATCATCGGCTGGCGCGAGTATATCCGTGGCGTCTACTGGCTGAAGATGCCGGATTACCGCGATATGAATTTTCTGGAGGCCGACCGTGCGCTTCCCGATTTCTACTGGACGGCCGAGACGCGCATGGCTTGCCTGCGGCAGGTGATCACGGAGACGCGCGACAACGCTTATGCCCACCATATCCAGCGGCTGATGATCACCGGAAACTTCGCCATGCTGGCTGGCATCCGTCCGCTTGAGATTCACCAGTGGTATCTCGAAGTCTATGCGGATGCCTATGAGTGGGTCGAGCTGCCGAACGTGATCGGCATGAGCCAGTTTGCCGATGGCGGCTTTCTCGGATCGAAGCCCTATGCCGCGGGCGGCAACTACATCAACCGCATGTCGGACTATTGCGAAGGCTGTGCTTACGACGTGCGCAAGAAGACAGGAAAGAATGCCTGCCCGTTCAACGCGCTCTACTGGGATTTCCTCGATCGCAACGCAGACAAGCTGAAGGGCAACCATCGGCTGGGGCCGGTCTATGCCGCATGGGCGCGGATGAGCCCGGAGAAGAAGCGGGAGACGCGGCAGAGCGCTCAGACATTCCTTGCGGAACTGGACGCCCTGCCGAAAACATACTGACGGCAGCCCTCCGGCAGAGGGCCGTTCGGGTTCAGATCTCGACGTCGATCCGGCGCTTCTCCTTGACCGAACGCAGTGCGGCTTCGGCGAGCGCGAGTGCCGCCAGGCCGTCCGCGCCGGAGGGTGTGATCGGCGTGCCGGTCTCGATGGCGGAGATGAAGCTCGCGATCTCGTTGGAATAGGCCTGGGTATATCGGGTCATAAAGAAATCGTGGAGGGGCGGGCGGGTATAGCCTTCGCCATTGGCGATCTCGATCGAGACGGCGCGCTGGTTTTCCGCCGAGGCGACGCCCTTGGAGCCGTGCACCTCGATGCGCTGGTCATAGCCATAAGTCGCGCGGCGCGAGTTCGAGATGATCGCCTGCTTCCCCGTGGCCGTTTCGAGGATCACGGACACGCTGTCATAATCGCCGGCGGTACCGATGTCGGGATCGACCAGCACCGCAGCATGGGCCGTGACAATGGTCGGCTCTTCGCCGAGGAGGAAGCGCGCCATGTCGAAATCGTGGATCGTCATGTCGCGGAAGATGCCGCCGGAGCGCTTGATGTAGTCGACCGGCGGCGCGCCGGGATCGCGCGAGATGATCGTCACCATTTCGACATCGCCGATGCGGCCGTCATCGATGGCCTGTCGTACCGCCATGAAATGTGGGTCGAAGCGACGGTTGAAGCCGACCATCAGCTTTCCGTCCGTCTCCGCGACCGTCTTCAGGCAATCGCGTACGCGTCCCACGTCGAGGTCGATCGGTTTTTCGCAGAAGATCGCCTTGCCGGCGCGGGCGAAGCGTTCGATCAGGTCCGCGTGGGTATCGGTGGGCGTGCAGATGACGACGGCGTCGATATCGTCGGCCGCCTCGATGGCCTCGATGGTGCGGACATCGCAGCCGTAGCTTTCGGCAATTGCCTGTGCGGCAGCCGGAAACGCATCGGCGACGGCCACGAGACGCGCATGCGCATCGCCGCTGACGGCCTTGGCATGAACCTTTCCGATACGGCCGGCGCCGAGGAGACCAAATCTCACTGTCATGTTACCACTTTCGATAGCGCGGCCCGAGAGCCACAGGACGCGGAATGATGCGCTCACTCCGCTGGAAGCGCTTGGCGATCCGCTCACGGCGGATCAGGCATGTCGAGGAGGGTAAGTGCCGGCAACGCCGTCTCCTCCCGAGGCGTCGCGTCGTCCTGATCGATGTCGAATCCTCCGGAACGAAACATTGATCTGGATTAATTTTTGGAATTTTTATTCCGTCTTCTTCCTGCCCGTCAAGCCGGTACCCTTGCGCTTGCGATGTTTTTTGCGCATGTCATCTGCGCAGAGTGACGCGATCCCGTGATATGGTGCGCTCGGCAGACGTTTGGTCATCCAAGAGGACGCATGCAGAAGTTCATCGACCCGGATCATCCTTTTTATCGTCCTCTCTGGAGGCGGCTGCTGATCGTCGGGAGCTGCGCGCTCTGGACGGCGGTCGAATTCTGGAACGGCGCCTCGACCTGGGGCATGATTTTCCTGGCCGTCACCGCCTACACTTCGGCCACCTTAATCGTGTTCTTCAAGCCAACGATACCATCGACCGATGTCGTGCCGCAGGAGACGGCGGTCGCCCCGCAGCCGCTCGCAGATCCCGACGCGCCGCCAACGGAAGAGCCGAGGGGCTGACGTCAGAGCTCGAGGCCCGCGTGCTATCGGGGGCGCTGTGGTGTCATGCCGATCGGCAGGCCGCGCTTCAGCCGGTGCAATGCTTCGTCCACCAGCATGTTGGCGATCGTCATCCGCGTCGTCGCCGCCTCTCTATCCTCCGGCGCGTGGCGATCCGGATGGTTGCGGTTGGCGAAAGCCCGGCGCTTTTCCGCGAGCGTTACCGGCGTTTCGGCATTCGAGAATTCCAGGTCTTCGGCGATCTGCGCGGGTGTCAGCCGGTCGAGATGGGCGGGACGTTGCCGGGGCAGGGGCCTTGCCGTTTGGAGACCCGGGGCGGGTCGCGGAAGCGGCGGTTCCGGCGCGGTGCTTCCGGCCTCGTCCATTTCGGCATAGGCTTGCCGCACGGTATCGCTGCCGGCGGCGCGTTCCGTATCGAAGGCGAGGCCTGCATTGAAGCCTGCGATGCCCGCACGCGGGGATGCCTCGCCCGCGTCCCGCGGGTCTTCCGCCTCTATGCGCTCGAGCACGGACTGGAAGAGCGATTTGCCGAACATGGCCGTCCTTCCGGCTGAACTGCACATGGATATCGCGCAGCGTATTGTCGTCGTCGCAAGCCAAGCACGACAGGATTGCGTAAGCCTGTCCATGCTGAGACCGGACGCCTGTCAGCCTTTGCTTTCCTGAAGGATCAGGTCGTAAAGCAGCTTGGCGCTCGGCGGCAGTTCGCGACCGCGGGGGGTGATGAGGCTGTAGGGGCGGATGGTGATGGCGAAATCGATCGGGAGGATGCGGATCTCGCCGATCGACGTTCCGTTGCTGGCGACCAGTTCCGCAACGTCCTTGGCCACGGGCGCAATCGCATTGGTGTTGCGCACGATGGAGAGGGTCAGGATAATCGAGGACGTATTGATCGTCGTGGTCGGCAGGGGCACGCCACTTGAGAGAAAACTATCCTCCACGGACCGCCGCAGCAGCGTGCCGGCCGGCTGAAAGACCCAGTCGTAGCCTGGCAGGTCCTCGTGCACGATGACCGGCTTTTCGAGCAGGGGATGGCCCTCGCGGACGATGAGACAGACGTCTTCCGAGCCGATTTCCACAAGGTCGAACTGGCGAGGATCGATATCGTCGGGAATACGACCGATGACGAAATCGTGACGTGCGGCCATCAGTTCGCGGATCAGCACGTTGCTGTTTTCCACCTGGATGCTGATCTCGATACCGGGATAGGCCGTCGTCACCTGGTGCATGGCGGGCACGGCGAGATGCAGGGCAGGGCCGGTGACCGAGCCGAGCGAGACCGAGCCGCCGCGGCCCGTCTTCAACTCGCCGATCTCACGGGCGGTTTCGCGAAGTTCGAGGAAAATGGTGCGCGCGCGTCGAGCAAGCGCCTTGCCATAGGGTGTGAGTTCGACGCCTCGCGCCACGCGCTCGCAAAGGGGTGCCCGCAGGATCGATTCGATTTCTCCGAGCATGCGTGAAGCTGCCGGTTGTGATATGCCGAGGGCCTCCGCAGCCGCGCTGATCTGTCCCCGGTCCTCAATCGCCAGGATCAGGTGCAGGTGGACAAGCTTCAAGCCCGACTTGAAAACATTGCGTGCAGACGTGCCAAGGGGCACAAGCCCTTGATTTTCTGTCTCTTCCATGTGACGTCACCCTCCCAGATCCCCAGTCTTCCAAAAATCACATTCTTTTCGTTTATTATACCAAAAAAAATATGCTCCTAGCCGAATATTGTATTTGACAGTTATGGAGATTGATTCCAGTTTGCGGCGATGTGCGCCGGCGCTAGCGGAGGTTAAAGCCGGGGGGATTTCTTCATTCATTTTCCCTCCACCCTGGAACGAGGTTCCGGGTGCGTCCAGCGCTGCACATATCGCGATGGCCCCAGGCCGGCGCGGTCAACACTCCAGGGAGAGACCTTATGAAATTGGTTACATCACTTCTGGCCGCTGCCGCCATCGGCGTCGCGTCCTTCGCCTTCCCCGCTTTCGCACAGGACAAGGGCGTCGTTGGCATTTCCATGCCGACCAAGACCTCGACCCGCTGGATCTCGGACGGCGAGACCATGGAAAAGCTGTTCAAGGAAGCCGGTTACACCGCCGACCTGCAGTTTGCTGACGACGATATCCCGAACCAGCTCGCCCAGATCGAGAACATGGTCACCAAGGGTGCCAAGGTTCTCGTCATCGGCGCCATCGACGGCACGACCCTCTCCGACATTCTCGCCAAGGCGCACGAAGCCGGCGTCAAGGTCATCGCTTATGACCGCCTGATCCGCGACAGCGGCAACGTCGACTACTACGCGACGTTCGACAACTTTCAGGTCGGCGTTCTCCAGGCAACCACGCTCGTCAACGGCCTGAAGCTGGACGGCGCGACCGAGCCGAAGAACGTCGAACTGTTCGGCGGTTCGCCTGACGACAACAACGCCTTCTTCTTCTACGATGGCGCCATGTCGGTTCTCCAGCCGCTGATCGACGCCAAGAAGATCGTCGTCAAGTCCGGCCAGATGGGCATGGAACAGGTCGGCACGCTGCGTTGGGACGGTGCCGTCGCACAGGCCCGCATGGAAAACCTGCTCTCCTCGACCTACACGGACGCAAAGGTCGATGGCGTTCTTTCTCCCTATGACGGTCTCTCGATCGGCATCATCTCGGCCCTGAAGGGCGTTGGCTACGGCTCGGGCGACATGCCGATGCCGATCGTCACCGGCCAGGACGCCGAGCTGCCTTCGGTCAAGTCGATCATGGCTGGCGAACAGTATTCCACGATCTTCAAGGACACGCGTGAACTGGCCAAGGTTACCGTTGGCATGGTCGATGCCGTGATCAGCGGCAAGGAGCCCCAGATCAACGACACCAAGACCTACGACAACGGCGTCAAGGTCGTCCCGGCCTACCTGCTGAAGCCGGTAGCCGTCGACAAGACCAATGCCAAGGACGTTCTGGTCGGTGCCGGCTACTACACAGCCGAGCAGATCGACAACTAAGCGATCACGCTATCATGGGGTCCGCGATACCCGTCGCGGACCCTTTTGGCATATGGGGAGCCTGACCCTCGGCCGGTCCCACCTCATCACACGACGGACGGCCACTGGAACGCCTGACATGGACAAATACATTCTCGAAATGCGGGGCATCACCAAGACGTTTCCCGGCGTGAAAGCGCTCGACAACGTCAATCTCAAGGTTCGCGAGGGCGAGATCCACGCGCTCGTTGGTGAGAACGGTGCCGGCAAATCGACCCTGATGAAGGTTCTGAGCGGTGTCTATCCCGCCGGCAGCTATGATGGCGATATCGTTTATGACGGCACGGTTCGCCAGTTCAAGGATATCACCGACAGCGAGCATCTCGGTATCATCATCATCCACCAGGAACTGGCGCTCGTTCCGCTGCTCTCGATCGGGGAAAACATCTTCCTCGGCAACGAGGTGGCGACCAAGGGCGTCATCGACTGGAAGGAAACATTCGCTCGGACGCGCGAGCTTCTCGCCAAGGTCGGCCTGAAGGAATCTCCCGCGACGCTGATCACCGACATCGGCGTCGGCAAGCAGCAGCTGGTGGAAATCGCCAAGGCGCTGTCGAAGAAGGTACGCCTGCTGATCCTCGACGAGCCGACCGCGTCGCTCAACGAGACGGATTCGGCAGCCCTGCTTCACCTGCTGATGGAATTCCGCAAGCAGGGCATGACCTCGATCATCATTTCGCACAAGCTGAACGAGATCAAGACGGTCGCCGACAAGATCACCATCCTGCGCGATGGCGGCACGGTGGAAACGCTCGACTGCCACAACGAGGATATCGGCGAGGACCGTATCATCAAGGGCATGGTCGGGCGCGATATGGACGACCGCTATCCGCCGCGCGATCCGAAGATCGGCAACACGCTGCTGGAAGTGAAGAACTGGAACGTCTATCACCAGCACCACCGCGACCGGCAGTTCCTGCATGACGTGAATTTCACGGTTCGCGCCGGCGAAGTCGTCGGCATCGCTGGCCTGATGGGCGCTGGTCGCACCGAAACGGCGATGAGCATCTTCGGTCGTTCCTGGGGCCACAAGATCACCGGCGATGTGATGATGCATGGCAAGCCGGTCGACGTCAGCACCATCCAGAAGGCCATCGAAGCCGGTCTTGCCTATGTCACCGAGGACCGCAAGCATCTGGGTCTCGTGCTGAACAACAACATCATGCACAATACGACGCTCGCCAATCTGCCGGCTGTTGCCAATGGCGGCGTGATCGACGGGCATCGCGAGCGCGAGGTCGCCACCGACTATCGCAAGCGCCTGCGCATCCGCTCGCACTCGATCTATCAGGAAACGGTCAATCTTTCGGGCGGCAACCAGCAGAAGGTCGTGCTGTCCAAGTGGCTGTTCACCAATCCCGAAATCCTCATCCTCGACGAGCCGACACGCGGTATCGACGTCGGTGCGAAATACGAAATCTATTCCATCATCAACCAGCTGGCCGCCGAGGGCAAAGGCATTCTCATGATCTCGTCCGAGATGCCCGAGCTTCTGGGAACCTGCGATCGCATCTACGTCATGAACGAAGGTCGCATCGTCGCGGAGCTTCCCAAGGGTGAAGCCAGCCAGGAATCCATCATGCGAGCCATCATGCGCTCCGGGGAGAAGCACTAATGGTCCTTGAAACCAGCGCACCAACAGCAAAGCCGTCCGTCGGCGCCTATCTGAAAGCCAACATCCGCGAATACGGCCTTCTGGTCGCACTCGTCGTCATCATGTTGTTCTTCCAGTTTGTCACCGGTGGCGTGCTGTTCCGCCCCGTCAACATCACCAACCTGATCCTGCAGAACTCGTTCATCGTCATCATGGCGCTGGGCATGCTGCTGATCATCGTCGCCGGCCATATCGACCTCTCGGTCGGCTCGATCGTTGCCTTTACCGGCGGCTTGTCGGCCGTGATGATGGTGAAATGGGGCATTCACTATTCGCTCGTAGTGCCGCTCTGCCTGGTCCTTGGCGGTCTCGTCGGCGCAGCGCAGGGATACTGGGTCGCCTACCAGAAGATCCCGTCCTTCATCGTGACGCTGGCCGGCATGCTCGTCTTCCGCGGCCTGACCTATCTCATCCTCCAGAACCGCCCGATCGGTCCTTTCCCCAAGGAATTCCAGATCCTGTCAACGGGTTTCGTTCCGGACCTGCTCTATTTCGCAAATCCGAACCCGGAGATCGTCACCAACCTCTTCGCGCTGGTTGCTGTTATCGTCCTCGTCGGTCTCGCCGTCTATTTCGGCATGAAGGACCGCCGCAACAACGACAAGCATGGCACGGAGAACGAGCCTTTCGTGTTCTTCGCCATCCAGATGGCCATCATCGGCGTCGTCGCGATCTTCCTCGGCTTCCAGCTTTCGACCTATCGCGGCTTCCCCAACGTGCTGATCGTCATGGCGCTTCTGATCGCGCTCTACACCTTCGTCACCACGCGTTCGACCATCGGCCGGCGTATCTACGCCATGGGCGGTAACGAGAAGGCCGCTAAGCTTTCGGGTATCAACACCGAGCGCCTGACCTTCCTGACCTTCGTCAACATGGGCGTTCTCGCCGCTCTTGCCGGCATGATCATCGCGGCCCGCCTGAACTCGGCAACGCCGAAGGCCGGCGTCGGCTTCGAGCTCGACGTCATCGCGGCCTGCTTCATCGGCGGCGCATCCGCTTCGGGCGGCGTCGGCAAGATCACCGGTGCGGTCATCGGCGCGTTCATCATGGGCGTCATGAACAACGGCATGTCGATCATGGGTCTCGGCATCGACTACCAGCAGCTGGTCAAGGGCCTGGTTCTGCTCGCTGCCGTGTTCTTCGACGTCTACAACAAGAACAAGGGCTGATCGTCGCCTGAAAAGGTCACGTTCACGTCGTTGAGATCGCGCCGCCGTCCGACACGCTCGGATGGCGGCGTTCGCATTTGAAACGGGAGAGAATACTATGCTGATGTCGCAGATCCGCAATGAGGACGGTCCGATCACGGTCGCGGTTCGCGAGGAAGGCGAGCCGGCCCGTGCCGTTCGCGGTGCGTTGAGCGTCTATGATCTTGCGATGGAGGCTGCAAACTCCGGCCGAACGCTTGGCGATGTCGTGACGGCGCGGGGCGTGGCGGGTGTGGTCGATCTTCAGGCAGCCTATGCGGAAGGCCGGTTCCTGCCGCCGATCACCCATCCCGATCCGGCGCATCTCCACCTGACCGGCACGGGCCTCACCCATCTCGGCTCCGCTGCCACCCGCGATGCGATGCATACCTCGGCAACGACCGACGAAGCGGCGATGACGGATTCCATGAAGATGTTCCGAATGGGGCTGGAAGGCGGCAAGCCGAAGCCGGGCGAGACGGGCGTTCAGCCGGAATGGTTCTACAAGGGCAACGGCCTGCAACTCGCGTCACCGAGCGGCGATCTCGTCTCGCCCGCCTTCGCCGCCGATGGCGGGGAGGAGCCCGAAATCGCCGGGATCTACATCATCGCAGACAACGGCCAGCCCTTCCGGCTCGGCTTTGCCGTTGCCAACGAGTTTTCCGACCATGTCACCGAGCGGGTCAACTACCTCTTCCTCGCGCACTCCAAGCTGCGCCCCGCCAGCTTCGGCCCGGAGATCCGCATCGGCAATGCCCCGCGGGATATCCGGGGCACCTCCCGCATCCTGCGCAACGGCGCCGTCCTCTGGGAAAAGCCCTTCCTCTCCGGTGAAGCCAACATGTCCCACAGCTTCGCCAACCTCGAATATCACCACTTCAAATACAGCCTGTTCCGTGCGCCGGGCGATGTGCACGTGCATATGTTCGGCACGGCGACGCTGTCGTTCGGAGATGGTGTGCGGGCCGAGGCGGGCGATGTGTTCGAGATGGAGGCTGCTGGGTTCGGGCTGCCGCTGAGGAACCGGCTGGTCGCGGGGGCTGAGGTGGTTGTGAGGGTGGGGGTGTTGTGAGGACTTGTGCCTTATCGGCGAAGGTCTTATCTTTTCCTCCTGAACCGGAGATGTGCCATGAACGTTCGGCATGTGGGTACTGTTGAATTTGAAGCGACGTGCATGACCATCATCGACCGTATGAAGGATGATGGGGAGGCTGTGATCGTCACCAAGGATGGCGAACCCGTAGCGCTGGTAACCCCGCTTTCCCCATCAAATGGTCGTCGGAGTGTGATCGGCGCTCTCAAGACGCCAGCTTATAGCTTTGCGGATCCATTCGGTTCGGTTGTCGAGCCTGGAGATTGGACCGCACTGTCTTGATGGTGCTGGTACGCATGTCCTCGTCTGGGCCATTCAGGACGATCCCAAGCTGAAGCGCGAGGCAAGAACGCTTCTTGACACGGCGACGGCACAAGGCCGGGTGCTTATCCCTGCGATCAGTTTATGGGAAATTGCAATGCTCGTGGAAAAGGGCCGTATTGTTCTCGGCATCGATGTCAGTCGATGGATAGAGCAGGTCACTGCGTTGCCGGGCATTGAGATTGCGCCGCTTACCGGTCCGATCTCCGTCGAGAGTGTCCGGTTGCCTGGAACCTTCCACGCAGACCCGGCCGACCGGATGATTGTCGCGACGGCCCGTCATCATGCTTTGCCGTTGATGACGGCGGATAAAGCGATTTTGGCCTACAGCGCGGCCGGGCATATCGATACAATTCCGGCATTGCGCTGACATTGCTCTGCGTGCTGCTTAAGCATTGGACGCGAGAGTTGTGATCGGCTCTATCCGGTTGCCGAGAGGTCGCTGACATATCTTCGGACATAGCCTGGTTCGTCGCAGCCTCTCGGATAACCGGACATTCCGAGCTTCGACCCTCAACTCTGACTCTGGCTCTGCCCCTGCTGTTCCACCGTTAACGCCACCGTCAGCGTTTCGTTCGCGGCCCCGTGGACCAGTCCCGAGATCGGGGCTGCATCGCGGTAGTCCAGGCCGGTGGCGATGCGGACGTAGCGTTCGTCGGGGCAGACGTCGTTGGCTGCGTCGAAGCCGACCCAGCCGAGGCCGGGAAGGTGGGCTTCGGCCCAGGCATGGGTGGCGGTCTGCTCGATGCGGTCGTCCATCATCAGATAGCCGGAGACGTAGCGGGAGGGCAGGCCGACCGAGCGGGCGCAGGCGATGAAGATGTGGGCGTGGTCCTGACAGACGCCGATACCGCGGGTCAGCGCCTCGTCCGCCGTCGTTTCCGTGCCGGTCGATCCCGGCTCGAAGGCGACGGCCTGGTGGATCGCGCCCATGAGGTTGTGCATCTGCGCGAGGACACCGTCGCCGGATTGGGACTTGGCGAGATCGCGGATCTGCTTCGTCCGCTTGGTCAGCGGTGTGTCGCGCTGGAAGAGCCAGAGCGGGATGTAGGACTGGTGTGGCCCGAATACCCCGGCGCGATCCTCCGTCTCGACCTCGCCGCGCGCCACGATGCGCATGCGGATCTGGTCTCCCATGACGCTGACGAGGGTGACGCGGTTGGCGAAATGATCCTCGTAACCGACCTCCACCTTCGCGCCTTCCACCGATGTCTCCCAGTTCAGAACGGTCTGTCCCGGCTGGGTGAAGGGCGTGAGGCGGAGCCGTTGCAGCGAGTAGCTGACCGGCTCCGCATAGCTGTATTCGGTCGTATGGGTGATTTTCAGTCGCATGCGCCTGATATGTCCTTGTTCAATAGAACCGGTAGCCGTCGGAGATTTCTTGGCTCAGACGATTGTTCTGGATGATGAACGTCTCGATATACTCGTGCAGGCCCTGATCCATCACGTCCTTGATCGAGCAGTTCCGCAGCGATTTCAGCGTGTTCCCAGACGTTTCATGCGCGCTGTGCCGCTCGCCGTATTCCCGTTCGAGATAACCGAGATTGCTGTTGATCTTGTCGTAGCAATAGGCGAGCGAGCGCGGCATGCGACCGTTAAGGATGAGGAAATCGGCGATGTTCGCCGCCTTGTATTCCGCCTCGTACACCCAGCCATAGCTGCGATGGGCCGAGACGGAGCGCAGGATCGACTCCCATTGCACGTTGTCGATGGCGGTACCCACTTGCGAGACGGCCGGCAGCAGGACGTAGTATTTCACGTCGAGAATGCGGGCGGTGTTATCGGCGCGCTCGATGAAGGTGCCGATGCGCGAGAAGTTGAACAGGTCGTTCCGCAGCATCGTGCCGTGGAACGCACCACGGATGAGGCCCGTTTTGCGCTTGATGGCGTCGATGACCTCCGGCAGGTCGGCGGCCTTCACACGGCGGGCGAGCATGGATTTGAGATCGAGATAACACTCATTGACCGCCTCCCATGTTTCGCGCGTCAGGGCGGTGCGCACCATGCGGGCATTGCTGCGGGCGGCTTCGATACAGGACAGCACGCTCGACGGATTGGTCGTCTCGCGCAGCAGGAAATCGACGGCGTCGGCGCTGGTCGCGCTTTCGTAGCGTTGTTCGTAAATGTCGATGACGCCCGAGCTCTGAAGCACGCTTTCCCAGTTGTCTTCGCCGAGATGCGAGCGGGTGAGGGACATGCGCAGTCCGGCATCCACGAGGCGGGCGCTGTTTTCGGCCCGCTCGATATAGCGGAACATCCAGTAAAGGCCGTTTGCGGTTCTTCCAAGCATGCCGGTCAGTCCTCCAGTACCCAAGTGTCCTTCGTGCCGCCACCCTGGCTGGAATTCACCACCAGAGAGCCGGCCTTCAGGGCCACGCGGGTCAAGCCGCCGGGAATGATCTGCACCTTGTCGGACACCAGCACATAAGGTCGGAGATCGACATGGCGCGGCGCGATGCCCTTGTTGACCATGATCGGTACGGTCGAGAGGGATAAGGTCGGCTGGGCGATGTAGTTGCTCGGACGCGTCTTCAGCTTGTCGGCAAACAGCGCACGTTCTTTCTTGGAGGCCGTCGGGCCGACCAGCATGCCGTAGCCGCCGGAGCCGTGGACCTCTTTCACGACAAGGTCGGCGAGGTTGTCGAGCACATATTGCAGGCTCGAAGGCTCGGAACATCGCCATGTCGGCACGTTCTCGAGCAGCGCCTTCTGGCCTGTGTAGAACTCCACGATCTCGGGCATGTAGGAGTAGATCGCCTTGTCGTCGCAAATCCCGGTGCCGGGGGCGTTGGCGATGGTGATGTTGCCGGCGCGGTAGACATCCATGATGCCGGGAATGCCAAGCGCGGATTCCGGCTTGAAGGTCAGAGGATCGAGGTAATCGTCGTCCACACGGCGGTAGAGCACGTCGATCGCCTCGTAGCCGCGCGTGGTGCGCATGCGCACCTTGCCGTCGATGACGCGAAGGTCCGAGCCTTCGACCAGCTCGACGCCCATCATGTCCGCGAGGAAGGCGTGTTCGTAATAGGCGGAATTGTAGATGCCCGGCGTGAGCACGGCGACGCGGGGCTTGCCCTCGCAGCCGGGAGGCGCCACGGCGGCCAGCGAATGGCGCAGCAGATAGGGGTAGTTTTCCACCGGCTGGACGCGGTTCTGGTAGAACAGCTCGGGGAACATCTGCATCATCGTTTCGCGGTTTTCGAGCATGTAGCTGACGCCGGAAGGCGTGCGTGCATTGTCCTCGAGAACGTAGAATTGGTCTTCGCCGGTGCGCACGATATCGGTGCCGACGATGTGGGTGTAGACCCCGCCCGGCGGCCGCATGCCGACCATCTGCGGCAGAAAGGCGTCGTTCTTCTCGATCAGCTCGCGCGGAATGCGGCCGGCCTTGATGATTTCCTGCTTGTGGTAGATGTCGTCAAGAAAGGCGTTGAGCGCCAGCACGCGCTGCTCGATGCCCTGCGCAAGGCGGCGCCATTCACGCGCGGAGATGATGCGCGGGATGATGTCGAACGGGATGAGCTTTTCGGCGCTGTCGGCATGACCGTACACGGCAAAGGTGATGCCGGTCTTGCGGAAGATGTTCTCGGCCTCTTTCGACTTGGCGATCAGGCGGGCTCTGTCCTGGTTGGCATACCACTCGTTATATGTCGTGTAAGGCGGTCGCGGAGTGTTGTCCGCATTCATCATTTCATCGAATGCCAACGGCTTGGTCCCCTTTTTAAGCCATTTGATTACAAGCGCTTTGGCAATGCAAGAAGCATGCTCGTTTCAGACAGAAAGAAATTTTCACCCGTTCTGGCTGTCCCCTCAAGGGGTGACATGGCTTTCGCGTGCGGAATGGCAAGGCGCGTTTCATCTGGACGCGCTGCATTTTCGCGCAACATCTTCGCAACTGCTTATTGAATAAGCGTATGCCTTCGGTGCGCTGGGGCCTTGCAAACAAAAACGGCGGAACTTTTGGTCCCGCCGTTTTTCCTTACTCATTGGCCAGCGTGATTACGCTTCTTCGCGGCGCGAGCCTTCGCGGCGCTGGGCTGCCTGTGCGCCCGGGCTACCGGCTGCCGGGCGAGGGCCGCGGCTGGAGGTGCGGGGTGCGCCGCCCGGGCGGCCGTTCCGGTTGCCGTTGCGCTTGGCAAGGGCTGCCTGATGGGCGGCCTGTGCGGCAGGACCCTGGCCCTTGCGGTGCTCGCGGCGCGCGCTGTCGTCACCGGCCAGCAGGTCGTCGCCTGCAAACGGGCTCGGTGCCTGTGCCACGCGGGCCGGGCGGTTGTTCTCGCCGCCACGGTTCTCGTTGCGACCGTCATTGCGCCCCTGGCCACCGCGGTTCTCGCCACGGCCCTGGCCGTTGCGACCTTCATTGTTGCTGCCACGGCCGCCATTGCCGCGCGCATTGCGGGCTGCCGGTGCGCGGGAGATGTTGGCCGGCGCTTCGCCGCTGGCGACCGTTATGGTCATGCCCATCAGCTTCTCGATGTCGCGCAGCAGGCGAGCTTCGTCCGGTGCGCAGAAGGCGATGGCGATGCCGTCGCGGCCGGCACGAGCCGTACGGCCGATGCGGTGAACATAGGCTTCGGCGACTTCCGGCAGATCGTAGTTGTAGACATGGGTGATGCCGGGAATGTCGATGCCGCGTGCGGCGACGTCGGTGGCGACCAGAACCTTGATCTCGCCGTCACGGAAGGCCTTGAGGGCGCGCTCGCGCTGGCCCTGGCTCTTGTTGCCGTGGATGGAGGCTGCGGAATAACCGACCGATTCCAGATGCTTCATCAGCTTTTCGGCGCCATGCTTGGTGCGCGAGAAGACGATGGCGCGGCCATCGGGGTTTGCCGTCAGCGACTGCTTCAGCAGCGTGACCTTGCCGTCCTTGCCGTTGACGAAATGCACGAACTGCTCGATCTTGTCGGCAGCCTTGCCGGCTGTTGCCACTTCGACGCGCTTCGGGTCGGTCAGGTAGTCGCCGGCCAGATCCGCGATCGCCTTCGGCATGGTTGCCGAGAACAGCAGGGTCTGGCGGTTCTTAGGAACGAGCTTGGAGATTTTGCGCAGGTCGTGGATGAAGCCGAGGTCCAGCATCTGGTCGGCTTCGTCGAGCACGAGATAGCGCGCGGTGGTCAGCGTCACGGCCTTGCGGTTGAGAAGGTCGAGCAGGCGGCCGGGGGTGGCGACGAGGATCTCGACACCGCGTTCCAGCTGCTGGGTTTGCTTGTTGATGGAGGCGCCGCCGACGACGAGGCCGATGCGCAGCGGGCTCTTCTTGACGAAGACCTTCAGGTTGGCGGCGATCTGGTTCACCAGTTCGCGGGTCGGGGCGAGGATCAGGGCGCGCACGTTGCGCGGATCGGCGCGCTTGCCATCGGCGAGCATGCGCTCGATCATCGGCAGGCCGAACGCAGCGGTCTTGCCGGTGCCGGTCTGTGCGAGGCCAATGAGGTCATGACCTGCGAGAACGAGCGGAATGGCTTCGGCCTGAATCGGCGTCGGCACGGTGAAACCTTCAAGGGTAAGGTTCGCAACCATCTGCTCGGAGAGGCCAAGGGAAGAAAAATTGGTCAAAGGTATGCCTTTCGGGGCGCCAAACGACAGGGACCGGAACAACGCTTCTTTGCGGTTCCGGGTCATCTGGTTTCAAGAACCCCGCGTGAAATGGGATCTTGGTGGGTTGAAAAAGCTGTCTGCGCTGCGGGTGCCGAATATGGCACGGTCTCATGGGTGCGCTTGGCCTTCGCGACGGAATGACAAAATCCGCTGGGCACGCTCACGCGGCGGCCGGAAGGTGACGCTGGCCCTCATGTCGTTGTTTCCCGGCCGAAAGTCAAGCTGTCTTTTCGCATGTGCGAACGGACCATCATTCGTACAGGGTGCGTGCAAGCTCCGTTGGCTTGGTGCCGCACAACATTTCCCGCTTGCCGGCAAAGCCCTTGCGGCGCTCCACCACGAAGCCCGCTGACTGCAGATTGCGGCGCACGAAACCGGCGGCGGCGTAGGTGGCAAACGTGCCGGCTGGCGCCGTGCGGTCGTGCACCGCTGCCATGAGCGCCTGCGACCACATGTCGGGATTGCGCGAGGGTGCGAAGCCGTCGAGGTACCAGGCGTCGATCGTGCCGGCATAGGCTGCAACGCCGTCGATGGCCGGGCCGCAGACGATGGTGAGCGTGATGTCGTTTGCGAGGTCGAGACGGACGCTGCCGGACAGCGTCTGCGGCCATGCGGCAACCAGCCCGTTGCGCTCGTCCGTGATCTCGGGCCAGGCGGAGAGGGCGCGCGCGATGTCTGTAGCCTGCATCGGGAAACGCTCGAACGAGGTGAAGGCGAAGCGGGCGTCGGCCGGTTTCTCAGCCATCTTCCATTGCCGCCATGTTTCGCAGAAATTGAGACCGGTGCCGAAACCGAGTTCGCCTATGGAGATGTCCTGCCTGTCGCGCCAACGATCCGGCAGGCCATTACCGTTCAGGAAGACATGACCGCATTCCAGCCGTCCATCCGTGCGGCAATAAAAATGATCGTCAAATTCAACGGAATACGGCATATCGCCGGTATGCCAGTCGAGTGTCTGGCGGTCCGGCGCCTGATGGTTCGGCGTCGGGGCTTCAACGGCTTTCGTCGGGTGGCTTTCGGTCATGGACAAGCGATAATGAGCCCTTTGGGCAAGGTCAATCGATGGCGGATGTTAAGACGGATCTGGTCGTCATCGGCGGGGGCATCATGGGCCTCTGGGCGGCGCTTCATGCGGCGCGCGCGGGGCTTGAGGTGCTGCTCGTGGAGCGGGCGACGATCGGGGCAGGCGCGAGCGGCGGGCTGCTCGGCGCGCTGATGCCGCACACGCCGGACCGCTGGAACGACAAGAAGCAGTTCCAGTTCGATGCGTTGGTTTCGCTGGAGGGCGAGATCCGACGGATGGAGGCCGAGACCGGTCTTTCCGCAGGATACCGGCGAACGGGCCGGCTCATTCCGCTCGCAAAGCCGCATTTACGACAGATCGCGCTGCGGCAGGTGGCGGATGCAGATGTGAACTGGCGAAGCGGCGAGCGCCGCTTTGCCTGGAGCGTTCTGGATACCGCACCGGATGGCCTTTTCTCGTCGGATGTCGTCGCGCACGGAGCCGTTTTCGATCGACTGGCCGCACGTGTTTCGCCGCGCGGATTCCTGAGCCTGTTGACGTCCGTACTCTCTGGTATGCCCAATGTGACCATCCGCGAGGGTTGCGCCGTACGCGAAATTGATCCGCGTCAGGGGCGGGTGGTTATCGCCGAAGGAACCGTGGTCCATGCCGGCCATATCGTGCTGGCGGCGGGCGTCGATAGCTTTCCACTCATCGACGGCTTGCCGACGTTGGCTGGCGGAGTGGCAAGGCCGGGGAGCGGCACGGGCGTCAAGGGGCAGGCGGCGCGGCTGGCGGTCGATCTCGATCCCGCGCTGCCGATCCTTTATTCGGACGGCATCTACGTCATCGCGCATGACGCGGGCGGCGTTGCGATCGGCAGCACCAGCGAGGTAGATTATGCCGATCCGTTTTCGACCGACTATCGGCTCGACGATCTGCTCGTCAAAGCGGAGAGGCTGGTCCCGGAACTGGCGGGCGCGCCGATCCTCGAGCGTTGGGCGGGCCTGCGTCCGAGGGCGATCGGACGGGATCCGATGGCCGGGCCGCATCCGGATCATTCCCGCCTGCATCTCCTGACCGGCGGCTTTAAGATCAGCTTCGGCATCGCACATCGTCTGGCACAGGCCGTGGTGGAGGGGATCACCGCACACGCGGGCGATGGAAACGGGGGTATCGTACTGCCTCAATCATTCCGATGCGAAAGCCATCTTTCTCCCTGAAAGAAGGGCGCTGCCTCCCGGCGCGCCCTTCATCGTCGTATTTCACGCACAGCTACATCCAGTAGGGCGGCACACCGTAATAATCGTAGACAAGGCGACCGTTTTCGCGGTTCCAGTCATATTCGTCGTCGCTGCGATACTTCGGAGCTTTCTCGACCTGCTCGCGGGTCAACTGTGTCCTGTAGCCGCCAAGCTCTTCATCATAGCTGAGCTTCGTCCACGGGATCGGGTAATGATCTTCGCCAATGCCAAGAAATCCACCGAAGCCGAGCACTGCGTAGGCGACCTGACCGCTGCGCTTGCCGATGATCAAGCGTTCGATCGAGCCGATCCGCTTGCCGTCTGCTCCGTAGACGCGCGTTCCTTCAACCTTGTCACTGGCAATAAGATCATGAGTCTCGACGATGCTGGCGTCCTGAAGCTTCTGGCCGTCCCCCGGATGATCGGGGCTGTCGCCGTGCAGATTGGGGTTGTGATAGGTCACGTTCCTTCTCCTCTTCTGGCTTGATGGTCTTAAAACGTGCGAATGGCCGTCCGGGTTCCGTTGTTTTCGATGCACATTGAGGCTGTCTTCGTCAGGCTGTCATGCAAATCACGTAGCGCAGGGGGCAAATCGAGGTTTGCCATGCGCTACGCCATTTGCTTCACCCCGCCGATCCATGATCCGCTCTCCGTTGCCGCAGCCGAATGGCTGGGGCGAAACGTCTATTCCGGTGACCTTTGCGAGCAACTGTCGGTGGCAGGATGCAGCGCGCAGGATGTCGCCTTCTACACCGCCGTGCCGCGTCGCTACGGCTTCCACGGGTCGATCAAGGCGCCATTTCCTCTGGCGCCGGACCGGACCGAATCAGCACTTCTGAAGGCGATGATGCGGTTTGCCGGCGATATCACCCCGTTCGAGATTCCGGATCTCGAGGTCTCCTGGCTCGGCAGCGCTTTCGGGCTCAGCCCGCGCGTGCCTTGCGAGCCGATGACGCATCTCGCGGCACGGGTCGTCCAGGCCTTCGATGAGTTCCGTGCGCCCTTTACCGAGCAGGATATTGAGCGGCTTGATTCCGACAAGCTGACGGCACCGCAGTTTTCGAACCTGCACCGCTGGGGACATCCTTTCGTCATGGACGAATTCCGGTTCCACATGATGCTGACCGGACCCATGACGGCTGCCATGCGCGCGAAGATGGAAGGGCCGTTGCGGGCGCATTTCGAGCCCCTGCTCGCGCAACCGGTAAAGGTGGCGAGCCTTGCGCTGTTCATCGAGCCCGGGGCGGGCGCGCCGCTGCGCGTGCATTCCCAGCACCCTCTCGGCAAGCTTTCGGCACATAAGCCGACGGCGCGCTTTGCCGTGCCTTCCGATCCCACCGCCTCGGCGGCGACGCCTGCGCGTGAGGTGCAGATGGCGCAGGCCATGCGGCGGCTGACGACGAGCGCCTGATCACCGGCGCTGGAGACAGGCGCATCCGACCGACGTTCGAGCCGTGAAGGCCTCTCCGATTTCGGCTGTCGATATCGCTCTTTATGCCTCGACTTTCCTGCCTCGGATGGTACCGTTTGGCGACAAAGAGGGGTGACTATGGATTTTTCGACACCGCGCGATCTCGTCGGCTACGGCCGTCATCTGCCGGAGGTTCAATGGCCCGGCGAGGCCAGGATCGCCGTTCAATTCGTCGTCAACTACGAGGAAGGCGGCGAGAGCACGATCATGGACGGCGAGAAGGCCTCCGAATCGCTGCTGTCGGAGATCGTCGGCGCGCAGCCCTGGCCCGGGCAGCGCAATCTGAACATGGAATCGATCTATGAATACGGCTCGCGCGCGGGCTTCTGGCGGCTGTGGCGCCTGTTCACAAGCCGCAACGTGCCGGTAACGGTCTATGGTGTGACGCTGGCGATGGCGCGTAACCCGGACGCGGTTGCCGCCATGAAGGAAGCCGACTGGGAAATTGCCAGCCACGGTTATCGCTGGCTGGAATACAAGGACTTTACCGAGGAGGAGGAGCGCCGCCACATCACGGATGCGGTGCGGCTGCACACGGAACTCACCGGCTCGCATCCGCTCGGTCTCTATCAGGGCAAGCCTTCCGACAACACGCTGAAGCTGGTCATCGAGGAAGGCGGCTTCCTCTATTCCTCTGACAGCTATGCCGACGAGTTGCCCTATTGGGTGCCCGGCAAGACGCCGGAGACGCCGCATCTCATCATTCCCTACACGCTCGATGCCAACGACATGCGGTTCGCCACGCCACAGGGGTTCAATTCCGGCGACCAGTTTTTCACCTATCTCAAGGACACGTTCGACGTGCTCTATGAGGAGGGTGCCGAGGGGAGCCCGAAAATGATGAATATCGGCCTTCACTGCCGTCTCGTCGGGAGACCCGGGCGGGCAGCGGCGCTGGCACGTTTCGTCGATTACGTGCTGTCCAAGGATAAGGTTTGGATCGCCAAACGGATCGACATCGCCCACCACTGGCATGCACATCACAAGCCGGAGGCTGGCCTATGAGCATTGCGAAGGACAGCGCCGAGGGCCAGGCGTTTATCGGCCGGTTCGGAGGTATCTTCGAGCATTCCCCATGGGTCGCCGAAGAGGCACTCGAAGGGTTGCCGGACGGGCCGCCGACGGCCTCAACCGTGCATACGGCGATGGTGAGGGCTTTCCGGGCCGCCTCGGACGAGAGGCGGCTTCAGGTCCTGCGCGCGCATCCCGATCTGGCCGGCCGTCTGGCCATTGCCGGCGACCTGACAGCCGACAGCAAGGCTGAACAGGCCTCGGCCGGTCTCGATCGTTTGACGCCGGAGGAGCATGAGCGCTTCACCACCTGCAACGCGATCTATACCGACAAGTTCGGCTTTCCCTTCATCATCGCCGTGCGCGGCAAGACGAAGGAGGATATTCTCGCGGCGTTCGAGGCGCGTCTGGACAATACGCCGGACGAGGAATTCGCGACAGCCACCGCCGAGGTGGAGACGATCGCGCGGCTGCGGCTCGACGCTCTTCTTCCGGGATCGGCCGCATGAGCGGGCTCGTCCTGCCCATCGAGCCGCTGACAACGGAGGCCTTCGCGCCTTTCGGCAGTGTCATCGAGGCCGATCCCGCAACGATGCGGCTCATCAATGGCGGCACGACGGAGCGGTTTCATGCGCTCGCAAGGGCCGAAGCTGCCGGCGAGGACGCGCGCGTCGTCATCAACATCTTCCGAGGACAGCCACGGCTGTTTCCCTATGCCGTCGATATGATGGAGCGGCACCCCTGGGGCTCGCAGAGCTTCGTTCCGCTCGATAACCGGTCCTGGCTGGCGGTCGTGGCGGAAGACGAGGGCGGGTTGCCCGGTCGTCCGCGCGTGTTTGCCTGCTCGGGGCGTCAGGGTGTGCAGTACGGCCGCAATGTCTGGCACCACCCGCTGATCGCCGTCGGCGCGGTCAGCGATTTTCTGGTGGTCGATCGCGAGGGCGGCGAGCATAATCTGGAAGAGGTCTTTTTCGAGACCGCTTTTACGATCGCAGCATCTTCGATTTCCTGATCTTTCTGTTCACCAATCCCATCGGCATTCAGCCGGTCGGTTCTGAAAAGAGGTAATGATGACCGCCACCGGCCGCTTGACCACCCATGTTCTCGATGCGGCGCTGGGCCGGCCGGCCGCCGGCATGCAGGTCGCGCTTTTCCACATCGAAGGCGAGGCGCGGACGCTCTTGAAGATCGTGGCGACGAACAGTGACGGACGGGTGGACGCGCCGCTTCTCGAGGGCGAGGCCCTTGTGCGCGGGACCTATGAACTCGTCTTCCACGCCGGTGACTATCTCAAAGCGAGCGGAACGTCGCTCTCCGATCCGCCGTTTCTCGACATCATTCCTCTGCGCTTCGGCATTGCCGACCCAGCGGCGCATTACCATGTGCCGCTGCTGCTTTCGCCCTACAGCTACTCGACCTATCGCGGAAGCTGACCGGCCTTCGTATTCTGCATGTCGTTATCGCAAAACCGCCGCGCACTTTTGCGCGACAGGCTTCAGGTATCGAGGATATCCCTGTTGACGTCGAGGATGTCGCGCTTGCCGCAGAGCGCCATGGTGATGTCGAGTTCCTTGCGCAGGATGTCGAGCGCCAGCAGTACGCCGGTCTTGCCGCCGGCGCCCAGACCGTAAAGAAACGGGCGGCCGATATAGGTGCCGCGCGCGCCGAGGGCCACGGCCTTGAGGATATCCTGTCCCGAGCGGATGCCGCCGTCTATATGGATTTCGATGTCGCCGCCGACCGCATCGACGATGCGGGGCAGCATTGAAATCGAGGACGCCGCGCCATCGAGTTGCCGTCCGCCATGGTTGGAAACGATGATCGCATCCGCGCCGGTCTTTGCCGCCATGCGGGCATCTTCCGGATCGAGGATGCCCTTCAGAATCAGCGGACCGCCCCAGAGCTGTTTGATCCAGGCGACGTCGTCCCAGGAAAGTTTCGGGTCGAATTGCTCGGCCGTCCAGGCGGACAGGGAGGAGAGATCCGAGACGTTCTTGGCGTGACCGACGATATTGCCGAAGCCGCGCCGCTGGGTTTGCAGCATTTTCAGGCACCAGCCAGGGCGCGTTGCCATCTGCCAGATATGTTTCGGCGTGAATTTCGGCGGCGCCGAGAGACCGTTGCGCAGATCCTTGTGACGCTGCCCGAGGATCTGCAGGTCGAGCGTCAGCACCAGCGCCGAGCATTTCGCAGCCTTGGCGCGCTCGATGAGATTGCGGACGAAATCCCGGTCCTTCATCACGTAGAGCTGGAACCAGAACGGTTTGGTCGTCACCGAGGCCACGTCCTCGATCGAGCAGATGCTCATGGTCGAAAGCGTGAACGGCACGCCGAACTCTTCCGCTGCCTGTGCCGCCAGCATCTCGCCATCGGCATGCTGCATGCCGGTCAAGCCCGTTGGGGAGAGGGCGACCGGCATCGAGACCTTTTGCCCGATCATGGTGGTGGCCAGCGAGCGGTTGGTCATATCGACCAGCACACGCTGGCGCAGCTTGATCGTGTGGTAGTCCGCCTCGTTGGCGCGATAGGTGCCTTCGGTCCAGGCGCCACTATCGGCGTAGTCGAAGAACATTTTCGGCACGCGGCGCTTGGCCAGAGCTTTGAGGTCGCTGATTTCGAGGGACGGCATGGGCAAGCTCCGCAGTGGGGTGTCGCTTTCCTCCTATCACGCGGGAGCGCTGTCGTTAAGCGGTTGCGGTCCATCTGGTCAATAAAATTGACCAGTCAACGCAATGTGCTTTTTGCCGCGCGCCCGGCAATGTAGGTTTCCACCACGGCGCGGTCGTCGCCCATGGTCTGGAGCAGGAACAGTTCGTCGGACAGGGAGGTGACGACCTCGGCTTTCAGCGTCATGGCCGGCGTTGCCGCCATGTCGAGCACGATGAGGTCGGCGTCGGTTCCCGCCTCCAGCGTGCCGATGCGCTCCGACAGGGACAGGGCCTCGGCATTGCCGAGCGTCAGGTAGTAATAGCTGTCGAACGGGTTCAGCCGCTCGCCCAGCAATTGCTGGATCTTGTAGGCCTCGTCCATGGTGCGCAGCATAGAATAGCTCGATCCCCCGCCGATATCGGAGGCGACCGAAATGCGCACAGGTTTTTCCCGCCGCTCCAGTTCCTTCAGGGGAAACAGGCCGGAGCCGAGGAAAAGGTTGGATGTGGGACAGTGCACGGCGATGGAGCCTGTCTCGCTCATCGCATCCCGCTCGCGCTGCGACAGGTGAATGGCGTGACCGAACAGGGATTTCTGTCCCATCAGGCCGTAGTTTGCATAGACGTCGGTGTAATCGGCAGCGTTCGGGTAGAGCGAGAGGGTATAATCGATCTCGTCGCGGTTTTCGGACAGATGCGTCTGGATGTGCAGGTCCGGGAATTCGGCGGCGAGCGCTTGTGCGGCCGACATCTGCTCCGGCGTCGAGGTGATGGCAAAGCGGGGCGTGATGGCGACGTGGTTTCGGCCCTTGCCGTGCCATTGGGCGATGACGGCGCGGGTCTCGTCATAGCCCATCTCGGGCGTGTCGAGCAGGCCCTGTGGGGCATTGCGGTCCATCATCACCTTGCCGGCGACCATGCGCATGTCGCGCTTCATCGCTTCCGCGAAAAACGCATCGGCTGAGGTCTTGTGGACGGAGCAATAGGCGACCGCCGTCGTCGTGCCGTGGCGGATCATCTCGTCGAAGAAATGCACCGCGATGCGCTCCGCATGCGCTGTTTCCACAAAGCGGCATTCTTCCGGGAAGGTGTAGGTGTTCAGCCATTCCAGCAAGTTGGCAGCGTAGGAGCCGATGACCTGCATTTGCGGAAAATGGACATGGGTATCGATGAAACCGGGAAGGATGAGGTGTGGCCTGTGGTCTATCTCGATGACATCTTCCGGTGCCTGCTCGCGAACGGTCGCATAGGCTCCGTTCGCAACGATCAGGTCATCGCGCAGCAGCAGGGCGCCGTCGGTTTCGTAGATATAGGCCTGTGCGTCGTCCATCGACAAAGGGCGGCGGCGGAATGTCAGCGTGCGGCCGCGAAGAAGCGTAGATGTCATCGTGTGGTGGTTCCCGCGGCGCTTTCGAACCAGGCGGCGATCAGCGCCCGTTCGTCGGCCGTCATGTCGGTGAGGTTGCCGGGCGGCATGGCGTGGCTGCGGCCGGCCTGAAGGTAGATCTCGCGGGCATGGGCTGCGATCTCGCCGTCATTCTCCAGCATCACGCCCTTCGGCGCCCGCACGAGACCCTCATAGACCGGTTCGGCGGCATGACACATGGAGCAGCGGGTCGAGACCGTGTCGCGTACGGCGGGAAAATGGGCGTTCTCGGCGAAGCGGGTGAAGGCGGGTGAGACGGCGGCCGTGCCGGGCAGTTTCGGCGCCGTCGAGAGCCACATGATGAGGATGAAGAGAAGGACCGTAACGAGCCACGTCCATGTCGGGCGGCCCTTGCGGGCATGTGTGGTGTTGAACCAGTGGCGGATGGTGACGCCCATGAGGAAGACGAGCGCCGCGATGATCCAGCTATAGGCCGTGGCGAAAGCCAGCGGGTAGTGGTTCGACAGCATGAAGAAGATGACCGGCAGCGTCAGGTAGTTGTTGTGCAGCGAGCGCTGCTTGGCGATCGCGCCATATTTCGGATCTGGCGTGCGCCCGGCGATCAGGTCCGCCACCACGATGCGCTGGTTGGGCATGATGATGAAGAAGACGTTGGCCGACATGATGGTGGCGGTGAACGCGCCGAGATGGAGGAAGGCGGCGCGACCGGTAAAGATCTGCGTGTAGCCCCAGGCCATGGCCACCAGCGCCACATAGAGCAGGCCCATCAGCGTCCAGGTGTTCTTGCCGAGGGGCGACTTGCAGAGCAGGTCGTAGAAGAGCCAGCCGATGCCGAGCGATGCGAGCGACAGGAGGATCGCGGTGGTGGAGGAGATATCGAGCACATGGCGATCGACGAGGAACAGGTCCGCACCGCCGTAATAGACCAGACAGAGGAGGGCGAAGCCCGACAGCCAGGTGGTGTAGGCCTCCCATTTGAACCAGGTCAGGTGCTCCGGCATCATGGCCGGGGCAACGAGGTATTTCTGGATATGGTAGAACCCGCCGCCATGGACCTGCCATTCCTCGCCATAGGCCCCGACCGGCAGATGCGGCCGCTTGACCAGTCCGAGATCGAGCGCGATGAAATAGAAGGAGGACCCGATCCAGGCGATCGCTGTGATCACGTGCAGCCAGCGCACGGCGAAGGCCAGCCACTCCCAGACGATCGCGTATTCGTACATTCCTGTCCCCTTTCATGCCCCCCGCCTGTCACATTGCGAGAATTTTCAGGGCGAGGGAAGGGGCGCTTTCTCAAAGATCGGCGTGCTCGACAAGATATTTGGTGGCGAGCGCGATATGGCGGGGGATTGAGGACGTCAGTTGCTAACGCAGCGGCGTTGCAGGGGGGGGCGGGATCACTCGTCCCGTGGGGTGAACGAGAGCTTCTTCCTCTTATTTTCGGCCAGAATGGCCGATTTGATGCGCTTGAAGAACGCTTCTGGAATGAACCCGTAATCGACACGCTCTGGGACATCCGGTCTCGGGCGTAAATCGTAACCGGGCCAAATGAAGCGGTTGAGCTGCGTTAGCCGTACCCAATGCCTGCCACCGTCCAGTCCCAGGGTCCGAGCGACCGCGCGGGGCATTTCGAGCGATGCCGATACCTCTTCAGGTGCGGGCGCGGAATGCGTTATAGGTACGACAACGATCTGGATTTCTGCCGTTTCCCGGAGATTTGCCGCTAGAACGATGGCGCAGGGTCTGTCCTTGGCTGCTTCGTATCTGCCTTTGTCGTGATCCTCTTTCCAGAGGAAGGCATATCGAACCACCAGACCCGGTGCAGGGGCCGGTAATTTCACGCCGGTGAAATGCCATAGCGCGCACTCTCGAGATCCGATAGTGTTTCATCGTCCAGCTCGCCGACGATGAGTACTTCGCGCTCCCGGCGCTTCAGTCTTTTGTAGTGCTCAAGCTCACTAGCTGAGAGATAGCCACCGACGACCCGGCCATGGCTGGTGATTTCGATCATCTTTTCGGTAATGGCCTCGTCCTGATAGCGCGCAAAGCTGCGAGAAAAGACGGTCGCTGGTATTTTCAGAGCCTCGGACATCGATATCTCCCGTTCTGTGTAAAATACGTAAAATACAAAAATCGTCAAGGTTTAACTGGAGCCGGGTTACCGCAATCGTTACGCCTGAGCCCCGGCAAACTCCTCCAGAACCCAGTCGCGGAAAGCGCGAATCTTGGGAACGTTGCGGCGGCTTTCGGCGTAGGCGAGCCAGTAGTTCCGTCCGTCGTTGCAGAGGATATCGAAGGGAACGAGGAGGCGACCGGCGGCGATGTCGTCCGCGTAGTGGGCGGGGTTGACGATGGCGACGCCCTGTCCGGCCATGGCTGCCGCCGCATCGAAGGTCTGGACGCCGAAATCGTTCGGCGTGAGGGTGTCGAGTTTCGGATCGGCGACGCCGGCAGCCGTGAACCATTGTTTCCACCACGGATCGGATGGACTGATGAGCGGCAGTTTCAGAAGATCGGCGGGCGCGCAGATGCCGCCATGGGCTTTGGCAAGCTCCGGGCTGAGGATGGGCGCGAAGTCGAGGCGCATGATGTGGTGGCTGATCAGGCCCGGCCAATCGCCCGTACCCCAGCGGATGGCGATGTCGGCGTTCTCTGTCTGGAAATCGATCATGCGGGCGCCGGTGACGAGTCGCACGGCGATTTGCGGGTGCCGGAACTGAAAGGTGCCGAGGCGCCGGGTCAGCCATTGCTGGGCGAAGGTGGGCGTGGAATGCAGGATGAGGATTTCGCTCGATGCGCGCCGCGCCGCCACCACGGCCTCTCCCAGAAGATCGAACCCTTGGGCGACCTTCGGCAGCAGCCGTTCCCCCGTCTCCGTCAACGTGATCTGGCGCGGGCGGCGCAGGAAGAGGGGTTCGCCGATATTCTCCTCGAGCAGCTTGATCTGATAGCTGACGGCCGTCTGGGTGAGGCCGAGTTCCTCGCCGGCGCGGGTGAAGCTCGACAGGCGTGCGACAGCCTCGAAGACGCGCAGGGCGTTCAGCGGGAACTGTCGGGACATCTTCATGGATCAGGTCTCTTGATGGCATCAGGCGAATGTTCGATTGGATTTCGACCATGCGCAGGCCGATGATGCAAGCCACTCCTGACCGAATGGTGATGCCATGAGCTTGCAGATGACACGACCCGTCCTTCTTCCTACGCGGAAAACTTGCGGGCTCGGCCATGCCCTGCGGCGTCTGCGGGCGGTGTTCGCGCGGCTCCTGCCGGCGCGATATCCACGGCTGGATCTGGAGGGCATGCCACTGCATCTCCAGCGCGATCTCGGCTTTCTCGATGGCCGCGATCCGCGCTACGAGCCGGCGGTGCGCCAGTAGGCGTCGAGCGCGGCCAGCACTTCGGCCACCGTCATCGCTGCGATCACGGCGGGGCGCTTGTCGCTCACGGTCTTGCCGCCGATGGGCAGGACGAGGCGGGAGAGGGCGGCGTCATCAAGCCCTTCGTCGCGCGCCCAGCTGGCGAAGGTCGCGCGTTTGGTCTTCGAGCCGATCATACCGGTATAGGCGAGGTCCGTGCGGGAGAGGGCTTCCCGAGCGATCAGAAAATCCAATGCATGGTCATGCGTGAGAATGATGACGGCGCTGCCGGGGGCTATGTCCTTCACGAGGGCTTCCGGCATAGCCGTCAGGCGGTGGCTGGCGCGCGACGACATCAAGTCGAGTTCGGTGCCGCGCGTCTCCACCGCGATGGTGCGTACCGGCAGGAGCACCAGCGCATCGGCCAGCGCCCGGCCGACATGACCGCCGCCGAACAACCAGACCTCCGGAAAGCCGTCGACGCGGGCTTGCAGCATGGCATCGAGGTCGTCCCGCGCCGATGCGTCGAGCGGGCGGAAGGAAAGCGCAACGCGGCCGCCGCAGCATTGTCCGATCTCAGGCCCGAGCGGGATGTCGAGACGCGTCTCGGCCGTCATGCCCGCCAGCATGTTGCGGGCGTGATCGATCGCCATATGCTCCATCTGCCCGCCGCCGACGGTGCCGTGGCTGTCGGTGGGCGAGACGAGCATGAAGGCGCCGGTCTCGCGCGGGGTCGAGCCGCGCGTTTCCGAAACGTCGATCCAGACGATATGTGCCTCGCGGGCGAGAAATGCCTGCAGGCTGCCGACGACATATTTCATGAGGCGGCACGCATCCGTTCGACGGCCATCAGCACGCGTTCCGGCGTGGCCGGTGCATCGAGGCGGGGGCACTGACGATACTCGCCGACGCTTGCGACCGCCATGGAGATGGCTTCCAGCACCGAGATCGGCAGGTTGAACGGCGGCTCGCCAACGGCCTTGGAGCGGCCTATGGTCTCCTCGCCGTTTTCGCTCCACTCCGCCAGTTTGACGTTGAAGATCTTCGGGCGGTCGGAGGCGAGAGGTATCTTGTAGGTCGAGGGCGCATGGGTGCGCAGCCGGCCTTTGTCGTCCCACCAGAGCTCTTCCGTCGTCAGCCAGCCCATGCCCTGCACGAAGCCGCCTTCGATCTGCCCGATATCGATCGCCGGGTTGAGCGAGCGGCCGACATCGTGGAGCACGTCCACCCGCTCGACCATGTATTCGCCGGTCAACGTATCGATCGAGACCTCCGAGACGGCAGCGCCATAGGCGAAGTAGTAGAAAGGGGTACCGCGCCCGGTGTTGCGGTCCCAGTGGATTTTCGGCGTCTTGTAGAAGCCGGCGGCGGACAGCTGGATGCGGGCGAAATAGGCTTGCTTGACGAGGTCGTTGAAGGGGACGCGCTCCTCGCCGATGAGAACATGGTTCGGCACGAAGGAGACCTTGTCCGGCGTCGTCTGCCAGCGTTCGGCCGCAAAAGCGACGAGACGTTCCTTGATCTGGCGGGCGGCATCGGCCGCAGCCATGCCGTTGAGGTCGGTGCCGGAGGAGGCGGCGGTGGCCGATGTGTTCGGCACCTTGCCCGTCGTGGTCGCGGTGATCTTCACGCGGTCGATATCGACCTGGAAGCTGTCCGCCAGCACCTGCGCGATCTTGGTGTAGAGCCCCTGGCCCATCTCCGTGCCGCCATGGTTCAGGTGGATCGAGCCGTCCTGATAGACATGGACCAGAGCGCCCGCCTGATTGAAGGCGGTCATGGTGAAGGAGATGCCGAACTTGACCGGCGTCAGCGCGATGCCCTTGCGGATGATGCGGCTGCCCGCGTTGAAAGCGAGAATATCGGCGCGGCGCTTCCGGTAGTCGGCACTTTCCTCAAGGTCCGCCACCAGCTTGCTGATGATGTTGTCCTCGACCTGTTGGTGATAGGGGGTGAGATCGCGGCCGGAGCCTTTTTCGCCGTAGAAGTTCAGCTTGCGGATATCCAGCGTGTCCTTGCCGAGCGCATAGGCGATCTCCTCGATCATGCGTTCGGCACCGACGATGCCCTGCGGCCCGCCAAAGCCGCGATAGGCGGTGTTGGAGACGGTGTTGGTCTTCAGAGGTTCGGAGGTCAGGCGCACGTGCGGATAGAAATAGGCGCCATCCGCGTGGAAGAGGGCGCGGTCTGTGACCGGGCCGGACAGGTCGGAGGAGTAGCCGCAGCGGGCAGCGAAGGTTGCGTCCACGGCATGAATGCGGCCGTCATCGTCGAAGCCGACCTCGTATTCGACGAGGAAATCGTGACGCTTGCCGGTGCAGGCCATGTCCTCGTCGCGGTCGGGGCGGAATTTCACCGGACGGTTCAGCTTCTTGGCTGCAACGGCCGCGATGGCGGCGAACTGGTTGCCCTGCGTCTCCTTGCCGCCGAAGCCGCCGCCCATGCGGCGAACCTGCACGGTGACCGCGTTGGAGGGGACCCCGAGCACATGCGCGACCATGTGCTGGACCTCGCTCGGATGCTGGGTCGAGGACCAGACGGTGATATCGTCGTCCTCGCCGGGAATGGCAAAGGCGATGTGGCTTTCGAGATAGAAGTGCTCCTGCCCGCCGATGCGCATTTCGCCCTTCACGCGGCGCGGCGCGTTCGGCATTTCGTGCGCGGCATCGCCGCGCGAAAGCGTCAGCGGCTTGGTCACCAGCTTGCCGCCGGCCTCGCGCGCCTGGATGACGTCGATGGCGTGCGGCAGGTCGTTGTAGACGATGCTGGCAAGGCGGGTGGCCCGGCGGGCGGCGTCGCGCGTTTCGGCAATGACGGCGAATGCAGCCTGACCGTGGAACTCGACGCGACCCTCCGCCAGCACCGGTTCGTCATCGAGGTGGCTGGGGCTGATGTCGTTGGAATGGGGCATGTCGCGCGCGGTGAGAACGCAGACGACGCCGGGATAGGCTTCCACGGCGCCGAGATCCATCGAGACGATCTCGGCATGGGCGCGGTCGGTCAGGCCGAGGGCCGCATGTAAAGTCCCCGCCGGCTCGGGCATATCGTCGATATAGTCGGCACTGCCGGCCACATGCTTGTGCGCGCTGTCATGGCGCAGGTTCTTGTGCATACCGCCGCGAATGGTGGTTGCGATGGTCTTGCGCTCTTCGAAGGTGGAGGTGTCCATGGCGTTCCTGACGTTCGTTGGCGTCTTGCATACATTGGGCGGGATGGAAGACAGGCCAGAGAGGGCCTTTCTTCTCACATCATTCCGCGGCCTCGAACCGCACCAGCTCCGCCGGTGCGCCGGATGTTTCCAGATAGAAGCGCAACAGCAGGTTCTTGGCCGTCAGCGCGCGATAGGTGCTCGTAGCGCGCCAGTCGCTTAACGGCTGGTAATCGAGGTCGAAGGCCGGGCGGGCGGCTGTCACGGTTTCCTCTGTCCACGGCTTGCCAATCAGCGCATCCTCGACGGCCGTGGCGCGCTTCGGCGTGCCGGCCATGCCGCCGAAGGCGATGCGGGCGGATGTGACGATGCCTTCCGGCGATACGGCAAGGCGAAAGGCGGCGCAGAGGGCGGAAATATCCTCGTCGCGACGCTTGGAGATCTTGTAGACGGCGAAGTGCTCGTCAGTGGGCAAGGTGGGGACGAACAAGCTCTCGACGAACTCCCCCGGGTGGCGGTCCTGCCGGCCATAGGCGATGAAATAGCTCTCCAGCGGCAGGGTGCGCGTGCCGGAGATGGAGCGGAGCGTGACGGTCGCCTCGAGCGCGATCAAAGGCGGCGGCGTGTCGCCGATGGGCGAGCCGTTGGCGATGTTGCCGCCGATGGTACCCATGTTGCGCACCTGATCGCCGCCGAGCCTGTCGAGCAGCTTCCCGAGCGGCGGCAGGCGGCGCGCCAGCGTGGAAAAGGCGAGCGAATAGGTGACGCCGGCGCCGATGGTGATGCCGTCGGGCGTTTCGGTGATCGATTGCAGATCCGAAAGGCCGTTGACGAAGATGACGGGATTGATGGCCCGCATCTGCTTCGTCACCCAGAGGCCGACATCGGTGGAACCCGCAACGACGGTGGCGCCCGGATATTCGGCGAGCGCTCCGGCCAGCGCCTGCGCCGAGCCGGGAACAACGAGGCGGGCGTCGGGCGGGCCGAGAACGATGGTTTCGCCGGTGGGCAGACCCGACAGAAACCCACGAACGCGATCGCGCATTTTCAGGATCGGATCGAAGACGGCATCGGGCCGGGCGGTGGCGACGGCTTCGGCCGCGCGCACGATCGGCTCGTAGCCGGTGCATCGACAGAGATTGCCCTGAAGCGCCTTTTCGATGTCGGCGCGGCCGGGATTGTCCTTCGACAGCCAGAGGCCGTAGAGCGACATGACGAAGCCCGGCGTGCAGAAGCCGCATTGCGAGCCGTGGTAGTCCACCATGGCCTGCTGCACCGGATGCAGGGTGCCGTCGCGTGCCGCCAGATGCTCGACGGTGACGACATGGGTGGCGCTGAGCGAGCCCACGAAACGGATGCAGGCATTGACGCCTTCATAGACGAGGTTTCCGGCGACCAGACGCCCGACGAGAACGGTGCAGGCGCCGCAGTCACCTTCGGCGCAGCCTTCCTTAGTGCCGGTCAGCCGGCGCTCCAGCCGAAGAAAATCGAGCAGGGTCGCGGTGGGCGCAACGGTCGTGAGGGCGATTTCGCGGTCGTTGAGCAGGAACCGGATGCTGCCGGAAGACGAATGGACGGTTTCGGTGGTGCTGGTCATACGGACCCCTTGTCTTGACGGGCAAGACTAAGCGCAAAGACAGCCGCATGACAATTGCTTTTGGCAGCCGGCTCACTCATCCCGAGCGGACTACGCTGCCTTTGGCCGTAAACAGCGCGGCGACGCAGCGTTCTGTCTTTGGCTGTGGGAAAACGCGATGCCCATGTTTATGTGTAGGACGAACATCATCAGCAGGGCAGGCGCATCATGGAACTCGGTCTTTATACCTTCGGCGATGTCGACCCCAAAGCCGCCGACAAGGGCCGCGAGGGCGAGCGCCGGCTGAAGAACCTGCTGGAAGAAATCGAGCTCGCCGACCAGGTCGGCCTCGACGTGTTCGGGCTCGGGGAGCATCACCGGGCCGATTATGTCGTCTCGTCCCCGGCCGTCGTGCTGGCGGCGGCGGCGGCGCGCACCAGCCGCATCCGCCTGAGCAGTGCCGTGACCGTGCTATCGTCGGACGATCCGGTGCGCGTGTTCCAGCAGTTCGCGACGCTCGATCTTCTCTCCGGTGGACGTGCGGAGATCATGGCGGGGCGTGGCTCCTTCATCGAATCGTTTCCGCTGTTCGGCTATCCGCTGGAGGATTACGACGACCTGTTTTCCGAAAAGCTCGACCTCTTGATGGCCTTGCGCAACGACGAGATCGTGACGTGGGAGGGCGAGAAGCGGGCAGCCCTTCACGATCGCGGCGTCTATCCACGACCGTTGCAGGCACCGCTGCCGCTGTGGGTGGCCGTTGGCGGCACACCGCAGTCGGTGGCGCGGGCCGGTGCGCTCGGCCTGCCGGTGGCGCTGGCCATCATCGGCGGCGAGCCGGCGCGTTATGCGCCGCTGTTCGATCTCTACCGCGAGGCCGCGCGGCGGGCCGGGCAGCCGGCAACGGGGCTGAAGACCAGCATCAACGTGCATGGCTTCATCGCCGATACGACTCAAGCTGCAGCCGACCAGTTCTACGGCCCGCAGGCCGAGGTCATGGACCGGATCGGCCGCGAACGCGGCTGGGGGCCGACAAACCGGGCGCATTTCGATCAGGCGATCGGTCCGCGCGGCAATCTGTTTCTGGGCGATCCGGAGACGGTTGCCGAAAAGATCGTCCGGCATCACCGGATCTTCCGCAACGATCGTTTCCTGTTGCAGATGGCAATCGGCCCGATGCCACACGACCAGATCATGCGCGGCATCGAGCTCTACGGCACGAGGGTCGCGCCGCTGGTGCGCGCGGGGATCGCCGAGGACGCAGCGCGGGCGGCGAACGCCGTTTGAGACGCGATGGCGATTCCCGCCAGCCGCCCGGCTTCCTTGCGGGCAATAAGCGGAGTACATAGGTTTGCTTTTCGACCGGCGCACCGGGGGCCTCGTTCCCCACTGCACCGCACCAGCTTTCGGATATGAACGACCATGACCCTTGAAAATGCCGACGATCTCGAACGCCTGAAGGAGATCGGCCGGATCTGCGCCAATACGCTTCAAATCATGGGCGCAGCTCTTGAACCGGGCATGACCACGGCAGAACTCGACCTCATCGGCCGCAAGGCGCTGGAGGCGGAGGGCGCGCAGTCTGCACCGGAGCTTTCCTATCGCTTTCCCGGCGCGACCTGCATCAGCGTCAACGAAGAGGTCGCACATGGCATTCCCGGGCCAAGGGTGATCGCGGCCGGCGATCTGGTCAATATCGACGTTTCAGCTGAAAAAGGCGGTTTGTTCGCCGATACCGGCGCGTCCTTCGCCGTGCCGCCGATCTCGCGCGCGACGGAACGGCTCTGCCGCGACGGCAAGCGCGCCATGTGGGTGGGGCTGAACGAGGTCAAGGCGGGCAAGCCGCTCGCCGCCATCGGCAATGCCATCGGTGCCTTTGCCCGCAAGAACCGGTACACGCTGATCTCCAACCTCGCCAGCCATGGTGTCGGGCGCTCATTGCACGAGGAGCCGACCGAAATCTCTACCTGGCCGGACAAGCACGAGAAGCGGCGCATGGAGGACGGAATGGTTTTCACCATCGAGCCCTTCCTGTCGATGGGCGCGCAGTATGCCGAAGGCGGCGACGATGCCTGGACGCTCTACAGCGAGCCGCGCGCGCCGACCGTGCAGTACGAGCACACCGTCGTCGTGACGCGCAACGGTCCTCTCGTCGTGACGCTGCCCGGCTGATGCCCCATACGCGCACATCGGGTTTCCGGCTCTTGGCGACGGCAATGGCCGGCGCGATCGCGATGGCGGTTGCCATGGGCTTTGGCCGGTTCTCCTACACGCCGATCCTGCCGGGTATGATGCTGGACATTCCGCTATCGCCGGGGCAGGCCGGGATCATAGCGGCGGCCAACTTCGTCGGGTATCTGCTCGGCGCCGTGCTGGCCGGTCTCTCCTTCGCGCAAGGGCGAGAGCGGGTGATCGGTCTCGGCATGCTGGTTGCGACCACCGTGCTGCTCTGCGCCATGGGGCTGACAACCTCTGTGGCGATGTTCGCGCTGATCCGGTTTCTCGCCGGCATGGCCAGCGCCTTCACCATGATCATGATCTCCCAGATCGTGCTGACCCGAGGTGCGGCGGCCGGCAGCAGCCATGTGCAATCCCTGCATTTCGCGGGCGTCGGGCTCGGCATCGCCGCCTCGTCGCTGATGGTCTGGCTGCTGCCGTCGGGCCAGGGCGAAGCCTTGGCGAACTGGCGGGAGGCGTGGTTTGCGGGGGCTTTCCTCGCTCTGCTCGGCACCGCCTGCGTGGCGCTGCTGCTGCCGGATGGGCCGACGAGCACCGCGAGCGCGAGCGTGGCCGAGCCGCCGCTCGTCTGGACGCGGCCGTTTGCGGCCTTGACGCTGACCTACGGCCTGTTCGGCTTCGGTTACGTGATTACCGCGACCTTTCTGGTCGCCATGGCGCGCGCGGGTGCGGTGGATCACACGATCGAGTTTCTCTCCTGGCTCGTTACGGGTCTGAGTGCCGCGGCCTCCGTTGCCGCATGGCGGAAGGCGGTGCCGCGCTTCGGCATCGTCGGCGTCTATCTCATCGGCCTCCTCGTGGAAGCGCTCGGCCTCATCCTTACCGTGGTTCTGCCGTTTCCGGCGGCACCGCTGGCCGGCGGTCTGCTTTTGGGCGCCACCTTCGTCATGATCACGGCCTTCGGCCTCCAGATCGGCCGGGCGCTGGCGCCCGCCAGCCAGCGCCGCGCGCTCGCCGTCATGACCGCCGCCTTCGGCATCGGCCAGATCGTCGGCCCGCTCGTCGCCGGCTGGCTCGCCGAAAGCACCGGCAGCTTCACGCTGCCGACGCTCATCGCCAGCGGCGTCCTCATTCTCTGCGCGGTCATCATCTTCGCCGAGCGCCGGGGTATCCGCAGGGCATCGGGGCTTTGAGATGCCCACCCGGGATTAAAAAGCTGTAACCTTTCAAGGGTGTGATTGTGAAGCCTCTCCAATTGGCCTAGGTTCGCCGCCATGAACGCGGGCGGTTCGCCCGCCAGCCAGAAGGTTCCCGCCTTGTTTCATTCGTTCTTTCCCAAGCCGAAGTTGTTTTTCACGTCGCTGATCGTGTGGACGCTCGTCTGCATTTTCCTCTGGTATGGCTTCGTTGCGGATTGGGGTGCCTCCATCGGCTATGCGCCGATCCCGGAGGATCAGATGCCGATCGATCTGCGCTTCTTCCTGACGCCGGACAATCGTTTCTTCTATGCCTATTTCTTCGTCTGTACCGTGCTCTTCGGTGGGGTCTGGAACTATATCGCCCGGGATCATCCCTGGATCGATTGGTCCATCTGGGGCTCGGCGCTTATCCTCTTCTGCACCTATTTCGGCGTGCAGGTGTATGTCGCGATCAACAACTGGCGCCGCCCTTTCGGCGATCTCCTGCAGAATGCCCTGACGGGCAAGCCGGGCGTTACCGTCTGGGATTTCTATTCGCTGCAGCTGATCTTCTGCCAGATCGTCTTTCTCAGCATGTTCGTGTCGATCCTCACGGACTTCTTCGTCAGCCATTATGTGTTCCGCTGGCGCACCGCGATGAACGACTACTACATGTCGCAGTGGGAGCGTGTCAGGCACATCGAAGGCGCTTCGCAGCGTGTGCAGGAAGATACGATGCGCTTCGCCAACATTCTCGAAGGGTTGGGCGTCAGCCTCATCAATTCGGTGATGACGCTGATCGCCTTTCTTCCCATCCTGTTTGCCCTGTCGAGCTACGTTACGGAACTGCCGGTCATCGGGCCGATTGCGCATTCGCTGTTCTGGCTGGCCATTGGTTGGTCGGCATTCGGCACGCTGCTACTGGCCTTTGCCGGCATCAAGCTGCCGGGCCTGCATTTTCGCAACCAGCGCGTCGAGGCGGCGTACCGCAAGGAGCTCGTCTATGGTGAGGATCATGCCGATCGCGCACAGCCGATCACCGTCGTCGAGTTGTTTTCCAATGTGCGCCGAAACTACTTCCGCATGTATTGGCACTACCTGTACTTCAACGTCGCTCGTTATTTCTACATTCAGGCCGATGCTCTGTTCGTGACCTTCATGCTGGTACCGACCATCGTCGCGGGCAAGATCACCTATGGTATCTACCAGCAGATCGCCACTGCCTTCGGTCAAGTTTCCAACTCGTTCCAATACCTCGTCAATTCCTGGACGACGATCATCGAACTCTTGTCCATCCACAAACGCCTGAAGGCATTCGAAGCTGCGATCGATGATCTGCCGCTGCCGGATATCGATCAGCGATACCTGAAAGGTCAGAACGAAGAAGAGGTAAGTCCCGCTCAGCCCTGATCCGTTCTTTCCCGTGACGATCAAAAGGCGGAGGGATCCGCCTTTTTTCGTGCCTCGATCAGCGGGAGGGCCTGCGCATAGCTGACGCAGGCGACGTCCTGTTTCCGGCAGGTCTCCGTGAGGAAGGTCTCCAGCGCGCGCCAGTAGGCGCCGCCGTTCATTTCCACGAAGTGGAAGCCGAGCTGGAGCGGGATGCGGGCGCCGTCGTACTGGGCGGCGAAGGCATCGCGGTAGGCCTTCAGCGTGCGTTGTTCGAAGGTGGCGCTGTCCTTGCGGTTTTCGACCCCCATCGAGTGGCGGACGAAGAGATTGTAATCCATGCCGATGACGCGGCGGCCGGTCGGGCCTTCGGGGATCAGCGGCAGGCCGAAGCGCTGGATGCCATCCTCAAGGGTGGGCCAGGCTGGCCCCTTGGTGACAAGGCTGGCGTCGTAGGACAGGCCCGCCTTTCGCTCGGCCGGAACGAGCCCGGCGCTGGTCGAGAGATACGGCGCGCGAAACCCCTTGATGCCGTCGATCATGCTGCGCCAGCCGTCTGGTTCTTCGGGGCCAATGCCGCCGGCCTTCCAGCCATTGTCGAGCGCTGCATCGAAGGCGGTGAATTCGGCGCTCCAGTCCTTCTCGCTCCAGTCCTTGCCATCGAAGTGGCCGCAGCCATGACTGCCGATGTCGTGGCCATCCTGATGGGCCTGCCAGATGTGACGCACGCGCGTCGCGATTTCGTCGCGGCTCTGGGCATAGCCAACATTGGACGCCCCGACCTTGTGGCCGCTCGCTTGATAGGAGCGCCCACCCTCGGCCCTGGTCATCAGGAAGGTGCAGGAGAGGAAATAGGTGAAGTGCGCGCCGACCCTCGGCCCCATGGCGAGGCTCCGCTCCCAGAGCCGATTGTCGTGGGCACCGTCGAACGAGATGATGACGAGTTGCTGGAAGTTCGATGGTGTCGTCGTGGACAGTGATGGCGGAGCGGTCTGTGCTGCCGGCTGCGGCGGGTCCGCCCGCACGACCGACGGCGCCAGCGTCATCGACGGCAGGAGGAGGGCGGCCAAGGGGGCAGAGGATCTGTGCATGCGGAAACCTGACGTGATGCGCCCGCTGCGGACCATGGCGATCTGGGCGCGATGTCGGCCCGCAGCAGAGAGATGTTGAACACGGCGCGACCGGAGGGAGACGATCGGCGCTCGCCCATGCGACAGGAATGCGGCGATCCTTTGAAGCCGTGACAGCCAAAGGCCATAGAATGCGGAAAAACCGACGGAAAGTGGCTTTCGAGGCGTGCGGAGCGCAGCATATCAGAAAAGCGTTGCAGATGCCCGGATTTGCTTCATAAATCTTTGTTAACCCTTTCGGGTGCCGTCTATGGGCGGCTGAAGCTGTTGGGCGACGGCGTGACACAGTGATGGGGTGCAGCCATGGGACTACTGGTTCTCGGTATCGTCGTTCTCTTGGGCGTGCATCTGCTGCGGATCGTGGTGCCCGGCCTGCGCGCAGCGCTGATCGTGCGGTTGGGCAAGCCCACCTTCATGGTGCTCTACGGGCTCGTCAGCCTCGCGGGTCTCTGTCTTGTCGTGGTGGGCTTCGGGCAGGCGCGGGCCGTCACCGGCCTGCTCTATGCGCCGCCGGTGTTCCTCAAGCATGTGGCGCTGCTGCTCATGTTGCCCGCCTTCATCTGTCTCGCCGCCGGGTTTCTCCCGGCCGGGCGGATTGCGGTGAAGACACGGCACCCGCAGGTGCTCGCCATCAAGATCTGGGCGCTGGCGCATCTGCTGGCCAATGGCGAGACGGCATCCGTACTCCTGTTCGGCGCATTTCTTGTCTGGGGCGTCATTGCAAGAATGTCGCTGAAGCGGCGCGCAAGGGCGGGTGAGGATGTGCTGCCGGTCTTTCGCTCGCCGCGCTTCGACGTCATGGCGATCGCGCTCGGCCTTCTGGCTTATGTCCTTTTCGTGCTGAAGCTTCACGAGGTGATGATCGGAGTGTCGCCGATCGCGCTCTCGTGAAACGCTTTCGAGCGGATTTATGAGAGCGGGGTGCTCACAATGGCGCGATTTCGCCTTGCCCCCTTACAATATGCGCGAAATAGGCTAGAAGCGCGGCTTTGACAGAAATGGCAGAGAAGGCCGGTCCGCCGGAACCCGAATGGCGCATCAGAACGACAGTTTCATCCGCGAGGTCAATGACGAGCTTCGCTCCGAGCAGGTCAAGGCGGTCTGGCTCCGCTTCGGCGGCATTCTTGCCATGCTCGCGATTCTCATCGTCATCGGCACGATCGGCAAGGTGGCCTATGATTACTGGCACGAGACCTCGGCCTCGGCATCGGGCGATGAGTTTCTGGCAGCCCTGACGCTGGCCAAGGACAACAAGACCGACGAGGCACTTGCCGCCTTCGACAAGCTGGAAGCCGACGGTTATGGCGCCTATCCGGTTCTGGCGCAGATGCGCGCGGCGACGCTGAAGGCCCAGAAGGGCGATACCGCCGCCGCCGTCACGGCTTTCACCGAGATTTCGAAGAACGATGCGATCGTGCAGCCGATGCGGGACGCAGCCCGCATCCGTGCCGCTTATCTGCTGGTTGATACCGGCACCTACGCGCAGGTCGCGGCAGAAGCCGAACAGCTGGCGGTGGACGGCAACGGCCTGCGCAGCTCCGCCCGCGAAGCGCTGGGCCTCGCCGCCTACAAGGCCGGCGACAAGGTCAAGGCGAAAGAGTGGTTCCAGCAGATCGTCGACGACAACCAGGCACCCCGCGGCCTTGCCAACCGGGCGCGCATGCTTCTGGACGTCATGGCGTCCACGCAGTGACATGAACCCCGCGACGCTGCCCCTCGCAGGGCGGTTTGCGGGATGAACCGAGAGGTCGCAACGCCCAGTGCCCGTCATGACGACGGGCGGCGCTACGGCCGGTACAGCGGCGTGAACGCCGCGACAGGATTTTGAGATGAACTTCACCGTCGCCATCGTCGGCCGCCCCAATGTCGGCAAGTCCACGCTCTTCAACCGCCTTGTGGGCAAGAAACTGGCGCTGGTCGATGACACCCCGGGCGTAACGCGCGACCGGCGGCCGGGCGATGCGAAGCTCGTCGATCTCCGCTTTACCATCATCGACACGGCCGGCCTCGAGCAGTCCGGCCCCGAGACCTTGCAGGGCCGCATGTGGGCGCAGACGGAGGCCGCGATCGACGAGGCCGACCTGACGCTGTTTGTGGTCGATGCCAAGGCAGGCCTGACGCCGGCCGACCAGACGCTGGCCGACCTCTTGCGCCGGCGCGGCAAGCCCGTCGTGCTCGTCGCCAACAAGTCGGAAGCCAAGGGCTCCGACGGCGGCTTCTACGATGCCTTCACGCTCGGCCTCGGCGATCCCTGCCCGATTTCGGCCGAGCACGGGCAGGGCATGATCGACCTGCGCGATGCCATCGTCGAGGCGATCGGCGAGGAGCGGGCCTTCCCGCCCGTCGTGGACGAAGCCGAGACGGATATCGACCTGCGCAAGACGGCTGACGAGGGCGACGACGACGAGGAGCCGGTCTATGACGAGACCAAGCCGCTCCGTGTCGCCATCATCGGACGTCCGAATGCGGGCAAATCGACGCTGATCAATCGCTTTCTGGGCGAGGATCGCCTGCTGACCGGGCCGGAAGCGGGCATCACGCGCGACTCCATCTCGGTGGAATGGGACTGGCGCGGACGCACGATCAAGATGTTCGATACGGCCGGCATGCGCAAGAAGGCGCGTGTGCAGGAGAAGCTGGAAAAGCTCTCGGTTGCCGACAGCCTGCGCTCGATCCGCTTTGCCGAATCCGTCGTCATCGTCTTCGACGCCACCATCCCGTTCGAGAAGCAGGACCTGCAACTGGTCGATCTCGTGATCCGCGAGGGTCGTGCGGCCGTGCTCGCCTTCAACAAATGGGATCTTGTCGAGGACCCGCAGGCGCTGCTGGCCGATCTTCGCGAGAAGACCGAGCGGCTGTTGCCGCAGGCACGCGGCATCCGGGCGGTGCCGATGTCCGGGCAGACCGGCTACGGGCTCGACAAGCTGATGCAGTCGATCATCGACACGGACAAGGTCTGGAACCGCCGCATCTCGACGGCGCGACTGAACAAGTGGCTCGATGCGCAGCAGACGCAGCATCCGCCACCGGCTGTCTCGGGCCGTCGCCTGAAGCTGAAATACATGACGCAGGTCAAGGCCCGCCCGCCAGGCTTCATGATCTCGTGTACGCGGCCGGACTCCGTGCCGGAAAGCTATATCCGCTACCTGACCAACGGCCTGCGCGCCGACTTTGAGCTGCCCGGCGTGCCGATCCGCATTCACCTCCGGGCGTCCGAGAACCCGTTCGAGGGCAAGAAGCGTCGCTGAGATCGCTCCATCGGGTGCCGTCTGAAGACGGCCCGATGCGGATCTTTTCTCAGGTCATCGCCCAATGCGGTGGTTTGCGAGTCGATCCCGGAATTTTGAGCGGCAGTTCGCGTGAGTTTTCACGCGAACGGGCTTGTTAAAGGGGTGTTACGCCTGCGGCAGATGCTCGACAGGCACGAGCGCGCCGTGATGCGCGATGACGGCGGCGGCGACGCGGGCGGAGAATGCTGCGGCCTCGGCCGGAGCAACGCCCGTGAGAACCCTTGCCAGAAACGCGCCGTTGAAGCTGTCGCCTGCGCTCGTCGTATCAACGACGGTCTCCACCTTCGGCGGCGATATGCGCGCGACGTCGTTTGCTCCATCGGAGAGAAGCGCGTCTCCGCCGCCATTCTTGACGAGGACCATGTCTGCGCCCCACTGCCGGTATCGGGCAATCGTCGCCTCGGGGTCGGCATCGCCGAAATGCGCCTGCTCGTCATCGAAGCTCGGCAGAAGCACGGTCGAGGCGCGGGCGCCGGCCTCAACAGCAGCGCGCAGGGTTGCCGCGTCGTCCCACAGGCGGGACCGGATATTAGGGTCGAAGACGACGCGCTTTCCCGCAGCCTTTGCGCGGCGCAGTTCGAGGATCAGCGTCTCGCGTGCCTCGGGAGGAAGGATGGCCAGCGTGATGCCGGAGAAGACGATGGTGTCGGCTTTGTCGATGGCGCTGCGCAGATGCGTGGCATCGTCTGCGAGCTTTCGCGCGGCAGATGCCGAGCGCCAATAGGAGAAGCTGCGCTCGCCATCCTTGAGGTGGATCATGTAGAGGCCGGGGGCGGCGCCCTCGATCTGCCGGATATCCTCGGTGAGGATGGCCTTGCTGCCGATGAAGGCGAGCATCTCCTGCGACAGGAGGTCGGTGCCGACGGCGCTGAGATAGGCGACGTCGACATCGGCGGGGAGGTAGGTCCGGGCATAATAGGCGGCGTTCAGGGTGTCGCCGGCAAAGCCCTTGCGCAGCAGCCCGCTGCCGGCATCGCCCAGTTCCACCATGCATTCGCCGATCGCCAGAAGCCGTGCCATCGCTGTTCTCCTCTTTGCTTTTGCCGGATAAAGCCTGCGCGTGGGGATAGCAAGGCAGCGCGTCTGTTTGAGAGACTAAATTAGCAGTGCTTTCGTTGGCGCGCGCCGGAAAGGCGCTCTCGCGTCATTGCTTCACGGGGTGCCGATCGTTAAACATCGATTTGTCCCCCTCATTCAGAAGGAATCGTCCATGGCCTCTTCCTCGAAGACCAACCCGGACTGGTGGCGCGGCGCGGTGATCTATCAGGTCTATCCGCGCTCGTTCCAGGATACGAACGGAGACGGTATCGGGGACCTCAGGGGCATCACCGCGCGGCTGCCGCATATTGCGAGCCTCGGCGTCGATGCCATCTGGCTCTCGCCCTTCTTCACCTCGCCCATGGCGGATATGGGCTACGACGTCTCGGATTATTGCGATGTCGATCCGATGTTCGGAACGCTGGCCGATTTCGATGTGATGCTCGCGGAAGCGCACCGCCTCGGTCTCAAGATCATCATCGATCAGGTCATCTCCCACACATCAGACCAGCATCCCTGGTTCAAGGAGAGCCGGACGAGCCGCAACAATGCGCGCGCCGACTGGTATGTCTGGGCGGATGCGAAACCCGACGGAACGGCGCCGAACAACTGGCTGTCGATCTTCGGCGGGCCGGCTTGGGAATGGGACGGCGTGCGCCGCCAATATTATCTGCACAATTTTCTCGGCTCGCAACCGGACCTGAACTTCCACAATCCGCAGATTCAGGAAGCCGTGCTCGACACGGTCCGCTTCTGGCTGGAGCGCGGCGTGGACGGTTTCCGGCTGGATACGGTCAATTACTACTTCCATGATAAGGAACTGCGCGACAACCCGCCGCTCGGGCATGGAGATGACGGGCCGGGGCTCGATGCGCCCGACGTCAACCCCTACGGCATGCAGAGCCATCTCTATGACAAGACGCAGCCGGAGAACATCGGCTTCCTCAAGCGTTTCCGCGCGCTGCTGGAGGAATATGACGATCGCACGGCTGTCGGCGAGGTTGGCGATGGCGGGCGCTCGCTGAAGACGCTGGCGGCCTATGTCAGCGACGGCGACAAGCTGCACATGTGCTATACGTTCGATCTCCTGGGGCCGGACTTCACGGCGAGCCATATCCGGCATTGCGTCTCGTCGTTTCAGGAGTCAGTGACGGACGGCTGGGTCTGCTGGGCGTTTTCCAACCATGACGTCCAGCGGCACGTGTCGCGTTTCATCCAGAACGAGAGCGAGCGGGAGCGGATCGGCAAGCTGGCCATCTCCGTGCTCGCAACGCTGCGCGGCTCCATCTGCCTCTATCAGGGCGAGGAACTGGCCTTGCCGGAGGCCGACCTCGAATTGCACGAGTTGCGCGACCCCTACGGCATCCGCTTCTGGCCGGCCTTCAAGGGCCGCGACGGGTGCCGCACGCCGATGCCATGGGAACATGTCGGCCAGAGCGGCGGCTTCTCCACGGGGCAGCCCTGGCTGCCGGTGCCGGATGTGCACAAGGCTATCGCCGTCGATGTGCAGGATGCCGCGCCCGACTCGGTGCTCGCGCACTACCGGGCAACGCTCGCTTTCCGCAAGGCGCACCCGGAGCTCTTCGACGGCGGCATGACCTTCCTTGAGACGAATCAGGACATCCTGATCTTCACCCGCGAGAAGGCGGGCGAGAAACTGCTCTTCGTCTTCAACCTCCGTCGGGGTCCGCAGACCGTGACGTTGCCAAAGGGCATGACCATTGCCGCGGCGCTGCCTCTGCCGGGCTTCGACACGGCGCGCATCGAGAAAGGCGAGATCGTGCTGGAGGCGCTGGATGCGTTTTGCGGGCGGGTTTCCGGATGACGTTCGAGCTTCGTTGCCGTTCCTTCGAAGCTTCATGAGGGTCGTGATAGACACGAATGTCCTGACCGGTGCATTTCGCAGCCGGGCAGGCTCTTCCTATCAGATTCTGGTCCGAATGCATGCTGGTCAGCTCCTGCCATTGGTCAGCACCGCCTTGTTCTCTGAGTACGAGGGGGTCATGAAGCGACCTGAACAGCGCACTGTCAGCGGCCTATCGGAAGCCGACGTCGATGACATTCTTGCGATCATCGCAAATCTGGCGCAGGGTGTTCATATATATTTCAGTTGGCGCCCGCAGCTGATCGACCCAGGGGACGAGATGGTTCTTGATACCGCCGTCAACGGGCGGGCAGAGGCGGTCATCACCTACAACGTTCGCCATCTAAAGGATGCCTGCCGGAGGTTCGGTATACCCGTCATGACGCCGGCAGACTTGTTGAGGAGATTGGTATGAACAAAGCTGTCCACGCCGTCGAACTTCCGGCTCGTCTCCGGGATGCAGCCGAGAGGCTTGCTGAAATGGAGGGCGTTTCCGTCGATGATTGGATCGCCTTTGCGGTTGCCCAAAAGGTCGGGTCATCGGAAGCTGTTGCTGAGTTTCTGAAACATAAGGCAACCGGTGCGACAGGACGGGATCTCCTTTACTATCTCGACCGGGTTCCGAATGCTGCTCCTATGCCTGGCGACGAGCTTCCAGAGGGTTGGAATCAGAGTAACTGAAGCTTCACCCGATCAGCATGAACCGATCCACATCCACCAGCCCCCTGTCCGAAATCTTCAGATGCGGGATCACGGGCAAGGGTAGGAAGGCGAGCTGGAGGAAGGGTTCCTGCAAGGTGGCGCCGAGAGCGAACGCCGCCTGGCGGAGATGGTGGAGCGTGTCGCGGACGCTTTCATAGGGTTCCGGGCTCATGAGGCCTGCAACGGGGAGAGCGATTTCGCCGGTTACGACGCCGTCTTCCACCACCACGAAGCCGCCTTTGATCTCGCCGAGGCGGTTGGCTGCAAATGCCATGTCGTCGGGATCGACGCCGACGACGCAGATATTGTGGCTGTCGTGTCCGACCGTCGAAGCGATCGCGCCCTTCTTGAGGCCGAAGCCCTGGACGAAGCCGTTGGCGTGGTTGCCGTTCACGCCATGGCGCTCGATGACCGCGACCTTGATGATATCCCGTCCCAGATCGACGCCCGTCTGGTTGCCGTCCTCCGGCAGCTGAAACCGGCGATGCTCGGTGATGATCTTGCCCGGGAGCACGCCGATGACGGACGTCTCTCCTTCCGCATAGGGTACGGCGAAGGCGGCGGCGTGGATATGGCCCGCCTTGACGCTGTCGAGCCCGACGGCTGCTACAGGGCGGCGGCTCGCAAAGAGAGCATCGGTCACGCGGCGCCCGCCAGAGAAAACCATCTGCGCCTTGCAGGTCTCGAGGCTATCCACCACCACGAGATCGGCGCGCCAGCCGGGGGCCACCAGTCCGCGGTCTCTCAGGCCGAAGGCGCGGGCGGCGGAGATGGAGGCGGCGCGATAGACGACGAGGGGGGCCACACCGTGCGCAATCGCCTCGCGGATCATGTAGTCGAGATGGCCTTCCTCGGCGATATCGAGCGGATTGCGATCGTCGGTGCAGAGCGCTAGAAAGGGCGACAGCCGCTCGGTCAGGATCGGCATCAGGGCATGCAGGTCTTTCGAGACCGAGCCTTCGCGCACGAGGATGTGCATGCCCTTGCGGATCTTCTCCAGCGCTTCCTCCGCCGTCGTGCATTCATGATCGGTGCGGATGCCGGCTGCGAGATAGCCGTTGAGGTCGAGACCGCGCAGCAGCGGCGCGTGGCCGTCGATATGGCCATCCTGAAAGGCCTCGAGCTTGGCGAGACAGATGGGATCTCTATGGATGACGCCCGGGAAGTTCATGAATTCGGCAAGGCCGATGACCTTCTCGTGGTTTCGATAGGGAAGAAGGGCCTCGATCGGCAGGTTGGCGCCCGACGTCTCCAGATGCGTCGCCGGGACGCAGCTCGAAAGCTGCACCCGAATATCCATGATGGTTTCGCGGGCGCTGTCGAGGAAGAATTCGATGCCTTCGGTGCCAAGCACGTTGGCGATCTCGTGCGGGTCGCAGATGGCGGTCGTGACGCCATAAGGCAGAACGCAACGATCGAACTCGTGTGGCGTCACCAGCGAGGATTCGATGTGCAGATGCGTATCGATAAAGCCCGGCACGACGATACGGCCGGAAATGTCGATCTCTTCTACGCCCCGATAACTGCCGCAGGTGCCGACGATGCGGTCTCCACAGAGGGCGATATCGGATTCGATGCATTCGCCGGTGACGAGATCGAAGAAGCGGCCATTCTTGAGGACGATGTCTGCAGCGACGCGGCCCGTGCCCTGGTCGATACGGTCGGAGAGGGAGGCGGACATGGGAGCTCCGATTCTGGCGGCGATAAGCGGGATGATAGGGTGGCGATGTCTGGTGCGGTGCGCCAAGGCACATCATAGAGGGCGAAGCGGGCAGGGGAAGAGTGGTCTGCGAATTGTCCTGTCGCCGGTGCTCTGGATCGGTCCGCGCGGCCGTCAGATGTAGAGCGCGGCCATCTTGCGCCAGGACTGGCCGCGATGGGCGCGACCGTCCCAGACGTGGAGCTGGTGGCCGACGCCCTTTTCGCTCAGCAACTGGCTCAGATGCCGGTTGTTATCGAGGAAAGGGTCGGCATCGCCGATGGTCAGAACGATTTCGACGGACCTCAACCGATCTAGCCGCCAGTCCTGCGAGAGGCCGGGGAGGAAATGCGTCGGCGTGTGGAAATAGACCTCTTCGTCATAATGGCCGTCGAGCAGATTCGAGAAGCTCTCGATCTCCAGCGTCAGGTCGTAGCGGCCGGAAAAGGCGACGAGCTTGGAAAAGAGGTGAGGATGGCGGAAGACGAGGCTGGCTGCCTGATAGGCGCCGAGGCTGCAGCCATGGACGATGGTGGCGCCGTACGGGTTCTTGTGCGCCATGAGCGGCAGCACCTCGTTGAGGACGTATTCCTCCAGCGCCCTGTGGCGGCGGATACGGTCGGCGGGATGGAGGCTGCGGTCGTAGAACGTTTCCCGCGCAAGCCCCTCGATGCAGAAGAGCTGTAGATGACCGGCGCGCACCTTGTCTGCCAATGTATCGACGAGGCCGAGCTTCTCGTATTCCCAAAATCGTCCTTCACGCGTGGGGAACATCAGCACCTTCGCGCCTGCATGCCCGAACACGAGCAACTCCATGTCACGATGGAGCCGCGGACTGTACCAGCGCAGATATTCGCGATTCATGGTGCCCCGAAGAGGTTCCCGACTTTTGCCATCAGTGCAGAGGACTGCGCTGCCTGACCAGGATAATCGAAATGCCCGGCGTCGAGGATGAAGATTTCGTTACAAGTTCTGATCGGCAGCGCGTTGGCAACGGAGAACTGGCAGGGCGGGGCGACGGCGGGATCGAAGCGAGCCACGGCGCACAAAAGAGGGACGGCGATGCGGCTAGCGGCGGTCGCCGCATCGAAAAGCCGTAGCGTCTGCCCTACCTCCGGGTGGTTGTGTCCATAGGCCTGAACGGCGCGGGCGCTGCCGATGGTAGGCAGAGTGAGCCAGAGCGGCCGGTTTCCGAATGTTGGAACCACGAGGTGGCCCCGGTCGATACGGTCGTCATAGGGAATGGCGAGCGCGCCAATTCCGCCGCCAAGGCTGATGCCGCTGTAGCCGACACGGCCTTTCGTGCCTGGATAGAGCCTGTTCAATACGCTGACGGCGACCCACACGTCCTCGACGCAGCCGCCGATGATGTACCGGTCCGGCTTGTCGATATCGTGCAGCACGTGCCAGCCTGGCTCGGGCGAGATCGGCGGGCGGGAACTGCGGGAAAGGCCGCGAAAGCAGGGAAAGAGAATAGCCGTGTCTTCGACCGGCAGATCGAGATCCGGCTGGTCGCGTCCGCCATAGCCGTGGCCGACGACGAGGCCGCGGCGTACATTGCCGTGGCCAGGAACGAGAAGCCAGCCGCCGATGCGGAAGCCGTCCGTCGAGGTATAGGAGAGATCGTGGACGACCCACTTTCGATGCTGCGTCGCCGAGGGTGTGAGACGCGGGTTCGGATCGATCCCGCGCGCCGTGCGGTGGCGTGCCTGCCAGAAGGCGTCGAACCCCTCGACTTCCGGCGGTAGGCGGATCGCGCGGAGTTCCGGCAGCCCGAGGCCATAGGTGGGGTCGAAATCAAAGGGGTGACGTTTTGGTATGCTCATGGTCGGCAAGGCTCGTTTTGCGGCAGAGGGTGGCCTGACGCGGAGCGCGGAAAGGCCTGCTGCCGATCTTGCCGTGCGGACATGGTTCGTGCATGACCATCTCCCGCGCCCTGTCGTGACGCGGGAGACGACGAAGGTCGCTCAAATTCCGCTTTCGAGCACCTGCCGGATGCCGCCAACGAGCTCATCGATCTCAGCTTCCGTGATGATCAGCGGCGGTGACAAGGCAATCGTGTCGCCGGTGGTGCGGATCAACAGGCCATTCTCATAGGCTTTGAGGAAGGCCGAGAAAGCGCGCTTCGTGGGCTCGCCGGCGATCGGAGCGAGCTCAATGGCGCCGATGAGGCCGATGTTGCGGATGTCGATGACATGCGGGCAGTCGCGCAGCGCATGCAGAGCGTTTTCCCAATAGGGTGCGAGCGTGGCTGCGCGGGTCAGAAGGCCCTCGTCACGGTAGGTGTCGAGCGTGGCGATAGCGGCGGCCGAGGCGATCGGGTTCCCGGAATAGGTATAGCCGTGGAAGAACTCGATCATGTGTTCGGGTCCCTGCATGAACGCGTCGTGGATCTCCGACGTCACGAAGACGGCGCCCATGGGGATGACGCCGTTGGTGAGGCCTTTCGCCGTGACGATCATGTCCGGCATGACGTCGAAATACTGTGCCGCGAACGGCGTCCCCAGCCGCCCGTAGCCGGTGATGACCTCGTCGAAGATCAACAGGATGCCGTGCTTGGTGCAGATCTCGCGCAGTTTTTGCAGATAGCCCTTCGGCGGGATGAGCACGCCGGTGGAGCCTGCGACGGGCTCCACGATAACGGCGGCGATGGTGGAGGCATCGTGCAGGGTGACGATGCGTTCGAGTTCGGAGGCGATGTCGCCGCCATGCTCGGGCTCGCCCTTGGTGAAGGCGTTCTTGTCCGGCATATGCGTGTGCGGCATGTGATCGACGCCGCTGAGCAGCGTGCCGAACATCTTGCGGTTCGAGACGATGCCGCCGACGGAGATGCCGCCGAAATTGACGCCGTGGTAGCCGCGCTCGCGGCCGATGAGGCGCGAACGCGCGCCGTCGCCCTTCACCCGGTGATAGGCGAGGGCGACCTTGAGAGCCGTATCGACCGATTCAGAGCCGGAATTCGTATAGAGCACATGGTTGAAGCCCTCGGGCGCAATGTCCACGAGGCGGTTGGCAAGCTCGAACGCCTTGGGGTGGCCGAGCTGGAAGGCGGGGGCATAATCGAGCTCGCCCGCCTGTTCGCGGATGGCCTCGGTGATCAGCGGGCGGCAGTGCCCGGCATTGACGCACCAAAGTCCGGCCGTGCCGTCGAGAACGGTGCGCCCGTCATGCGTCTTGTAGTGCATGTCCTTCGCCGAGACGAACATGCGTGGTTCCTTCTTGAACTGCCGGTTCGACGTGAAGGGCATCCAGAAGGCGCGCAGATCGTTGGGAGTGGCGTTCAGGCGGTTCGACATGACGGTCTCCATGGCCAACACGGCCATTTGGCGTTTGAGCTGATCGGCGAATTTTATCCGATGGTCAAACTATCAGCGGGCCTGAGGGCGTCAAGATATGCCGCATGCGTTGTCGTGCCGGGGCAGGCGTCACGAGAATAATTTATGTAAGTCACAAATAACACTTGAGATGATTGAGAAAAGAAAAAAGCCAGGAACCGTTCTGACTCCTGGCTTTCGTCACGCAAAATTTGCCCGCCTCGACAAAGGCTGGGTTGAGGGTTATGCGTTGCTATCTGCCCGCTTCGCGCCGCCGTACATCTCGACTTTCGCCGATACCAGCGGCTTTCGCGCAATATTACGCAGAGCGGCGACGCGGCTGTGCTTCTTCCTTCGCGTCTGCTGCGCCGTAGATTTCGGACAGCATCGAGAGGACCTTCAAAACGGACTCGGACGAAGACGAGTAGTAGATCGTCTGGGCGTCGCGGCGTGTCGTAACCAGGCTCTGGGCCCGAAGCTTCGACAGGTGTTGCGAAAGTGCAGACTGACTAAGGCCGACCTGAGCAGCAAGCGCTCCGACAGCCATTTCGCCCTTGACCAGTTCGTTCAGGATCAGCAGCCGCTTCGGGTTGGCCATAGCCGAAAGAAAATCCGCAGCGACCTCGGCTTTTTCATGCTGGTGGGGAGGAATTGTTTCCATGCCATACTCCATGCGACGTCTTGGCCCCACCCATTTGGTGCGGCTAGAATGAGACAATTAGGCATGACGCATAAAGGGAACAACAGGCCTATGCGAGATTTAGGGGTACTTCGGGGGAGTTAACGGTAAAGTTTGACGAACATTGCGCGGAGATCCGCTGTGTTTTCAACCTGCCGGGGAAAGACCACCCGACGGAATGCGTCTCCGAAGGCAAGATCGATTCCCTCGGCATCGATGCCCGTCACTTGCCAGCCCGGAGTAACCGGCTCGGGATCGTCCACAACCCTATATGTGACAGCATCTCCGTTGCTTTCGAGTTCGTCAAGAAGAACGCGTTCTGCTGCTGCGATTTCTTCCAGCGCAGGCGACGCGATCAGAAGGTCATTTCCTCCCAACACGTAAGCCCGGCCGAAGCCCGCATTGAAGCTTGCGCGGAGAGGTGCAAGCCGGAAAAACAGGAAATCGGGGAAATCGATATAAAGCTGCGCTTTGGGATGGCGCCCCAGGAAGCGGGACCGCAAGCGCGGGTGCCGCGGGTCCGTGTGCGTCACGGGTTCCGCCTCGCACTGCACGGTGATTCTCGGATGTGCGAGTGGATCGCCCTTGCCCGTGCGTCCGGCAAGCAGCGAGCACCTGACATCGGCGAGCAGCGCCTGCGTATGGGTTGCCAGCCGCGAGGCCAAGATGACCGGCGTGCCGTCGATGTCGAAGCCAAGGAGCACACGGCTGACGAAGGGGAAGCCGTCGCTGGCCGGTTCGAGAACGGCGATGGCTGCGCTGCGCTGTTCACGCAGGACAAGGCGGGCGAGCTTTCGCGCCGCCTCGTCCGTTTCGCGCAATACGGGTGGTTTGTCTGTCATTTCGGGGCTCCCTGACGTCGCGACGCTTCGTCGTTCGCGGCACGTGTCGCGAACGATTCGGCTCGGGAGCCTACAGAGCAAAGCTGTCTTGTGAAGCCGCTTTGGCTGGACGCGTGCTGGAGGCCTCAGGGGCGCGTTCGATGCCGCGTCAGGCCCTCAATCACGTCCTGAGCGTCGATGGTCCCGATGACGGCACCGTTTTCGACGACGCCGATCGCGCCCGGCTGGCGGGTCATGGCGTCGAGGATGTCGATCAGCGGCGTATCGGGTGCTGCTGTGGCACTGACGCCACCAGGCGAGGGGCGCTGGGCAAGGCCGCGCTGCATGACATCTGTCGCGGTCAGCATGGTGATCGGGTTCATGTGCTGAACGAAATCGGCCACATACTGATTGGCGGGGTTCTTGACGATTTCCTGCGGCGTGCCGCACTGGATGATGCGTCCACCCTCCATGATGGCGATGCGGTTGCCGATCCGGAAGGCTTCGTCCAGATCGTGACTGACGAACAGAATGGTCTTTTTCAGCCGGCGCTGGAATTCGAGAAGCTCGTCCTGCAGGCGCGTGCGGATGAGCGGGTCGAGTGCCGAAAAAGGCTCGTCCATCAGGAGGATCGGCGCGCCGGTGGCAAAGGCCCGGGCAAGGCCGACGCGCTGCTGCATACCGCCGGAGAGCTCCTGCACCTTGCGGCCGGCCCACTGCGTGAGGTTGACCAGTTCCAGCTGTTCGCCGACGCGGCGCCGGCGCTCGGCATCTGGCACGCCGGCAAGCTCGAGTCCGAAGCCGACATTGTCCTCGACCGTGCGCCAGGGCAGAAGCGCGAACTGCTGGAACACCATGGAGACGGTGTGCATGCGGAAGTCGCGCAAGGCCTTGGACGTCGCGCGGTAAGGGTCGATCGTGCCGTTGCCCGTCTTCACGCTGACATTGCCACGCACCACAGGCGCCAGACCATTGACCGCTCGCAGCAGCGTCGACTTTCCAGAGCCCGACAGCCCCATCAGCACGAGGATTTCGCCTTCGCGCACGGTGAGCGATGCACCGGCCACGCCGAGAACGAGACCCGTGGCCTCGCCGATCTCGTCGCGGGTCTTGCCGGCATCGACCATCTGCAAGGCCCTTTCGGGGCGTTCGCCGAACACGATATCGACATTTCCGAAGATCACGGCATCGCTCATGCGCCTTCTCCTTCGTCCGAGGAGCGGAAGAGGCGATCGAGAATGATCGCGAGAATAACGATGCAGAGGCCGGCCTCGAAGCCCTTGGCGACGTTAACCGTGTTCAGCGCGCGCAGCACGGGAACGCCGAGCCCGTTGGCACCGACGAGGGCGGAGATGACCACCATGGACAGCGACAGCATGATGGTCTGGGTAAGGCCTGCCATGATCTGCGGCGTGGCGAAGGGCAGCTCGATCTTGCGCAGCACCTGCGATGGCGTGGCGCCGAAGGACACGGCCGCCTCTGTCAGGGAGGGTGGGGTCGAGATGATGCCGAGCCGCGTCAGGCGGATGGGCGCCGGAATCGCGAAGATGACGGTGGCGATCAGACCGGGGACCATGCCGAGGCCGAAAAGGATCAACGCAGGAATGAGATAGACGAAGGTCGGGATGGTCTGCATCAGGTCAAGTACGGGGCGCATGAAGGCGTAGACCCAGGCGCGCCGCGCGGCGGCGATGCCCAGGGGAATGCCGATGGCCATGGAGACGACGCTTGCCGCCAGCACGAGGGCCAGCGTTTCCGTCGTTTCCTTCCAGTAACCCTGGTTGATGATGAGCAGCAGGCCAAGGCCGGTGAAGAGCGTGACGCCGATGGAGCGGCGCAGCCACCAGGCCAGTACGGTGACGATGCCGACGACGACGAGGGGATGTGGATACTGCAGAACGAAAAGAATGGCCGTGACGACGCCCGACAGGAAGCTGGAGAGCTGGTCGAAGAACAGGCTGAAATTGGTCGTCAACCAGTCGACGAAGGCCTTCGCGCCCTGGCCGATAGGAACACGGTGTCCTGTCAGAAAATCCATGCGGGATCCTCTCCTGAAAGAGTGACGGATGATACGACATCGATCGCTGAGACATCATGGACCGCGCAGGCGCGGATCGCAAAGGCCGGATCGAAGAAAGACGGATCTGAGGGAAATGGGGCTTGGATAAGCCTGGATGCCAGTGCGGAAAAGGCGGAGTTTCCCCCGCCTTCATGTCTGGATCAGAGGCCGAGTGCCGCTTTGACGGCCGGTAGGCCATCCTTGCCGTCCAGCGTCGTGACGCCGGCAAGCCAGGGTTCGATGGCGGTCGGGTTGGCCTTCAGCCATTCCTTCGCTGCCGTCTCGGGCTCCTCGCTGTCGTTCAGGATCTTGCCCATGATATGGTTTTCCATATCGAGGGTGAACTTCACGTTGGAGATCAGCTTGCCGATATTCGGGCATTCCGACACATAGCCGGCGCGCGTGTTGGTGTAGACGGTCGCGCCGCCGAAGTTCGGGCCGAAGGTGGAGTCGCCGCCCGTAAGGTAGGTCATCTCGAATGTCGAATTCATCGGGTGGGGAGCCCAGCCGAGCCAGACGACCGGCTTGTCGTCCTTCTGGGCGCGCGCGACCTGCGACAGCATGCCCTGTTCCGAGCTTTCGACGATCTCGAGACCGCCCATGCCCATCTCGTTCTTCTCGATCAGCGTCATGACGAGGCGATTGCCGTCATTGCCTGGCTCGATGCCGTAGATCTTGCCGCCGAGTTCGTCCTTGTGCTTGCCGATGTCGGAGAAGTCCTTGATGCCGAGAGCGGCACCCTTTGCATTGGTGGCGAGCGTGTATTTCGCGCCTTCAAGGTTCGCGCCTAGCGATTCGACCGTCTTGTCGTCCAGATAGGGCTTTACGTCCTTTTCCTGCGCCGGCATCCAGTTGCCGAGGAAGACGTCGATGTCCTTGTTCTTCAGCGACTGGTAGGTGACGGGAACCGATAGCACCTTGATGTCCGGCGTGTAGCCGAGGCCTTCGACAACAGCTGCAACCGTTGCGGTCGTGGCCGTGATGTCCGTCCAGCCGACATCGGAGAAGCGCACGGTGGCACAGCTTGCCGGGTCGGCGGCGAGCGCGGTTCCAGCGCTCAGCGCGCTCAGAGAAACGGCGGCGGACAGCGTGAGCAGGCGGGCGAAACTTCTGGTCATTGGTTTTTTGTTCCCCTGTTATGACGTCAGAAAGAGCATCGGATCCTCGGCATGTCCAGATCCGACGGTGAGGTCAGTGTATTGCGCTTGCGAACTCACGCGGCCCGTAATGCGACAGCAGATGTCGCAATGGCGCATTCCATGATCACGATCGAATTTAGTGGACCGTCGATCCGGAGTGCGATGTCGAACCGGCGAGGGCGGTCGAGCGTTCACGATCGTGAACATAGGGCATCGAATTACCGAGGCATAGGTGCAAGGGCGAGAATGACCGAAGCCGGCCCCCCGAACAGGGCTCTGGCCAAATGGCGTTTGGTCAGGCATGAAGCCGCCGGCCGGGGCGCTATGCGCCGCCCCATCCCGCGGTGCGCTTGAAAACCCGAAAGGATCGTCGGCATGGCCAAGCTCTATTTCCACTACGCCACGATGAACGCCGGCAAATCGACCCTGCTGCTGCAATCCTCCTACAATTACGAAGAGCGCGGCATGCGGACGGTGGTGCTGATAGCCGCCTTCGACAACCGGGCCGGCGAGGGGCGCGTTTCCTCCCGCATCGGCCTGTCATCGGATGCCATCGCGTTCAGCGTTGCGGACGATCTTTATGCACTGGTCAAGGATGCGATATCGCAGACGGATGCGGCGTGCGTATTCGTGGACGAGGCGCAGTTTCTGAGCGAGGCGCAGGTGTGGCAGCTTGCACGGGTGGCCGACCGGCTCGGCGTGCCGGTCATGGCCTATGGTCTGCGCACCGATTTCCGCGGACAGCTGTTTCCGGGTTCCGCAGCGCTTCTGGCGATCGCGGACGAATTGCGCGAGGTGCGGACCATCTGCCATTGCGGCCGCAAGGCGACCATGGTGGTGCGCCTCGACGGGCAGGGCCGCGTAATGCATGAAGGCGCGCAGGTCGAGATCGGCGGCAACGAGAAATACGTGTCCTACTGCCGCCGGCACTGGGACGACCGGATGCACGAAGCGTAAGCTGTGTTTCCACCTTATCCACGGGAGCACGACATGCGCATTGGTTTCATCCTCTGTCTTCTGATCTGCTTCGTTGCAGCCGGAGGTGCGGCGCGCGCCGGAGATGCCCCGATTGGAGATGCAGGAGCGGGGGAACGGGTGTTTCGCAAATGCGGCGCCTGCCACACGGCGACGGGGCCAGAGAACCGTGTTGGCCCCAGCCTGCAAGGCGTCGTCGGCCGGGCCGTCGCGCATGTCGCAGGCTATGGCTATTCGGATGCGATGACGGCGTTCGCCAGCGACGGCAAGGTGTGGGACGAGGCAAGGCTCTCGGCTTATCTGCTGGCGCCGCGCGCCATGGTTCCCGGTACGCGCATGAGCTTTGCCGGCCTGAAAACCGACAAGGATATAGCCGACGTGATCGCCTATCTGAAAAGCACGGCTGCGCAATAAAGCGCGAGGCCGGACGAAGCCGGTTGTGGCGGGTGGCCGCTATGCCTATGTCTCAGGCTGGGCAGCAAGCGCCGTGTCCCAAGTCCTGTGTCATCCGTCCTATCAATTAAGGAACACGCCTCCATGCTCGAACCGGTCGTCGCGTTCTTCCAGCGCCTCTTTTCAGCGATCGGCCGGGGGCTGGGCATTGCCATCTCCTGGCTCCTGTTTCCCTTCGTCAAATTTGCCGGCTGGTTCCGGGCAAGTGGCGGCTGGATCGTCAAGGGACCGGTCGCCGCCATCGTCATCCTGTTCGTCGGTCTCTACGGCTATTTTCTCTATACCACGCAGGCCTGGACGAATTTCGATCCCGACTACGTCAACCGCTATAACTTCGCGGCACGCAAGACCGATGCCGGGCTGCCGGTGAAGCTGGCGCCGGGTGCCGCCGCTCCGGCAACGCCAACCTGCGAGCGTTCGGCCATCGTCGATGTCGCCTCGGACCTGATCGATTTCAATGTCGACGAGAATGCCTGGATATCCTCCATGCTGCTCTACAAGGCGGGCTTCTTCGGTATCGACTGGGACCACACCCCGTTCCTCGACAACAAGGCATCCTTTCAGCGCGGCGTGAATCAGGCGGTGCGGCGCACGACGGTGGAGCTGGTGGATTCGCTCGGCCGCGTGCGCGGCACGTCTGGCATCAACGAGAACCTGCAAAAGGCCCGCAGCAACATGCAGTTCGATGAGGGCGCATGGTATTTCGGGCTCGACCCCTTCGGCCCGAAGACGCCAACACCGAGTTTCTACCGGTCCGCCAAGCGCGATCTGCAGGCGTTCAACGAGAGTCTCGTGAAATGCGAGGCGACCTTCGATGGCCGCTCGGACAATCTGATCGAGTTCATCGACCGCATTTCCAACGATATCGGCAATACCTCGGCGATGATCCGCGAGCGTTCCGAAGACCATAATGGCGGCTGGTTCGATACGCGGGCGGACGACCGTTTCTGGTTCGCCTATGGTCAGCTCTACGGCTATTACGGCGTGATGGCAGCGGCCGGCGCCGACTTCGACGGCGTCATCACCCAGCGTGGGCTGGCGCCGATCTGGGCGGAAAGCCTGAAGCAGCTGCGCTCGGCGCTCCGCATCCAGCCGGCCATCATCTCCAACGGCCGTGAGGACGGCTGGATCATGCCGACCCACCTCGCGACCATGGGCTTCTACATCCTGCGCGTTCGCTCCAATCTCGTGGAGATGCGCGACATTCTGGCCCGTTAAGCTCTGAAATCAGCGGCAATAACGGTAGTTACCGCGCCGTTGCAGCACGTCGAAATGCAGGTGGTTTTCGTGAGCCTCGTCGCTGCCGGGGTCCAGCACCGTTTCGAAATAGAGGCATCCGGTGGCCGTCACCGCACGCTGGAAGGCGCCGGAAAGCGTGCCGTCCTCGTCGCGCGGCTGGATCGCGATCGTTTCGCCGTTCCTGAAGGTGAAGGAGGCGATGTCGATGGCATTGCCGCGGGCATGCTCGGAAATCTTGCCCGTCGAGGCATTGTTGCGCAGGCGGCAGATATAGCTGGAGGCCTGGTTGATGGTCTTCAGCGCGCCATCCTCCGACATCGCGACGCGGGCCGCTGGAAGTACGGCCTCCTTCGTCCAGCGGGCAAGTTCCAGCGCGGCCTCGCAGCGCAGCGTCGCCTCTGGCGCGAGCTTGATGCCCGGCAGGATCTCGGACACGGAAATCGGCTTGTCGATACCGCAGCCCTGGCCATCGTCGATGCGCGGCTTTTCCGAGAAAGTCGTGCCGAGCGCCTTCAGATCCGTCAGGCACTGCGCATAGGCTGCGGGCTCTTCCGGGGTGATGACGCGTTCTGCGGCGGGCGTCGTGGTCTTGGGGTCGGCGGGCTTGTCAGCAGGCGCAGAATCGCCCGGTGCCGGCACGTCGGACTTCGTCTCCGGCCGGGCGGCATCGGGCTCTGCCGGGGGCTCCGCCGGTTTCTTCGTCTCACTCTCCGGCTTCCCGGTTTCGGGCTCTGCCGGCGCGGCGTCGGTTGCCGGTGGCGCAGGTTTCGTCTCGGGCTTTGGAACATCTTTGGACGCTGCCGGTTCGACCGGCTGACCGTCGGTGCTCGTTGCCTCGGACTGCTTTTCCGTCGTCGGCGCGGATTGCGTCTCGGCGGTTGCGGGCTTCGTGTCCGGAACGGGGCCGGCCTCCGGCAGGCCTGCGCCTGCGAGGACAAGAACGGTCGGGATGACCATCAGGGGGAAAAGCAGCGGCAGATGTCGACGCATAGGGACCCATCCAGTTTCAGGCGGCGCTCTGGCCGGTCATGCTCAACTAGGTGCGCGACAACTGTCGGCGAGGGGCATGACGAACGGTTTGCCGCGAGGTGTCGCCCTTTCGCCACGGTGTCATCATCGCGAAGCCTGCTTTTGCAGCGCTTGCCGCTTGCCAGATCGCGATCTCCGCGCTAACAGTTTTTCATGATCAACGCACGCATCCTTTCTGTCTGGTGGTGGGCTCGCTAAAGCGGCCTCGATCAGTCCTGCGTGATGGATTTTTACGATAAGCCGCCCGGAGTTTCGAGGCGGCTTTTTTGCATTCTGGCCGTGCTCGTTTCCCGAGCCAGAACGGAGCGAACGAATGGCGACGACTAAGCTTGAAGACGGTGCGGAATCCTACGTGACGCAGGGCGGGATCACCGTCACGCGCCGCCGGCGCGAGGCGTCCTATGCCGATGCGATTTCGACCTATGTGGACCAGCTCGACGAGCGGCGCGGCGCGGTGTTTTCCTCCAACTACGAGTATCCCGGTCGCTACACCCGCTGGGATACGGCGATTGTCGATCCGCCGCTCGGCATCTCCTCTTTCGGCCGTTCGCTCTGGATCGAAGCCTATAACGAACGCGGCGAGGTGCTGCTTGCTGTCATCGCCGGGCACCTGAAGGGCGTGAAGGACATCACCTTGGGAGCGCTGACGGCCCGGCGGCTGGACCTGACGATCGACATGCCGGACCACGTCTTCACCGAGGAAGAGCGCTCGAAGACGCCCACCGTCTTCACGGTGCTGCGGGCCGTCACGGCGCTGTTCTTCTCGGCCGAAGATGCGAGCCTCGGCCTCTACGGCGCCTTCGGCTACGACCTTGCCTTCCAGTTCGATGCCATCGATTTCAAGCTGAAGCGCCCGGACGATCAGCGCGATATGGTGCTGTTCCTGCCCGACGAGATCCTTGTGGTCGATCACTACGCCGCCAAGGCCTGGATCGACCGCTATGATTTCGCGCTCGGCGATCTCTCCACCTTCGGCAAGGCCGGTGACATCGAGTCTGAAGCTTTCCGCGTCGTCGACAGCATTCCACCGAAAGGCGACCATCGCCCCGGCGAGTATGCCGAGTTGGTGACGAAGGCCAAGGAAAGCTTCCGCCGGGGCGATCTCTTCGAGGTCGTACCCGGCCAGAAATTCTACGAGCGCTGCGACAGCAAGCCCTCGGAGATCTCCAACCGGCTGAAGGCGATCAACCCGTCGCCCTATTCCTTCTTCATCAATCTCGGGCATCAGGAGTATCTGGTCGGCGCATCGCCGGAGATGTTCGTGCGCGTGTCCGGCCGGCGGATCGAGACCTGCCCGATTTCCGGCACCATCAAGCGCGGCGCGGATCCGATTGCCGACAGCGAGCAGATCCTGAAGCTCCTGAACTCCAAAAAGGACGAATCCGAGCTGACGATGTGCTCGGACGTCGACCGCAACGACAAGAGCCGCGTCTGCGTACCCGGTTCCGTAAAGGTCATCGGGCGCCGGCAGATCGAGATGTATTCGCGGCTGATCCACACGGTGGACCATATCGAAGGGCGCCTGCGCGACGATATGGATGCCTTCGACGGCTTCCTCAGCCACGCCTGGGCCGTGACGGTCACCGGCGCGCCGAAGCTGTGGGCCATGCGCTTCATCGAGAGCCATGAGAAGAGCCCGCGCGCCTGGTACGGTGGTGCGATCGGCATGGTCGGGTTCAACGGCGACATGAACACGGGGCTGACGCTGCGCACCATCCGCATCAAGGATGGCATCGCCGAGGTGCGGGCGGGCGCAACGCTGCTCAACGACAGCGATCCGCATGAGGAAGAAGCCGAAACCGAACTGAAGGCATCCGCGATGATTGCAGCCATTCGTGACGCGAAATCCGCCAACAGCCATGGCAAGGGCCGCGACGTTGCGCCTGTCGGCACCGGGGTCAAGATCCTTCTGGTCGATCACGAGGACAGTTTCGTCCACACGCTGGCCAATTATTTCCGCCAGACGGGCGCGACGGTCACCACGGTTCGCTCGCCGGTTGCCGACAGCATTTTCGACAGCGTGAAGCCGGATCTCGTCGTTCTCTCACCCGGTCCCGGTTCGCCTAGGGATTTCGATTGCAAGGCGACCATCAAGAAGGCGCGCGCCCACGATCTGCCGATCTTCGGCGTCTGCCTCGGGCTCCAGGCTTTGGCGGAGGCCTATGGTGGCGATCTGCGCCAGCTGGCGGTGCCGATGCATGGCAAGCCATCGCGCATCCGCGTGCTGGAACCGGGCATCGTCTTTTCCGGTCTCGGCAAGGAAGTGACCGTCGGGCGTTATCACTCGATCTTCGCCGACCCCTCGACCTTGCCGCGTGATTTCATGATTACGGCCGAAAGCGATGACGGCACCATCATGGGCATCGAGCATACGAAGGAGCCCATCGCGGCCGTGCAGTTCCACCCGGAATCGATCATGACACTTGGCGGCGATGCCGGCATGCGGATGATCGAGAATGTGGTGGCGCATCTGGCCAAGCGCGCCAAGGTGAAAGCCGCCTGATAAGCTGGATATAACCCTGTTCGGCCTGTTTTAGGGTCTTGCATGCCCGTGCCTTTTCCGCGAAAGGGTGCGGGCAAACGCGTTTCGGGCAGAGACATCGAGGCCGCGACCGCTCCCTTCGACGGGATGGCCGGCGACCGTGCAGATCAGGCATTCCAGATAATTCCGCGTTAGAATACGTCGCGCCGTCGTCACCATCGCGCCGTCGGGCGTCAACAGCATGAGAGGCCGGCCCGTCGTCTTCTTTGATTTCGTTTGTCTTTTCGGGATAACCAGTTTCCACTTATCCCTGACAAACTCCAGAGGTACGTTCCATGACGACGACAAGCACCATTAACCGCGCCCAGCGGCTTGCCTTCTGGACCATTCCGTTGTCGCTTCTCGTGCTGGCCATGAAGATGGCGGCGTGGTGGTTCACGGGGTCCGTGGCGTTGCTGTCCGATGGCCTGGAATCGATCGTCAATGTCGTCGCCGCCGTCGTCGCCTTCGTGGTGATCGGCTATGCTGCAAAGCCAGCCGATGACGACCATCCGTTCGGGCATCACAAGGCAGAGTATTTCTCGGCCGTCATCGAGGGTGTGCTGATCGTCGTCGCGGCGCTCGTGATCGTCTACGAGGCGGTGCCAGCGGTTCTTTCGCCGCAGCCGATCGAGGCGCCGGCCATCGGCCTTGCGATCAACCTTGCGGCCGGTGTCGTCAACGCGATCTGGGCGACCGTTCTGCTGCGCGCCGGAAAGGCGTTCCGGTCGCCGGCTCTGTCGGCCGACGGTCACCACATCATGTCGGATGTGGTCACCTCGGGCGGCGTGCTGGTTGGCCTGCTGCTGGCGATCGTCACGGGCTACACCATCCTCGATCCGCTTCTCGCCGTCATCGTTGCAGGCAACATCCTGTTTCAGGGCTGGAAGGTCATCGCCGGCTCGATCAGCGGCTTGATGGATCGGGCGGTGGAGACCGCGGAAGACGCGGAAATCCGCGCGGCGATTGCGGGCAATGCAGCGGGCTCGCTCGGCGTGCACGACTTGAAGACCCGGCAGGCTGCCTCCGTCATCTTCGTCGATTTCCACATGGTGGTGCCGGCGGACATGACGGTGGGGGCCGCGCATGATATTTGCGACCGCATCGAGGACGCCATCCGCGCCGTCAACGGCGCCGCCAAGATCGCCATTCACATCGAGCCGGAGAGCGAAAAAGCTCACGGCATCCGCGTAAAGGTGACGCCGAGCCGCGCCGAGCCGGGTTCGCGCGACGCACCACGACACCAAGAAGGAGCAGACACATGAGCAAGACCGATGTTTCCGGGCTGTCCATGCTGGGGCAGGCCGCCGCCAGTCCAACCAACCCCGAAGAAGCGGTGCTGGAGCGCGTTCCGAGCAACCACGCAGGCACGGATTTCGTGGTGCGCTTCACCGCGCCCGAGTTCACGTCGCTCTGCCCGATGACCGGACAGCCGGACTTTGCGCATATCGTCATCGACTACGTGCCGGATGGCTGGCTGGTCGAGTCGAAGTCGCTCAAGCTGTTCCTGCATGCGTTCCGCAATCACGGCGCTTTTCATGAGGATTGCACGCTCGATATCGCCAAGCGTCTCGTGGATCTGCTCTCGCCCAAGTGGCTGCGGATCGGCGCCTACTGGTATCCGCGCGGCGGCATTCCGATCGACGTGTTCTGGCAGACGGGCAACCCGCCCGAAGGCGTCTGGTTGCCCGACCAGGGCGTCCAGCCCTATCGCGGCCGGGGCTGACCGCCTAAAGCGCGGGGCGGCTTACACGTCCGTCGTGTCGTCGGAGCCGAAGTCGGTGTCGACATCATCGCCCTGCGATGTGTCGAAATCGGCCTGCTGCCAGCCATCATTGTCGGCGGGCGTATCCGGCGTAGCGTCTGTCGGTGTGGTATCGGACGCCTGTGTCACGGCATCGTCGCCATAATAGTTGTTGATCGTGGTTTCCTCGATCGGTGCCGCGGTTTGCGTCGCGCTGCTAAGGCCGAGCGACGACATGTGGTTGCCGAAGATGCCACTGAGCGAGTTGGCAAGCAGCATGCCGCCCGCAACACCCGCCGCCGTTCCTATGGCGCCTCGCAGGAAGCTACCGCCTGCCGACGTCTGTTGCGGCTGACGTTCCCACGGTCCGCTCGCGGGCTGCTGCTGCGGCGAATAGGGCTGTTGGGGTGCCGGATAGGCCGGGCGCGGCGCGCTGCCCCAGGGGCCGCCGGCGGCGGAACGATCGGCAGGGTAAGCCTGTCCGCCCTGAGGGGCAGTCGGATTCGGTTGCGGCTTTTCCGACGATCCGAAAAGTGAGCCGAGAAAGCCGCCCGAATGGCTTTCGCGCGGCTCATTGTCGCGTTCGGTCTCCAGCGCGTGGATGCGTTCCTCGCTGCGGCGAAGCTGCGTCTCGAGGGATTCGATTCGCTGTGCTGCGGCCTCCAGGCCCTTTTCCTGAATGATGACGGCTTGGGCGAGGTAATAGGGCGCTGAGGGCTGGCTGCGGACGGCCTGATCAATCAGTGTTTCCGCCTCCCGGTCGCGTGGCGTCGAGGATGCTGTGCGGACTCGCTCGAAAAGGCCGCTGAGAAGGGATTGTTCTTCCGGTGACATGGTCGTCTCCCAAGGGCGGGATCATTCCAGAATGATGCTGCCGCTTGTCGCTTCTTCATGGACCGGTCTCGCGGCGATGTACCGCCCGATCCACGCTGGCAGGGTTGCCATGTTCTCGACTAGACGAAGAAAATCCGGCTTTTCAGGGCCGGATTTGGGCAGGAAGCGAAAGATTTTTCGGGTCGTTCGGAAGCAGATAGCCCGGTCAGCCGGCGACGAAGAGCGCCGCACCCGTCACTGCCGTTGCGGCACCGAGAAAGCGGGAGACGAGGCGCGCATTGCCCATGCGGCCGATCATGAGGCCGAGGCCGATACCGGCTGCGTGCAGGGCTGCCGTGGAGATCGCGAAGCCGAGGCCAAAGGGCAGGGCAGTTGCCGCACCCAGTTCGCCGCCATGCGCATAGCCGTGGAAGAGGGCGAAGATGCCGACGACGCCCGCGCCGGCGGCGGCGGGCATGCGCACCGCCATGGCCACCAGCAGGCCCAGAGCGACGATGGAGGCCAGGATGGCGGGCTCGACAAAGGGCAGGTGCAGGCCGGAGAGCGCCAGCGCGAAGCCGAGCGCCATCGTGACGACGAAGGCGGTGGGCACGGCAAGAATGGCGCGGCCGCCCATCTGCGCCGCCCAGAGGCCGACGGCGACCATGACCAGCACATGATCGAGGCCCGATAGCGGATGGGTGATGCCTGCCATCATCGAGCCATGTCCGGCCGGGTCGAGATGGGCGAAGGCCGGAGCGGCGGAAAGCGCGAAAGCCGCGGCAGCGGCGGCGAGAAAGCGACGTGTCATGATGGTCCCCTCAGTTCATGGCGGCGTGTGGGATCTGCTTGGGAGGCTCGCCGCCGTTATCGTTGCCATGCACATCCTAATCCGCCTTCGCGCGGTGTCCATACGGCAAATGCCCCAGATGGGTCCAAAGGCCGGCTCTTAACCATCGCGAACGGTCGGGCCTTTGCCGGGCTCGGGGCTTGTTGCCCCGGGTCTTGTGTTTGTTGCATTGTCATCGCGGTCGAGTCGCCTTATCTGAGCGGGTAGACAGATGAAATCTCGCGGGAGACAGCGGATGAACGAAGACGAGGACGACAAGAAGACGGAACTGCCCCTGGGCAAGGAAACTGAGGCGAACCTTTTCAAGTCGCGCTCTATTTTCATCTACGGCCCGATCAACCAGGAACTGGCGCAGAAGGTCTGCTCGCAGCTCGTGGCCCTCTCGTCTGCCAGCGATGAAGATATCCGCATCTTCGTCAATTCGCCGGGCGGCCATGTCGAATCCGGCGACAGTATTCACGACATGATCAAGTTCGTGAAGCCGAAGGTCTGGATCATCGGTACGGGCTGGGTCGCCTCCGCCGGTGCGCTGATCTATGTTTCGGTGCCGAAGGAGCAGCGTCTTTGCCTGCCCAACACCCGCTTCCTGTTGCACCAACCCTCGGGCGGCACGCGCGGCATGGCATCCGACATCGAGATCCAGGCACGTGAAATCATCAAGATGAACGAGCGCCTGAACCGGATCTTCTCGGAAGCAACCGGCCAGCCGATCGAAAAGATCGCCAAGGACACGGACCGCGACTACTGGCTGTCTGCCGAAGACGCCAAGACCTACGGTCTGGTCTCGCGGATCGTCACGAACGTCGCCGAGATCTGAGCCATTCTGCCTCCGATGAAATTCTGGACCCCGCCGCTTACCGGCGGGGTTTTTCGTTATGGGGCGGCGGTTGCCGAGAGGGGATGATCTGCCAGAGCCCGGTCGATGGTGACGAGCCGCATGTTCTCGATGGCACACTGGACGACGAGGAGCCTGTCGAACGGATCGCGAGTCGACGGCTCCGGCGAGATGGTATGGAGGGCATGATGTTCGTTGATGGGAAGGATGATCATTCCGGCTCCGGCGATGCTCCTCGGCAGGTTCTCCAAGCTGTCTCCGAACGCCAGCTTCCCGAGCCGGAATTTGATGGCCATCTCCCACAAAGTCGCGGTGCTGATGTAATTCGTGTGGCCATCGAGACGTTGCCTGATGTCGTCAGGCAGGGCGGACGTCTGTTGACGCAGAATGGAAATAAAGATCTGCGTGTCCAGCAGATGTCTCACCGATCGTTTACCCGCGGCGGCAGCGGCGTAATGAGAAAGTCCTCTGGAAGCGGATCATCGAAATCCGCGGCCACGTAAGTAACGATATCGGTAATACCGTTTTCGCGCTTATAGGCTTCCAGCCCCTCCCAATCGATCCCGCCTTGCTTTTTCGCCGGAACCAACTCCATCACCGGCTTGCCGTTGCGGGTCACGGTGAAGCGCTCGCCGTCTTCGACGCGACGGGCGAGTTCGGTCAGACGATTCTTGGCGTCTCGGATCGGGATCATGGTCATGTGGCTATTGTAGCCGCAAAATCGGAATTTGCAATTTCTCCGCCACCGGCATCCGATCGGACGAGCACGTATGGTTCTTTCGTCAAAAGATGCATTCCACACGCGCAACTGCCTTTTTCTTCACCCACCCTTGCCCTTTCTTTTGCCTCCGGCTATAGAGCCCGTCATGTCGAAGAACAGCGCCAAGATCATCGAGCAGTTTTCCCGTGGACGCACCGTCGTTCGCGATCGCTCGCGCGCGTTCACCTCGCTTCTCCTTCTCGGCCTTACGCGCGGTTGCCGGGTTCTTTAAGGAGCGCCCGGTGGCCGACAAGCCCACCGGCACAGCTCCTTAGACTCCGCTAAAATCCAACGTCTGCGCAGCACATCTCCTTATTTGCCATCGTCAACCGACGTGCGATCGGTTATGGCATCCCGCGCGACGTTTCACCGTGACAGCGATCCATGCCCGTATCGACCCGATGCCGGACGCTGTGAAGTCGAAGAGAACCGAAATGATCCTGAAGTCCCATACTGTCAAACAGGGCATGCCCGCGGCCGCCGTCAAATATCAGCCTTATCCGCAGGTTCCGATCACCGACCGTACATGGCCGTCGAAGACGATTTCGAGCCCGCCCATCTGGTGTTCCGTCGATCTGCGTGACGGCAATCAATCGCTGGTCGATCCCATGGGGCATGACCGCAAGGCGCGGATGTTCCAGTTGCTGGTCGACATGGGGTTCAATGAAATCGAGATCGGCTTCCCCTCCGCATCGCAGACCGACTTCGATTTCGCGCGCTGGTGCATCGAGGAGGGCAATATCCCGGCCGACCTCTCCTTGCAGGTTCTGGTTCAGTGCCGTCCGGAATTGATCACGCGGACGTTCGAGGCGCTGCAAGGCGCCAACAAGCCGATCGTGCATTTCTACAATTCGACAAGCGAGTTGCAGCGCCGGGTGGTGTTTGCCAAGGACGTTCCGGGCATCAAGCAGATCGCCACGGATGCGGCGAAGATGATTGCGGACATGGCGGCGAAGGCCGGGGGCGATTTCCGATTCGAATATTCGCCGGAAAGCTTTACCGGTACGGAACTGGAGGTGTCGCTGGAGATCTGCAATGCCGTCGCCGAGATCATCAAGCCGACAGCCGAGAACAAGCTGATCCTGAACCTGCCGTCGACCGTGGAAATGTCCACGCCGAACATCTACGCCGACCAGATCGAGTGGATGTGCCGCAATCTCGACAATCGCGAAAACATCATCATCTCGCTGCACCCGCACAACGACCGGGGCACGGGCATCGCCGCGGCGGAACTCGGTCTGATGGCCGGTGCCGACCGTGTCGAGGGAACGCTGTTCGGCAATGGCGAGCGCACCGGCAATGTGGACATCGTGACGCTGGCGCTGAACATGTTCACGCAAGGGGTGGACCCGCAGATCGATTGCTCCGACATCGAGCGCATCAAGGACGTCTACGAGTATTCCAACCAGATGGCGATTACCGAGCGTCACCCTTATGTCGGCGAACTGGTCTACACGGCCTTCTCCGGCTCGCATCAGGATGCGATCAACAAGGGCATGAAGGCGATCAAGACCGCCAACAAGCCGCAGTGGGAAGTGCCCTATCTGCCGATCGATCCGCGTGACGTCGGGCGGTCCTACGAGGCGATCATCCGGATCAATTCCCAGTCGGGCAAGGGCGGCATCGCCTACATCCTGCAGGAGGATTACGGCATCAACCTGCCGCGTGCGCTGCAGGTCGAGTTCCGCGAGGACATCCAGCGGATCACCGACGAGCAGGGCAAGGAGCTGCCCTCCAAGGCGATCCATGCGCGGTTCCTGGAGCGCTATATCGAGCAGCCGGGCGCACGCATCCGCTATGTCGATCACACGACGCTGCCGCTCGGCGAGCATCGCGGCGCACGCATCGTGCAGGCCGAGATCACGGATCGCGGCGAGACGAAGATGATCGAGGGGCGTGGCACGGGACCGATCGACGGCTTCATCAATGCGCTGTCGCTCTATCTCGGCGTCGATATCTCGGTTGCCGACTATTCCGAGCATTCGCTCCAGCAGGGTTCGAACGCGGCGGCTATTGCCTATGTCGAGGTGCAGCACAATGGCGGCAAGCTGTTCGGGGCCGGCATTAACACCAATATCGTCACGGCGTCTCTGGAAGCCATCGTGTCGGCTGCCAATCGTGTGATCGAGGAGCAGGTGGCCTGATCGTCTGCCGCTGATCCTGAGAGATCATCATCCCCGGATGGCAACGTCCGGGGATTTTTGTTTTCAGGCTACATCACGTCCGCGATCGCGTCGGCGAGGTCCTTGAAGTTGGCGGTGGCCGAGGGGCCGACGACGACATAGGTGGCGCCCGGCTCGTTCCAGGAAATGAGCGCGAGGTCGTCTCGCATGCTTTCTATCATCCGGCCGCTCTCGTCCGTGGTCGGTGAGCGCTGGAAACAGATGGCGTAGACCTCGCCGTCCTCATCCTTGAAGAGCAGTTGTGCGGTCGGCTTGCCGGCGGCGACCAGCAGGCGGGCGCCCTGGAAGGTGAGCTTGCTTGTCGAGAGATCCGGAACGGCGAAGGACACGCCGGTGCTGGCGGTCAGCCAGTTGCGGATCTCCTCGTCGTTTTCGGCGGTGACTTCGACCAGATGGCGTGGCTGGCGCGAATAGACCCGGTGCGCATCCGTGACGTCGTCGAGCCAGGTGCGGGCCTTGACGACCGGCGTCGGCGGTGTGTTGTCGTCGATGGTGCGGCCGATGAGATAGCCGGTGGAGCCGCCGATGAGCAGCATGCCGCAGGAGGCGGCCAGCGCTCCGCGCCAGAGCTTGCGCCGTTGTTTCCGTGGTGCGCCGACCACGCGTTCCTGCTTGGGGTTGATGTCGATACCCTGGCGGATGCGGCGGGCAAGCGACAAGGGCACGGGATCGTGCAGGAAAGCTTCGAAGCCGGAGGCACCGAAGGCGCTGCCCTGTTTCAGGTGCTCGAGCAGCCGACGGGCCTCGGCATCCCTAGCCAAAAGCTGGTCGATCTCCCGGCGCTCGTTCTCGTCCACTTCGCCATCGAGATAGGCTGACAGCCGCGCCTCGATGGAGGGACTTTTCGTGTTCTGCAAGGTCAGGCCCTTCTTTCCGTCATGTCGGAGGCCATCGAAGCCAGCCGCGCCCGGGCGGTCGCCAGCTTGGCCGCGATGACATCCGGCGCCAGGTCCAGGATCCGGCCGGCGTCGCGATAGGTTCTATGCTCGACGGCAACCAGAAGGAAGGCGCTGGCAAGCCCTTCGGGCATTGAAATGATCATCTGCTGCACGACGCCGGCAGTGACCGCTTTCCCCGACGGGCTATGGCCGTCCTGCAGATTAGCGGGGATGCGCTTGCGGCCCGTGGTCTCGTCGCGCAGGGTGCGCGCCAGCGTGTACAGCGCGTCTTCCAGCCGACCATGGCCGTTCCAGACCGGCTGGCGTCCCGTTGCGCGCTCGCACACCGTCTGCACAAGGTCATCGGCCTGCAGTCCGTCGCGCGTCAGGGTCAGGGCAAAGCGCCTCAACCTCGGCAGCAGACTGACGAGATCACGGCTGATGTCGATCGTTTCCTGAGCTGGGCGCATCGCTTTCACCTGCGGAGGTTTAGTCCGGACTCCCGACGCTTCATGGTCGGCGTCAAGCCATCGGCTCCCGTTTGTCGAACCGCTGAGATATGAAACCATCGGCTGCCGCTTCGCAAGCCGAGGCATGGTTCTATCACGGTTTTTTGCCGATCACGATGTGGTGGCGCGGTGGTGGTTTCCGTTTTTGCGCGCTCAGGCGAGGAAACGCGTGGTTTCCGCCAGGTGCACGCCTTGTCCGATCTCGTTCAACTCGAAGCGCTCCCGCAGCAGTTTCCAGTTGCCAGGGCTTCCCGATATCGAGAAGAGGTTGAACCCGGCAGGGGGCTTGGAGCCGCCGAGGCCCTGCGATGCCGAGGCGATGCCGACGACGGGCACGGGCATCTTCTGGCCGCGCAAGGAGTAGACCGTGTTGAGATGGGTATGCCCATGGAGCACGAGCTCCGCGCCGCCTGCCGAGATGGTGGCGCCGAAGCGGCGGATACCGATCATGCGCTTATGGGTGGGCGTCGCACCGCGGATCGGCGGATGGTGGATCATGACGACGCGGAAGAGGCCGGCCTCTCCGGCGGCCCGCAGCAGGTTGACCGTCTCGCGGGCCTGACGGCGGCCGAAATAGCCGCTGGCGGCGAAGGGCGGCGTGGCAAGGGCCGTGGAACAGCCGATGATCGCGACATTGCCGCGAACGCGCATATAGGGGTAGCAGTGGAAGTCCTCGTTCCACACCGCGGGCGCATCTTCGCCCCGCATGAAGGGATACCAGGCCTTCGTCGCCTTCTCATAGGCGCCCGGCACATAGGCGTCGTGATTGCCGGGGATCACCGAGATATTGCGCGGCTCGCCGGCATCCGTCAGCCATGCTCTTACCGTCTCGATCTCCCGAGAGGAGGCGAGGTTGACCATGTCGCCGGTGATGGCGAGATGATCCGGGTCGATCCGGTCGATCGCATCCATCAGCGTGTTCAGCGTATCCCCCACCATATGGCTGCGCCGGTTGCGATGCCAGTTGATGAAACCGGTGATGCGTTTCGAGGCGAGTTCGCGAAGGGACAGGCTGGGGAGGGGACCGAGATGGATGTCGGAGATATGCGCTAGTTTGAACATGGGTTCTACCTAGCGCATATCCTCGCAAAAGCTAACCGCCGCGGCACGCTTTTGCCACGATCTTGAACGGCACAGGCAATCAGCCCGCTGTCAGGTGTTCCCGGCCATGCGGGCTGTCGAGGTCGAGGCGGGGACCTTCCGGCACAATGCCGGTCGGGTTGATGGTGTTGTGGCTCTCGTAATAGTGATGCTTGATGTGGTGCATATTCACCGTGCCGGCGACACCGGGGGTCTGGTAGAGGTCCTTCAGGTAGCCCTGCAGGTTGGGATAGTCGGCTATGCGGCGGATGTTGCATTTGAAGTGGCCGACATAGACCGGATCGAACCGCACCAGTGTCGTAAACAACCGCCAGTCGGCCTCGGTCACGCGATCGCCGAGGAGATAGCGCCGGATCGACAGCCGCTCTTCGAGATCATCGAGCGTTTCGAAGATCGCCTCGACGCTTTCCGCATAGGCGTCCTGTGTGGTGGCGAAGCCGGCCTTGTAGACGCCGTTGTTGACGGTGTCGTAGATGCGGGCGTTAAGCCCATCGATCTCGCTGCGCAGGTCGGTCGGGTAGAGGTCGAGCGTCGATCCGGTCAGCCCGTCGAAGGCGGCGTTGAGCATGCGGATGATGTCGGCGGATTCGTTGGAGACAAGCTTGTTCTGCGTCTTGTCCCACAGGACGGGAACGGTGACGCGGCCGGAGTATTTCGGATCGGCACGGACGTAGATTTCGGACAGCGCCTTTGCGCCGAAGAGATGATCCCGCGTATCCCCCGGACCGTCCTTGAACTCCCAGCCCTTCGACAGCATGAGGTAATCGACGACGGAGACCGAGATCAGGTCCTTGAGACCCTTCAGCGTCCGGAAGATCAGCGTGCGATGGGCCCAGGGACAGGCAAGCGAGACATAGAGGTGGTAGCGTCCGGCTTCGGCCTTGAAGCCGGCTTCGCCCGTCGGACCCGCACGGCCATCTGCCGTCACCCAGTTGCGGAACTGCGATTCGGAGCGCTTGAAATGCCCCTTGGTCGCTGCGGTATCGTACCAGACGTCGTGCCAGATGCCCTCGACCAGCATGCCCATGGATCGGTTTCCTCGTTGTCGTTTCCCGTGTCTTCGATGTCACACAAGATAGGAGACCGGCAATGTCCGGACAGGCATGTCGCGGTGAACGATGCGTTTTCACTTGGTGATGCATTTTTTTTCTGCTATCGGCGCACCAGCTTTTTCTCGAAAGACGTGAACATGCATTTTGCAGGAAACCCTCGACGACGCTGATGACCATGCTTTCGGGCATGCGCGGTCGCGCGTTGCCGTTCCCCATGTTTCGTTCGCCAATCGGGTTTCCCTATGTTCATGCACAAGCACGACCTCGTCTATCTGACGGAAGATGCCTCCCACACCGCCGCTATCGAACTGATCAATGAGGAAGCCTTCGGCCCCGGCCGGTTTGCGCGCGCGGCCGCTCGCATCCGCGAACAGGGGCCGCATGATCGCTCTCTGTCCTTCATCTGCGCCGACGATGGCGAAACGATCGGTTCCGTTCGGATGACGCCGGTCTTTGCCGGTCCTGTCTGCGCCCATCTGCTGGGGCCGCTGGCCGTGCGGCCTTCCCACAAGAACAGGGGAATCGGGCGGGAACTGGTGCGGATCGCCGTGGAGGCCGCCCGGCGGAAGGGCTCGGAGGCCGTGATCCTCGTCGGCGACGCCGCCTATTATCAGCCGCTCGGCTTCGAGCCGGTCGCCCGCGGCGCGCTGGCGTTTCCCGGCCCGGTCGATATGGCGAGGGTTCTGGTGGTGCCGATCGGCGCCGACATCCATGCGCGGCTTGCCGGCGACATCCGCTGGCGCGGCTGATCGCGCCAATTGTCGGGCTTCACGTAAGCGTTCCTCAACACCGTACGGGTAGTCTCGCGGTGTATCCGGACGCTACGCCGGACGAAGCCAAGGTTGCGTGCTCATGTCCGGTCTCAAGGGTCTCGTGCTCGCGTTCATTGTCTTTGCGCTCGGCTACCTCGGAGTAGCGGGCGACGAGCGGTGGTACCGCTTCAATCCGCCGCCGCCGCTGCCGCGCGCCGATGAAAGCGGCTTTGCCGCCGTCAACGGGATCCGCATGTATTATGCGGTCTACGGCAAGGGGAAGGGATCACCGATCCTGCTCATCCATGGCGGTATGGGAAGCGCCGATGTCTGGGGTTTCCAGGTGCCGCTCCTTGCGAAGACCCACGAGGTCATCATTGCCGACAGCCGGGGGCATGGCCATTCCACCCGAACGAATGCCCCCTTCACCTATCATCTCATGGCCGAGGACTACATCGCCCTGCTCGATGCGTTGAAGATCGAGCGAACGGCGCTCGTCGGCTGGAGCGATGGCGGCATCATCGGGCTCGACATCGCCCTGCATCATCCTGAACGGCTGACGAAACTCTTCGCGCAGGCCGCCAACGTCTCGCCGGACGGCCTTCTTCCCCAACCGCGTTTCTCGCTGCACCAGTCTGATGGCAATCGTGACGAGACGGATTATCGCCGTCTCTCCTCGACGCCCGACGACTATCCGGTATTTCGTGACGCCATAGCCAAGCTCTGGGAGACCGAGCCTCATTACACCGAAGCCGACCTGAAGAGTATCCGCGTGCCCACCCTGATCGCTCTCGGGGATCATGACGAAGCGGTTAGCCGTACGCATTCCGAATATATCGCCCGCACGATTCCCGGTGCCCGGTTCCTTCTGCTCAAGGATGTCGGCCACAAGGCGATCTATCAGGACCCGGCAGGCTATGCCGCCGCCGTACTTGCTTTCATCGACGGCACAAGTCCCAAGAGCTAGCGGCCTTCGCGATACCAGGTGCTGGAGAGCACGAGGAGCAGCGCCGCAAGGCCGAGGAAGCCGGCGAAGAGCGGGAGAGAGTTGACGCCCTTCAGAACGGTTTCATCCGTCATGCGCAGCGACATCCGATTGGCATCGGCGACGCGGACCGGACCCCGAACGGGCAGGATGGCGGGGAGGTCGATGGTGCCGGAGGCATCGGCCACGCGGTGGACGATCCCCTTCGTCTTCTCCGCCAAAGGCGACAGTGTATCCTCCGTCGAGACCGTCGCCTTGAACTCCGGCGCGTCCACGCTGCCGACATGGACGAGCGTCGTCAGGTCGCCATTGGCCACCTCGAACAGGCCGGTTTCGCCGGTGCGCACATCCGCGCGGTAAAGCCCGGGCTCGCGCTCGGTCAAGGCAACGTCCTGCGTTTCGCCCGAGGGCAGAGTGAGGCGCGCGGGGCCGGGATCGCCGGCAATGGTCTGGCGGGTGAGTTCCAGCGTCCGGCCGCTGGCGCGCGCGGTCAGGGCTTCCTCTTCCAAGGCGGGTTCCTGCATCAGCCAATGGGCCATGCGGCGGTAGAGCGAGACGCTCGGACCACCGCCCTCGAAGCCGCGTGCCCAGAGCCAGCCCTGATCGGACAGGAGCATGGCGACGCGGCCCTTGCCAACCCGGTTCAGCACCAGCAGGGGCTTGTTGTCGGCGCCCTGCATGATCGTCTGTCCTTCCGGCGGATCGACATCGACGGTGCGGAACCAGCGGCCCCAATGTGGCGGTTCGCTGTTTGCGCCCTCGAGCCCGCGTGTCACGGGATGCTTCCGGCCCTCGTTGGTCAATCGCGGAAAGAAGGCTTTGTCGTTCATCTGCCCGGTCGGACTCGCGGGAAGGACGGCGGAGAGGGGCGTGGTGGCGATCGAGTCGGCACCCGCATGTTCCGGGCCGGCGGCGATCAGCAGAGCGCCGCCGTTTTCGACATATTGCGCGATGTTGTCGTAATAGATGATCGGCAGCACGCCGCGATGCTGGTAGCGGTCGAAGATGATCAGGTCGAACTCGTTGATCTTCTCGATGAACAGTTCGCGCGTGGGGAAGGCAATCAACGACAGTTCGTTGATCGGCGTGCCATCCTGTTTTTCCGGTGGGCGCAGAATGGTGAAATGTACGAGATCGACCGATGCGTCGGACTTGAGCAGGTTGCGCCAGGCGCGCTCGCCGGAGTGTGGTTCGCCGGAGACGAGGAGCACGCGCAGGTTCTCGCGGATGCCGTCGAGCACGTGAACCGCGCGATTGTTCGCCTCGGTGACTTCGCCGGCCAGCGGCGCCACGGCGAACTCCAGAATATTGTTACCGCCGCGTGGCACGGTGAAGCTGAACGGGATGTCGGTTCCCGGCTCCGCCTGCTGCGTGGCGATCTGCTGGCCGTTCAGGCTGACGGTGACCTCGGCGGCGCCGACAGGTGTCCGCCCGTCGTCGATGACGCGGAAGGTGACAGCCTGCTCCTCGCCGACGATGCCAAAGCGAGGCCCGCTGATGACCTCGATGCGGCGGTCGTATTCATCGGGTTGGCCCGTGATGAGCCCGTGGACCGGTGCATCGAAGCCGAGTGGCTGGTTGATGTCGGGTACGTCGTGGATCTGCCCGTCGGTAATGAAGATGGCGCCGCCGACACGGGCCGGCGGCACGTCGGACAGCGCGTTCGAGAGAGCCGAGAACAGGCGCGTCGATGGCGTCTCCGTTTCGGCATCGTCGGCGGCTTCCACGATGCGCGGCTCGATCTGCGGGAAGCGCGCAAGGCGTTCCTTCAGGGTTGCGAGAGCCTGATCGGTCATGGCGCGCCGGCTGGCCGCACCCTGTCCCACATCCTGGCTCTGGCTGCGATCGACCACCACGGCGACGATGGTGGACAGCGGCTCGCGTTCTTCCTGAAAGAACACCGGATTGGCCAACGCAAGGCAAAGCGCGGCCAGCGCTAGCGCGCGGAGCACGGCGCCGCGAACGCCGCGCCATAGCGACAGCGCGACCAGAAGGGCAGCGACGATCGACAAGGCGATCAGCGCGGCCTGGGGAACGAGGGGCGAAAATTCGATGGTCATTGATGGGCCTTCACTGGCCGAGCCGTTCGAGCAGCGCCGGGATATGCACCTGATCGGCCTTGTAGTTGCCGGTGAGCATATACATCATGATGTTGACGCCCGAACGGAACGCGTATTCGCGCTGCATCTCGTCCGGTGGCACCGTTGGCAGCAGCGGCGCGCCATTGTCGTCGGTCGCCCATGCGCCCGCCAGATCATTGCCCGTGATCATGATCGGCGACACCCCGTCGCCCGAGCGGGCAGGGCGTTCCGATTGTTCGCTTGTGCTTTGCGGCTGCGCTTCGATCCACAAAGGACTGCCGGTATAGCGGCCGGGGAAGGACGTGAGCAGGTAGAATGACTTGGTCAGCACATTGTCGGTCGGCACGGGTTCGAGCGGGGGAATGTCGAGATCCGCCAGAATAGCCTGCAAGCGCTCGGTGTTCGGGCTCGTGCCGGAGGCGGCCGACAGGGAGGAGAGCTGATCGCGCGTGTCGAAGAGCACTGTACCGCCGGCGCGCATATAGGCGTCGATCCGGCTGATGGCGGCAGGGCTCGGTATTTCGGCACTGGCGGAAATCGGCCAGTAGATCAGCGAGTAGAACGACAACTCGTCCTTGGAGATATCCAGACCGACAGGCGCGCCGGGCTCCAGCGTCGTGCGGTAGGTCAGGAACTCGGTGAGGCCGGCGAGCCCGCGCTCGGAGATACGATCGACCTCGCTTTCTCCGGTGACGACATAGGCCAGGTGCGTGTTGTCGAGATGACCGAGGATTTCGTCGTCGCCGGGACGGGTATCGTCGAAGGGACCTTGCGCGGGCGCTGCCGGCGCCTGCGGGGCGGTTTGCGCCTGTGCATGTGCCGCCTGTGGCGAGAGCGCGTTCACGCCAAGAGCAGTGAAACCGAGGGCCAGCATGGCGGTTGCCGTGCGTAGGCGATTGTTACGCGCGAACGTGCCGGCCATGAAGAGAACGATCAGCGTGTCCACCAACAGCAGAACCAGAGCGGCAGTAAAGAGGGCGGGTTTCATCGACCAGGCCTCGCTGCCGATCAGGGCTTCGCTCGTGTAGGGCATCGGCAGATCCGTGCTTTCGATCGGACGCAGGGTCGCATCCCGGGGCAGGAGATTAAGCGCGACGAAGCCTTCCTCGGAGCCGTAGAGGCCGGGAGGATGCTCCCCATCGGCCACGGGCGTGACGCCGGCCGCGATCTCCAGCGGACGCGCGCCGCCGGTTTCGGTCACGAGGGTGCCGTCGGCATTCATCAAGCGGTAGGGTGGCAGGGCCTGCGCCGCAGCGCTGCCTTCGCTGGTCACGCCGCCGCTGCGCGACAGCTGCACGACGCGGCGCAGCATCTCCACGAAATCGCCGGAGATCGGCAGGTTCGACCATGTCGCCTCGGCGCTGACATGGAAGAGAACGATGCGGCCGGCGCCGAGCGTGCGCGTGGTGACGAGCGGCGTGCCGTCGGCAAGGCTGGCCCAGGTCCGCTGCGAGAGGTCGGCCGTGGGCTCGGCCAGCACCTGCCGGTTGACGGTAATGCCTTCCGGGCGCGGCATGCCGGCAAATGGGCTGGTGGCAGGGTAGGGCGCGAGCGGCTGTGGTTCCGACCAAGAGAGGGTGCCGCCAAGCGCGCGTTCGCCCTGGCGCAGGCGCACCGGCACCAGCGGGTCATCGGCCGGAGCGGCTGCAAGACGTGGCCCGGCGAAGCGCACCAGCGTGCCGCCGTTCTGGATCCAGCGCGTCATGGCCGGCGTCGTATCCTCCGGCAGCCGGCCGATATCGGCCATGATGACCATCGATGGCTTCTGCTCGAGAAGCTGCGGCAGCGCGATTGCGAGGTCGGTCTCCGTCGGCTGGACGAGATCGGCATAGGGCGCCAGCGCGCGATTGATGTAGTAAAGCGGCGACAGGAGCGGCTGGGACTGGTCGCGCGCCTCACCGGAGAGAAGCGCCACGCGGCGGCGGCGGAAGCCGTCATCCAGCAGATAGGTGCTGCCCGCGGTGGCAAGGCCATCGATACCGATGCGGGCGAAATCGTTGCGCAGTTCGAAAGGCGCCGTCAGTGTACCGGAGGCAGTGGCTTCACCCGCTGGAAAGATGATGCTGCCGTTCGAGATGGCCCTGCCGCGCGTGTCGAAGGCGGTGAGCGCCACGGTGCGGGGGGCAGCACTCTGAAGCCGCGTCGCGGTGATCCGCATGGCATCTGCCTCGTTGACGGCGCCGGTCAGCGCGATTGCATCCCCGCCGTCACCCTCAATCAGCCGCAGGCTTTGCGGGGACAAGGTCGCAAGATCGCGCATGACCGTGTCGTCGCCCGAAGCAATGCCGTCGCTGATGAAGGCGAGCGTGCCAGGGCGCGTGCCGTCAAGCCCGGTGCGCAGGGCCGCGACGGCCTCTGCACGGTTCGGGCGCAGCGGACGTGGAGCAGCGGCGGCCAGACGCGTGCGAGCGGCCGTGGCTGTGCCGGGAACGCCGTCATTCTCCGGGTCTGCGGAAAAGACGATGGACACCGGAACGTCGGCGGCTTCGGCTTCTGTGATCAGCGCATCGGCTGTGCGCACGCGGCGTTCCCAGTCGTTTGCCGTCGCCCAGCCATTGTCGATGACAAGCGCCAGCGGCCCCGAAGACGACAGCGTGCCGGCTCTCGGGTTAACAACCGGATCGGCGATGGCGAGGATGATCAGCGCCGCCATCAACATCCGCAAGGCCGTCAGCCACCACGGGCTTTTCGACGGCGTTTCTTCGCGCTTCAGGACGCTGGCGAGAATGCGCAGCGGTGGGAAGACCTCGGTGACGGGTTTGGGTGGTGTCAGCCGCAGCAGCCACCAGATCGCAGGCAGCGCGACCAGCGCTGCGAGCATCAACGGGCTGGAGAAGACGAAGGGCAGGAAGCTCATAGCTGGCCCCCATGCGTGGCGCGTCCGGGCATGCCGGACAGGTGCATGTGAACGGAAACGAGAGCTTCGGAAGCGAGATGGTCTGTGCGGTGGGGAATGAAGGTCCAACCCATGTGGCGCAGGCCTTCGCCCAGACTATCACGCCGCGCGAAGTAGGCGCGGCGATAATCCTCGGCCAATATTTCGGCGCGGCCGGCGGTCAGCTTCTCACCCGTTTCCGGATCGGTGAATTCGGTGCGTCCGGCATAGGGGAACGTTTCCTCGGCCGGGTCGGCGACTTCGATGACGTGACCGCGCATGCCTCGCCGGCCAAGCGGACCGAGGCGTTCCATGATGGCGGGGGCGGGATCGAGGAAGTCGCCGATCAGCACGAGATCGCTCCAGCCACGGATCATGCCGGTCGCCGGCAGTCCGGCAGACAGGTTGCTGTGCATCAGCGCTGTCGCCAGACGTTCGGCGGCATTGCGCGCAGAGACCGGTTCCATCACGCCGGGGCAGCCGATGCGCTCGCCCGAGCGGGCGAGGATTTCGGCCAGCGCCAGCATGAGCACCAACGCGCGGCTTTCCTTCGACACCGCGCCGAAGCGGGACTTGTACATCATCGACGGCGACAGGTCGGCCCAGAGCCAGATCGTGTGGGCGGCCTCCCATTCCCTGTCGCGGACATAGGTGTGGTCATCGCGGGCGGAGCGGCGCCAGTCGATGCGCGACAGGCTCTCGCCATCCGAATAGGGCCGGAACTGCCAAAAGTTCTCGCCGATGCCGCGACGGCGGCGGCCGTGCCAGCCGGAAATGACGGTGTTGGCGATGCGGCGGGCTTCGACCATGCAGTCCGGCACCAGCGCGGCTCGGCTCTGGGCGCGTGCGAGGACCTCGCCGGAGGGCGTGCGATCGACGATGTGCCCGACGGCGTTCACCATCCGGTCAGGCCTTAAGGGTCTTGACGAGGCCGGCGATGACGTCGCGCACCGACATGCCTTCCGCACGGGCGGCAAATGTCAGCGCCATACGGTGCTGCAGAACGGGTTCCGCCAGCGCTGCGATATCGTCGACCGAGGGTGCGAGGCGACCATCGTAGAGCGCGCGGGCGCGGGCGGTCAGCATCAGCGACTGGCCGGCGCGGGGGCCTGGACCCCAGGCGACATGGCGATCCGTTTCGGCGTTGCCGTGGCCCGGGCGGGCGGAGCGGACGAGCGTCAGGATCGCATCGACCACGGTTTCGCTCACCGGCATCTGCCGGATGAGGTTCTGGATGCCCATGAGCTGCGGCGCATCCAGCACCGCCTTGACGCTGCTCTCCTGCGTTCCGGTGGTCTCCAGCAGGATGCGGCGTTCGGCGGCAAGCTCCGGGTAATCGACATCCACCTGCATCAGGAACCGGTCGAGCTGGGCTTCCGGCAGCGGGTAGGTGCCTTCCTGTTCCAGCGGGTTCTGGGTGGCGAGCACGTGGAACGGGCGCGGCAGGTCGTTGCGTTGCCCGGCGACGGTCACGTGATATTCCTGCATGGCCTGCAGTAGAGCGGACTGGGTGCGCGGGCTCGCACGGTTGATCTCGTCGGCCATCAGCAACTGGGTGAAAATCGGGCCGGGCACGAAGCGGAACGAGCGGCGTCCCGTCTCGTCCTGATCCATCACTTCGGAACCGAGAATATCGGACGGCATCAAATCGGGGGTGAACTGCACGCGGTTGCTGTCGAGACCGAGTACAGTGCCGAGCGTCGTCACGAGCTTGGTCTTCGCAAGGCCGGGCACGCCCACGAGCAGTGCATGGCCGCCGGAGAGAACGGCGAGCAATGTCTGCTCGACCACGCTTTCCTGGCCGAAGATGACCTTGCCGACTTCCGTGCGGATGACGGCGATGTCGGCCAAAGCCTTTTCGGCAGCGGCCACGATCGCCTTATCGTCGAGCGCGGCGTCCGCCGTGTTCATCAGTCCCATCGCTTAACTCTCCGCTCGCCCGGCGCCCTCGATGACCCTGATCCGAACGGGAATTCGAATCGCATCCGCGCCTGTTCCGTGTTCCATTTCAAACTAGCTATCACCTTCAGGCTGACAAGCCACGCAAGGCGCACTATCTCGTGAAGCTCATTCTGATAGAACGCAAGATCACTTTATGCCGCACGATCACGGGCAAACGGGACGGAACGATGGCAGCTGCGAAAACGGATGACAAAAGCGATGCTGCCGGTCTTGCAGCCATGATCGCCCGCGCGGCGGGACAGGCCGTTACCGTAGAGGGGGCCGCGCCGCGCGGCGTACCGCCCGTGGAACGCTGGAACCCGCCCTTCTGCGGCGATCTCGATATGGAAATCCGTGCCGACGGAACCTGGTTCTACATGGGGACGCCCATCGGCCGGCCGGCGCTGGTGCGCCTGTTCTCCACCGTTCTGCGCAAGGACGAGGACGGCAAGACCTATCTGGTGACGCCGGTGGAGAAAGTCGGTATCCGCGTGGTGGATGCGCCTTTCCTCGCGGTGGAAATGACGGTGACGCATCGAGATGGCGCGCCTGTGCTGTCGTTTCGGACCAATGTCGGCGATGTCGTGGAAGCCGGCTTAGAGCATCCCCTGCGTTTCGAGATCGCCGGCGAGCATGCCGAGATGAAGCCTTACCTGCATGTGCGGGGCCGGCTGGAGGCGCTGGTGTCGCGGGCGGTGATGTACGATCTGGCGGCGCTTGGCGAGGAGATCGAGATCGATGGCGTGCCCACCTTCGCCGTGCGCTCCGGTGGTTCCGTATTCTCGATGATGCCGGCGGAAACGCTGGCGGCCCTGGCCGAATGATCGCGGGCTGGACGATGACGCTCTCATGACGGACGCTATCAACACTGATTTCTCCGCGGCGGCATTCCGGAGTCGCGCGGTTTCGCAGACCGGCGGGCCGATCGATCTCGCCTGGCGGGATCACGCCGACATCCTGCTCAATCCCGATGTCGTGCCTTACATCGAGACTCTGTCGCTGAAGGACGCCGCCGTGCTGGTACCCGTGGTGGACGACGGTGCCGATGCGCGGGTGATCTTCACGGAGCGGACGGCGACGCTGCGCAAGCATTCCGGGCAGATTGCCTTTCCCGGCGGTTCCGTCGATCCCGAAGACCGCTCGGTCGAGGACGCGGCGCTCCGGGAAACCGAGGAGGAGATCGGCCTCCATCGTGCGTTCATCGAGCCCGTCGCGCGGTTGCCGCATTACATGGCGCTCTCGGGCTTTCGGATCACGCCGGTGCTGGGCATCGTTCGTCCCGGCTACACGCTGTCCCTGAACCCGGCGGAGGTCGCATCGTCTTTCGAGGTGCCGCTGTCCTTTCTGATGAACCCTGATAACCACACCGTCGACAGCGGGATGTGGAAAGGCTCGACGCGCCATTATTACGCCATGCCCTATGAGGGACATCGGATCTGGGGCATCACGGCCGGCATCGTCCGGATGCTGTATGAAAGGCTTTACGCATGACACCTGCCGCACTCTCCGTCACGGATCAGCCCTGGTTTCAGGCGCCGGCGCTTCGCCGCGTCTTCGACCTCTTGAATGCGGATGGCGGGGAGGTTCGCGTCGTTGGCGGTGCGGTGCGCAACGCGCTCATGGGTGCCGCGGTCAGCGAGGTGGATCTGGCGACGACGCTGACGCCGGATGTGGTGACGGCGCGGGCGAAGGCGGCCGGTATCAAGGTCGTGCCGACGGGGATCGCGCATGGCACCGTGACGCTGGTGGTGGACGGCGCGCCCTTCGAGGTTACCACGCTGCGCCGCGACGTTTCGACCGATGGCCGGCACGCCGAAGTCGCATTCGGGACCGATTGGGCCGTGGACGCGGCCCGGCGCGACCTGACGATGAACGCGCTCTACGCGACCGCATCCGGCGAGGTGGTCGATCTCGTTGACGGTGTCGCCGATATCGAACGGGGCATGGTGCGCTTCATCGGGCCGGCGGCCGAGCGGGTGGCGGAAGACTATCTGCGCATCCTCCGCTTCTTCCGGTTCTTCGCCTGGTACGGCGCCTTCCGGCCGGATGCGGATGGCTTGCGGGCCTCGGCACAGGCAAAATCGAAGCTTTCAACGCTCTCGGCGGAGCGGATCTGGGCGGAGCTGAAGAAGCTTCTGTCCGCGAAGGATCCCGGTCGGGCGTTGTTGTGGATGCGGACCTCCGGGGTGCTCACCGAAATCCTGCCGGAGAGCGAGAAATGGGGCATCGACGCCATCCCCGGTCTCGTGGCGACCGAGCAAGCCCTTGGGTGGCCAGTCGATCCATTGCTGCGGCTGGCGGCCATGGTTCCTCCAGACACCGGCAGGCTGGAGGCGATGGCTACGCGCCTGCGTTTCTCCAAAGCAGAAGGCGCTGCCATGCAGGCTTTTGCTTTGGCAGGGTCGATCAAGGATAGCATGGCTGAGGCTGCGCTCGACCGGGTCCTGTATCGGCAAGGTGCGGGCGGCGTGGTGTTCCGTCTGAAGCTGGCGCTTGCTTCCGCACGCCAGAAGGCGGAAGGCGACGGCGATGCGATGGCAATGGTCGGACGTCTCGGGCGGTTGCTCGACCGGGCAATGGCCTGGCGAAAGCCGGTGTTTCCCGTCAGCGGCAGTGATTTGATTGCGGCCGGCATCTCGCCGGGTCCAGCCATGGGGGCAACGCTGGCGGAGCTCGAAGAAGCCTGGATCACCTCCGGTTTTCACGAAAGCCGGGAAAACCTGCTTGCGCGGGTGACAGACGCGCCCACGGCGCGCTGAGCTCGGACACGAACGAAAGCCGCAGGCCGGATACCTGCGGCTTTCGTCCCATTCGTTCAGGCCGCTTTCGTTTCATCCGCTATCCGCGACTTGATGTTGTCGATCATCGTCTCGCGGATCACATCTTCACCATGAGCCTGTCGCAAGTGCTCTACCGTGCGCCTCACGATTTCAGCGTCGTTATCGGCCCGGGTATGCCAGTCGCATCCCGGCACCAGCGCGCCACATTCAAACAGTCTCATCTCTTCCTCCTCTGTTTCCTCCTGCCGCTTAACCTCTTGGATAGCGGCTGAGGCAAACCCACGAGATGGACGGATGGTTCCAGAAATCGGCTTCTCGTCACATTCTCGCCGGGTGGACAAGTCAGAAGGGGCGCGGGCTGAGAAACGCAACGGAAGCGCATTGCTTCCCGGAAACACGGAAGGACACTTCATGAACAACCGCCCTACGACGCTCCGTACCAAGGCTGCCTCCACCCCCGTCGCATCGTTGACGGCTGCACTCCTCGGTATCCTTGTCGTCCAGTCGCCGGCCTTCGCGCAGGGTGCGGCCGAGCCGCAGGCGACCCAACCGCGCACGCCACAGGCCGGAGCCTCTCAGGTTCCAGCACCTCAGGCTCAGATTCCCCAAGCGGCGCTCACCGACGAGAAGCTGAAGGCCTTTGCCGTCGCCTATCTTCAGGTCGATAAGGTGCGGCAGGATTATACCCAGAAGATCGGCACCACCACCGATGCGGCGGCCAAGCAGAAGCTGCAGAACGAGGCCAACCAGCAGATGATCAAGGCCGTGGAGACCTCACCCGGCATGTCGTTGAACGACTACAAGACGATCATTACCGCTGCGCAATCCGACCCGACCGTCGCGCGCAAGGTGCAGGAAAACCTGCAGAAGAACCCCTCTGCAGCCGATTGATCGACACCATTGACGGTCCGGCGGACGGCCGGACCGCTTCCTTGCGGGATGCCGTTTTCGCGAAAAATGCTGTAGGGCCGGGAGGGGTCCGGTGCTAAAGGTTGGCGGTAACAGACCTTTGCGAGGCCTTCCGTTTTCATGACGTCTTCCCTACAGAGCGAGCTTGCCGCCGCCATCCGCACCATCGAGAATTATCCGAAGCCCGGCATTCTCTTTCGCGACATCACCACACTTCTCGGCAATCCCCGGGCGTTTCGTCGTTCGATCGACGAACTCGTTCACCCCTATGCCGGGACCAAGATCGACAAGGTCGCCGGCATCGAGGCGCGCGGCTTCATCCTCGGCGGCGCCGTGGCCCACCAGCTGTCTTCGGGGTTCGTGCCCATCCGCAAGAAGGGCAAGCTGCCGCACGATACGGTGCGCATCGCCTATAGCCTCGAATATGGCGTGGACGAGATGGAGATGCACCGCGACGCCATCACGCCGGGGGAGAAGGTCATCGTCATCGACGACCTGATCGCCACGGGCGGCACGGCGGAAGGGGCCTGCAAGCTCCTGAAACAGATGGGCGCCGATATCGTCGCCGCCTGCTTCGTCATCGACCTTCCCGATCTCGGCGGCCGCAAAAAGCTCGAGGCCCTGGGCGTCGAGGTGCGCACGCTGGTCGAATTTTCAGGTCATTGAACAAAACGGCCTCAGGCACGTCCGAAGAGGAGATGTCTGAGGCCGTTTATTCTTGCCGCTGCTTGTCAGCGATTAGGTGTTGAAGCGGAAGTGAATGACGTCACCATCCTGCACGACATATTCCTTGCCTTCGTCGCGTGCCTTGCCGGCTTCCTTGGCACCGCTTTCGCCGCCGAACTGAATGTAGTCGTCGAAGGCGATAGTGTTCGCGCGGATGAAGCCGCGTTCGAAATCGGAATGAATGACGCCGGCTGCGGCCGGTGCCTTGGTACCGCGCTCGATGGTCCAGGCGCGCGTTTCCTTCGGGCCAACCGTGAAGTAGGTAATCAGGTCTAGCAGCTTGTAGCCGGCGCGAATGAGACGGTCGAGACCGGCTTCGCTCAGCCCGAGCGCTTCGAGGAATTCCCGCGATTCTTCTTCCGGCAGCTGCGCGACTTCGGATTCGATGGCGGCAGAGATGACCACGGTTTCCGCGCCTTGCGCCTTGGCCATCGCCTCGACAGCACGCGTATGGGCATTGCCATCGACCGCGTCGGCTTCGGCGACATTGCAGACGTAAAGGACGGGGTGCGAGGTCAGGAGGTTGAGGCCCTTCAGGATCAGCAGTTCCTCGGCGTTCAACGTTGACAGCAGCGTGCGGACCGGCTTGCCCTCGTTCAGGAGCTTCAGCGACGCATCCATGATCGGCAGGGCGGCGACCGATTCCTTGTCCTTGGAGCTTGCTCGCTTGCGGGTCTGCTCGGTGCGGCGCTCCAGGCTTTCGAGGTCGGCGAGCATCAGCTCGGTCTCGATCGTGTCGGCATCCGCAACCGGATCGATCTTGCCCTCGACATGGGTGATGTCGTCGTCCTCGAAGCAGCGCAGCACGTGCACCACGGCATCGACTTCGCGGATGTTGGCGAGAAACTGATTGCCGAGGCCTTCGCCCTTCGATGCGCCGCGCACGAGACCGGCGATATCGACGAAGGCGATGCGGGTCGGAATGAGCTCCTTGGACTTGGCGATATCGGCCAGCTTGCGCATCCGCGGATCCGGCACGGCGACTTCACCCGTGTTCGGCTCGATGGTGCAGAAGGGATAATTGGCCGCCTGCGCCTGCGCCGTCTTCGTCAGCGCGTTGAACAGCGTGGACTTGCCGACATTCGGCAGACCGACGATACCGCATTTGAAACCCATGGCGTGACGACCCGTCTCTTCTCGTTTTGCAATGCGGTGCCTATGGGCGAAAGCGGCTAAGGGGTCAAGGGGTGGGCTGCCGTCGGCAGGTCCGAGCGCTCGCGCGCCTTGTCGCTCCTGCTGTCTGTGTTACCATCCCGCGATAACGAAAGGACGGTGGGAAGGTGCGCCTCAAAGTCTCGGACGATGGAAAGATTGTGCTGAACAGGGATGTGCTGGAAGCGCTTGGCCTCCGGCCCGGTGACGAAGTGGACGTCGATGTCGTTCCGCACCATCGGACATCGCGGCAGGTCGTTCCGCGAGCGCGTCCGGTTGAAAGCCTGTTCGGCATGTTCTCTTACAAGGCCGACCGGCCGCATACGCTTGATGAAATCAAGGAGGCTATCGCTGCAGGCTATGCGGGCGAGATTGGTCAAGACGAGCCGAAACCGTGAAGGCGACCATCGATACCAACATTCTCGTTCGCATGCTGACCCGGGATCACCCCCAGGAGAGCCCCGTCGCCGAGGTATTCTTCCGTCAGAACGACGTCGTGATCACCAACCAGACACTGTGCGAGATGTGTTGGGTTCTCAGGCGCGTTTACCGGTTCACCACGGCGGAGTTGCGGCAGGCGATCACAGCGCTTCGAGATACGCAGACGGTGACGGTCGATCGGGATGCGGTCGCGCTCGGTCTTTCGTTTCTGGAGGCTGGCGGTGATTTTCCCGATGCCATTATTCTCCACGAGTGAGCGAAGATGGGTGCGGGAACATATGCAACGTTCGACCGCAAGGCGGTCGCCAGAGCCGAGCGGCACGGTCTGCCGGCGCAGCTTCTCGTCGCGGGTGGGTGAAGCGGTGCTCGTGCCGGGCTTGAAACAGGCAGCTTGCGATGTGATATAGCGGCATGCCTGCATCCGGGCCTTTCCGTCAGAAGGCACTTGCCCATGAGCGATGATACCACCACCACGCCGAAGACCGTGACCAAGCCGAAGCTCGATCGGCCGAAGCTCTACAAGGTCATTCTCCTGAATGACGACTATACGCCGCGCGACTTCGTCATCATGGTGTTAAAGATCGTCTTCCGGATGAGCGAGGAGACCGGCTACCGGATGATGCTGACCGCCCACAAGATGGGCTCCTGCGTTCTTCTCGTCTGCGCGCGCGATATCGCGGAGACGAAGGCGAAGGAAGCGACGGACCTTGCCAAGGACGCCGGTTTTCCGATGATGCTGACCACCGAGCCGGAAAACTGATCGGGTCATCGCGGCGGCATTGAACGCTGCGGGATGCTTACTCGTCCTTGTTGCCGAACAGCTTCTTCAGCATGTCTGCCATCGGACCTGTCGTCGGCAGGATCTTCGGCTGGGCATGGTTGCGCGCCGCACGGATATGGGACTGGCCGGCGGGCTTCCCCTTCTGCGCCGGTTCAGCCGGTGGTGGGCTGCCGGTGGCGAGCGCGAGCTTGTTCATGAGTTGCGAATCCTCACCCCTGGCCAGCATGTCGGCGTTATCGGCAAGCGCTTCCAGCAGCGGGTCCAGCCAGATGCGGTCGGCCTTGGCGAAATCGCCGAGAACGTGGCGTTCCACCAGTTCCTTGGCACCGGGATGGCCGATGCCAAGGCGCAGGCGACGGTATTCGCGGCCGCAATGGGCGTCCATGGACTTGATGCCGTTATGTCCTCCGTGGCCGCCGCCCGTCTTCAGCCTGGCCTTGCCGGGCACGAGATCGAGCTCGTCATAGATGGCGACGACGCTGCCGACCGGAACCTTGTAGAAGCGCATGGCCTCGCCGACGGATTCGCCCGAGAGATTCATGAAGGTCTGTGGCTTCATCAACAACACACGCTCGCCCCCCAGGTCACCTTCGGCGATCTCGGCCTTGAACTTCTTCGTCCACGGGGAGAAGGCATGACGGCGGTGGATCGCGTCGAGGGCCATGAAGCCGATATTGTGGCGGTTTCCCGCATATTTTGGGCCAGGATTGCCCAGTCCTGCAAAGATCAGCATGTTTCGTCTCGAGTCGGTCACCGGTTCGGGAGCATGGCCGCTCTTGCCGACGCATGCTGTTAAGCCGATGTCTTGCACCGTGCAGGGCCGTTCGTGTCAAGCCGGTTCGCTATGCGGAGGCGTCGGCACAGCCCTATTTCGAAGAATTTTCGTAGCGACGCTCCATCTCGGCCTGGGTGCCATCGGCGATCAGGCGGTCGAGCACCGCCTGCATGTCGGCGATGGTCCTGTCCGGCACGGCCTTGTTGCAGGCGATGCCCGAGCGTGTCGTTTCCACGTCGAGGATCGCTTCGAGCGGCTGCCCCTGTTCGCGCAACTTGTCGAAGGTCTTGCGGGTCAGCAGCACCAGGTCGACGCGGCCGGCCAGAAGTTTCTTCAGGGAGAGGTCGATGCTCGGAGCGGTGTCGAGGTGCGGAAATCCCCGGGCGAGAGCGAAGAGTTCACCGCTGTCGTCCTTGTGAACGGCGACGGTGAAAGCCTTGGCGGCTTCGATCGAGCGGGGGCGGGCTTTGCCGCCGGTGCGGCCGATCAGCATGAGGGTATCGATATTCAGCGGCGACACCCATTTGAAGCGCTCTGCGCGTTCCGGCAGCAGGGTCGTCGTAAAGACGCAGGTCGCGGGGTTGGTTTCCGCCGTCGCGATCGCGCGGGCCCAGGGAACGATGTCGAGCGTGTAGTCGGGATGGACCTCGGCCATGATGCGGCGAACCTGATCCACCGAGGAGCCGGTGATCTCGCCGTCCTGCGTGAAGCCGAAGGGTGGATATTCCTCCGTCAGCATCGTGAGCGTACGGAGGCCCTCAGGCGCTTCGGACGTTTGCGCAAGCGTGCGGGTATTTGGGAGAAGGAGACCCAGAAGGACCACGCCCGATACCGTCAAACCCCGTGCCTGCCATGATCTCATTCGCTGCATGCCTGCCGTCATTCCTTGTTGCTTTCTCGGGGGCGGCTGTCTGGTGTGGTCCGTTCAGGCCGTCGTCGCCTTGGCTTCCGAGTTGCTCTCCAGCATTTTCAGCATCTCGCCGATCGGCATCGGCTTGCTGAAGAAGTAGCCTTGGCCGTAGTCGATGCCGAGCTTCTTCAGAAGCTCCCAGTCCTCGAGTGTCTCGATGCCCTCGGCGACCGTGTCATATCCCATCTGGTTGGAGATGGTGCGGATGCCTTTGATGAGCATGCGGCTCTTGCGGCGGACGTCGACCTCATCGGCCGTCAGCGACCGCGTGAAGGATTGGTCCACCTTGACGATATCGACGGGGAAGCGGTTGAGGTAGCTGAGCGAGGAATAGCCGGTGCCGAAATCGTCGAGCGCGATGCGGCAACCGAATTCGCCGAGCTGCTTCAGCACGGCATGAACATCCGGGCTGTCGAGCATGAGGACGGCTTCCGTGATTTCGATCACGATGCGGCTCGGCGCGATGTGGTTCTTCAGAAGCAGCGCCGCGAGTTTGTGGGGCAAGGTGGTCTCGAACTGCATCGGCGAGAAGTTGACCGCGAGATAGGTCTCGCCGGTGCCTTCCAAACGTGAGATGACGGCGAGATGGCCGATGGCTTTCTCCAGAATGCGCTCGCCGATGCGGCCGATCGTGCCGGTTTCCTCCGCGATGCCGATGATGCGGGCGGGGGCAAGAATGCCCTTTTCCGGATGATTCAGGCGCATCAGGGCTTCGAAGCCGACGATGCGGCCATCGCTCATGCCGACGATCGGCTGGAGATAGGCCTCGAACCAGTCCTCGCGCAGGCCGGCTTCGATGTACTGTGCAATCTCGTGGCGTTCGCGTGCCGCGTCGAGCATGGAGGTGTCGAACATCTGTTTGCCGTTCTTGCCGCCATGCTTGCGCGCATACATGGCGATGTCGGATTTCAGCAGGAGGTCAGAGGCGTTTTTGGCATGGATCGGGTAGAGCGCGATGCCGATGCTGCAGCTGACCGACAGCTCAGTGCCGCGCACGGTGATCGGTTCGGCAAGACCCGCACAGATATTGTCGCCGATATCGCTCGCCAGCGTCTCCACATTCTCGCCGTTGATGAGGATGGCGAACTCGTCGCCACCGATGCGCGACATCGTATCTTCCGGCCGCAGGTTGGCGCGAATACGGGAGACGACCTGCCGCAGCACTTCATCGCCAACCGCATGGCCGAAATTATCGTTGATCCATTTGAAGCGATCGAGATCGATGAAAACACAGGCAAGTTCGCCCGACCGCTCGTCGGCTTTGCGGATGCCCGCATCCAGCGCCGCCTCGAAGCCTTGACGGTTCAGGAGGCCGGTCAGATGGTCCGTCATGGCCTGTACGTGATTGCGGCTTTCGGCCTGCTTCAGCGCGGTGATATCGGTCATAACGGCAAGGGCGGCGTCCTCGGTCTGGCCATGGCCGAGCGTCATGGTTTCCTGGATCAGCACGGTCATCATCTCGCCGTTCGCCTTCACGAAAGGGACGGTGACCTCGCAGGTGCTCTGGAGGCCGGCCGCGATGCGGCGTTCGCGATAGGCCGCATGGGCCGAAGGTTCGATGAGGTCCGAAAACAGGCGGTCGATGACGGCTTCCCGTGCATAACCGGTCTTGCTCAGCCAGAAATTGCTGACGGCGACGATCCTGTCTTCAAGATCAATGGAAAACAGCATGGCAGGGGTCAGGTTGTAGATCTCGGTGGAGCGGGCGTGGGCGCGACGAAGGGCGTTCTGTTCGTTCTCCAGACGGCTCTGCATCTCGTTGAACTTGAGCACGAGCGCGCCCATCTCGTCGTCCGACTCCCACTCGACCCTCTGGCGCGACCCGAACATGCGGCTCATCTCGATAGCGGCGGTCAGGCGCAGGAGCGGGCGGATGACGGTGATGCGGTTGCCGACGATGGCAGCGATGAACACCACCGCGATGGCGACGATGAGAATTGAGAAGATGACGAGTTCGTCGTTGCCGAAGCGGGTCAGGAGACCGTCGGTCCGCACGTGCAGCTCGACCGTCCCCACGAACTTCCTGCCCGTCGGGGCGTAGTAGACGATGTCGCGCGACAGGACCGAATGCGGCCCCGCGGTTTCGTTGTCCGCGGCGGGATAGGCTGCCGAGAGGCCGGCCGACGTGCCGGAGACCTTCACGAAGGCGATGTTACCGTCGGCGGCGAGCGCACGCGCGATCTGGTTCATGGCTTCCGTGTCGAAGTCCCAGAGCGGCTTTGCCAGAGCTTTCGACCCGGCATCCAGCATGACCTCGGCATTGGCGAGATGCTCGCGTTCGATGCGGCCGGACGAGAGATAGAGGAAGAGGACGATCAGCGGCGCGACGAAGACCAGCATGGCGCCGCAGACGATCGCAACGAAGCGATGTTCCACAGAATGCATCATTGTCCTGCCTCAAAAAACGTCCGTGCCATCGCCCATTCCCTGCACAGTGCAGCATGATGGAGCACGCAGCACGACCTGCGGCAACATGATCATAAAAGCATTAAATGTTATTGAAGCGATGGAGTCCTGGCGGAAGACAAAAGGCCCGCCTGCGGGGTGCAGGCGGGCCTTTCGATGGGGCAGTGGTGCTCGTAAACTTAACCGGAGTTAAGGTTTACTCAGCGTTACCTTCGTTCGCAGCATCACCGGCAGCTTCGCCAGCCGGTGTGCCTTCTTCTTCTTCGGCCGTCAGGACGTCCGGAGCAGCGATCGTCGCAACCGTGAAGTCACGGTCGGTGATCGTCAGCGTGGCGTTCTCGGGCAGCTTGATGTCCGAGATGTGGATGCCGTCGCCGACCTTGGAAAGGCCGCTGAGGTCAACGGTGATGGCTTCCGGGATCGCGTTCGCGGGAACGACCAGTTCGATCGTGTGACGGACGACGTTCAGAACGCCGCCGTTCTTGATGGCAGCGGACTTGTCTTCGTTTTCGAAGTGAACGGGCACTTCAACAGTGACGACGCTGTTCTTCGACACGCGCAGGAAGTCGACATGCATGGTGAAATCGCGCACCGGGTCGAGCTGATAGTCCTTCGGAAGGACCTGGATCTTCTCGCCATTGACGTCGATCGTGGCAACCGTGGTCATGAAACCGCCGGCATGAATGCGCTGCGTGACTTCCTTCGTGGACAGGGCGATGGAAATCGGCGTCTGCTTGTCACCGTAGATGACAGCAGGAATAAGACCGTTGCGGCGAAGTTCACGGGAGGACCCCTTACCAACCCGTTCGCGCGTTTCGGCCTTGAGCTCGTAAGTTGCGTTGCTCATGGCAGTACCTTTCTTGTTGTGAAGCATTCGCAGGGCGCAATGGCCTTGCGAATTGAGGTTTTGAGGCCTCATCCGCGTTTGCCTCCAAGGGTGTCTGCGCGGACGCGCGTCCATAACGGAGAACGCCCGGAATTGCAATGCTTCGCGCTCCACGGCCGTTCAGAGGTCGCTAACCGTTTCAAGAGAACGCGTCGGAGCATTAACGGCCTGAGGGGTGCGGGCATGTCAGGTGTAGGCCGTCTCTCATAGGTGTTTCATGCTGAAATTTCTTACCTGCGTGACGAACGACCATGCATATCCTCTGCTGGTCGCAGCGCTCGCCGTCTGCGTTCTCGGCTCCGTCCTGACGATGCGGCTTTACGCCCGCGTGCGGCGGACGCAGGGCGTCCAGAAGCTGAACTGGCTGTTTCTCTCAGGATGCATCGGCGGCTCAACCATCTGGTCGACGCACTTCATCGCGATGCTCAGCTACCGGATGCCGCTCGATCACGCCTATGATCCTCTGATGACTCTGTGGTCGCTGGCCATCGCGGTCAGCTTCACGCTGTTCGGCTTTGCCGTCACCGCCGGGCGGCAGACCGGCGCCACCATCGAGGTCGGCGGCGGCATCGTCGGGCTGGGTATCGTCTCCATGCACTATGTCGGCATGGCTGCACTGCTCGTCGCGGGCATCAAGACGTGGGACACGGTGCTGACGATTGCGGCTGTCGTGCTGTCCGTCGGCTTCGGTGCCGTTGCCACCAACCGTATCGCGCGGCCGGTCACCCGTTTCTGCAAATATGGCGGTGCTGCCGGCCTTATCCTTGCGATCCTCTCGCTGCATTTCACGGCGTTGACGGGTATGACGGTGTCCCCGGACCCTACGATCTCGATCCCTGCAATGGCGGTGGAGGAGAGCGTGCTGGCCGCGATGGTCCTTTTGATCATGACCGTCATGATGGCGCTCGGCGCCTCGGCCTATGTGATCGACCTGAACTCCAACCAGATGGCCGCGGAACGATACCGTCATCTGTCGTCGCACGATGCCTTGACCGGTTTGCCGAACCGGCAGGCGCTTCACGAGCATGTCGGTGAAGCGATGCGGCAGCCGCGCGACGATACGGCGCGTCTGGCGCTGGTGTTCATCGGCATCAACCGGTTCAAGGACGTGAACGATGCCCATGGTCAGGTCTTCGGCGACCGCGTGTTGCGGGCAATTGCAGAAGGGGTGTCCGGCATCCTGCAACCGGGCGAATTTCTCGCGCGGGTCGGCGGCGACGAGTTCGTGGCCGTTCGAGACCGCTTCTTCATGAAGGCCGATGCAAAAGAATTCGCCGAGCGGATCCTCAGCGCCGTGAGCCTGCCGATGGACCTCGAAGGGCAGGCTTTCCGGGTGACGGCGAGTGCCGGTATCGCACTCTTTCCCGGTTCGGCCCAGACCGCCATTGACCTTGTTGCGCAGGCGGATCTCGCCATGCACCGAGCCAAGATCAACGGGGCGAGCGCGGTTCGGTTCTACAAGCCGAGCATGGATACGGCCACGCGCGACCGTAGCCTCCTGTCGATCGACCTTCATCAATCCATCGACCGTGGCGAACTCGAACTCTATTACCAGCCGCAGAACGATACGCTGAGCCGCGATATCATCGGCTACGAGGTTCTCCTGCGCTGGCGTCACCCGACGCGGGGCATGGTGTCGCCTGCCGAGTTCATTCCGCTGGCGGAGCGGACGGGCTTCATCCAGACGCTCGGCGACTGGGTGCTGGAAACTGCTTGCCGGGAAGCATCATCCTGGGCACAGCCGCTGCGCATTGCCGTCAACGTCGCACCCGCCCAGCTGGCGGACGTGGCTCTGCCGCACCGGGTGCGCGACATCCTCATCCAGACGGGACTTCCGGCCGGCCGGCTCGAACTCGAGATCACCGAATCCGGTATCATCGGCGACCAGCAGCACGCCCTGCACATCATCCGACAACTGAAGGCCATGGGCGTGAAGATTGCCATGGACGACTACGGCACCGGCTATTCCTCGCTGTCGACGCTGCAGAACTTCCCGTTCGACAAGATCAAGATCGATCGCAGCTTCGTTGACGGCATCGGCCGCAGCCGGCCCGCCGAGGCGATCGTGCGCTCGACCATCATCCTGGCACGCAGCCTCGATATTCCCGTTCTCGCCGAAGGGGTGGAGACCGAGGAGCACATGACCTTCCTGTGCGGCGAGGGGTGTCTGCAGGTTCAGGGCTTTCTGTTCGGAAGGCCTCAGCCGCTGTCGGACATCAAGACCGCTGTCATGACAGTCGTCGAGATCGCCCCGCCGGTGGACGCGGAGATCGTCGATCTTCCCCAGGCGACGGCCGCCTGACGATGTCAGCCGGCCTGAAGCAGCTTAGGAGGGCCGCGAAGACGTGCCACGTCGGGACCGGACATGGCCGAGGACCAGCATGAGCCCGCCCGCGACGATGCCCCAGAAAGCGCCCGAGATACCGGCAAAGCTGACGCCTGATGCCGTGACGAGGAAGGTGATGGCGGCACCGTCCCGGCTTTCCGCATCCTTGAACGCGGCGGACGCCGATGTCGCGAAGGCGCCGATCAGCGCGAGGCCCGCCACGGCCTGGATGAGCACAGGCGGCGCGAGACCGACGAGCAGGGTCACGGTGGCCGCGAGAAGCCCGAAGACGATGTAGAAGATGCCGGCGATGATGGCGGACCAGTAGCGTCGTGCCGGATCGGCATGCGAATCCGGCCCGGCGCACATGGCTGCCGTGATCGCCGCCAGGTTGACGGCATGCCCGCCAAAGGGGACGGCAAAGAGCGAGAAGACGCCGGTCGCGGCAAAGAGCGGGCCTGGTTCGGGTGCGTAGCCGTGGACTTTCAGCACCGCGATGCCCGGAATATTCTGCGACGCCATGGTGACGACGAAGAGGGGCAGGGCGATGGAGACGAGCCCTGCGAGCGTGAACACCGGCATGACGAACACCGGCTGCGGGACAAGCGTTGCGACGACCCGATCCATCGTACCGGGGGGAATGTCGATGCCGAAGACGATGACGAGGGTGAAGGCGAGGAGGGCGGCGGGTACCGCCAGCAGCCGGTTGATCGCCCCAGCAATCGCCCAGGCCAGCACGATCGGCAGGCCGAGCGCGGGATCGACACCTACGGCCTTGACCGGAGCGAAGCAGAGCGACAGGAGGACGCCCGCGAGCATGGCGTTTGCGAGCGGTGCCGGGATCATGGCGACAAGTCGGCCGAGCGGGCGCCAGAGGCCGGCAATCACGATCATGATGCCGCAGAGCACGAAGCCGCCGGCGGCAGCCGGAAATCCACCCGCGATCGCGCCGGAACTGGCAATCAGGGCTGCGCCCGGCGTCGACCAGGCGATGCTGATGGGCAGGCGGGTCCAGACGCTCAACAGGATCGCGAGGATGCCCATCGAGACCGACAGGGCCATCAGCCCGGATGCCGCCTCGGCCTCGGTCGCACCCACGGCCGACAATCCGTGCAGGATGACGGCGAAGGAACTGGCAAAGCCGACAAAGGCCGTAAGGAGGCCCATGAACAGGCTCTGGAAAGAGATGTCGCGCAGCATGATGGTCCGTGGGAAAGCAGAGAAGGAGTCTGGCCCTTGCGGGCACGGTGTCTCCTCGCTGTAGCAAGTTGGAAGCCGTGAGAACACATGCCGGCGCGAAATTTCCCGGGCGCTTTCCCGGCTACAGCGAGAGGACCGGCGCGCCCGGCATGGACGTTTCCCGAAATCCCGTTATAGTGCCGTTACCGTCAGCTTTCGGGGAGGAGAGCGGATGAACCATTCGGATCACGTCCAGGCCGTGGCGCATCATGCGTCGGCGGCAGCCAGTTCGCCCGTTGCCGCCTCGTGGCGGCGATGCGTGACTGTGCACGGGCTTTCGCCGGAGGAAGCGCGTTCCCCGCTGCGGCTCGACGAGCGGGCGTTTCGTTTCGCGCGCGAGGAAAACGGAGCTCTGCTCGAAGAGGCACGCGGCGAGATCGACAGGCTGTTTGCGACCGTCGGGAAGGCGGGTTGCTGCCTGCTGCTGACGGATGGCAACGGGGTCGCACTGGAGCGACGAGGTGCTGCCGGCGATGACGACGATTTTCGCGGCATCGGTCTCTGGTCCGGTACGCTCTGGAGCGAGGCCAGCGTCGGCACCAACGGCATCGGTACGGCGATCGCCGACGAGCGACCCATCGTCATCTATCGCGACCAGCATTTCCTCAGCCGCAATACCGGCCTTTCCTGCGCTACCGCGCCGATCCGCGACCATCGCGGCAGGGTGACGGCGGCGATCGACATTTCCACCTGCCGCGACGATGCCGGGGAGATGGCGATGAGCATTCTCTCGCAGGCGGTGCGCGATGCCGCCGCACGCATCGAATCGAATCTCTTCCATCGTGCCTTTCGCGGCCATCGCGTGCTGCTGGTGCCGGCGGAGGGCAAGGCGAGCCCGGCGCTGCTTGCCATCGATCGCGACGACCTCGTCCTCGGTGCGACGCGGGCGGCCCGACTGACGCTCGGAATCGACGATGTGAGGATCGCCGCCGGCATTCCCGCCTCCGACCTCTTGCACGACCGTCCCTCGGGCGAGCACGAGAACCTGGACGACGCGGAACGCGCGGCGTTGCGTCGGGTATTGTCGCGCGCCAGCGGCAACGTGTCGGCGGCGGCTGAATGCCTCGGCATCAGCCGCGCCACGCTCTACCGGAAGATGAAAAAGCTCTCGATCGATTGATATGCTCGATGTTTGCACTGCAACACGGGTTGCAGCGCACGCGTGTCGCAAATGTGAGACAGTCGTGCGTTCGATCGGCTTATCCCCCCTTTTGCCGGAGGGTCTTCCGGCGCAGGGTCTTCCCAGACAGACGTTGCTGTTTCTTGGAGGAGACCCACATGCTGCACCAGAAGATCGTCGAAAACCCGTTCAAGCAGAAGTACGGCAACTTTATCGGCGGCGCATGGCGCGATGCCGCAAGCGGCCGCACGTTCGACAATACGACGCCGATTACCGGCGGCGTGCTGTGCCAGATCGCCCGTTCGGAAGCCGCGGATGTGGAGCTGGCGCTCGATGCCGCCCATGCCGCCAAGGACAAATGGGGCCGCACCTCGACCACCGAGCGCGCCAATATTCTCATGAAGATCGCGCAGCGCATGGAAGACAATATGGAGCTTCTGGCGCGGGCGGAAACCTGGGACAACGGCAAGCCGTTGCGGGAAACCATGGCGGCCGATATGCCGCTTGCCATCGACCATTTTCGCTATTTCGCGTCCTGCGTCCGAGCCCAGGAGGGTACGATCGGCGAGGTGGACCACGATACCATCGCCTATCACTTCCACGAGCCGCTCGGCGTCGTCGCCCAGATCATACCCTGGAACTTCCCGATTCTCATGGCGGCCTGGAAGCTCGCGCCGGCGCTCGCCGCCGGAAATTGCGTGATCCTGAAGCCGGCCGAACAGACGCCGGCCTCCATCCTCGTCTGGGCCGAGCTGATCGCCGACCTGCTGCCGCCCGGCGTGCTCAACATCGTCAACGGCTTCGGTCTGGAAGCCGGCAAGCCGCTGGCGACCAATCCGCGCATCAATAAAGTGGCCTTCACCGGTGAGACCTCCACCGGCCGGCTGATCATGCAATATGCCAGCCAGAACCTCATTCCCGTGACGCTGGAACTCGGCGGCAAGTCGCCCAACATCTTCTTCGAAGACGTGATGCGCGAGGATGACGACTATCTCGACAAGGCGCTCGAAGGCTTCGCCATGTTCGCGCTGAACCAGGGCGAGGTGTGCACCTGCCCGAGCCGCGCGCTGATCCACGAGAAAATCTACGACCGGTTCATGGAGAAGGCGCTGAAGCGCGTCGCCGCCATCAAGCAGGGCAATCCGCTCGATATGTCGACCATGATCGGCGCGCAGGCCTCCAGCGAGCAGCTGGAAAAGATCCTGTCCTACATGGATATCGGCCGGCAGGAAGGCGCGGAGGTCCTGATCGGCGGTGAGCGCAACACACTGGAAGGCGAACTGGCCGGCGGTTTCTACGTCAAGCCGACCGTGTTCAAGGGCCATAACAAGATGCGGGTGTTCCAGGAGGAAATCTTCGGCCCGGTTGTCTCGGTCACAACCTTCAAGGACGATGCGGAAGCGCTGGAGATCGCCAACGACACGCTCTACGGTCTCGGCTCGGGCGTGTGGAGCCGGGATGCGAACCGTTGCTACAACTTCGGCCGCAATATCCAGGCCGGTCGCGTCTGGACGAATTGCTACCATGCCTATCCCGCCCACGCGGCGTTCGGCGGCTACAAGCAGTCCGGCATCGGGCGCGAGACGCACAAGATGATGCTCGATCACTATCAGCAGACCAAGAATATGCTGGTCAGCTACAGCCCGAAGGCGCTCGGCTTCTTCTGAGCAGCAGATCGCGGAATGAAGAAACGCCATCTCCCGGCTTGCCGGGGGGTGGTCACGAGCGGTTTAGCTCAGCCATGATGGACGACCAGCGCCAGCGCGCTCCAGAGCAGAAGCGACAGGCTTATGCAGCTCAGATAGCACTCCGTGCGATATGACATGATGTGATCCTCCCAAATCCTGATCGCAAGTATGACACAATGATGAACGGTCGGCCAATCGATAAATTTAGGTATTGCTCATGAAGGATGGCATTCATATGCAGGGCGTTTTCGTCGGCGATATGCAGGACGGGCAGAAGCGGGTTTTGGCGACAGAGGCGGCGCTCGCCTTCATCGAGGAGATCCGCCTCGACCATCCCGACATCCTGTTCCATCAGTCGGGCGGTTGCTGCGATGGTTCCTCGCCCATGTGCTATCCGGCGGACGACTATATCGTCGGCGACCATGATGTGCGCCTCGGTGAGATCGGCGGCGTGCCGGTCTATATCAGCGGCAGCCAGTTCGAAGTGTGGAAACATACGCAGCTGATCATCGACGTCGTTCCCGGACGCGGCGGCATGTTCTCGCTCGACAATGGTCGCGAGCGGCGGTTTCTCACGCGCTCACGTCTGTTCTCCGGCGGGGAGGCTTGCGCCGTTCCCGCCCGCAACTGACCGGGCGGGTGCTCACGGGATGACGCGGAAGATCTTCAGTGCTGGGTCTTCCGGCGTTGCGACAGGCTGAAGGTAGGCGGGGATGAACCCTTTGCCGAGTGTCGCATAGAGCCCGTCGGGCGCACGCTCCGCGATCAGGCTCGTCTGGCCGTCCTCTGCGCAGAAGGCGAGCAGGGTGACGCCGTCGCGGATCAGCAGATCTTTCGCCGTCTCCGTCGAGGCAAGGCCGATGTTGAGTTCCGCCAGCATGCCGGCCTGGTTGCGATGATAGGGTGCGGTGAGCACGCTGTGATGCGTGAAGCGCAGAATGGACGCGCCGAGGTTGGAGGGCGCCGCGACGACGCCCGCCGGCTCATGGGTCAGGGGCGTGATCGCATCGCGCGCGACGCAGGCGCCTTGCTCCATCCCCGCCATCACCGTGTCGTCCGTACCCGCAATCTTCGCCACGGCTGCCGAAGCGACTGCCCAGACGCTCGGAATCGAGACCAGCATCAGCCCGGCGAAGGCGAGTTCCACGCCAATCTTTCTCGGTTCGCGGTGCGCGCGGGTGCGAAGGTCCGAAACGGCAAGCGACAACGGGAAAATCGACAGGACGTTGAGAAAGGTCGTGCCCCGGATTTGCAGCATGCTGATCGCGAGAGTGGGAAGGCAAAGGGCGAGAAAGACGAGATGCGGCTCCCTCCGCTCATTTCGCCAGATGCGGACGAGGCAGACGATGATGGCGATGGTGCCGGCTGCAAAGCCGAATCCGAGATAGGAGGGCATGGTCTGCACCATCTGCACGATGGACTGCGCTTCCTGCACCCTCTCCAGCCACAGGGTCTTGAGAAGCGGATCGAGCGAGGCGAGCGGATTTTGCAGGCATTGCGGCGCGATCGACACCGTGACGGCGGCAACGGCTGCGCCGGACGCTGCGAGGGCGAGGAGCCGTGCTCGCCGTGAACGGCGGCTCGTGCAGCGGGCGGAGAGAGAGAGCGCGAGGCCGCCCGCGGTCGCGATGGCGAAGAAGCCGAGCGAGAGATTGTCGCAGGTGACCATGGCATAGAGGCGCGGCGGCGTGGTGGCGAGGAAGACGGCCGCGACCGTGGCGGCGAGCGACAGGCCGAAGGTTCTGGCGGCGCCCTCCATCGGCTCGCCATGCCACGCCCAGCGCAGCGCGACGACGATACCGGCGATGGCCACCAAGGGCGTCGTTTCCACACCGACCGCGACGGCGAGCCCGGCCGTGACACCGGCGAGGGCATGGCCGCTCTTCCGGCCGAGAGGGTCGGTGAGGCCCGCCACGAGCAGGGCGATCAGGGCGAGCTGGACGTTGTGATGGTCGATATTTCCCGGCTGGAAGCGCACATTGCTGATCAGCGACAGGACGATAAGAACGAGACCGATCATCATGCTCTGGCGTCCGCCGATGTTCCAGCAGGCTTTTGCCACGCCGATGACGACGGGGACGATCAACAGGATCGGCCAGAGGAAGAGGGCTGCCGCCTCGCTGGCCTCCGGTGTCAGGAACAGGCCGAAGAGGGCGATCAGCCCGGCAATCGGCAGGTCCACGAGGCGCGACCAGTGCATCAGGGTGCCGCCGTCGAGGCCGAGGCGGTACTGCATCATGTCGAACCAGCCTTGCCCGGCGAGAAAATCCCGGATCTCGACGAGGCGCATGGCGTCGTCATTGTCCGCCCCGACATAATCCGTGGCCCTGATGCCGGCGACGACGGAAGCGATGGCGACGATGAGAATGGCAAGGATGACCGCGACCCGAGGCTCATGCGTCCATGCCCGTTTCGTCTTGGGCGATGCATTTGCTCTGGGTTCGGCGTTGCGGAGGTCGTGGTCGGAAAGGGTCACGGCGGATGGCCTCGCAATCGTCGTCCGGGGCGTCCGGCTGGCGGGAACCATAGAAGGGGAAGGTGAAAAAACCTTTGTCGAACAGGGCGGCGGCGGGCGCACCGTAGATCGGTGCGTGTGCAACATCTTCAACGAGACCTTAAGAATTCCCGGTCATTGTCGTGCGACCGCCACGGATGAACCCGATGCAGACGCTTCCGACAGATCTCAGGATCGCCGTACTCCTTCCCTGTTACAACGAAGCGGCGACGATCGTGTCGGTCGTCCATGCGTTCCGCATGGCGCTGCCTCTCGCGCGCATCCATGTCTACGACAACAACTCGACCGACGAGACGGCCCTGCGGGCAGCGCTTGCCGGCGCGGTCGTCACGCGGGAGACCCGGCAGGGCAAGGGCCATGTCGTCCGGCGCATGTTCTCGGACGTCGATGCCGATATCTATGTGATGGCGGACGGGGATGGCACCTATTCGGCGGCGGACGCGCCCACGCTCATCGCCACGCTGATCTCCGAGCGCGCGGACATGGTGGTGGGGACGCGACGGGGCGTGACGGCGGATGCAGGCCGGCAGGGGCACGCCTTCGGCAACCGGCTGTTCAACCGGCTTTACCGCACACTGTTCGGCAACGATTTCTCCGACATTTTTTCAGGATACCGCGTGTTCTCGCGGCGCTTTGCCAAAAGTTTCCCGGCCGTTTCCGGCGGGTTCGAGATCGAGACCGAGATGTCGGTGCATGCCTCGCGGCTGAAACTGCCGGTCTGCGAGATGCCGCTGGATTATGGCCGGAGACCCGAGGGATCGCATTCCAAGCTTTCCACCTTCCGGGACGGGGGCAGAATCCTCTGGATGTTCGCGATGCTGATGAAGGAGACGCGGCCCTTCACCTTCTTCGGTGCCATCAGCACCGCCTTCATGGTGTCGAGCCTGATCTTCATGGCACCGGTTCTGGTCGAATATTTCGAGACCGGTCTCGTCCGGCGCATGCCGACCTGGGTTCTGTCGGTGGCGCTGATGATGATCTCCTTCATGATGTTCACCGCCGGGCTGATCCTCGACTCGCTTGCCCGCGCCCGCGCCGAGCAGCTGCGGCTGCACTACATGGCTCTGCCGTCGAGCCCCTTCCTTTCCGTGGCCGTGTCCATGCCGGTCTCGGCCGAGCCCATGCCGGGCGAGACAAGCGATGTGCAGAGCGCGGCTGCGTGATTCCGGAGACCGAGCGATGAACCGCGAGACCACCAACCGTATCCGCTTCGTGCTGGAGGACCTGCTGCCGCCGGTGCTGCGGGATTCCAGCCTGTTCCGGGCGGCCGCCAAGCTGGTCTGGGGTGAGCACATCGTCCACCTCGCCCGGTTTCGCGCCCGCGCGCCGTTTCTGTCGGAGGCGGAGTATGAGGACCTCTACCGCAAGCATCCCCGCGTGCATGAGGGGACCGACAACTCGTCCGCCTGCATTCGCCGCATTGCAGGCGCGATAGAAGGCGAGAGCGTCTGCGACGTCGGCTGCGGGACGGGGGCGCTGCTCAGGCATATCCAGGCGGCACAGCCCGGCCTCAGCCGCGTGACCGGCGTCGATTTCGTGGTCGAGGATGCCGCAAGTCTTCCCGGCGTCGAATATGTCGCCGCGCGGATCGAGGATCTGCCGTTCGCGGATGGCGAATTCGATACGGTCGTCTGCACCCATGTGATCGAGCATGTGCTCGACTATCAAAAGGCTATTGCCGAGTTGCGCCGGATCGCGCGCCGCCGGCTGATCATCGTCGTGCCGCGCGAGCGGGAGTATCGCTACAGCTTCAACCCGCATTTCAACTTCTTCCCCTATACGCACTCCTTCCTGCGCGCCGTCCACCCGGTTCCCGCGATCCACGTTTGCGAGGATATCGGCCGCGATATCTTCTATTGCGAGACGGTGGAACGGCTGGGGGACGGCTGCGGCATCGAGGCGGCGGCGTGATCGGGGGAAACTACAGCCCCGCGCTCTGGCTGGGCCTGACAGGCACGCCCATGATGATTGCGATGGGGCAGGTGCTTTTCAAGCTGTCGAGCCGCACGACGGGCGAGTTCAACGTGGCGGGCATCGTCGCGCTTCTGCTCAATCCGCTGATGATCGCGGCGCTGACCGTGTACGGCATCGGGACGCTCGTCTGGATCTTCGTGCTGAAAAGCGTTCCCCTGACGATGGCCTATTCGTTCATGGCGCTGACGTTCTGCTTCGTGCCGGTGCTCGCCAGCGTCTTCCTTGGGGAAACGCTGACGCTGCGCACCGCCATCGGTGCCGCGCTGCTCGTCGGCGGCATGATCGTTATCAACAGTTGAGACACACGCCCGTCGCCGGGCTGCTCCCGATCAGTCGAACAGGCTGGAAACGGATTCTTCCTGGCTGGTGCGGTTGATGGCTTCGCCGATCAGGTTTGCCGTCGAGATCACGCGAATATTGTGCGCGGACTGCACGGCCGTCGTCGGCTGGATGCTGTCGGTGATGACCAGCTCCTTCAGCTTGGACGAGGTGACGCGGGCGACCGCGCCGCCGGAGAGGACGCCGTGGGTGATGTAGGCGGTGACGCTGGTCGCGCCGTTCTTGAGCAGGGCTTCCGCCGCGTTGCAGAGCGTGCCGCCGCTGTCGACGATGTCGTCGATCAGCAGGCAATCCTTGCCGGTGACGTCGCCGATGACGTTCATGACTTCGGACTCACCGGCGCGCTCGCGGCGCTTGTCGACGATGGCCAGCTGACAGTCCAGTCGCTTGGCGAGCGACCGGGCGCGCACCACGCCGCCCACGTCGGGCGAAACGACCATGACGTTGCTGAGGTCGTAGTGTTCCTTGATGTCGCGCGTCAGGATCGGCACCGAATAGAGGTTGTCCGTCGGGATGTCGAAGAAGCCCTGAATCTGGCCTGCATGCAGGTCAAGCGTCAGAACGCGGTCGGCGCCGGCCTCGGTAATCAGGTTGGCGACGAGCTTGGCGGAGATCGGTGTGCGCGGACCCGGTTTGCGGTCCTGCCGGGCATAGCCAAAATACGGGAGGACCGCCGTGATGCGCCGTGCCGACGAGCGGCGCATGGCGTCGATCATGATCAGCAGTTCCATCAGGTGATCGTTCGTCGGGAAGGATGTGGACTGGACGAGGAAGACATCCTCGCCGCGCACGTTCTCCTGAATCTCGACGAAGATTTCCTGATCGGCGAAACGCCGGACCGTCGCCCGCCCGAGCGGAAGATTGAGATAGTTGCAGATCGCTTCGGCGAGGAGCCGGTTCGAGTTGCCCGCGAAAACCTTCATCGATGGTCCGCCTGTCGTGCTGTCCGGGATAGGCCCGAACCGGACGGTCCGTTTGCCGTAATCCGCAAGATTCCGTAAACCCGCATCCCAATGCGCGTCGGTCTCAGGGAGCGTGCCCCCGTCAATGCCGATGGGCGCTTCATAGCGGCCTTGTCCCCGAATGCAAGAGGAACGCCGGCATGGAGAGGGTTTATCCGAAAAAGATTTCGAAGGCGCTGCCGAGAAGGGCGCTTTAGAGGTCGTGAAAACACGGTCATGCTCATTTTCAACCGGCCGTGGCATCCCGCCAGGTCAGGTATTGCCCGACGCTCTTGGTGGCGATGTCGCGCATGGTCTGCGGCGGAACGCCCGACCAGAGATCGGCGCCTTTGGTATCGACGCTGTCTTGCCCCTGGATGCGATGCAGACGGTTACCGGCTTGGTCGAGCACGTCCCAGACATAGACGATGGTGGTCTTGCGGCCGTCCTTGAACGCTGAGAAATAGCCCTTCAGGATATGCTGGCTTCCGCCATCCGCTGCCGTCTTGATGGTGAGGCCATGCGAGCGTGCGTCCGCGCCCAACTGTTCGGAGAGGGGGCGGATGGCCTCGACGGGTGCGCCCATGATGGGGAGGAAGCGGATGCTGCCGGCAGGGCCGGCCTTGGCGGCAGGCGCGATGGCAGCTTGCTCTTCCGGTGCGCTGTTGGCTTCTGCGGGCACATCGGTTTGCGCTGCCTCTGCCGGCTCCCTCGCCGGTTCGGATTGCGGCGCCTCTGCCGTGTGGGTGCGTGCGGCCGCCTCGGTCTCGCTGACCTGATTGCCGTTTGCAGGAAAGCCGACCGCGCTTTCGGACGATGAGATCTGCGGGGGCGGGTTGCTGGCGAGCGCCTGGGCCTGCGCCTCGAAGGAGCCGGCGGGGTTGCGGTAGCTTTCGTCGCCGCGCGCAAAGGCGGTGCCGGTGATGTCGGGCTGGTCGGCCCGCGGCGCGGACGGATCGGTATAATTCGGATCGGAGAGGCTGGCCAATCGCTGCACCCGCATCTCATGAACTGCCACCGCGCCAGCAGGTGCGCTGTTCACGACCGGTTGTTGCGATTGCATGGTGTCGAGGTCGGCCTGATTGACCGGGGAGGACTGGTAGCTCCCATCGCCGACGTTCTCCGGCGGCGTCAACGCGTCGATGCTGTTGCAGGACGACAGGGCGAGAAGAAGGGACATGGCCAAGAGCGGCGTCGCCGCACGAATGCGCGCGATGTTCGTCGTCGTTGCGAAAAGGGTGCGCACGGTCGACCTCCGTCCTGGACAGATGCAGCGTATGTCGCCCGTCTCCAGCACCGGTCACGCCTCGTGAGGCCGATCGAACCCGCTGGAGTATTACACGCCGATACGCTGGCACAATACGACGCCATCCGACGGGCCTATCCCGCCGGTCCTGACATCAGACAACCAGTCTACGGCAATAATCCTAAGAAGGCGTATTGATCTGGCTTCCCCTTTTTGGGGCTGGCGCGGGTTCGATCCCGCTCTATCGCCCGGCAAGACCTCAGAGGTCGATGACGTCGAGACCGTAGCGCGACATTGCCCGTGGCGCGCCGTCGGTCGTCAGGTAGGTCTGCCCGAGCGTCATGGCCGTGCCGCTGTCGCTGTCCATGATGATCATGTGAACGAAGAGCGACATATTGGGCAGTATCTCCTGCGGATTGCCGGCATGGAACATCTGCTGCTCCATCCATGAGGGGGAGAAACGGGCGCCAAGCGAGTAGCCGCAGGCGTTCAGCCGGTGCTTGGCGAGGCCGCGCTCGTCCATGATCTTCGCATGGACATCGAAGACGGTGCCGAAGGTATTGCCCGGCCGCAGGACCATCTCGATCGCCTGAATGGTTTCGCGGCAAGCGCTGTAAAGCTCGCGATGACGGTTGGTCACCTCACCAACCACGATCGTGCGCATCATAGCCGCGTGATAATGGGCGCTGACGCCCGCCCATTCGAGCGTCAGCTGGTCCTGCGCGTCGAGCTTGCGGCGGCCGGCCTTGTAGCGGCAGAGGAGGGCGTCCGCGCCGGAGCCGATAATGAACTCGTTGGCCGGATAATCGCCGCCGCCTGCAAAGACAGCACCCTGCATGGCCGCGAGGATCGCCGCCTCGTCGCCGCCGGGGCCGATTAACGGCAGGGCGGCATCCAGCGCGTCGTCGGCAAGGCTTGCGGCCTTCTCGACATGAGCGATTTCGGCCGGGCTCTTGATGAGCCGCAGCCGGCCGACCAGCATGGATGCGTCGATGATCTGGCCGAAGCTCGCCATCTGGTTGTCGAGCAGCCGGGCGATGCGGCCGGTCATGCCGTGCGTGTCGTACTCGATGCCGATGCGGGCGCCGAGGAGGTCGAGTTCGCTCAGCAGGTTTTTCAGGTCCATCGTCGGGTCGGCATTGACCCTGTCGACCCAGACCTGGATGCGCTCGATATTGGAGGTGTGGCGCGCCTGGCGCAGGTCGGCCGACCGCGTGAGCAGCACCATCGAGCCGTCGGACTTCACCACCAGCGTCTGGAAGAAGCAGTAGCCGAAGGTGTCGTAGCCGGTCAGCCAGTACATGCTCTCCTGCGCAAAGAGCAGCAGCGCGTCGAGCTTGTCCTCGCGCATCTTCGCCGTGAGGCTGGCAAGGCGTGCGGCGTACTCGTCCTGGGTGAAGTGAAGGGCCATGTCATGCCTCCCTGATGCTGATGGCGGAAATCTGCCGGCCGTAATCCGGCTCGCCGCGATGAGTCGTCCGGCGGTACGAAAAGAAACGTGCCTCGTCCTCATAGGTGCAGAGGTCGAGCTTCTCGGCCTTGACGCCGGCTGCCAGAAGGCGGGCGGCGGTAAGGCCGGGGAGGTCGAACATCGCGTGATCCGCGCGCGTCGAAGGCGTAAAGAAAGGAGCGTATCCGGCATCGTGTGCGAGAAAGCGTTCGACGAATTCCGGGCCGACCTCGTAATTGTCGGGGCCGATGGAGGGGCCGAGGCAGGCGATGATGGTTTCGCGTGTGGCGCCGAGGGCGACCATGGCCGAAATCGTGTTTTCGAGGACGCCCGTCAGTGCACCCTTCCAGCCGGCATGTGCCGCGCCGACGACGCCAGCTTGTGGATCGGCAAAGAGGATCGGGCCGCAATCGGCCGAGAGGACACCGAGCACGATACCGGGCGTCGCCGTAACCAGCGCATCGGCTTCCGACCGCGTGCCATCGTAATCATCGCCTATGGTCACGACATCCGGCGAGTGGATCTGATGGACAGTGGCAAGTCTTTCGACGGGCTGGCAGAACCATGCGGCGACGCGGGCGCGATTTTCCTCGATATGGGCACGGTCGTCCCTCGAACCAAGGCCGACGTTCAGGCCTTCGTAGAGACCTTCCGAAACGCCGCCCTTGCGGGTGAAGAAGCCGTGGGCAACGGATGCAGAGGTCAGCAGCGGGCTCTGGAGCGGGGAGGTCAAGGCGTCGTTCTGCATTGGTCTTTCGCCCCTTTTGATGTCAGCGTTCTTCGGAAAGCGGGAGATGCCGGGAATGGCTCGCCTCTGATGTGTGCGGGATGTTGACCCTTTGCCGCCCGCCCTGTCAATCGCGCAGGCGGCAGACAGTGTCGGCGGCGACGGACCGTCATCCGCTCTCGATGAGGTCGAGACCAGGTGTCGGTTGCGATCCGCTCAGGCCTGAAACGGTACCAGGGCAATGGCCGGGTGGCTGACGGCGAGGACTTTGAACAGTTCGCCCATCTTGCCTTCGCCCGAGCCGGAAAGCCGTTCCGCATCCTGGCGCACGCCTTCCTGCACGAGGATGTCCTTGCCGCGCGCGAGCGCCTCGGCACGTTCGCGGATGCCCAGAGCAAGCAGGAAATCGCCCTGATAGGTCAGGCCATTGATGCGGAGGCCTTCCGCAACGGCGCGGCGAGCCAGCTGTTCGAAATCGACATGGCTGGTGATGTCGGCTTCACCCGGATGGGCGAGCGGGGGGTCGAACTGGTGGGCGCGAACCGCTTGCAGCGTATCGCCGTAATTCGTTGCCATATGGCCATAGTCGATGATGAGGGCCGAGCCGTCTGTGCGCTTCAGCCGTGCGGAAATCGCGGCCATGACGGCGTCACGGGCCGGGGCGACCTCGAAGATGGTGCCGAGGGGCAGGTTGTCTCCCGGCGGCAGAAGGTCAGGATCGATGGTGGCGACGCCTGCCGTGAAGCAGAGATTGTCCTCAGCGTCGAGGCCGACCATGCGCTCGCGAAAACCCTGCTCGGTCTTCACGAACTGGCGGATGGGGATGGCGTCGAAGAGTTCGTTTGCGACGAGCAACAGGAAGCCGTCCGGGATCTCCTCGAAGCTCTCGTGCCAGGCGATCTTGAACTTGTGGGCGACGAGGGTCTGGCTTTGGACTTTCTGCAGGCGCTCGCTGGTTTCGACCAGATGCACGCTGGCCTTTTCGTAGAGCTCGGGCGACAGGCGCGAGAGGACGCGCAGGATATCCGCCATCATCGTGCCGCGGCCGGGGCCGATCTCGGCGATGGCCACCGCTTCCGGCTGTCCGTGCCGGCGCCAGGCCTCGAACAGGAACATGCCGATGAGTTCGCCGAACAACTGGCTGATTTCGGGTGCCGTGATGAAATCGCCGCTCTGTCCGAAGGGTTCGCGGGTGCGGTAGTAACCGTGCTCGGGATCTGCGAGGCAGAGGGCGAAGTAGTCGGTGACGCTGATCGGTCCCGTTGCCAGGATGATCGCCTTGATCTTGTCTGCAAGCGGCGTGGTCATCGGCGTCCCCTCGAAAGGGATGCCGACCGGCGGGCGCGCAGGATCGCCCAGAGGCCGAGACCGACCATCGGCAGCGACAGCAGCATGCCCATCGTCAGCCAGCCCCCGGCGAGATAGCCGATCTGCGCGTCGGGCTCGCGGAAGAACTCGACGAAGATGCGGGCAAGGCCGTAGCCGGTGATGAAGACGCCGGCGACGAGGCCGGGCTTGCGCAGGGCATGGCGCTTGTAGATGAGGAAGGCGAGCACGAGGAGCAGAAGGATGCCTTCGAGGCCTGCCTCGTAGAGCTGGCTCGGATGGCGGGCGAACGGCCCGCCGGTCGGGAATACGATCGCCCAGGGCATGGAGGAGAGGCGGCCCCACAGCTCGCCATTGATGAAGTTGGCAAGGCGGCCGAACAGCAGGCCGATGGGTACCACGGCGGCCACGACGTCGAACAGGCTCCAGATCGGAATGGATCGCTTGCGGGCGAAGAGCAGCATGGCGAGGATCGTGCCGATAAGGCCGCCATGGAAGGACATGCCGCCGTTCCAGATCTCGAACGCCCGCAGCGGATTGGCGATGACGGAGGGCAGGTCGTAGAACAGGATGTAGCCGATGCGTCCGCCACCGACGATGCCGACCGCCACCCAGAGGAGGAAATCGTCGAGATCGACCTCGGTGATCGGTGCCTTGCCGCCCCACAGCGTCTCGTTGCGCACGATCCGCCGGGCGTAGAACCAGCCGAGCAGGATGCCAGCGACGTAGGCAAGGCCATACCAGTGGATCTGCAGCGGGCCGATGGCGATCAGGACGGGATCGATCTCCGGGAAGGGCAGGATCGAGAGAAGGCTTGCGATGGGTTCCAAAGGACGTGCTTCAGCCTCGGTTTCACCCGGCCGATCCTTTGGCAGACCCGGCAACGGATCAGGACCTGCGGCGGGTGGTTTCTCTGCGGACCGGTCTTTCGCCACGCCCGCCTGCTCGGGACCATGGCGGGCGGCATGCATGGGGTCAAGCGAGGCGAGGGGTGCAAGCCCCATGATTCACTGGTTTTTCCTTGCAAGCCGGCCCTGCCTCTCCTACCTCCATATCACAGGCGCCGTGCGGCGCTCCAACCGCTATCCCGGAGGGACATCATGACGACGACAGGCGCAAACCGCATTCTCGACGATCTTGCCAAGCTGATGACGGACGCGGCCGGTGCGGCGCAAGGTGTGCGGCGCGAAGCGGAAACCATGTTCCGCACGCAGGGCGAGCGCATCCTCAACACGATGGACGTGGTGAAGCGCGAGGAATTCGAGGTGGTGCGCGAGATGGCACTGCGGGCGCGCGAGGAAAACGACGCCCTTCTGGCGCGTGTCGCCCTTCTGGAAGCCCAGCTCGCCGAGAAGGGCTGATCGGGCTTTCGATCTGCTGATTTCCAGAAGCGGGGAGCGCATCTCTCCGCTTCTTTGTCGTCTTCCCGCGGTCTTGGGTCCGCAGATGGACGTCGGACGGTCGAAAACGAGAAAAATTTCGACCCTGTGGACATCCCTAAAAAACGCAATCCGCTGAATCCTTTACTGACTCAGGCTGAATCAGTTTCCAAAGCTCTATCCACAGCTGCGACGCCTTTTTCAAGCCGTTGGGGCTGGTCTGCAGACTCCGGCGTTATACACTGATTTTACAAGATGATTCGAAACGGGTCACACGAGATACGGGCAGAGTCATCGGTTCGACCTCGTCGTGCGTTCGTCGATCATTCCATGTTGTTTCCGGTGTCGTCGGGCTTGTGGGGCTTCGCGTGAGAACGCGATGGCGCATGCCACGCTGGAACTTTGAAGGTGAAGCATGAGCCTCGTAGAACTGGAACTGCAGCGTCAATCCAATCCGGTCGATATGATCGAGTTCGTCGCGGCCAACAACGACTGGACCTTCGAGCGTTCCGGAGAAGACGAGATCGCGATGACGGTGGAGGGCAAGTGGTCCGACTACCACGTCTCCTTCTCGTGGATGGAAGAGTTCGAGGCCCTGCATCTCGCCTGCGCCTTCGACATCAAGGTTCCCGAAAGTCGCGTCAACGAGGTCATCCGGCTTCTGTCCCATATTAACGGCCAGGTGCTGATGGGCCATTTCGATCTCTGGCGTCAGGAAGACGTCGTCATCTTCCGCCAGTCGCTGTTGCTGTCTGGCGGCGCGGAACCGACGAACCGCCAGGTCGAGGTTCTGTTGTCGAGCGCGCTCGATGCCTGCGAGAGCTATTTTCAGGCATTTCAGTTCGTGGTCTGGTCCGGCGTCGATGCCGAACGCGCGGTCGAGGCCGTGATGTTCGAAACGGTTGGAGAAGCCTGAGCGTGGCGGCGAGCAATATGGGGCCGATCGTCCTCGTCGGTGCCGGCAATATGGGCGGCGCCATGCTGGCCGGCTGGTTGAAAAGCGGTATCTCCGGCACTGATGTGCTGGTGCTCGATCCCGGTCCTGCACCCGCCATGGCGGCGCTGATCGCAGAACATGGCGCGCGTCACGTGACGTCCGCGCCGGAGGGCGTCACGGCATCCGTGCTGTTCCTCGCGGTCAAGCCGCAGGTCATGGGCGCCGTGCTGCCGGGCCTTGCTGCCCTTGTCGGGTCGCAGACCGTGGTGGTGTCGGTTGCCGCCGGCAAGACGCTCGGTTTCCTCCAGTCGCATCTCGGCGACGCCGCCATGGTGCGGGCCATGCCGAACACGCCGGCCATGATCGGTCGCGGCATTACCGGGGCTTTTGCCAATGCGAAGGTCGGCGAAGATCAGCGCACGCGGGTCAACGATCTCCTGAAGGTGTCCGGTCCGGTCGAATGGGTCGATAGCGAGGCCGACATCGATGCCGTCACAGCGCTTTCGGGCAGCGGGCCGGCCTATGTTTTCTATCTCGTCGAATGCATGGCAGAAGCCGGTCGCAAGGCCGGCCTTCGGGCGGACCTCGCCATGCGTCTCGCACGGGAAACCGTCGCGGGGGCTGGCGAACTGCTTCACCAGTCCCCCGATGACGCCTCGAAGCTTCGCCACAACGTGACATCGCCCGGCGGCACCACGGCCGCGGCACTTGCCGTTCTGATGGCCGACGACGGCATGCAGCCGCTTTTTATCGCCGCCATCGCCGCCGCGCGGCAACGGGCCGAAGAACTGGCCAACTAGAGATTCCTGAAAGGGCGGCCCTATGACCGAAACAATCACCTATGCCGATTTCGAACGTGTCGATATCCGTACCGGGACGATCGTTGAGGCCTCCGCCTTTCCGGAAGCGCGCAAGCCCGCCATCAAGCTGGTCATCGATTTCGGCCCGGAGATCGGGCTGAAGAAATCCTCGGCGCAGATCACCGTCCATTATGATCTGGAAACGTTGGTTGGGCGCCAAGTGCTCGGGGTCGTCAACTTTCCGCCCCGGCAGATCGGGCCGTTCCGGTCCGAAGTCCTGACGCTGGGTTTCGAGGACGAGGCCGGCGCCATCGTTCTTGCCGCGTCCGACAAGCCGGTTCCGAACGGCCGGAAGCTTCTCTAACGCCGATATGTCCTGCTTTAGACTGAGCCCGCGCTTTTCGCTGCGGGAGGCGACGGCATGTTTGCTCGACCGCCTCTACGGCGGGACGCGGAGCGTCGCGATGTCCGAATTTCACGGACACAGAATCGTAAATCTTAGAAATTGCTAATTTTGCTAGCGTCGCTTTAGAAAAGCATTAAGTTATCAACGGTAGTCTTTTCTGCACAACCGGTCGCAGACGCACGTCACGTGTCGGCTGAGGCGGCCATGGGACCGCAACGGTTTTTGCTCCTCGTTGCCTCGGGAGAGATGCATGGAAGAACATCGAAGTAGACCTCGTATGAGAACGTTCAAATCCGGTCGTTTGGTCTTCAATGAAGGCAGATCAACCCTTGATTGTGTCGTTCGTAATATCTCGGACGGTGGAGCGAAGCTTTCTTTCAATCATGTTGCTGCCATTCCTGACGTCTTTCAAATCTCGCTGTCAGACGGCGCGCAGAAGACCTGCCGAATCGTGTGGCGAAAGTCGTTGGATGTCGGCGTGTCATTCGACATGTCAGGCGGCGATACGAACCCCTCGGCCGAGAACGTATGAAAATCGTGTCCCGCGGTCGCTGCGCTCGTGTCTGGATGGGCGGTCTAGGTCTGCCTTTGCAACAGGCCGGGGAGTTGCGGAGAGATAATTCCGGTGTTGCAGCCGTCGAGTTCGCTCTGGTTGCGCCGCTGTTCCTGTTGTTGATTGTCGGGCTTGTCGATCTCGGTTTTGCCTATCACGCGAAGCTGAGGGTCAATGCGGCCATTTCGGCGGCTTCCTACTACGCATTCCAGAAGGGCCAGGCGCTGACCGCGGCCACGGCTGCTGCCTACAAGACAGATGTCGAGGGCGTTGCGAGCAACCTGCTGGCCAATCTGAGCGACGATCTCTCGGTCGAGGTCGTTATCAATAACGATCCTACGGGAGCGCAAGCATCGACCACCTTCTGCGTTTCGGGCTATCCGCCTGCATTCACTGCTGCGGGTGCGAAGAGCGTCAGCTGTGGCGGCAACGTCACGTCGGGAAAATTCGTTCGGATCGATGTCAGCGGCCACATCACGCCGATTTTCGTCTCCGCGAACCTGTTCGACGGCTATCTCGCCGTTGCCGACTCCGCACTTGTAAGGATTCAGTGATGCACACGTTTCTAAACCGGCGTGACGGGGCGACAGCCGTCGAATTCGCCATCATCGCACCCGTGTTCCTGTCGATGATGTTCGGCGCGATCGTCATGGGGATCGCCATCTGGAGCACGTCGGTGCTCAATCAGGTCGCGGCTGAGTCCGCGCGGTGTCTGGCTGTGGGCGGCGCCGACTGCACGGATCTTCCGAGCGGCTGCATATCCGCTGCGGCGATCTGCTTCGTCACGACGCTTGCGGACCGTCGCGGCCTGCCCGGGCTGTCGGTATCGGATATCAGCATCGAACCCGACGCGTCTATCGGGGTGGCCGTTTCCACGCGCGTCACGCTCACCCGGCCCTTCACGCTGCTTGGCTATACCATGACGCTCTCCGGCAGTGCGTCCTATCCGAACAGCTGATTCCACGCCGCCGGGGCGCTCAAGATCGATGCTCAGAAAGGGCAATGACATGAGGGACATCCGCACGGACGACGAGGGATCTGTGGCGATCATGTCGGTGTTTGCCATTTTGCTGATCCTGATGATCTCTGCGCTCGTGCTGGAGACGTCGTCGCTCTCTGTCGATAAGCTTCGGGCACAGCGGACGGCCGACATCGCAAACCTGGCCGCTGCGAATACGGGATCACCGATCGTCAATGGTGCGCCCAGCAACACAGCGCTCGCGACGGCCCGGCAGATGGCCATCGCCAACGGCTTCCCGCCGAGCGGCGTCGTAACGAGGGTCACGGCCGGGCGTACGGGGCTTTCCGAACTGTCGACGGACATCCGGTACGACAGTCCGCTCGCTTTCGGTCAACTGCTGACGGCGAGCCCGACGGTCCCCGTGGATGGATCATCGTCAGCGCGCATCATAGCGATGTCGGCGGAAGGCGATTGCATCCGGTCGATGACGGGGCCTGTCAACATCTACGGGAATGCCGTCATCGATGGTCCCGAGTGTTATATCGGGGCTGCCACCTATCTCCATGTGTGTGGCAACGCATCCGTTGCCGCCAGAAAGGCAACTGTCCACTACCCTCGTACATCGGAGAAAGCCTACATCTGCAAGGAGGGGCAAATCGATCCGCCACTCTCGAGCTTTACTTTCGACACCACCAGCGTCGATCTACTGGCGACCGATCCGCGCATCGTGGCGATCAAAGCGCGCCTGAAGGCCATGACAAAGTGGGCCTACGGAACGAAGATCCCGAAAACGTCACTCCAGCCAACCACGCCCAATGGCAAGGACGAGAGCTATGCGGATACTACCGTTTCGCTGTCCGCGACGCGCCTTTACGGCACGCTGACGATCTCCAACTCCACTCTGGACTTCACCGGAACCGGGGCGCCCGATCCGAACTGTCTGACGCCGACGACGATCAGCGGAAACCTGATCCTTTCGGGGGTCAACCGGCTGACATTCGCGTCCGGTTGTTACGCCATCGGCGGCTACATCCTGAACGAAGATGGCGCTTCCACCCGTTTCGATCCGTTGCCGGGCGCTCGCGTCACATTTGCGTTCAAGCAGTATATCGATAATAGAGCGGCGAAACTGTCGTTCGGCGATATGACGCTTTTGCCCTCGGGTGACGTTCGCAACCCGGAAGAAAACGTCCTGACGACGAGCGACATGGCTTTTTCGCTTCTCGGGGACGTTCGCAATGCGGACGGAGGCACACTGACGTTCGGCGACGGATCATTCCGCTTCGGGGCCGGCATCATCAACGGGAGCGGAACCCTGTCGTTCGGGAATGGCGCCTATTATGTCAATGGGGGTTCCATCATCAACGGAGCAGGGTCCATGACATTCGGCAACGGCGCCTTCTATCTCTGGGGTGGCTCGCTCGCCAACAGCTCGACCGGCTCCGTCACCTTTGGAAACGGTGGCTTCTATTTCTACGGGGGGACCGTCACGAATGTGCGCGGGCGTCTGACATTCGGCGATGGGCCTTTCGAGTTCTGGGGCGGATCGCTGGCGCTCAATCCCGGCTCGGATACCGTCTTCGGCTTCGGAGACATGAACTTCTACGGGGGTACGGCTTATTTCCACGGCGCCAGCACGCTGATCGGGCGAAATGCGATCGGCGATTCCGTGGGTGGTTCGAGTTCGGTTTTCTTTTACGGCGGATCCTTCTCCATGAAGTCGGAAAGGCTTGTCGCCGTGGGCACGACGCTCGCGTTCTACGGTGGCAGCGTTAGCCTGTACGGCGTTGGCGAGATGAATGTGACGGCTCCCACGGGAGATCTGCCGGCTTTCGGCTACAAGAACATTCTCTTCTACATCTATGGCGGGGCCTTCAGCCTCTATCAGTCGAATGTCACCGATATCCTGTCGGGTATCATCTATGTGCCGGGCACAAATATTTCGATCTATGGCAGCCAGACCGTAACGATACCCGATGGCGGCTGCTTTCAGGTCGTCGGCGGGGTCGTGGACATCTACCAGAACGCGTCGTTGAAGATGCGGCCTTGCAGCGGCGGGGCGGCGGTGCCTCAGACAGTATCGCTTACGCGGTAACGCTCTGCCTCACGCGGGAACCCGCGCGACGGCCCTTAATCCTCCGAGCGGACTGTCCGACAGGATGACGTTGCCACCATGGCTTCGGGCGATGTCGCGTGCGATGGACAGGCCGAGGCCCGTGCCCGTGCTGTCGAGATTGCGGGCTTCGTCCAGCCGGAAGAAGGGCTTGAACACGTCCTCTCGGGACCGCTCGGGAATGCCCGGGCCATTGTCGTCGATGGTGACGGACAGCCACCGCTGCCCGTGCCGCGCCTCGATATGGATCGTATCGGCATAACGATAGGCGTTGGATGCGAGATTGAGGATGAGGCGCGTGAAGGCATTGGGGCGCACCCGGACGTCGTCGTCGCCTTCGATGACGGTGGTCAGCGTCTTGCCGTGCAGTTCGGCCTCCGCCGAGAGGCGCGTCATGACATCCGTCAGCTTCAGCGTGCCGACATCTTCCTCCGCCTCGCCGCGCACGAAGGCGAGGTAGCCTTCGAGCATGCTTTGCATGTCCTCGACATCCTGGTTCAGCGGCTGCAGATCGGGATGGTCGCCGGCAATGGCGAGCTGCAGCTTGAAGCGGGTGAGGATGGTGCGCAGGTCGTGGCTGACGCCCGACAGCATGGTGGTGCGCTGCTCCATCTGCCGCTCGATCCGCTCGCGCATCTGGATGAAGGCAAGGCCTGCCCGGCGAACCTCCTCCGCGCCGCGCGGCGAGAAATCGTCGATCTTCTGTCCCTTGCCGAAACTCTCGGCGGCCCGCGCCAGATGCAGGATCGGCCGGATCTGGCCCCGCAGGAACAGGATGGCGATGAGCAGGAGCACCAGGGAGGCGCCGACCATCCAGACGATGAAGATGTGCGTGTTGGAGGCATAGGCGGAATTGCGGCGCACGGTGACGCGCAGGATGCGGGCGCCGTCGAGCTTGATGCGGACATAGACGTTGTCCTCGCTGGAGATCGTATCCAGCCAGAAAGGCAGTTGCGTTTCCTGCCGGATCTCGTCGGAGAGAATACGGTTGAGGATATCGAAATAGGGCTGGCGAACCGGCATCGGCAATTCGCCGCCGTTCTCCAGCGAGATGACGAGCCCCAGCTGCCGGCGGGCGATCGTTTCGATATCCGGATAGGAGGTGGGCGGCATGGTGTTGATCAGGTCGATGACCGCCGCGATATCGGAGGTCACCGCTGCCGAGAGCCGTTGCGTAACAAGTTGCCAGTGCCGCTCCATGAAGACGAAGGCGACGATGGACTGGAGAAGCACCATGGGGATGATGACGATCAGCAGCGAGCGGGCATAGAGTCCCATCGGCAGGTGCCGGCGGAGCCAGCGGGCAAACGGGCTGCGCGGCTTCTCCCCGCGTTCCGTCTTCGTCTGGCGAACGGCTTCGATCATCGTCGTCCTCCGGGGTATCCGGGATGGTGGCATCTGTTCAAACGCAGTTTATAGCCGCTGGCCGCTGGCCGCTGGCCGCTGGCCGCTGGCCGCTGGCCGCTGGCCGCTGGCCGCTGGCCGCTGGCCGCGCCGCTGGCCGCTGGCCGCTGGCCGCTGGCCGCTGGCCGGCCGTCACGACATAGTTCAGTCCACAGCCAGCTTGTAGCCGATGCCGCGCACGGTCTGCAGCCAGACGGGGTTCGACGGGTCGTCCTCGATCTTGCGGCGCAGACGGTTGATCTGGACATCGATGGTGCGCTCGCCGACCTCGATGTCATCGCTCACCAGCTCGTGCCGCGGGATGGTCTCGCCGGCGCGCTGGGAGAAGAGCATCATAATCTCCTGCTCACGGTCCGTCAGGCGGATATGATCCGCGCCACGGCGCAGTTCCCGCCGAACGACAGAAAAGGTGAAGGGGCCGAAGATGACCTGCTCCACCTTTGGCGACTGGACTGGCATATTGCGGCGCAGGATGTTGTTGATCCGCAGGACCAGTTCGCGCGGGTCGAAGGGTTTTGGCAGGTAGTCGTCAGCGCCGGCTTCCAGTCCCTCGACACGGGCATTGGTCTCGGCAAGGGCCGTCAGCATGATGATCGGCACGGTCTTGAGGCGGCGCAGGCTCTGGGTCAGCGAAATTCCGGTTTCGCCCGGCATCATGACGTCGACGATGAGGAGGTCGAAGTCGATACCCTGGAGACGGCGACGCGCCTCGTCGGCATCGGCCGCCGTCGTGACGCGAAAGCCCTGCTCGACGAGATAGCGGTTGAGAAGGTCGCGAATGCGGCGGTCGTCATCGACGACAAGAAGATGCGGCGCATCGTCGGGGAGGGAGAAGTGTTTCGTCATCGTCGTCGCTCTCTGGAACCTCTCCGGCCAACTCCGGCTCCCTGTTTTCAACGCTGTGCCCGGCAGCGAAGCTATCGGGCTTTAGACGGGTCCTGTCTTCATGCTGGCGAGAAAGCGACGAACGACATCGCGGCCGCCGGGTCCGACCTTTGCCAGAGCGTCAGCTATGCGCTTCGACTGTGGCTCCGCCAAGGCTTTGGCCAGCGCCTTGCCCTCGCGTGTCGTGTAGAGCATGCGCTGGCGCCGGTCTTCGGGGCCTGCAAGCTGATGGATGTAGCCGCCATCGATCAACTGCTTCAGCACACGCGCCAGGCTTTGCTTGGTGATCTTCAGCGTCTCCAGCAGGTCGGCCACGGTCATGCCGGGTTCGCGATCGACGAAGTGCAGCACGCGATGGTGCGCCCGGCCGAAGCCTCGCTTTTCCAGAATGACATCTGGGTCGGAGGTGAAGTCGCGATAAGCGAAGAAGAACAGCTCGATCAGCTCGTAGTCGAGGCCGTTGCGCTCGGCAGAGGACGGCTCGGCAGGGCGCATCTTCTCTGCGGGAGTAACGTGTTCAGCCAAAGGTGTCTGTTCTGCCAAATGCCTGTGTCCTGCGGATATATTGTCCCGTACGAGCGGATCGCCATCGCCTCGCTCCGGAAGCGCGGCCACGACGTTGTGCTCTTTCTACCGTTTGCACAGGCGCTCTGCCAGCAGGAAAGCGTGTTTGTTGCCGCTTTGCAACAGCGTCTTTCGACCATCTTGAAATAGCCGCACTTGGCGGCGGAGAGGTGGAACCTTTGCCGCGGAACTGCATTGCGAGGTCAGATACAAGGACCCGTGCCATGCAGACCGAAACAATCTCTCCCGTCTCCTCGACAGCCGAACAGCTTCGCCCGGTCGTCATCACTGTCGTTCTCGCCAAGATCGCCGTCTTTGCCCTGTTAATGACCACGATCAATTATCCCGTGTTGCCGACGTTGAGCACCAGCGACACGCTCGAAATCGCAGCCGTCCGTTAAGCTGACTGCGCGATAAACGTTGGGCGAGATGTCGTTCGGCCCGATTGCCTGTTTCCCCGCAGCGACGTTGCGCCTATATCGGCTGCGCGTCGCAACCTTGCCGGCAAGGCGAGCGTCGTTTGGTTGGATTGGCAGTCCCCCGCGGGCTAGCCTTAGGCGAGGTTTCTCATGCTTCAGGCAGGCATCATTCCCGTTACGCATTTCCAGCAGAACTGCACTATTCTTTTCGACAGCGAAACCAAGGAAGGTGTCGTTGTCGATCCCGGTGGCGATGTCGATGTGATCCTCCAGACGGTCCGCGAGAATGGTATCGACCTCAAGGCCATCTGGCTGACGCACGGGCATATCGACCATGCCGGTGGCGCCAAGGAGCTGAAAGAGGCGACCGGTCTCGAGATCATCGGGCCGCACGAGGATGACAAGCCACTTCTGGAAAAACTGGAAGCGCAGGCTGAGCGGTTCGGCCTGACGATGAAGGTAGAGAACGTGCTGCCGGATCGGTGGCTATCCGATGGGGATACGGTGTCGTTCGGAACCCATGTCTTTGACGTTCTACATTGCCCCGGCCACGCGCCCGGCCATGTTGTCTATGTCAATCAGCTTCAGCGCTTCGCCCATGTCGGCGACGTCCTGTTCCGCGGCTCGATCGGACGGACGGATTTGCCAGGCGGGGATCACCAGCAGTTGCTCGATTCGATCCGCACCAAGATCCTGCCGCTCGGCGATGATTTTGGCTTTATCTGCGGCCACGGCCCCGGCGGGCAGATCGGCGAGGAGCGCCGAACGAATCCCTATCTGCGCGGGCTCTGACGGCGCGTCATTTACGGCTGATACGAAGAAGGCCACGCTTCCGGGAAGTGTGGCCTTCTTCGTCAGAGTCTTACGCCGGTTTATCAGCCGGCGTTGCAGAAGTAGGATCGGCCGTCATATCCGACGAAGGTACCTGTGCGGGAGTCGAACGAGCGGTAGCGGTTCGAGCAGTAGCGATACCAAGACGGGGACCAGGGCTCCAGCGAGCCGTAATTGTTGACGACGACAGGGCGCGGACGGCGATAGACCGGGGCTGGTTCATAATAGTCGGCGGCCGGCGGGTCGATGTAGACGCGTTCTTCGTTGCGGTAGCGCGGTGCGCTGGCAATGGCGCCGCCGACGATCAGGCCGGTGGCAAGGCCGACGGCGCCGAGCGCCAGGCCGTCATTGCCGCGATGATGATGGCGACGGTACCGCCAGTCGTCCGCATGCGCCGGCGTCATGCTCGGCAGTACTGCAGAGAGCGAGGCGATGGTAAGAACTGCAGCTTTGACCAAGGTTCTCATAGCTTTGATCCTGTCTCACGGGACGAAACGGCTCGTCCCTTACGATGACACCAATTTAGGTGGGCCAAACTGAATGCAAGGTGAACGGTTCATTTTCGTGGCGATCGGTGAAAAGCTCGAGCTTTCCGGCGCGAGAGCGGTAAACGTCACTTCACTCTCAAGCGCAGAGGTACAACATAATCGACAGCGCGCCAGTGGAACCGCTTGTGCTTGTCGAATGCGGCGCAAAAACCCGGCGCTGAAGCCGGGTCTCCGTTATCGTCTGCGAGGGGCTTACGTCTCAGCCGGAGACGTTGAGGTTGACGGCCTTCGGGCCTTTGCCGCGGCGGTCTGGCTCGGTGTCGTAGCTGACCTTCTGGTTTTCGGTCAGGTCATTGAGGCCGGAAGCCTGGACGGCAGAGATGTGGACGAAGATGTCCGCGCCGCCATTGTCAGGCTTGATGAAGCCGAAGCCCTTGTCGGTGTTGAAGAATTTTACAATGCCAGTTTCGGCCATACGTCAGGTCCTTTTTCCTCTGCCCAGATGCGGCGGGCAGCATTGCGAATGTGCCCATGGGGCGAGTGGCAGGCATGTCTCGACTGTGAGGAAAGGTCCCGTCATTCATGTCCCGTACCGGACCTACCGCCCCGACACTGGCCACCCGGAGAATTTTTGCGTCCCCGGTGCGCATTTATTCTTAAGGTCTTCCCGTGTTCGCAGATTGCCCGAACGCATTAAACTTGATGCGTTTATTTTCAATTGGCAAGCAAAAGTTTATTGAAACAAGTCAGTCATTTGCGTTTGTCTAAAATCGGCGCAGCTGCCGATAAACCTCGCTTTTACCTCCTGTATTGCAAGCTATTGAAAAGATTTTCGTTTGAGCGCGGTCTGGTTAAAAAACAGGCTGAATGCGACGTGAGATGTCGTCATCCTACATCCGCATTGCCAGGCTGCCGCCGGGCCGCACACGCGCCCAAGGTTGTAAGATCGAGCTAACCCACTGACGAGACAGGGCTCTCGCCGGTTCTGCGGCGACCGAGTTCCGGGACGATTTCCACCATCAGCATGGCTGCGAAGATGATGATGCCGCCGAGGTAACCAATCGGCGCGATGGTTTCGCCCAGAAGCAACACGCTGAAGAATGCTGCAAACAATGCTTCGCTCGACAGGAAGATCGCGGCTTGCGGCGCCGTCGTGTAGCGCTGCCCGACGACCTGCAGGGTGAAGGCGACCGCGCTGGAGAAGATGCCGGAATAAAGGAACTCCGTCGTCGTTGCCCGGATGGCGTCGAGCGACAACGGCTCCATAAAGAGCGCGATGCCGCCGGCAAGGACGGCACAGGTGGCGAACTGGATGAGCGACAGAGCGAAGGGGCGGCCGCTCGAATGGGCGAAGACGGCGATGAGGATGACCTGCACGGCGCAGAAGAGCGCGGCGAGAATGGTCAGCAGATCCCCACCCGTCAGCGCCGATAGGGAGCCTCCGGACAGGAGGAAGATGCCGAGGAACGCCAGACCGGCAGCGGGCCAGATGATCCAGTGGGGGCGTCGGCGTAGGAAGAGGACGGTGAGGATGGGGACGAGCACGACGTAAAGACCGGTGAGGAAGCCGGAATTGGCGACCGAGGTCGTCATGATGCCGATCTGCTGGGCGAGGGCGGCGAGGAAGAGAGAGACGCCGATGGCGATGAAGCCGCGCATATCCCGACGACTGAGGGGGACTGCCGCCTGGCGGCGTTCGCGGAGTGCGAACGGCGCGAGCACGACGGCGGCGATGAGGAACCGCAGGCTCGTGAACCAGAGCGGGCCGATGGTTTCCATCGCCGTGGATTGCGCGACGAAGCCAGCGCCCCAGATGGCGCCGGCGAGAAGAAGGACGAGATTGGCCTGAATGCGCGTCACGACCTGCTCCCTCAACCGCTTGCTCGGCGCCTCGGCTAGCAGGCGGGGGGTATCATGACAAGGTCTTCTACTGCGCTCGACCTAAAGCTTCTCGTGCAAAAGTGGGCCGCGGCTGTGCGACAACGACATGAGAAAAAACACGAGCTTAATGCGTGTGCGGCAATCTGAAAGATCGCGACGCGCTTCAAAGCGCTGCGACAAACACCGCGCCCGGGCCGGCGACGATGCGGCTCTGGAGGAAGAGGCCCTTGCCGACCAGCATCATGCCGGCAAGCGCCACGATGACGATGGCGGCGACGACGATGGTCTCCAGCGCGTTCAGGCCGGAGAAAAGGCCGAGGCGGGTCTGTTTGTGATCGGGTTCGGAGGCCATATGTATCACGCTTCCCACGACAGGCCGCGAACCTGCCAGCGCCAGAGACCGAAGCTGACCGCAGCCATGGCCGCGCCTGCCAGGAGCATCAGGCCGATGGCGATATGGCGTTCCGCCGGCATGATGCGGCCAGGCAGAGAGAAGGCGCTGATGCTGGCAAGCTGGCGGGCCGAGAGGATGGCGCCCGTCGACATGCGGTCCGGCTCCGTCAGCGTCGCATTATCCAGCCAGAGCATCGGATTGTTGACCGTTGAACCCGTCGCTTCGATCAGCGCCGGCGGTTTGCCGAGCGGAAACAGCGTGTCATCCGCCTGCTCGATCGCCAGTTCCGTCTGCCACCGCATCTCGCTGCTCTCTCCGGCCGCCGCACCGCCCGCAAAGGCAAGCGTCGTCGCAATCGCCAGGCCGAAAACGGCGCGGCGTGGCAACGACAGGGCAGGTGGTGCGGAAACGGACATGACGAACCTCGGTGGCAGGCGGCAGGAGCTTTGGCGGATAGGATGTAGAAGGCGCTCCGAAATCGGCCTCATATCGACCGAATTGCGGCATGCTCCGGCAAATGTCGTGGCAAAAAAAAGGCGGCGGGATAAGGCGGAAATATCTGTTTTTATTAAGGAAAAATAAACGGATGCGGCAGGCTCCGCGCAAGCCTTCGAGGCCTCGGAATGGAGGCCAAATTGCTTGATTCGCCGTTGATTCAGCATTCATCGACGCTGATCATGTCATCCATCAAACCTCGTCATGTCACGAGGCGTTGCGGCCTTTCTGCTTGAATTGACGGTTTACATTCGACATACAGCTAACGCTCCGGGCCAATTCTTTGCCGGGGCATCCTTGTCGTAACCATCAGGACCGTCCCATCATGGCCTTTCTCGCCGACGCTCTTTCCCGTGTGAAGCCCTCCGCCACCATCGCCGTGTCGCAGAAGGCGCGCGAACTCAAAGCGAAGGGCCGGGACGTGATCGGCCTTGGCGCCGGCGAGCCGGATTTCGATACGCCCGACAACATCAAGCAGGCGGCCATCGAGGCGATCAACCGCGGCGAGACGAAGTACACGCCGGTCTCCGGCATTCCGGAACTGCGCGAGGCGATCGCCAGGAAGTTCAAGCGCGAAAACAATCTCGATTACACCGCAGCGCAGACGATCGTCGGCACCGGAGGCAAGCAGATCCTGTTCAACGCCTTCATGGCGACGATGAACCCCGGTGACGAGGTCGTTATCCCCGCGCCCTACTGGGTGTCCTACCCGGAAATGGTGTCGATCTGCGGCGGCACGCCTGTGTTCGTCGAAGCGACGCAGGCCAACAATTTCAAGCTGACGGCCGAGGATCTGGACAAGGCGATCACGCCGAAGACCAAGTGGTTCATCTTCAACTCGCCATCGAACCCTTCTGGTGCCGCCTATTCGCACGACGAGTTGAAGGCGCTGACGGATGTGCTGCTGAAGCATCCCCATGTCTGGGTGCTGACCGACGACATGTACGAGCATCTGACCTATGGCGAATTCAAGTTCGCGACACCCGTCGAAGTCGAGCCCAAGCTCTATGAGCGGACGCTGACGATGAACGGCGTTTCCAAGGCCTATGCCATGACGGGATGGCGCATCGGCTATGCCGCCGGTCCGCTGCCGCTCATCAAGGCCATGGATATGATCCAGGGTCAGCAGACGTCGGGCGCCTGCTCGATCGCCCAGTGGGCAGCCGTCGAAGCGCTCAATGGCACGCAGGATTTCATCCCCGAGAACAAGAAGATCTTCGAAGGCCGCCGCGACCTCGTGGTGTCCATGCTCAACCAGGCAACCGGCATCGAGTGCCCGTCTCCGGAAGGCGCCTTCTATGTCTACCCCTCCTGCAAGGGGCTGATCGGCAAGACGGCGCCCACCGGCAAGGTGATCGAAACGGACGAGGACTTCGTGTCGGAACTGCTGGAATCGGAAGGCGTTGCCGTCGTTCATGGTTCGGCCTTCGGCCTCGGTCCGAACTTCCGCATCTCCTACGCCACGTCGGAGGCGCTTCTGGAGGAAGCCTGCAAGCGCATCCAGCGCTTCTGCGCCGCCTGCAAGTAAGCACAGGAATAGGCGCGCCTCTTGACCATCGCCGGGCATCACAGGATCTACATCTGCTTCTTCCTGTTTGCCGTGGCGCTGGGGGCGTTGCTTGCGCGCATGCCCGACCTGCAGGTTGCCCTGCAGGTCGACAAGTCGGAACTCGGCCTGACCCTGATCGGCATGGCCATCGGCGCGCTGATCTCGCTGACCGTGTCCTCGCCGCTGATCGAGCGGCTTGGCCCGAAAATCACCGCTTATATCACCGTCATCGGTACGGCGGCGTGCTATGCGTTGGTGCCGTGGATGCCGGGTCCTGCCGGAGTCTTTGCCGTGCTGCTCGTTGCGGGCATGCTGGCCGGTGCGCTCGAAATCAATCTCAATGTCGAACTCGGGCGCGTCGAGGCGGCCACCGGCCGCAGTGTGATGAACCGGGCGCATGGCTGCTGGAGCCTCGGCTTCTTCGTAACGGCGCTGGTCGCGTCGTTCATCCGCCAGTCCGGCGTGTCCATGCAGGTCCATCTCGGCGTGACGCTGCTTGCGGTCATCGTCTTCGCGTGGGTGGCAATCCGGGGGCTTGAGGCCGCGCCGGTGGATGCGACGCATCTGCCGGAGGAAAAGGCGCCGGCCTTCGCTTTCCCGACCATGGGCCTCCTGCCGCTCTGCCTGATCGGTATCGCCGCATTCCTGGTGGAGGGGGCGGGCATCGACTGGTCGGCGATCTACATGCGCGACGTGTTCCAGTCGGAGCCCTTCGTCGGCGGATTGGGGCTGACGCTCTTCACGTTCTTCATGGCGCTGGTGCGCATGGTGGCCGATCCCCTTGTCGAGCGCTTCGGCAGCCGGACGGTTGCCGCCTCGCTGCTGGTGCTGTCGGCCATCGGGATTGCCGCCGTCGGCCTGTCGCCACATCCTGTCGTGGCGCTCTTCGGCTTCGCGCTGATGGGCGCAGGGTGCAGCGCCGTCTATCCGCTCGCCGTGTCTGCCGCCGCCCAGCGGCGCGACCGCGCCCCGCATGTCAACGTCGCCTCGCTCGGGCAGGTGACGTTCATCATCTTCTTCTTTGCGCCGCCGCTTCTCGGTTTCGTCGCCGAACACGCCGGCATCCGGGCCTCTTACTTCATCTGCCTGCCGCTGGTCATCGGCGCGCTGTTCTGCGTGCCGTCCTTGAAGGGCGTTGCCGCGCGCACCGCTTGACCCCCACGCAGCATCCGAGCTTCCGGCATGAAAAAGGCTCGCATTGCTGCGGGCCTCTCGGTATTCGATATATGAGATGATTATTCCGCGGCCTGCTGGGTCAGGACGGGATAGTCCGTGTAGCCCTTGGCGCCGCCGCCGTAGAACGTGTCCGGGTCGAACGCGTTCAGGGGTGCGTCCTGCTTCAGGCGGTCCACGAGGTCCGGGTTGGAGATGAAGGGCTTGCCGAAGGCGACGAGATCGACGCGGCCGCTTTCAACCGACTCGATCGCCAGCTTGCGGTCATAACCATTGTTCGCCATCCAGGCAGCCTTGCCGCCGGCGGCCTCGTAGGTCGCGCGGAGCGCTGCGAAGTCAAACGCGGTATCGCCCTGCTTGAAATCGCGATCGCCGCCGGTCGCGCCTTCGATGATGTGGATATAGGCCAGATCGTGCTTTGCGAGGCCCTTGACGACATGGTCGAATAACGGCTGCGGCTCGGGATCGAACGCATCGTTTGCCGGCGTTACGGGTGAGAGGCGGATGCCGGTGCGGCCGGCGCCGATTTCCGCAACGATGGCGTCGGTGACGTCGAACAGGAATCGAGCACGGTTCTCGATGGAGCCGCCATAGGCGTCCGTCCGCTCGTTGGTTCCGGAGCGCAGGAACTGGTCGATTAGGTAGCCGTTGGCCGCATGGATTTCGACGCCGTCGAAGCCTGCATCGATGGCCGCACGGGCGGCCTTGCGGTAGTCCTCAACGATGCCCGGAAGCTCCGAGGCTTCCAGCGCGCGCGGCTCGGACGTCGGTACGAATTCGCCCGTGCCATCAGGGTGGCGGATATAGGTCTTGGCCTTGGCGGTGATGGCAGACGCCGAAACCGGCTGGCCTTCGCCCGGCTGCAGCGAGGTGTGCGAGATACGGCCGACATGCCACATCTGGACGACGATCTTGCCGCCGGCCGCGTGCACGGCGCTCGTGACCTTCTTCCAGCCATCGAGCGCTTCCGACGTGTAGAGGCCGGGAACGTCCGCATAGCCCTGTCCCTGATGGGTAATGGCTGTGGCTTCGGTGATGATGAGGCCGGCTGTGGCGCGCTGTTCGTAATAGGTGACGTTCAGCGTGTTCGGCACGGCACCCGGCGAGCGATTGCGCGTCAGCGGCGCCATGACGATGCGGTTGGCAAGCGCGATGTCGCCGGCGGTCGTGGGGTCGAAGAGAGACGTCATGGAATGTCCTTTCCAGTCGGGTCGGGGGAGGGAAGCTTCAGAGGGCTGTGCCGATTTCGGCAAGGAACGCCTGAATGGTGTCTTCGTTGCGCTTGTAGAAGATCCACTGGCCGACGCGTCGGGTCGTCACCAGGTCTGCGCGCTGAAGGATGGCAAGATGCGCCGATACGGTGGATTGCGACAGGCCGACCGTCTCGAACTGGCTGGCGCAGACGCCCATCTCGACGGGGTGCGCCTGAGACGAAAAATGCGCGTGGGGATCCTTCAGCTTGGTCAGAATCTCCACCCGCTTGGGATGCGCCAGCGCCTTGAGAATTTCGGTCAGGTCCATATCAGCCCATCGCACGATGGCGATTTCTAAATTGTCTTCTCCCGATATGTGGATCGTCTAAATACGATTTACAAGATCGGCGGGAGAGAATTTGGGAAGCGGGCAAAAAAAAGGACCTGCGGTCAAACCGAGGTCCTTGAGATGTGAAGGTTGGATAACCTCCAGAGGGGAACAGCTGGTGCGGTGATACTGGGAGGGAAAAATGATCACCAAGTGCATCAGCTGAATTTTATATGGGAAAGGACTGTGACGAATTCAACATTCGCATTGCGATTTCGGTGAGAATTTTTAGAGCAGACGTCGAGGGCGCTGCGCGTGTGGCAGAGCAAAATCCGGACAAAAAAAGAGGGCGCCAAGTAAACTTGGGCCCTTTTAAATTATGAAGGTTATTCAACCTCCAGAGGGGAACAGCTGCTGCGGTGGCACTGGGAGGAAAATCGCCACCAAAGATGCATCAGCTATGGTCGGTATGATCGTTTCTTAGGCGGCCAGCAATCAATTTATATGCACATCAGCCATGCACAAGGCGCATCTCTGCTTAAGTTTCAAGCAAACTAAATGCATAGCTCCTCTCAGCGATATGCCGTTGCCGAATAAGCGTAACATTAACAGGATGTTGAGATAGGGACTTTGGGTGGCTGAAATTTCGGCACTTCTAAAACGCGCGGCTAGAAGTTCCAGTTGCGCGCCTTGGAGACGATGAAGTCCCGGAAGACCTTCAGCTTCGCCGCATTTTTCAACTCATCGGGATAGCAGAAATACGTATCGAATGACGGGATATCGGCGCCGATGGGCAACTGGATCAGGCCAGGATCGCGCCCGACGATGTAGTCCGGCATCATGGCAATGCCGATGCCGAGCAGACAAGCACGCTTGATGGAGGTCTGACTGTTGATCTGCAGGTGCGAAGTGCGTGGATTGTCGCTCTCTCGTCCCGCAATCGCCAGCCAGTTCACGTCGAGAAGATAGTTCGGCGCCGGCTCGCCGAAGGTGATGATACGGTGGTTGTCGAGGTCCTCGATAGACTGCGGCTCGCCATGCTTGTTGATGTAGGAGGGGGCGGCGTAAAGGTGCATGTGCACCGTGAACAGCTTGCGCTGGATCAGATCCGACTGCTGCGGCTGACGAAGGCGGATGGCGCAATCGGCGTGGCGCATGTTCACGTCGAGTTCCTCGTTGTCGAGGATGAGCTGGACCGACATATCGGGATACAGCGCCAGAAACTCCTGCACCTTATCCGTCAGCCAGCCTTGGCCGAGGCCGACGGTGGTGGTGATGCGCAGCTTGCCGGACGGCTTGTCGGTCGTTTCCGTCAGGAGGACCTTCACGCTTTCCAGCTTCATCAGCACTTCATGCGCAGTGCGATACAGGATCTCGCCCTGTTCGGTGAGGATCAGGCCGCGGGCATGACGGTGAAAGAGCTTGATGCCGACATCCTGCTCCAGTGAGGAGACCTGCCGGCTGATGGCTGACTGGGACAGATGCAGCTTGTCGGCCGCATGGGTAAAGGAACCTGCTTCCGCCGCCGCATGGAAGATGCGCAGTTTATCCCAGTCAAGCGGCATTCCGTCCCCCCACTCAACGCCCGCAAGGGAAAGCGGTGCTGCTTCCCCTCATCCGGCGCTTCTTTCGTTCCCACATGGCACCATCAGTGATGCCTCGTTCTCTCGCAGCGTCTACTCGGCTGCAATTGCGACGGGCATATGACCCGCCAGAAATTTCTCGGCTTCCAGCGCGGCCATGCAGCCCATTCCTGCCGCCGTGATCGCCTGCCGGTAGATATCGTCGGTCACATCGCCGGCGGCATACACGCCCTCGACATCCGTTGCCGTCGAATCGGGTGCCGTCCAGAGGTAGCCGTTCGGCTTCAGACGCAGCTTTCCCTTGAAAAGTTCGGTTGCCGGCGCGTGGCCGATGGCCACGAAGACGCCGTCGATCGGCATCTCCGACATCTCGCCCGTGCGCGTGTTGCGTAGAGTGACGCCGGTGACGGAGGCCGGCATAGGCGGCTTCGGTGGCGTGCCGGTATAGGCGGCGATCTCGTGGTCCCAGACGATCTTCACGTTCGGCTTGGCGAACAGGCGCTCTTGCAGAATGCGTTCGGCCCGGAAGTGGTCGCGGCGGTGCACGACGGTCACGGTTTTCGCGAGGTTCGACAGATAGAGCGCTTCCTCGACGGCCGAGTTGCCGCCACCGACGACGATGACGTCCTTGTTGCGGTAGAAGAAGCCGTCGCAGGTCGCGCAGGCGGAGACGCCGAAGCCCTTGAATGTCTCCTCCGTCTCGATCCCGAGCCACTTCGCCTTGGCGCCGGTGGCGATAACGATGGTATCGGCGGTCCAGGCGGTGCCGCTATCGGTCGTCAGGCGGAACGGGCGGACCGAGACGTCCACGGACGTCACGAGGTCGCTGACGATCTCCGTGCCGACATGCACGGCCTGCTTCAGCATCTGCTCCATCAACCACGGGCCTTGGATCGGATCGCCGAAGCCCGGATAGTTTTCAACATCCGTGGTGATCATCAGCTGGCCGCCCTGTTCCATGCCGGCGATGAGAACGGGGTTCAGCATGGCGCGGGCGGCGTAGATAGCGGCGGTGTAGCCGGCCGGGCCGGAGCCGATGATAAGGAGTTTCGTGTGGCGGGACGTCATGGCGTATCCTTGGGCGCGGTCTCAAGCCCGGTTTCCGGAACATGCGCGCGAAACGGGCGATTTTGATAACGGCAGAAGTGCTCAGTGTAGGTATGAGGGTCAAGCAGTTTCAAGTGCGCCTCACAGGAATACCACATTTGATTGTCGACGGTACCGGCTTTTCGGCCCTCCGGCGCGGATCAGGCGCATCCGCGGGGCAAGCGGGCCGAAGGGTGCCGAGACAGCCAATGCCAAGGCGTCCGATCGACAAATAATTAAACATTAGTAATTTAGATCATTTTCTTTTAGCGTGCGTTACCGGTCCGGGGCGCTGATCATGTGTCTCGATCCCTACGCCGGAAGCCGTCGATGGTCGAGACATGATGCACAGCAGAATAGAACTTACCCCCAAGGCGGCGCCTCTTGCCCTTTCTGTGTTCATCATCTGCAAGAACGAGGAAGCCTATCTCGAGAACTGCATCGAGAGTCTTGCCGGATGTGCAGAGATCGTCATCGTTGATTCCGGTTCGACCGACGGCACCCTGCCGCTCATCCGCCGCTACATCGCCGCAGGCTGGCCCATCCGCCTCTTCGAGGAGGCATGGCGGGGCTATGCCGGGCAGAAACAGTTCGCGCTCGACCAGTGCACGCAGCCCTGGTGCCTGAACGTCGATTCCGACGAGCGGCTGGACGGGCCGCTTCGCGCAGACTTGCCGAGGCTTCTGAATGCGGAGCCCGAGGTGGTCGCCTGGAGGGTCGCAAGGCGGCCGTGCCTCATCGGCCATGGGTTCACGCCTCTGCATGTCCGCGAGCGCAAGAACCTGCGGCTCGTTCGGCGCGGCAAGGGCGCCTACGATCTCAGTCAGGCGGTGCATGAGGGGATCTCGGCGGATGGCACCGTGCGCAATGCGCAGACCGGCAGCCTGCTGCACTACCGTCCGCTGCCGATGGACGAGCAGATTCTCAAGGAAAATCATTACTCCACGCTGAAGGCCGATCAGGCCTACAATACCGGCCGGCGCCCGAAGGCGCTCAGTCTGGTTTTCTCGCCCCCGATCTATTTTCTCCGGCTTTACCTGAAGACCGGCCTCTGGCGCTGCGGCACCTCCGGCTTCATCGAGGCCATGACCGGTGCGGTCTATTCCTTCCTGACCCAGGCAAAGCTCCACCAGCGGCACGCTCTTCGCACCCGCGCCAATCTCGACGATTCGCAGAACAGGTAATCCCAGCATCATGAAAGTTTTCCACTTCCACTTCGGAAAGGATGGGGGAGCCGAGATGTTTTTCGTGCACCTCGTCGGTGCCCTCGGGCGTCGCGGCGTCGAGCAGACGGCGGTCATTCGGCGAGATCGAAAATGGCGCGTGGATATCGCGCCCCATGCCCGGATCATCCAAAGCAATTTCCGCAATATGTCGCTCGACAGGCTGACACTGCCTTTGCGGGTTCAGTGGCTTGCAGAGCGGGAACGACCGGACGCCATCATGTCCTGGGCAACGCGGGGTAGCCGGCTGATGCCGCGTTACCGCCACGGCCTTACGCTGTCCCGGCTGGGCGACTACCCGACACATCTCGGCTATTTCAAGAACACGGATGCGCTCGTCTGCAACACGCCGGGCATTGCAGATCATGTGCGTCGGATCGGCTGGACACGCGGCGTCGAGGTCATCTCCAACTTCACCACGACGGAGCCGGTGCAGCCCGTGCTGCGCAGTACGGTCAATACGCCGGAGGGCGTGCCTGTGGTGATGACGATGGGGCGTTTCGTCAGGCGCAAGGGCTTCCACACCCTTATCGATGCCGTCGCGAAGCTGCCTGACGTCTTCCTCTGGATCGCGGGCGATGGCGAGGAGCGTCCGGCGCTCGAAGCGCTTGCGCTGGAACGCGGCATGCAGGGGCGCACCCGGTTTCTCGGCTGGCAGAAGGATACGCGGGCCTATGTCGCCGCAGCCGACGTCTTCGTGATGCCGTCGTCGCACGAGCCACTGGGCAATGTCATCCTTGAGGCGTGGGCACAGAAGCGGCCCGTGGTGTCTTCGCGCTCGGAAGGTCCGTCCTGGTTCATGCAGGACGGCGAGAACGGGCTGTTTGCCGAGATCGACAATGCGGGCCAGTTTGCCGATGCGATCGCGCGGATCCTCGCCGATCCGGTTCTTGCCCGCGATCTCGGGGAGGGCGGGCGTGCGACCCTGATGCGGCAGTTCTCGGAAGAGGCGACGGCGGCGGCTTATATCGATCTTTTCAGCCGTCGCAAGTGAAGCGCGGCCGCTGTCGCGGTGAGCGTGGACTCGGGACTCCGCGTCGGCCGCTTATAAATCTTCTTGCTCCAAGCGGGACGATGATGCAGAACCCGAAGGGTCTGCAGCGCGTCGGTGCCCGGGCCAAACAGGCCATCGTGTCTCTCGCGTGACAGCGTCATATCCTGCAGCGTTCCAAGCGCGCCAGAAACGGTGCCGCGCTGTGCAGGCGAAGAAGAGGTGGTCACTCCCGTGCTGCGCGCCGATCTCGATCAGATCGACATCAAAATCCTCCGCGAACTTCAAGCCGATGGACGGATCACGAATGTAGAGCTTGCCGCCCGGGTCGGCATTTCCGCGCCGCCCTGTCTGCGCCGCGTCCGGCGGCTGGAGGAAACGGGGATCATCGAGGGTTATCGCACGGTGCTGAACGGCCCGATGCTGGGCCTCGATCTAGTCGCCTTCTGCATGGTGGGCCTGAAGCATCAATCGGACGCCAATCTGAAAGCCTTCTCGGCTGCGACCACGGCCTGGCCCCTCGTCCGGCAGGCGTGGCTCGTCAATGGAGACAGCGATTTCCTCCTTCATTGCGTTGCCGAAAACCTCACGACCTTCCAGAATTTCGTGATCGAGGACCTGACGGCGAACGAGCAGGTGGACACAGTCCGGACAATGCTGACGATCCGCCCGGTCAAGAAGGTCGGGCTGGTGGATATCTGAATGGCTTCCGATCGACCGCTTCGCCGCCGGATCTGGAAACTGGCCGCCACGCTCGCCTACGGCCGTCGTCGCGCCCACGCTTATGACTGGGCGCCATCGCTGCGCATCGAGCCGGCACCCTACGGCCTGGAGAAAACGATCCTCTTCCGCAATCGCCCGGCCGGTACGCTGTTGCCGCCGTCTGCGCTGTCGGACCTTGCAGGCAGCGACATCACCATCGTCGGCTCCGGGCCGTCCGTTCGCGATGCCGATCTCGGCGCGCTCGCCAACCGCAGCACGCTTCTCCTCAACGGGGCCATCGCGCTCGTTCCGGAGCGGATCGCCCGGCCGCTTGGCTTCGTCGTCGAGGATGAACGTTTCGTCTATCGGCATTTTCAGGCTTTCATGGCCGGTCTCGACCCGAGCATTCTTTGCCTGTTTTCCGTCGCCGTTATCCGGGCAATTCTGGAGCACGACCCCGACTGGCTGATCGAGAGGCCCGTCATCCTCATCGACAATCTGCTAAAGCCCTATGGCGAGAACCGGCGGGATCTTGCCGCCGTGTCCCGCATGCCGGCGGTCACCGTGGATGCACCAAGCCGCTCCGGTGTGTCGCTCGACCCGGCTTTGGGGGTCTTTCAGGGGGGGAGCGTGGCGGTGTCGGCGCTTCAGTTTGCGCTGATCTGCCGCCCCCGGATCATCGGCTTTATCGGCATCGACATTGCCAATGCGGCACAGCCGCGGTTCTACGAGACGCACGGTGAGACAGTCTTTTCGGGCGTGTCGGAAGCCGAGGGACGAATCCTTGGACATATGCGGCTTGCAAAGACGGTCGGCGAGGCGCGGGGATCGACCTTCGTCAACTACTCGCCTTCGTCGGCACTACAGAAAATCGGTATTCCCTACAGCAACAGGCTCACCGGTTCGCGCTGAGGGCTGGGTTCAAACGGGCGGGACGTCTCTGCCCAGCAATCCATCGTAAACCTTCGACAGCGCTTTCGCCTCACGTTCGATGCCAAACTCGGCGCGGACATGGGCAAGGCCGGACTGGCCATGGGCCGTCGCGCGGGCAGGGGCCTGGAGGTAGAGGCGGAGTGCCGTCGTGAGGGCCTCTCCGTCGCCGGCGGGCACGACCGCACCGGTTTCGCCGGGGCGAATCATCTCGGCATAGGCGCCGGCATCGGAGGCAACGACGGCGGCACCCGAGGCCATGGCTTCGAGCGGCGTCAGGCCGAAGCCTTCGTTGCGCGAGGGGGCGACCAGCAGCGAGACGCGACGGTACCACGGCTTGATGTCATTGACCTCGCCGAGAAACCGGATGCGGTCGGACAGGCCGGCGTCGGCGATGGAGGTTTTCAGGCCGGAGGCGAATGTCTCGTGCTCGGGGGTCACGCGGCCGCAGATCACGGCGGTCCATTCGGGATGATCCGGCAGCAGCGCGATCATTGACTCGACGAAAAGATCGGTGCCCTTCTGCGGTCGCACGCGCCCGAAACAGCCGACGAGCCGGCGGCCGGCAAGACCGTCCGGTGCGGGTTCGCGTCCGCCGGTCGCAGGAGGGTGAAAGCGGTCGAGATCGACGCCATGGCGGATGACGGTGTGGGGCACGTCCAGAAAGCTGCCGGAGCGGGCCGATGTGGCCACGACGGCGTCCATGCGCCGGATCAGTCCCTTGGTCCACCGCGAATGCCTGCGCTGTGCGGCGGAGGTGAACAGCAGCTTCAGCGGCAGGCGCAACACATCGCGCAGAAAAATCCCCGGGAGCATTTCGAGGTTTCGGCGGGCATGCCAGATGCGTGCCGTGCAGCCTTCCGGCGGACGTCGTAGATGGACAAGATCGCGAAAACGGATTGCGGGCAGGTCTTCCGGCAGGCCGGGGCCGAGCGTCGCGATGCGCTCGCCCATGCGGGTCTGCACCGGCACGAGTTGCACAATGGTCGAGGTGACGCCGGAAAGCCGCTTCTTGAAATTCGGAGCGATGATATCGACGGTGCGGATGTCCAGAAACCTGCTCATGATGGTGTGAGGATAAAGGAACTGCAGCGATCCGTCACGCGCGGGTACAGGTCATCCACCACGCATTCACGCCGGTCGCGGTTTCCTGCCACCGGAAGCACAACGGCCCCCAACGTGAGTCGGGAGCCGTTGCAGTGTACGTTCAGGATCAACCCCAGTTGATCGCGAGGATTTCGTAGGCCTTCGAGCCGCCCGGGGCGACGACCTCGATCGAATCGCCGACTTCCTTGCCGATCAGCGCGCGGGCGATGGGCGAGGAGATGGAAATACGGCCCTGCTTCACGTCGGCTTCCTGGTCGCCGACGATCTGGTAGGTCTTGTTTTCTTCCGTGTCTTCGTCGATCAGCTTGACGGTGGCGCCGAACTTGATCTTGGAGCCGGACATCTTCGAAAGGTCGATCACTTCAGCGCGGGCGACGTAGTCTTCGACCTCACCGATACGGCCTTCGTTGTGGCTCTGCGCTTCCTTGGCGGCGTGGTATTCGGCATTTTCCGAAAGGTCGCCATGGGCGCGCGCTTCGGCAATCGCCTCGATGATCCGCGGCCGCTCTTCCTGCTGGCGCCAGCGCAGCTCTTCCTGCAGCTTGGCAAAGCCGCTCTGCGTCATCGGTACTTTTTCGACCATTTCAACGTCCTTCATGGTGCGCCCCGGGCCTGCGCAGGCAGGCCCGAAGCAAAATAAAACGGCATCCGGAGCGTCAACTCCGGAACCGTTCAAAACATCAAGGCAATAACTATAGCAGAAACGTCCGGTGGGAAGCCAGATGTTTCGAAGAATGTCGATGGGCCATGGACTTGTCCGGCGTTCACAGGAACCAAGCGGCGCATGAGACAGTTCCGACCGACAACATGGAGCATGTCGATGAACCCCGAATTTCCCGAGCAATCCCGTGATCAGATCGATGGACGCCTGAACGCCTACAGGCGCCTCCTGATCGGCCTCATGACGCATGTCGCCCGCGATGCCGACGGACGTGCACTGCTCGAAACGATGGCACGCGATACCGAGATCGTCGCGGACCATGAAGAGGATCCTGGCGTGGTCTCAGACGAGGGCTTTGCAGGCCAGCGCCTTGCCGACGACGAGATCCGCTCCATCATCATGACGGCTTTGACACGGGCGGAGGCGCTTGCCGCCACGCGATTGGCTGCATCCAGAACTGAAAAAGGAGACCCATCATGACCCAGAACGATATCCGCCAGCTTCGGCTCTACCGGCTGGTTCCCTTGGCCGAACCGGGCGATCCGGGCTGGAGCAACGCACCGAGCCAGGGAGAGATCGTCGTGCGGGCCGAGTCGCCGGCCGACGCTCGCATCGTGGCAGCCGAAGCGGAATTGGACTTCACCGAGATCGACGCCAAACCGGCCGAAGGCACGGACACGCGGATGGCCAGCGTCTTCCGGAACGAAAAGCTCTATACGGTCATCGAGGAGCCAGTCAGCCCCGCCTTCGGACACGAGGGTGAGCGTGGGGTGGTACAGGGTACGGTCTCTGTCGGGACGATCAGGCCGACACAGGTCTAAGGTCGTTTCCATTTGGTCGGGAGAAGAACAAAGTGCCGCGCGACGCCTTTGGCGTGACGCAACCGCTCGCGTTGTCAGGCGACGTCGAGAAGCGACGAGGAGAGATGCGAACGGGCGTTGAGAACTTCCATCCCGACAATGCGGCCCTGATCGTCGTAATCCAGAACGATTCCCTCGGAGACCTCCGCACTTTCCGTGACGATTTCGCTTGAGAGCCGGATGTAGGCCGCGTCGGACGACCTGTCATATTCAACAATGGGCTTCATGCCGGTTTCCTTGCATCGCGATCGAGGAACGCAGACACTACACGACATTCAACGTCGTCTTCAACGCATGCGACGCGGAGAATCCGCCCGTCTCGCATGGGGATCGCTCGAAAACACCGTCGGACGGCCGGATCGCGGGGATCCGGTTCCGTCCATTCCGGCGTCCGTATGGTTTCTTCGATCCAGTCTTTGGACAACTCTCGCTGCAGGATAACCGTTTCCGCATGCATCGTGTAGCGGACCGGCTTTTCCATTGTCAGAAATAGCTCTGGAGCGGCCGGACTTCCAGATTGCCGGCCTTCAGCGCCTTGATCGCGGCAGCCGCTGCTTCGGCACCGGCCATCGTGGTGAAGTAGGGGACCTTCTGCATCAACGTGGCGCGGCGGAGGGACTTGGAATCCGAGATTGCCTTGTTGCTGTCGGTCGTGTTGATGACGAGCTGGACCTGACGGTTGCGAATGGCGTCCTCGATATGCGGACGGCCTTCCTGAACCTTGTTGATCTTGGTCGTCGCGATGCCGTTGGCTTCGAGGAAACGGGCGGTACCGCCAGTTGCCAGCACCTTGAAGCCGATATCCGTCAGGATGCGGATGGCCGGGAGGACGCCGTCCTTGTCTCCGTCGCGAACAGAGACGAAAACCGTGCCTTCGCGCGGTAGATCGACGCCGGCGCCGAGCTGCGCCTTGGCAAAAGCGAGTGCGAAATCGGTATCAAGGCCGATGACTTCGCCCGTCGAGCGCATTTCCGGTCCAAGCAGGATGTCTACGCCGGGGAAGCGGGCGAAGGGGAAGACGGCTTCCTTGACGGCGATATGCTTCAGCGCGCGCGGGTCGGGCTTGCCGCCATAGGCTGCGAAGCACTGGTCGAGCGTCTCCCCGGCCATGACGCGGGCGGCGATCTTGGCGATTGGCGCCCCGATCGTCTTGGCGACGAAAGGCACCGTGCGTGAGGCACGCGGGTTGACTTCGAGCACGTAGACCACGCCGTCCTTGATGGCGAACTGCACGTTCATCAGGCCGCCGACGTTCAGCGCTTTCGCCATGGCTTTCGCCTGCCGCTCAAGCTCGTCCAGCATGTCGTTGGACAGGGTGCGCGGGGGCAGGGAGCAGGCGCTGTCACCCGAATGGATGCCGGCCTCCTCAATGTGCTCCATGATCCCGGCGACGTAGACGTCCTTGCCATCCGAGATGCAGTCCACATCGACTTCGATGGCGTTTGCCAGATAGCTGTCGAAAAGAAGCGGGTTCTTGCCGAGCAGCGTGTTGATCTGGCCCGTCTTGTCGTTGGGATAGCGCTGCTTGATGTCCTCCGGCACGAGTTCCGGAACGGTATCGAGCAGGTAGGTCTGCAACATGCTTTCCGAGTGGATGATCTGCATGGCGCGGCCGCCCAGAACATAGGACGGGCGCACGACCAGCGGGAAGCCGATCTCGGAAGCAACGAGGCGGGCCTGCTCGACGGAGTAGGCGATGCCGTTATTGGGCTGGTTGAGGTCGAGCTTCATCAGAAGCTTCTGGAAGCGGTCGCGGTCTTCGGCTAGGTCGATCATGTCGGGTGCCGTGCCGAGGATCGGAATGCCGTTCTTTTCCAGGGCTTCGGCAAGTTTCAGCGGGGTCTGGCCGCCGAACTGCACGATGACGCCGACGAGTTCGCCGCGCGTCTGCTCCATCTTCAGGATCTCGATCACGTCTTCGGCCGTCAGCGGCTCGAAATAGAGCCGGTCGGACGTGTCGTAATCGGTGGAAACCGTTTCCGGGTTGCAGTTGATCATGATCGCTTCGAAGCCCGCATCCTTCAGCGCGAAGGCTGCGTGGCAGCAGCAGTAATCGAACTCGATGCCCTGTCCGATGCGGTTCGGGCCGCCGCCAAGGATGACGACCTTCTTGCGGTCGGAGATCCCGGCTTCGCTGCGGGCCTTGCCGACGAAGGGTGTCTCGTAGGTCGAATACATATAGGCGGTGGGCGATGCGAACTCGGCAGCACAAGTGTCGATGCGCTTGTAGACCGGGCGAACGTCAAGGGCGTTGCGCTTTTCGGCGACTTCCTTCGGGCGCTTGCCCGAGAGGGTGGCGAGGCGGGCATCCGAAAAACCCATGGCCTTCAGCATGCGCAGGTTCTCGGCATCATCCGGCAGGCCGTGCTCGCGAATGCGGGATTCCATGTCCACGATGGCCTTGAGCTGGGCGATGAACCACGGGTCGATCTTCGAGCCGTCATGCACGTCGGCTTCCGACATGCCGAGGCGCAGCGCCTGTGCGACCATGCGCAGGCGGTCGGGCGTCGGCGTGCCGATGGCGGCGCGGATGGCATTGCGGCCGTCGCTGCCGTCGTCGAGGCCGGGGATCTCGATCTCGTCAAGGCCGGTGAGCCCCGTTTCCATGCCGCGCAGGGCCTTCTGAAGCGATTCGGCGAAGGTGCGGCCGATGGCCATGACCTCGCCGACGGACTTCATGGCGGTGGTCAGAACGGGCGAAGCGCCCGGGAACTTCTCGAAGGCGAAGCGCGGGATCTTCGTCACCACATAGTCGATGGACGGTTCGAACGAGGCCGGCGTCGCGCCGCCGGTGATATCGTTCTCAAGCTCGTCCAGCGTGTAGCCGACGGCGAGCTTGGCGGCGATCTTGGCGATCGGGAAGCCGGTCGCCTTGGAAGCCAGCGCCGACGAACGGGAAACGCGCGGGTTCATCTCGATGACGACGAGACGACCGTCCTTGGGGTTGACGGCGAACTGCACGTTCGAGCCGCCGGTTTCGACGCCGATCTCGCGCAGCACCGCGATCGAGGCGTTGCGCATGATCTGGTATTCCTTGTCGGTCAAGGTCAGTGCAGGGGCAACGGTGATGCTGTCGCCGGTGTGGACGCCCATCGGGTCGATATTCTCGATCGAGCAGATGATAATGCAGTTGTCGGCCGTGTCGCGCACGACTTCCATCTCGTATTCCTTCCAGCCGAGCACCGATTCCTCGATCAGCACTTCGGTGGTGGGCGAGGCATCGAGGCCGGAGGAGACGATCTCGAAGAATTCCGAGCGGTTATAGGCGATGCCGCCGCCGGTGCCGCCAAGCGTGAAGGACGGGCGGATGATGGTGGGGAGGCCGATCTGGTCGATCGCCTGCGCGGCGATCGCCATCGCGTGGCTCATATAGCGCTGCTTGCGGTCGGTCTCGCCGAGGTTCCACTGATTCTCGAGCGCATCCAGCGCGGTATCGAGATCGGCGCCCGACAGGCTTTCCTTCAGCTTGTTGCGCTCGGCCTCATGCATCTTGCGGTCGGCGTCCTTGATGTCGGTGGCGTTCGCTAGCATCGACCTCGGCGTTTCCAGTCCGATGCGGGCCATGGCCTCGCGAAAGAGCGCGCGGTCTTCGGCCATGTCGATAGCTGCGGGCTTCGCGCCGATCATCTCGACATTGTAGCGGTCGAGAACGCCCATTCTTTTCAGGGAGAGCGCGGTGTTCAGCGCCGTCTGGCCGCCCATGGTGGGCAGCAGCGCATCCGGGCGCTCCTTGGCGATGATCTTGGCCACCACTTCCGGGGTGATCGGCTCGACATAGGTCGCGTCCGCAAGACCGGGATCCGTCATGATGGTCGCCGGATTGGAGTTGACCAGAATGACCCGGAACCCTTCTTCCTTCAGCGCCTTGCAGGCCTGTGTCCCGGAATAATCGAACTCGCATGCCTGGCCAATGACGATCGGTCCAGCGCCGATGATGAGGATGGACTTGATATCTTGGCGCTTGGGCATGGTCTCGGTTCCGCTTTTCAGGCTGCGCGAAAAGCCGGCTCCGATGGCGGGTGTCCATCGGCCGGTCGTGCAGTCTCACGTCTTTAAGGCTAGAAGGGGCTTATAGGGAAATGGCGGCCGGAGCGAAACCCCGAAATCGCGATCACAACAGGAAAATGCGGGCCGAAAAGTGCTGGCAAACGCATTCGGCGCCGGGGATACCCTTTCGCCCGGCATGCGTTATATCGGATCCATCTGTGATACCGAACCAAGGGAGTGAACCGCCATGGAATGGAAGGGCCGTCGCCAGTCGAGCAATGTCGAGGATCGGAGCGGCTCCGGGCCAGTACGGGGCGGTTTCGGCCGCGGTGGGGGTTTCCGCATTCCGATGGGCGGCGGACGCGGGGGCGGCTTGAGCATCGGCACCATCATCTTCCTCGTGGTCATCTATTTCATCTTCAAGGCGATGGGCATCGACCTGCTGCAGGTTCTCGATGGCGGCCAGACGGGGCAGTCCGGTTACGAGCAAAGCCAGAGCAGCACGCAGGGCACGGCCGAGCAGGAGGAAACCAAGGCTTTCATCCGCACGGTTCTCGCCGAGACGGAGGATACGTGGAACGGTATCTTCCAGTCGAACGGCCAGACCTATCGCGAGCCGACGCTGGTGTTCTTCACGGGCGGCGTGCAGTCGGCCTGCGGCCAGGCCTCGTCTGCCTCGGGGCCGTTCTACTGCCCGGGCGACCAGAAGGTCTATCTCGACACCTCCTTCTTTGATGAGCTTTCTCAGCGTTTCGAGGCCTCCGGCGATTTCGCGCAGGCCTATGTCGTTGCGCATGAGGTGGGGCATCACGTACAGAACCTGCTCGGCACGCTGCCGCAGGTGAACGAGCAGCGTCAGGGAATGGACGAGGCTTCGTCCAACGAGCTTTCCGTGCGGACCGAGCTTCAGGCCGACTGCTACGCCGGCATCTGGGGCAAGTATACGCAGCAGAAGGGCCTGCTGGAGCAGGGTGACCTCGAAGAGGCGCTCAATGCCGCGACCCAGATCGGCGACGATACGCTGCAGAAGCGGACACAGGGCTATGTCGTGCCGGAAAGCTTCAACCACGGCACCTCTCAGCAGCGCGCAACGTGGTTCAAGCGCGGCTTCGATAGCGGGCAGCTTCAGGCCTGCGATACGTTCAACAATCCTGTCTGATCAACACGGCACGCGGGCCGTTTCACCTGCCCGCGTGTTCGCTGTCTCTTCCATGTCATGAGCGGTCGCTAATCCAGGCGCATTCCAACGCATCAGGAGCGCTTCTCATGGCAGACTGTCCCAGCACATCATCGCCCGTTATCCGCGACATCATCGCGGCGCGTGCCTCGCGTCGCAGCTTTCTCAAGGGCTTTACGGCGATGGGCACCATCGCGGCGACCGGCACCGGCTTCGTCGGATCGCTGTTTTCAGAGGAGAGCTTCGCGGCTTCGTCCTCGTCTACCTTGCAGTTCACCGAGTTGAAGCGTGTCTACGACAAGGACATGGCGGTTGCGCCCGGCTACAGGGCCGACCTGGTCGCGCGCTGGGGCGACCCGCTGACCGGCGCCACATCCGCCTTTGACGGAACCGTGCCGTCCGCCGCCGAGCAACAGGTGCGTTTCGGCTATAATTGTGACTACATCGCCTTCATGCCATTGCCCAAGGGTTCCACCAGCGCCGATCATGGCCTCCTTTGCGTCAACAATGAATACATCTCCCCGAACGTGATCTTTCCCGGCATGACCGAGGACGATGCCGGTGCGAAGATGACGCGGGAGCAGGTCGATTTCGGCATGGCTGCCATGGGCCACTCCATCGTCGAGGTGAAGATGGAGAACGGTGCCTGGGCCATGGTTCAGGACAGCATGTACAATCGCCGCCTGACGGTGGAGACCCCGATGGCGCTGTCCGGCCCCGTCGCGGGCCATGATCTCGTCAAGACCAAAGACGACCCTGCGGGTCGCCTTGCGCGCGGCACCAACTACAATTGCGGCGGCGGCGTCACCCCCTGGGGCACGGTGCTGACCTGCGAGGAGGGTGCTTCCGATACGTTTGGTGGCAAGCCCGAGGGGTCGGCGATCGCGCCGGTGCTGGAGCGCTACGGCTTCGATGGTTCCGATATCTATGGCCGCGCCCGCTTCCATGATCGCTTCGATATGACCAAAGAGCCCAACGAACCGAACCGTTTCGACTGGGTGGTCGAGATCGACCCTTACGATCCGTCCTCCACGCCGATCAAGCGCACGGCGCTCGGCCGCATGAGCCACGAGGCCTCCACAGTCGTGCACAACAAGGACGGCCGGATCGTCGTCTACATGGGCGATGACGACTATTTCGAATACACCTATCGTTTCGTCACGAAGGCGGCCTTCGACCCGGCAAAGCCGGAAACGGCGAAGGACATTCTGGACGATGGCATCCTGTCCGTCGCGCGCTTCGATCCTGACGGTACGCTGCACTGGCTGCCGCTGGTGCACGGGCAGGGGCCGCTGACCGCTGAAAACGGCTTTGCCTCCCAGGCGGAGGTGCTGCTCAAAACGCGGCTTGCCGCAGACGCGGTCGGGGCGACGCCAATGGACCGGCCGGAAGACATGGAGACCAACCCGGTCACGGGTCGTGTCTATGCCGTCATGACCAAGAACAAGAAGCGCGCGCAGGACAAGCTGAATCCCGCCAACACCCGGCCGGAAAACCTCTGGGGGCATATCGTCGAGCTGATCCCGCCTGGCGGACGCGGTAAAGACGCAGACCATACGGGCGACATCTATGAATGGGACCTGTTCGTTCTCGCGGGCAATCCGGCCGATGCGGCGACGAAGGCGAGCTTCCACCCGGAAACCTCCGAAAACGGCTGGTTCGTCTGTCCCGACAACATCACCTTCGACCCCTCCGGCCGGCTCTGGGTCGCGACGGACGGCGCCAACGATTTCGGCCTGCCGGACGGGATCTACGGTATTGATACCGAAGGTCCGGCCCGCGGTCTGCCGAAGCTGCTCTTTACCTGTCCCGCCGGTGCGGAGGCGACCGGTCCTTGCTTCACGCCCGATGGCAAGACGCTGTTCGTCTCCGTGCAGCATCCGGCGGAGGATGCCGAAACACTGGACAAGGCCGAAACCCTCTGGCCGGACTTCAAGGGCACGCTGCCCCGGCCGTCCGTAGTCGCGATCCGCAAGATCGAGGACGGTGCCGTCGGCGCCTGATACGTATATCGTTGCTGGATGACCCGGCCGTCTCACGGGCCTGGTTATCTTCTCTTTCCCCCGCCGGCACGAGAGGTGAGGATTGCGTCGACAATGGTCGTTGCCTCACCTCCCGCTTGCCTTTACAGGAGCAAGAAGCAGACCGAGCCCGCCGGAGTTGGACGGTTGGCGGCAAGGCCTCGCGTTTTCAGACGCGCGGTGCGGGAGTGGGGAGGTTTGGCATGATCGATCCGGCTGCTGCGAGACGGGGGCTTTTTCTCGTCTTCATGATTCTCTTCCTCGACGTCATCGGCATCGCGATCATCATGCCGGTGCTGCCGGCCTTCCTTGCGGAACTGACGGGAGATACGGTCAGCGGCACGGCCATCGACGGCGGATGGCTCTTGCTCGTCTATTCCGGCATGCAGTTTCTGTTTGCCCCGCTGATCGGCAATCTTTCCGACAGGTTCGGACGCCGCCCCGTGCTTCTCGCATCGGTACTGACATTCGCCATCGACAATCTGATCTGCGCGCTGGCCACCAGCTTCGGCATGCTGTTCGTCGGGCGCATCCTCGCCGGCATTTCCGGTGCCAGCTTTTCCACCGCGTCCGCTTTTATTGCCGACGTTTCCGACGACAGCAATCGCGCCAAGAATTTCGGCCTGATCGGCATCGCCTTCGGTACAGGCTTTGCCCTGGGGCCAGTCATCGGTGGCGCCCTCGGAGAGTTTGGCCCACGCGTGCCGTTCTACGGCGCGGCGCTGCTCTCCTTCGTCAACTTCGTTATCGCCTTCTTCCTGCTGCCGGAGACTCTGGAGCGCAAGCATCGCCGGCGGTTCGAGTGGCGGCGGGCCAATCCGCTCGGCGCGCTTCGCCAGATGCGCAACTATCCCGGTATCGGCTGGGTCCTGCTGGTGTTCTTCCTCTATTGGCAGGCCCATGCGGTCTATCCTGCGGTCTGGTCCTTCGTCGCCACCTATCGCTATGGCTGGAGCGAGGGGCAGATCGGTCTGTCGCTCGGCGTCTTCGGGATCTGCAGCGCAATCGTGATGGCGTTCATCCTGCCGCGCGTCATTCCCGTGCTCGGCGAATGGCGCGCCGGCGCGGTCGGCTTGGCCTTCTGCTGCGTCGGGCTTTTCGGCTATGCCTTCGCCTTTCAAGGCTGGATGGTCTATGCCGTGATCGCGTCCACGTGCCTGGAGGCGCTTGCCGATCCGCCGCTGCGCTCGATCGCGGCTGCCAAAGTACCGCCTTCCGCGCAGGGTGAACTGCAGGGCGCGCTTTCCAGCATCTCTTCCTTCACGACCATCCTCGGGCCGCTGGTCTTCGCGCATCTCTTCAGCCGGTTCACGGCGCCGGATGCGCCGGTGACCTTTGCCGGTGCACCCTACATCCTCTCCGCCGTCCTCATCGCCGCCGCCGTTTTCCTCTACGTGACGCGCCTGAGACCGAACGGGGCCTCGGACGAACTTCCGCGGATCTGACCGGAACTGCTTCGAAAACGATCAATCCGTGTGATGTTTCGATGAAATTGTTAGCATGACCTGCCTTTTGCTGGAGGTTTGCAGCCATTCGCGCTATGAGCGACACGTCGCGTGAGCCCATTCCGGCCGCGACGGACCAGAGGCTTCTCGATTATGCTGACGTCAACGCACCCCGCTGCGGGGGATATCCGTGGGGACAATTCCTGGGCTGCACATTTCCGTGGAAGCGTCATTCTCGGCGTGCCTTTCGTGGCCGCGCAGATCGCGCAGCTGGCCATCAACACCACGGATGTCGTGATGGTGGGAAAGCTGGGTGCGACGGAACTTGCCTCCATCATCCTCGCGACGCAGATGTTCTTCACCATTTTCGTGTTCGGATCCGGCTTTTCCAACGCGGTCGTGCCGATGGTGGCGCAGGCTGTGGGGCGTGGTGACGTCGTCTCGACGCGGCGTTCCGTTCGCATGGGCATGTGGGCGGTGCTGATCTATGGCGTCCTCACCGCACCGATCCTGTGGGCAGCCGAGCCGATCCTGCTCTTTGCCGGACAGCAGCCGGAGGTGGCCGCGAAGGCCGCCGGCTATCTGCATGTCGCACAATGGGCTGTCTTTCCGAGCCTGGTCTTCATGGTGTTGCGCGCCTTCCTCAGCGGACTGGAGCGCGCGGGGATCATTCTCTACATCACCCTGATCACGCTCGTTCTCAATGCCGGCTTCTGCTACCTGCTGATCTATGGCCATTTCGGCTTTCCGGCGCTCGGCATGGTCGGAGCGGCCTGGGCGGCACTGGCGGTCGCCATCCTCGGCCTCGTGCTCGCCATCGTCTACATCCAGCGACACGCGGAACTGCGCGGCTTCGAACTCTTCGTACGGTTCTGGAATCCGGACTGGCATGCGCTGAAGGAAGTCGTGCTGCTGGGCCTGCCGATCGCCCTAACGATTCTCGCCGAAGTCAGCCTCTTCACTGTTGCGTCGCTGCTCATGGGCACGATCGGCACCGTGGAACTGGCCGCCCACGGCATCGCCCTGCAATTTGCCTCCATCGCCTTCATGATTCCGCTCGGACTTGCCCAGGCTGCGACCGTTCGCGTCGGGCTTGCCTATGGCCGCGGCGACATGGAAGGTGTGCGAAAAGCCGGCATCTCGGCACTCGCGCTCGGCATCATCTGTGCCGCCCTCGGCTCGACGCTGTTTGCCGTCATACCTTACGCACTCGCCGCACTCTATCTCGACACCACCCGGACGGATGCAGCGCTTGTGCTGGCCTATGCCGGCCCGCTGATCGTCATTGCTGGCGCCTTCCAGCTCGTCGATGGCCTGCAGGCCATTGCCGCCGGCATGCTTCGCGGATTGAAGGATACGACGGTGCCGATGGTGCTGGCGCTGATCTCCTACTGGCCGATCGGCTTCTTTTCCGCCTGGATCTTCGCCTTTCCGCTTGGCTTCGGCGGGCAGGGCGTCTGGTACGGCTTCTCGCTCGGCCTGCTTGCCGCAGCCGTGCTGCTGAACGCGCGGTTCTTCCGCATTGTTCGCAAATTGAGCGAACCGGCCTAGGAGAGTTCGGGCCTGCCTCGCAGGTTCGGGCGGGTTCCGACAGGACTTCATCTCAGACGGTGGGGATAACGCCGGCGCGCATCGGGCAGGCGCGGACCGTCAACTGCGGCATCGATCCGCGCCGAGGTCCCGTTCTCGAAGCCGGCTGCTGGCAAGCTGACCGGCGGTGATCCGGCGGCTCAGCCTGCGTCAGCCCATCAGGCGCGTTCCGCCAGAGCGACCTCGCCCTTCTTCTCGCGCAGCAGGTTGACGAAACGGCGGAAGAGGTAGTGGCTGTCCTGCGGGCCGGGAAAGGCTTCCGGGTGATGCTGGACGGAGAAGACCGGCTTACCGGAGAGGCGCAGGCCGCAATTGGTACCATCGAACAAGGAGACGTGGGTCTCCTCGACGCCGGCCGGGAGCGAGGCCGAGTCGACCGCGAAGCCGTGGTTCATCGAGACGATTTCGACCTTGCCGGTCGTATGGTCCTTCACCGGATGGTTGGCGCCGTGATGGCCCTGGTGCATCTTTTCGGTCTTGCCGCCGAGCGCAAGGCCCAGCATCTGATGGCCGAGGCAGATGCCGAAGACCGGGATGTCGGTTTCGATCAGTTCGCGGATGACAGGCACGGCATATTCCCCGGTCGCTGCCGGATCTCCCGGGCCGTTCGAGAGGAAGACGCCATCCGGGTTGAGCGCGAGGATATCGTCCTTGTTCGCCGTCGCCGGGACGACCGTCACCTTGCAGTCGAGCCCGGTGAAGAGGCGCAGGATGTTGCGCTTCACACCGTAGTCGATGCAGACGACATGGTACTTCGCCGCATCCGCTGTCAGTTCGCTGGCGCCTTCGTTCCAGACCCAGGGCTTTTCGCTCCAGACAGAGGACTGACCGGAGGTCGCGACCTTGGCCAGGTCGAGGCCTTCGAGGCCGCTCCAGTCCTTCGCCATCGCCTTTAGCGCGTCGATGTCGAACTGCCCATTGGCATCATGGGCGATGACGGCGTTCGGCGCGCCGTTCTCACGGATCCAGGCGGTCAGAGCGCGCGTGTCGATGCCGCACATGCCAACGATCCCGCGGGCCTTCAGCCAGGCGTCGAGATGGCGCACGGCCCGGTAGTTGGAGGGGTTGGTGATATCGGCCTTGAAGATGACGCCGACCGCGCCGTGGCGGGCAGCCGGCGTCAGGTCCTCGATGTCTTCGTCATTGGCACCGACATTGCCGATATGGGGGAAGGTGAAGGTGACGATCTGGCCGAGATAGGACGGGTCGGTCAGGATTTCCTGGTAGCCGGTGAGGGCCGTGTTGAAACAGACTTCGGCAGGAACGGCGCCGGTCGCCCCGATGCCCTTGCCTTCGATCACGGTGCCGTCCGCCAGGACGAGCATGGCGGTTGCGGTTTCAATGGTCCATGGAGCGGTCATCGGCGTCATCCCGTTGCGGCGAGGCGGCGGAAGATCGGGCCACCGGGTCGCCAAGCTTCTCAGCACCCGGTGCCGCCCGGCGCATGCGGGCGCGGGTCGCAATTCGGGTCTCTCTTGGTGCAGGTCCCCGACATAAGCGCGCGGTTGCGCGCGGTCAACCACTGCCAATGGAAATCCGCTGAATAATGCGGTCCCGCGCAGCGCCGCTCGCAACAGGTCGCCGGCCATCCCATTTGATGACGAAGCTGTTTGTTGCGGCCTTGCCGATGGTCTATGAGGGCCGCCAGGACGACACACCCACAAGAGACGAGGGAGATACCCATGCTGCGCGACACGATCAACGATGCCCTGAAGACGGCCATGAAAGCCAAGGATGCCCGCCGGGTTTCCACGCTGCGACTGGTGCAGGCCGCGCTGAAGGACCGCGATATCGCCAATCGCGGCGTCGGCAAGCCGGAAACGACCGATGACGAACTGCTGCAGATCCTTGCGAAAATGGTCAAGCAGCGCGAAGAATCGGCGAAGGTCTACGAGGATGCGGGCCGGCCGGAACTGGCGACCCATGAGCGCGAGGAAATCGCCATCATCGCCGACTTCCAGCCGGAGCAGTTCTCCGAAGCGCGGGTGAAGGAGGTCGTTGCGGCCGCGATTGCCGATGCTGAGGCAACGGGGCCGAAGGACATGGGCAAGGTCATGGCGATCCTGAAGGAGCGGCATGCCGGCCAGATGGATTTCGCCAAGGCATCCGGCGTGCTGAAGGGCCTTCTGTCGGGCGCCTGACGTCGCGCGTTTGCGCGATGTCCGGCGGTCGATGACACGGCTGCCGGCTTCGTTTTCCCCGCCCGCGAGTGTCTTGCCTGTGGATAGCGGTGAGGGATGTTGCGCGCTGTAGCGGTGCGGCGCGCAAGCGACTATATCGGGCGCATGCGTTTTTCCCCGACCTTTCTCGAAGAGATCAAGGATCGCGTTCCGATTTCGGACGTGATCGGCAAGCGCGTGACCTGGGACCGGAAGAAGACCAACGCGTCCAAGGGCGACTATTGGGCCTGCTGTCCCTTTCACGGAGAGAAGTCGCCGAGCTTCCACTGCGAAGATCGGAAGGGGCGCTATCACTGCTTCGGCTGCGGTGTTTCCGGCGATCATTTCCGGTTTCTGAACGAACTCGACGGGATGAGCTTTCCCGAGGCCGTGCAGCAGATCGCCGATCTCGCCGGTGTTGCGATGCCGCAGCCGGATGTGGAAGCGGAGAAGCGCGACAGGGAGCGTTCGACCCTGCAGGACGTCATGGAAATGGCGACGCAATTCTTTCAGGATCAACTTCAGACGGCGAACGGCGCGCGTGCGCGGGCCTATCTGCGTGACCGGGGCCTGACGGGGCGGACGATCGAGACGTTCCGGCTCGGTTACGCGCCGGAAAGCCGCAATGCCTTGAAGGAGCACCTTGCCAACAAGGGCATTCCGCGCGAGCAGATCGAGGCCTGCGGTCTCGTGGTGCACGGTCCCGACATCGCGGTATCCTATGACCGTTTTCGCGACCGGATCATGTTTCCGATCCTGTCGTCGCGTGAGAAGGTGATCGCATTCGGCGGGCGGGCCATGTCGCCCGATGCGCCGGCAAAATACCTGAATTCCAACGAGACCGAGCTCTTTCACAAGGGCAACGTGCTCTATAATTTTGCCCGCGCCCGCCGGACGCTGGGGGGCGCGGATGGCAACGACACGATCATCGCCGTCGAAGGCTATATGGACGTCATCGCTCTCCATCAGGCGGGAATCGAGAACGCGGTGGCGCCGCTTGGAACGGCGCTGACCGAGAACCAGCTGGAGCTTCTCTGGAAGCTGACGCAGGAGCCGATCCTCTGCTTCGATGGTGACGGCGCCGGTATCCGGGCTGCCAATCGCGCCGTCGATCTGGCACTGCCGCACCTGAAGCCCGGTCGCTCCGTGCGGTTCGCGCTGCTGCCGGACGGCAAGGACCCCGACGATCTCGTGCGGGAAGAGGGGCGTGCGCCGTTTGACCGCGTCCTGGTGGCGGCGCGATCCCTTTCCGAAATGGTCTGGACCCGGGAGATTCAGTCGGGAAGCTTCGAGACGCCGGAAAGGCGGGCGGAGCTCGAGGCGAAGCTGAAGCAGGTCGTCGGCGTGATCGGCGACGAGAGCGTTCGCCGGCACTACGGGCAGGCGATGCGCGACCGGCTCAATACCTATCTGCGTGGGCCGCAGCGCTCCGGCTTTCAAGGCGGCGCCTTTCAGGGCGGAAACCATGGGCGCGGCGGAGGGACGAGCGGCTTCCTGTCCGGTGGCGGACAAAGGAGCGGTGGGCAAGGCGGTGGCCGATCCGGCGGTCGCGTCGGTTTCGGCAAGGAATCGGCGCCGATGCGCAGTCTTTCGGGCGTATCCGACCGGCTGGCGCGGTCCTCGATCGTCTCCGGCGTGCAGTCGCTGCCCCCGCTGAAGGAAAGCGTGCTGGCCCTGACGATCGTCAATCATCCCGACGTGCTGTTTGCCGAGTATGACGAGATCTCGGTGATCGACTACGAGAGCAAGGAGCTTCAGCGCCTCTGGTCGCAGGTGCTGAACGCGGCGGCCGCCAAGGGGCCGCGGCTGACCCGGGAAATGCTGGTCGAAAACCTGGAGGCCGCCGGTTTTGCCGGGCTGCTTGCCATGCTCGACCAGCAGGTTCGCTTCGCCCGCCTCTGGATCGCCACGCAGGCGGCCGACCCTGCCGATGCGCTGGAGGGTTATCGACAGGCTCTGGCGCTGCACAAGCGTACGAAAGCGCTTCTCTGGCAGCGTCGCGAGCTGGAGCGCGATCTCGCACGGGCGACGGAAGATGGCGACGACGACCTGGCAAGCCTTGTTCTGCGCAATCTGGAAGAGGTGCAGAACGAAGTGGAGCGCCTGGAGAACCAGGAGGCGATTATTGAAGGATTCGGCGTGCTCTCCGGACGGGTCAAAGGGCCGGGTGCCAAATGACGGATGGACTGTAGAGGTCATTCCGCTGCTCCTTGTCCCGGCTCCGGTTGATGGCTTCCAACACGCGATGCGCTCTGGTCTGCGCGAAGAGGCGCGTTTCGTTCATGAGTCAAGCCTAATTCATATTCTGAACAAATCAAGAACAAATTGCTTTTCTTTCGTCTCTCTTTCTGTATTCTCTTAAGTCACGCCAGCTGGGCAGCAGGTGCACTCTGCTGTGGTCTTCATGGCGTTCGGCAGCCGGCGCCCTCGCGCAGACTGGTGGAATCGTGCAGAATGGCTTTTATGACATCTTCTCAAGTGCCTTCTCTCTCGACACGTAACGATCCGCCTTTCGATCCGGTTCTCGATCCATCGGGCAGACAACGGCGTGAGTCCGGGCCGACCACATTTCAAGCAACCGGCAAGGCGCCGCTGGATGTGTTGAAATCCGTCTACGGCTATTCCGTTTTTCGCGGACAGCAGGGCGATGTGGTCGAGCATGTGGTTTCCGGCGGGGATGCGGTGGTGCTGTTCCCGACGGGGGCCGGTAAGTCTCTCTGTTTCCAGGTGCCGGCGCTGTGCCGCTCGGGGCTCGGGATCGTCGTGTCTCCCTTGATCGCGCTGATGCGCGACCAGGTGGAGGCTTTGAAAGCGCTCGGCGTTCGGGCGGCGGCGCTGAACTCGTCGCTGTCCCGCGAAGACTTCATCGATGTGCGACGTTCCGTGCGAGAGGGGACGCTCGATCTGCTCTACGTCACGCCGGAGCGGATCGTGACCGATGGGTTTCGCGAGATGGTGGCGGGGGTGGAGATCGCACTGTTCGCGATCGACGAGGCGCATTGCGTATCGCAATGGGGGCATGATTTCCGGCCGGAATATCGCACGCTCGGGCAGCTTGCGACGCTCTATCCCGGCGTGCCGCGTCTGGCGCTGACGGCGACGGCCGATCCGCAGACGCGCGGGGATATCATCGAGCGGCTGGCACTGTCCGATGCGCGTGTGTTCAGCTCGAGTTTTGACCGGCCGAACATCGCCTACGAGATCGTCGAACGCGACCAGCCGCGCCAGCAATTGCTGCGTTTCCTCTCGCGGCACAAGGGGGCGAGCGGCATCGTATATTGCCTGTCGCGTGCGAAGGTGGAAGACACGGCGGAATGGCTGAATGGGCAGGGCATCCGGGCGCGCGCCTACCATGCCGGCATGGATCGCGCCGTGCGTGACGCGAACCAGGACGCCTTCCTGAAGGAGGAAAACCTCTGCCTCGTGGCGACGGTCGCCTTCGGCATGGGGATCGACAAGCCGGATGTGCGCTATGTGGCGCATCTCGATCTGCCGGGCTCCGTCGAGGCCTATTACCAGGAGACAGGGCGCGCCGGGCGTGATGGCCAGCCGTCTCAGGCCTGGATGGCCTATGGCATGGCCGACGTCATTCAGCGGCGCAAGATGATCGATGAAGGCGGAGCGGCCGAGGACATCAAGCGCATCGAGCGGGGCAAGCTCGGGTCGCTTCTCGGCATCTGCGAGACGGCCTCCTGCCGGCGGCAGGCGATCCTCGCGCATTTTGGAGAGCGGCATGCCGGCGGCTGCGGCAACTGCGATACCTGCCTCAATCCGGTGGAGACATGGGACGGCACGGAGGCGGCCATCAAAGCGCTGGCCGCCGTCTATCGCACGGGCGAACGCTTTGGTGCAGGTCATGTCATCGATGTGCTCACCGGCACCGTGAACGAGAAGACGACGCGGTTTGGCCATACGGATATGCCGGTGTTCGGGGCGGGCAAGGAGATTGCGGCGAAGACCTGGCAGTCGATCCTGCGGCAGTTGCTGGCCGCCGGCTTCCTCAGCGTCGATCACGCCGCGTTCGGCGCCTTGAAACTGGAGTCGACAGCGCGGGCGGTCTTCAAGAAGGAAACGGACGTGCGGTTCCGCAAGGACCGCCCGACATCTGCCAAGGCCGCCAGACATGCACGCTCGCCGGCAGCAAAGGAAAAGGCCGCGCTGGACGGATCGGATCTTGAACTCTTCGAGGCGCTCCGGGGGACGCGTGCGGAAATCGCCCGCGGCATGAACGTGCCGCCCTATGTCGTCTTCCCGGATACGACGTTGATCGCGCTTGCCAAGATGAGGCCTGATGATGCGGACGATCTGCTGGATGTTCCCGGCATCGGGCAGAGCAAGAAGGAGCGGTTCGGCGAGACGTTCCTGGAGGTCATCCGGACATTCCGCGGATAGTATCCGCCCGTCCTTGAAGCCTGTCTCTCGACCGAATGCCGTGGTTCAGCTGGACCGTCATGCGCGAACGCAGCCTTCGTCTTGTTGGAAGGCTCTTTTCATGCCAAGTGCAAGAAAGTCTTGTGGGATGTGACTTACCCGTGGGAGCGTCTCGGGTGAAAGAAGACCAGCGCGGTTGCTTGCGTGCGCAACCTTTCGTCTTGCTCTTGTCTTGCGGGTGAAACGTCCTACATCTGCATAGCAGATAGACATAGCGGCAATGCCGAGCCTTAATTCCGGCGTTTTTCGCCTAATTGCGCTGTTTTCTGCCGGAAGAGCTTGACGTAGCCAAAGAATCTGGGAATCAACCGTCTTTGGCTTGGAAGGTTTATTGGATACGGCGGAAACGATCATCATGCAAGTGATGTTTGGAGCGTGCTGCTGTCGCAGCCGACCGGGATGATCGCGGCAGATGCCGTGGTTAATCGGGAATTAATATCAGCCCGTTAGGTCAGGGGTAATGTTCGCGGTGTTGCGCCGAAAGGCGCCCGGGCCACACGGCTCGTCACCGCTCCAACGTGGAATGCTGGTCCAAAGAAAGCGACGAAGAATGGCAACCAAAGTCAAAGAGAACGAAGAAGCCGAATCTGAACGCGACGGCGCAACGGACGGCCCGCTTCTCGATCTCTCGGACGACGCGGTCAAGAAGATGATCAAGGCCGCCAAGAAGCGCGGCTACGTCACGATGGACGAGTTGAATTCCGTGCTTCCGTCCGAAGAGGTGACCTCCGAGCAGATCGAAGACACGATGGCCATGTTGTCCGACATGGGTATCAATGTCGTCGAGGATGAAGAGGTCGACGAGAGCGCGTCCGGCGGCGAAGAAGAGGCAAGCGACGACGAGCCCGATAGCGAGGGGGGCGAAATCGCGACCTCAAGCGGCACCGCGCTTGCAACCGCCAAGAAGAAAGAACCGACGGACCGGACGGACGATCCGGTGCGGATGTATCTGCGCGAAATGGGCTCGGTCGAGCTGCTGTCGCGCGAGGGCGAAATCGCGATCGCCAAGCGCATCGAGGCTGGTCGCGAGACGATGATCGCGGGTCTCTGCGAGAGCCCGCTGACGTTCCAGGCCATCATTATCTGGCGTGACGAACTGAACGAAGGCCAGACGCTCCTGCGCGAGATTATCGATCTCGAAACGACCTATTCGGGGCCGGAAGCCAAGGCTGCGCCGCAGTTCCAGTCGCCCGAGAAGATCGAGGCAGACCGGAAGGCGGCCGAAGAGAAGGAAAAAACCCGCCGTTCGCGCAGCAGCGAAGACGACATCACCAATGTCGGTGGCGAGGGCCTGCCGCCCGAGGAGGAGGAAGAGGACGACGACGAGTCGAACCTTTCGCTCGCCGCGATGGAAGCGGAACTGCGCCCGCAGGTCATGGAAACGCTCGACATCATTGCCGAGACCTACAAGAAGCTGCGCAAGCTGCAGGACCAGCAGGTCGAGTTGCGGATGAATGCTGCGACGGGATCGCTGACATCCGCCCAGGAAAAGAAGTACAAGGAGCTCAAGGACGAGCTCATCACCGCTGTGAAGTCGCTGTCCCTCAACCAGAATCGCGTCGATAACCTGGTCGAGCAGCTCTACGACATCAACAAGCGGCTGGTGCAGAACGAAGGCAAGCTGCTGCGTCTGGCCGAAAGCTACGGCGTGAAGCGCGACTCGTTCCTGGAGCAGTATTCCGGCAGCGAACTTGTGACGAACTGGATGGAAACGGTCAGCAACCTGACGGGACGTGGCTGGGCGCCCTTCGTGAAGAACGAAGAGCACATGATCAGCACAATTCGTGGCGAGATTCACAATCTGGCGACGGAAACCGGTATCTCGATCTCGGAATTCCGGCGGATCGTTCACATGGTCCAGAAGGGCGAACGTGAAGCCCGGATCGCGAAGAAGGAGATGGTGGAAGCCAACCTCCGCCTCGTGATCTCGATCGCCAAGAAGTACACGAACCGTGGCCTTCAGTTTCTGGATCTGATCCAGGAAGGCAATATCGGCCTCATGAAGGCGGTCGATAAGTTCGAGTATCGTCGCGGCTACAAGTTCTCGACCTATGCCACATGGTGGATCCGGCAAGCGATCACACGTTCGATTGCCGACCAGGCGCGCACGATCCGTATTCCGGTACACATGATCGAGACGATCAACAAGATCGTCCGCACATCGCGCCAGATGCTGCACGAGATCGGCCGCGAGCCGACCCCGGAAGAGCTGGCCGAGAAGCTGGCCATGCCGCTTGAGAAGGTCCGCAAGGTCCTGAAGATCGCCAAGGAGCCGATTTCGCTCGAAACCCCGGTGGGCGACGAGGAAGACAGCCATCTTGGCGACTTCATCGAGGACAAGAACGCGCTTCTGCCGATCGACGCCGCCATTCAGGCGAACCTGCGCGAGACGACGACACGCGTTCTGGCATCGCTGACGCCGCGCGAAGAACGCGTCCTGCGCATGCGCTTCGGCATTGGCATGAACACGGACCACACGTTGGAAGAAGTCGGCCAGCAGTTCTCGGTCACGCGCGAACGTATTCGCCAGATCGAAGCGAAGGCGCTTCGCAAGCTTAAGCACCCAAGCCGGTCGCGCAAGCTGCGATCGTTCCTCGACAGCTGAGCCAATCATTTAAGCACGATAATCAAACGGCGTCCGCGACCAAGCGGGCGCCGTTTTCGTTTATGGGCTGAGGTGTGCGGGAGGTGACGGCATCATGCGCTGGCCGGCCTCCTTGACTGTCGGCAGTAAGCTGCATACGCTTTGTCGTATGAACCGCATCTGCTTCATGACGACCTGCATCGTGACATCCCGCATGGGGTGTGCGGAGCGTTGTCGGGACTGATCGTCTGTTCCGCCGTCCGTGCCCCCTTCCAAAGGGTGGCCCGGTGACGGCTCGCCCTTGACCCTTCAAGGAGCGATCCATGGCTGATCCATTACCTTTCTCACATTCTTACCCCGATCGTCGTCTTCCCGAAGGGCTGAGACTTCGAGCGGCCGAACAGCGCGATGTCGCAGGGATCACGGAGCTTTCCAATCTTCCGCTTTATCGGGCGGGCACGCAAAGGCTGCCGTTTCAAAGCGAAGAAGCTACGGCACGGTGGTTGGGGGCAGGCGGGGAGGCGGCATCGACGGTGGTGGTGGCGGAGATCGATGGGCGAATCGTGGGGCTAGGTGGCCTGCATCGCCAGACCGGCCGGCGCCAGCATGTCGCCATTCTCGGCTTCGGCGTTCATGACGATTTTCAACGGCAGGGTATCGGCGTCGCTCTGCTCGATGCGCTTCTGGATGCGGCTTTCAACTGGCTGCAGATCCGGCGTGTGGAACTGACGGTGTTTTCCGACAATGCTGGGGCGATCGCGCTTTACGAGCGTTCTGGCTTTCGGCGCGAAGGCCTGTTGCGGGCCTATGCGTTTCGCAACGGTGCCTATGCCGATGTTATCGCCATGGCGAAAATGTCCTCGGACCTCGGCTTTGAACCTGTGCAGGCAGAAAGCTGATCGTTATCCGTGACGAGAAAACCCCGGCGAGGCCGCCCTCCGCTTGGTCTTGCGGCGGAAAGTGCCTATGTCCATCCCCGTGACATCAGATTCTTCTCAGCGGCGGTACGATAGACCTCTCCTGGCGATCCTCGCCTCGCTAGCGCTTCATGCCGCCGTTGTTGCGCCATTCCTTCTGCACCTTCCCGAGAAAACGGCAGAGGCGCCGGTCGAGCCGAGCGTCACCGTGGAAATCGTGCCCGAGCCGGAACCACCACAGCCGCCGCCGCCAGAGCCCGAGGCCACGAAAGCGGAGAAGGCACCGCGGCAGCCAGCCGCTGCCGCCAAGCCGGAGTCTGCATCTCCTCCTCCACCACCCGGCGAGACACCGGCTCCGGCCGAGCCGCCGCCTGCCGCGCCATCGCGGCCCTTCGAAGCGTCTGCGGCGGCAGAGCCGGATGCGCCTCCGGATCCCGTCGAGATGCCGGCACCGGACGGTGACGCGAAACACGTTGATACGGTACCGCCCGAGCCGGTCGAGGCGCCACCGACGAGCCCCGCGCAAGCGGACAAACCGGATACGGCACCCCCCACCACGGCCAAGGCGCCTATCACAGAACCGACGCCGGGTTCGGCCGCATCACCAACGCCTGCGCCAGAACCAGAACAGACGGAGACGCCTTCGGCCGTACCGGAGATCCTCGCGGGCACAACCATTTCGGGTGAAGGAAAGGGGTCGGCCGTTTCTCCCGTGTCACCGAAGCCCGCCACCGAGGCACCTTCTGCCGAGCAAGAGCCGCAGCCTTTGCGCGAAACACCTCCCCCGGAGGATGGTAAGAGCTCAGAGGAAACGCCAGCCGCTCCGCTGCCGGAGAGTGCGGACGACTCGCCGATGACGCCGAGTGAGCAGGCGGCCTACGTTCCCGCCACGCCCGCCATCCCGCAGGCAAAGCCGACACCGGCGCCGGCACCGAAGCCGGCGAAGACGCTCTATTCCAAGAACATTCTGGCAGATCCGCGTGTGCGCGGCGCCTTGGACACGTTGCCGCCGGAAGCACGTCTCGTGCAGATCTGCAGCATCGAGGCGCTTGAGCAGACAAGACACTCCAGCGCGGCGTTTGTCCCGGAGATTATCAAGGTGTTCGGGAGGAATGGTGGTTTGATTTCCGGGCAGCATCTCAGCGCCCGCGGTGGCGCCGTCCGATCCCGCGGCGTGTGGCGCGAGATCACGTTCGAATGCACCGTCAACGCCACGTTCGATACGATTACGGCCTTCCGCTTTGCCCTTGGCGGAACGATTCCGCGCAGCGCCTGGGCCAGCCGCCGTCTTCCCGCGGATTGAGTTTGCACCTTTTGCGGCCGGCTCGTCCCTCATTGCGGAACATCTCGCCAGCCTTCGCCTTCTTTCGCCATACCGAACGCACGCTCTTGCGCGTGAAAGGAGGAGATATGACCTACGTCGATGGCTTCATCGTCGCCGTGCGCCGGGATCGGCTCGACGCATATTCGGACCTTGCGCGCTTGGCCAGCGCAGTCTGGAAGGCGCACGGAGCACTGGGTTACGTGGAATGCGTCGGCGACGATCTGCCCTATGGGCACGTCACCTCGTTTCCCCGCGCCGTGCAGGCAACCGCGGACGAGGTGGTGATCTTCGCCTGGATCGTCTACGCCTCCAAGGCCGAGCGAGACCTGATCGTGCCGAGGGTCATGGCGGATCCGCGACTGAAGATCGATCCTCAGGCCATGCCGTTCGACGGACAGAGAATGATCTATGGTGGGTTCAACATGCTTGTTCAAGTATAGAACAGGCTTCCGCCGATCCATCAGCATCCGGGAGATATCATGCCACAGACTATGCTGACCGTATCGACCCGCGGCGCGGGGCTCTACGAGTTTACCGGCGAGGTGCAGGCCTTTGTGCGACAGTCCGGGGTCGAAGAGGGATTGCTGACGGTGTTCGTCCGTCATACCTCCTGCTCGCTGCTCATCCAGGAAAATGCTGATCCCGACGTGCGGCGGGATCTCGACACGTTCTTCTCGCGCCTCGTACCGCCGTCCGACGACCCCACCATGTGTTGGGTCATTCACACCGACGAGGGGCCGGACGACATGCCGGCGCATATCAAGGCGGCACTCACCGCCGTGTCGATCGGCATTCCCGTATCGGTGGGGCGCCTTGTGCTCGGCACGTGGCAAGGCCTCTATCTCTTCGAACATCGCCAGCGCCCGCATCGGCGCGAGGTGGTGCTTCATCTGGGATGTTAGTCGAGAGCATTCATGCCGGCTGTGCGGCGACGGTCCGCACGAGACCGCTGCTTGACATCGGCTGCGCCCACATCCTCCTTTCTCATGGGCATATGCTTTGATAATGTGTGGGCGGACGACGATGGAGGAGAGATGACCGACGTACAGACGATCGCGCAACGTTTCATGGAGGCGCTGAACCACCGCGATTTCGAGACGATCGCAGGGTTTCTGGACGAGGATGCGGCACTCGATACCCTGACCGGACAGCGTGCCATCGGCTCGCATCCGTTGCGGCTGGCGATCATGAGCTACTTCCGGCATTTTGATGAGGAATTCGTCGATATGGTGCCGATGCGCGATCAGCTCGGCCAGCGCGTCGCCGTGGATGTTACAGCGCGCGGACACTATCGTGAGAGCATGGCCGGCTTTCCCCCGGCAAGTGGGCAGTCCTATTCGATCCCGAGCGTCTTCGTCTTCGAGTTCGACGGGCCGAGCGTGACGCGCCTCACCCATTACCGCAACATCCGCATCTTCGAGCAGCAATTGCTGCGCTAGAGGGCATCTCTCGGGGCGGCTCGTTCAAAATGAACGGGACGTGAATGTGCGATTTTACCTACATTCAGCTTCCTCGCGCTAGAAAGGGGGCCTTCGCCAGAAGACGGCGAGCAACAAATGAACGCCCTGCGGCGACGCCGCTGCGCTCCAGACGATCGAGGAAACGCTCTATGAAAACCATGATCACCCGACTTGCCGTTGCCGCGCTGATCGGCGTCTCCGGCCTTTCCGCCTTTGCCGGCACCGCATCCGCCGACCAGATCCGTCTCGGCCTCCACTCCGGCTCCGTGGTCGATGTTCAGTATCGCGACGAGCGCGACTGGTCGCGCAACCGCCACGATCGCGACCGCCGCGACTGGGGCCGTGACCGCCGGGGTCGTTGCGCACCGTGGCTTGCTGCCGACAAGGCCAGCGCCTACGGCCTGCGGCGCGCCCGTGTGGTTGATGTCACCCCACGCCGTGTCGTCGTGGAAGGCCGCTTTCGAGGCGGTTTCCGCACGGTAACATTCGCAAATGTCCGGGGATGCCCCGCTCTCGGCCGGTAATCCAGCTACCGGCCTTATGATCGGCGTCTTGCTATGCCGATCGCATGAATCGAAAAGCCTGCCGGGTCCAAACGGGGCCGGCAGGCTTTTTCAATGATGGGTGCTCTTGATGAGAATTTGCAGGGAAGAGGAGAGAGCCTGGCGACGAACCGTCCCGCTGCTTCGGCGCGAATCTCCTCTGCCTCCGCCGGGCCTTGGGCCTTACGAGCGGCGATGGGCATTCCTAGCCCCCAGAGGACGGAGCGGCGAGCCAGGACAAGGCTCGCCGCTTCATTTTGCTGTCAGGAATTGATCGCAAAGGTTACGTTGACAGTGACGTTATAGCTGTTTTCGCCGTTTGCGATCGGAACGGACGTTTCGGCCATATCCTTGGCCATGGCGCGGGCCATGGGCATCGGTTCGGGGCGGCCGGCACTCTCGTTGATCTCGATCACCCGCCCGAGTTTGACGCCCGCCGCTTCGGCAAGCGTCCGCGCCTTTGTTATCGCGTCGGCAACGGCCGCCTTGCGGGCTTCGTCGAGCGTTGCCTCCGGCTTGTCGTTCGTGAACTGGATGCTGCCGCCCTGATTGACGCCGAGTGTCACGGCCTGATCGATGATCGCGCCCAGCTTGGCGATCTCGCGCAGACGCACGGTCAGCGTGTTGGCCACCTGATAGCCGATGAGGGTCGGGGGCTCGGTGCCGTTGTTGTTTTCGGGGTAGCGGTACTGCGGATTGACCGCAAAGCCGGAGGTCTGGAGATCCCGATCGGCAATACCGCCGGTGCGCAGGGCGCCCAGAACATCGGTCATCGCCTTCGAGTTGCCATCGAGCGCTTCCCGCGCCGTCTTGCCATCCGTCACCACGCTGAAGGAGAGGATCGCCATATCTGGCGCGACAGCCGCGCGTCCTTCGCCGCTGACCTCGATCACGGCCTCGCGATGCGGCGGCGGCGGTGTCTGGGCGAAAGCGGGCAGGGCCGCCGTGGTCGCCACGGCGAACGCAAGAGTGGCAGCGAGGCCAGCCGGAAGGGCACGGCGCAGGCGGAGCGTTGACGTCATATCAGGTTCTTTCTCTTCATCTATTTCGTCCCTGCGACCTTGTTGCGGGCCGAATGTGAAGGGAATACGGCGGTCCCTTGTGACAATCCCGAAATTCCGCTAAAGCCATCCCGCGGAGGCCACCATTGACCTCCCGCAAACGGCACCGCCGTCAGGGCCTGTAGCTCAATGGTTAGAGCCGGCGGCTCATAACCGCTTGGTTGGGGGTTCGAGTCCCTCCGGGCCCACCATTTCAATTCCTAGTAATTGAAATCATTTCATTATTTTGAATGCACCCCTTCTAAGTTTCTCTGTGAGGGGCAAGTCCGGCTTCGGAATCTGCGCTGTAGCTCAGCCTTCAGCAGCCATGTTCCTGAGCGTCATCGTCCGTCCGGAAAAGCCCGGACCTTGCAATCGAGTCTCTCACGAACAGTTCGGAGGCCACCCCTGAACGGGCTTCCTTTACCCTCGGAACGTGCCGTATCCACCGTTGTGGTAGAGCAAGGGTACGCCATCCTTTTGCCTGATGGCGAGGACGCGGCCGATGATGATGGCGTGGGTGTGGTGTTCGATGATGTGCTCGACCTCGCAGTCGATAGCGGAGAGGGCCTCGCTGAGGACGGGGGCGCCGCTGGCGAGTCTTGTCCACGCGGCGCCTTCATAGCGGGCGGGGCCTCGGAGACCGTCTTTTCCGGCGAAGCGATCGGCGATGTCCCGTTGGTCGTCCGACAGGATGTTGACGCAGAAATGGCCGTGGCGGGCGATCACCGGCCAGCTGGAGGACGAGCGGTTGATGTTGACGATCATCGTCGGAGGATCGACGCTCAGGGCCGTTGCGGAGGTGACCGTCGCGCCGGTCCGGTCGTCCGTGCCCGCGGTGATGACGGAGACCGTGGCGGCGACGTGGCGCATGGCCTGCTTCAACTGCTCTGTTCCATCGTACGGGACGATGGACGGCGGCGCTTTGGCCGCAGCGCTGATACCGTTTGCGGCTGAAGAGGTCTTGGCAAGGCTCATCGCATTTTCTTTCCGGAATGGCCGGGCTTGAAGCTGGCGGCATGTGTTCGGCGCGGGCGATGTGGCAGATCCGTATGTCTGTCCATCTCCGGTCGGCCGGCAGGATAATGTCTACGTTAATTCTAGACAAAGAAGAGAATGCCACCGCAGGCATCGCACCGGGAATGGATTACCGTTTTTCACCGGCTCTTACGGTGCGGTGATCGCGGCGGCGTGCTGTTACGCAAGCAGCGCTTCGGCGACGCGAGCGGCGACGAAGCGGGCGTGCTCGCTCACCTCCGGCAGTCCCATCAGCTCGCCGAAGCGACCGCGGGCAAGCGGACCGGAGATCATGAGGCTGTCGTTCGGTAGGCCGTCTGTGTTGAGCGCGCGAAATTCCGCGTCGCAATCGATGCCGAGGCCCGTCGGGTCGAGGCGGAGATGGCCGGCGTCCCGGAGATCGCGCAGCCAGGCCTGGCTGTCGAGAATGCCGCCATGGGCGGGGCCGGTGGTCACGACCACGGCGTCGAAGAGGCGTTCGATGGTGCTGGCCAACCCTTTCAGCTTCAGCGTGACACGGATGCGATCTTCCTCGATGCGGGCCTGCCGGACGGAGCCTGCGACGATGTCGAGACGGCCCGCTTCGATCGCCGTATCGAGGGCCTGTTCGACCTGCGGGGCGATGCGGAAGCGGTGGACGTCCCAGAAGACCCGAAGGTGTCGGACGATGCGGCGGCGCTCGGAGATCGACAGGCCGGGCCAGAAGGTGGCGGCCTGTGTGCGAACCTGATCGATGACGGCATGCCATGTGAGGCCGGCGGCTTCCGTCGTGCGGATCGCGTCGCGGATCTGTTTGACGAGCTCGCGGGCAGAGGTGGGTGGTGGGGTGAGAAAGTCGCCGAAGGGCTCCTGCGGGAACGGCGCATGGCCGCGTGCGCGCAGACCACGGCGCGAAACGGAGAGGATGCGGCCGTGATGGCCAGTGCCCGTGAGCGAGGCAACGACATCGGCGGAGGTCAGGCCGTTTCCGACGATGAGGACATCGTCGTGCGGGCGGATCGCGGCGAGGGAGCGGGGTCGCGTCGGATCGGGCACGAAGCGTGGATGGTCACCCAGCGCCTCGGCGAGCGCGCGGGGCGGTGCCGGTGGCGGATGCGTCGTGGCGATGACGACGAGGGCGGCGTCGTGGCGTGTCCCGGTGTCGTCCTCGACCTCCCATCCGCCAGCAGCGCTGCGCACCGCCGTCACGGCCGGGCGGACGTGGCGCACGGCGCCGCTTTCGATGTGTGGTTTCAGGCTGTCGGCGACATAGGCGCCGAACATGCCGCGTCGCGGGTAGAGTGCACCGTCCGGGCGTCTTGCCTCGTTGTCTTCGGCGATCGCGTTCGTCCGCTCGAGCCAGGCTACGAAGTGCTCGGGCTCGTCCGGGTGCAGGCTCATGCGGGCCGCGGGCACGTTGATGCGGTGGGCCGGATCGGCGGTGTCATAGGCAAGGCCGCGGCCGATTTCGGCGCGGGGCTCGAAGACGACGATGTCGGTCTGGAAGGCGACGTCGGCGTTTCCGGCTAAGTGATAGGCGACCGCCGCACCGGAAAACCCGCCACCGATGATGGCGATGGTCTTGCGGGCGGCTACCCTGGGCTGGCCTGTCTGAACCGCGGCCGACAGGCGCACATCGGTGATCGTCATGAGGGTATCACATCCATTCGCTTCGAGTGGGCGCACCTTCCACCGAATGCGGGTCTCCTGCAAATGTAGAAATTCTAAGGATTTGGTAGATAATAGAAAGGCATTCCTTCTTCCCGGCATGTCTCCTTTCTACCTTCCTGATCTTCCCGGCAGCGGCCGGCGGCGAAAGGACGGTGGGCGACATGGCGACGATTTTGGACAAATTTCTGGCACTCGGCATTGCTACCGGCGTGGTGCTTGGCGGGGCCGTGAGCGGCGCGCTCGCTGCCGATGTGAAGGAGATCCGGATCGACTGGGCAACCTATAATCCGGTCAGTCTGCTCCTCAAGAAGGAAGGCCTGCTGGAAAAGGCGTTCGAGAAGGACGGGATCAGCATTCGCTGGGTCCAGTCTGCCGGGTCCAACAAGGCGCTCGAATATCTGAATGCCGGCTCGATCGATTTCGGGTCCACGGCCGGCGCTGCGGCGCTGATCGCCCGCGTCAACGGCAATCCCATCAAGTCCGTTTATGTCTACTCGCGTCCGGAGTGGACGGCGCTGGTGACGGGCAAGGACTCCAAGATTGTGAGCGTCGCCGATCTCAAGGGCAAGACGGTTGCCGTGACGCGCGGAACGGATCCGCACGTGTTTCTGGTGCGGGCGCTGGCAGATGCCGGCCTGACATCGAAAGACGTGACGTTCGTGCTGCTGCAGCACGCCGATGGCCGGCTGGCGCTGAGCCGCGGCGATGTCGATGCCTGGGCGGGTCTAGATCCGCTGATGGCGGCGTCCGAAGTGGAGGAGGGCGCAAAGCTCTTCTATCGCAACCCGGAGAACAACAGCTGGGGCGTTCTGAACACGCCGGAAAGCTTTGCCGCCGAACACCCCGACATCGTGAAGCGTGTTCTGGCCGCCTATGAGGAGGCGCGCAAGCAGGCGCTGGCCGATCCCGCTGCGTTGAAGGCGGCGCTAATCAATGCCGCGAAGCTGCCCGAGGCGGTCATCGACCGACAGCTGGAGCGCACGGATCTTTCGACATCGCGCATCGGCGATGTGCAGGCCGAGACCATCACCAAGGCGGGCCTTGCTCTTCAGGAGGCGGGCGTTCTGCCGGCCGATGCCGATATCCGGAAAACGGTGGCCGACCTTATCGACCCAAGCTTCAGTCAGGATCTCATTAAGTAATGACCATCGGCGCGGCAGAAGCAGGATTGGGAACGGGCATCGGCGACGGGCGGACGGACAAGGCTGCCGTTTCGCGACGGGCATTCTGGCTCCGCTCTTCGACAAGCGGCTGGGGCGGTGCGCTCATTCGGTTCGCCCTTGCCGTTGCACTGCCGATCAGCGCGTTTCTTCTTTGGGAGTTGGCTGTCGATAGCGGGCTGACTACCGGGCGGCTCGTTCCGCCGCCGTCGCGCATTCTTGCCACGCTCGCCGATCTGTGGACTGAGGGGCAACTGGCCGACCATATCGCCTCGACTTGTCTGCGGGTGCTGCTTGGCTTTCTCACTGGCGCCGCGGCCGGTGCGCTTGCGGGAAGCCTTACCGGCTATTTCCGGCTCGTGCATGCAGCGGTCGATCCGACCTTGCAGGCGCTGCGCGCCATTCCGTCGATCGCCTGGGTGCCGCTGTTCATTCTCTGGTTCGGCATCTTCGAGACGTCCAAGGTGGTGCTGATCGCCACGGGCGTGTTCTTTCCCGTCTATCTCGGCGTATCCACGGCGCTGCTGTCGGTCGATCGCAAGATCGTCGAGGTCGGGCGGATCTTCCGGCTGAGTGGGTTCGATCTCGTTCGGCGCATTCTCTTTCCCGCCGTGCTGCCGGCCTTCATCGTCTCGCTGCGGGCGGGGCTCGGGCTCGGCTGGATGTTCGTCGTCGCAGCGGAGTTCATGGGGGCATCGGAAGGCCTTGGCTATCTTCTTGTGGATGGCCAGCAGCTCGGCAAGCCGGACCAGATCATGGCGGCGATCCTGATCTTCGCGGTCATCGGCAAGCTGTCGGATGCGCTTCTGGTGCGCGCCACCGCGCCGCTCATTGCGTGGCAGGACAATTTCAGCCGGGGAGGTCTCTGATGCTCTCGCTGACAGGACTGGGCAAGACCTATGCAGCTGGCATGCAGGCGCTCGCCGGCTTTACACTGGACGCACGGCCGGGCGAGATCGTGGCTGTCATCGGGGGTTCCGGCTGCGGCAAGAGCACGCTTCTGCGGCTGATCGGCGGGCTCGACACGCCGACCACGGGCACCGTCAGCATCAATGGCGAAACGGTGAAGCAGCCGCATCCGCTGATCAACCTCATCTTTCAGGAGCCGCGCCTTCTGCCCTGGCTCAGCGTTGGGGACAATGTCGGCTTCGGGCTTGCGCATCTGTCACGGGCGGAGCAGGCATCGCGGATCCACGAGGCGCTCTGTCGTGTGAGCCTGGAGGCCTATGGCGACCGGCTGCCCAAGGCGCTCTCCGGCGGGCAGGCGCAGCGCGTCGCCATTGCCCGCGCGCTGGTGACCCGGCCGGAGGTTCTACTGCTCGACGAGCCGTTCTCCGCGCTCGACGCCTTGACGCGCGAGACGCTTCAGCAACATCTCCTCGATATCTGGTCGGAGACGCAGGCGACGATGATCCTCGTGACGCTCGATATCGACGAGGCCGTTTCGCTCGCCCACCGCGTCATCGTCATGAAGCCGTGGCCCGGCCGCATTCTCGACGAGATCGTCATCGCGCGACCGCACCAGCGCGGCGGTGCCGATTTCGATCGTGCGAGGGTCGCCGTCCGCGCCGCGCTCGATCAATCCCTTTCCGCCTCCGCCCCTGCTGAAATCCGCAAGGTCTGGACACAGCATCCTTCCGTTCTGGAGACATCGTCATGACTTCCGCCCCTGAAAAAATCAACGTCCTCTGGTTCCTGCCGACCCATGGCGACAGCCGCTATCTCGGCACCACCATCGGTGGCCGCAATGTCGATCTGGCCTATCTCAAGCAGGTTGCGCAGGCAGCCGATTCGCTCGGCTATTACGGCGTGCTCATCCCCACCGGCAAGAGTTGCGAAGACAGCTGGGTCGTCGCGTCGGCGCTCGCACCCCTCACGGAAAAGCTGAAATATCTGATCGCCGTTCGTCCCGGCCTGTTGTCGCCGACGCTAGCCGCCCGGATGACGGCGACGCTCGACCGCATTTCAGAAGGCCGCGTGCTCATCAACGTCGTGACCGGTGGCGATCCGATCGAGAACAAGGGCGACGGCATTCACTATGCCCACGCCGAGCGTTACGAGGTGACGGAGGAGTTCCTCCACATCTACAAGGCGCTGCTTCAGGGCGAGACGGTCAACCACAAGGGCAAGCACTTCGATATTCAGGATGGGCGCGTGCTGTTCCCGTCCTACCAGACGCCGCATCCGCCGCTGTACTTCGGCGGCTCCTCCGGTATCGGGCAGGAAGTTGCGGCCCGCACCATCGATAAGTATCTGACCTGGGGTGAACCGCCGGAGGACGTGGCAAAGAAGATCGCCGAGGTTCGGGCGCTGGCCGACAGCGAAGGCCGCGAGGTCACCTTCGGTATCCGCCTGCATGTCATCGTGCGTGAGACGGCGGAAGCGGCCTGGCGGGCGGCCGACGAACTCATCCAGTATCTCGATGACGATACGATCGCGGCGGCCCAGAAGGTATTCGAGCGCATGGACTCGGTGGGCCAGAGCCGCATGAGCCGCCTGCATGGCGGCCGTCGCGACAAGCTGGAGGTGAGCCCCAATCTCTGGGCGGGTGTCGGCCTCGTGCGCGGTGGCGCCGGCACGGCACTGGTGGGCGATCCCGACCAGGTGAAGGCGCGGATGGAGGAGTATCGCGAGATCGGCATCGATACGTTCATCATGTCGGGCTATCCACATCTCGAGGAGGCCTACCGTTTCGGCGAGCTGGTCCTACCGAACCTGCCGCTGGCACATCCCGTCAGGACGCGCGAAAAGTCGATCAATACCGGGCCGTTCGGCGAGACGATCGCAGGCGACCATCGCCCGACGCTGAAGGTCAGCCAGTCCTGATGTCCTGACATCATCGCCGATACCGGTGCCTGCTCTCGGGGCACGGTATCGGCAATGGCTATGCTGCTTCGTCTATAAAATTACTCGACAAAAGCCGTCATGTCTCTACCTTGGGCATGGTGTGGCCATCAGGCGTTTCTGTTTGCTGCCGGATACTTCCGCGATGCCGCGCCGAACACAGACGGAGGGGATGCTCTTGCATTATGATGTTGCGGTCGTCGGCTCGGGGTTTTCGGCCATCGCGGTCAGCGTTCACCTGTTGCGGTCGCTGCCGCCGTCGGCCACCATCGCGGTTGTCGGTGACGATCCGGCCTTTGGCCGGGGCACCGCCTACCGCACCGAGTTCCATCTTCACCGGTTGAACGTGCCCGCGGGGCGCATGAGCCTGTTCCCGGACGAGCCGGATCATTTTCTCAATTGGCTGGAGCGGCAGGGGCGCGGTATCTCACGCGACGAGTTTGCCTCGCGGGGCGACTATGGGCTCTATCTCCGCGATACGCTCGCCTCTCTGCTGAGGGATCGCCATGCGCGCCCCAAACTCGATTTCATCCGGGCAAAAGCGACCGGATGCGTCCGCTCGCAGGAAGACGGGCTGCTGTTTCAACTGGCGGATGGCGAGAGCCTGCATGCGCGTGCCGTGGCCCTGTGTCTTGGTGTCGGCACGGCGGATCTGCCGCTTCGGGAAGAGCGGATCGCAGACGCTGCGCGCCGGCGGCTGGTGCGCAATCCGTGGCGGCTGAAGTGGCTTTCGAAGGTGAAGCCGGACGACACCATCTGTATCCTCGGCTCCGGCCTGACGATGATCGACCAAGTGCTGACGCTGCGGGGACGGGGGCATCGTGGCGTGATCCACGTTCTCTCGCGGCGCGGGCTGGTGCCGCATGCTCATGCCCGGCATCATGGCACGGCCGTGCTGCCGTACCTTCCCGAAGATCCTCTGACGATCAGCGGTATTCTGAAGGCGCTGCGCGCCCAGGTCCGTGCTGGTGCGGAATGGCGGTCGGTGATGGATGGCCTGCGACCGCGAACGCAGGCTCTGTGGCAGCGGCTTTCCCCGCCCGAGCGGTCCCGCTTCCTGCGGCATGCTCTTGCCTGGTGGAACATCCACCGCCACCGTGTCGCGCCGACCGTGTTCGAGCAGTTCGATGCGCTGCGTCGCGATGGGTCCGTGAAGGTTCATGCCGGGTTTTTGCGCGATATCGGCATCGACGGAAACCGGCCCTGCCTTTGCTACCGGCCACGCGGTTTGCAGGATGTCGTGTCCTTGCCCGTCGACTGGGTGGTCAACTGCACCGGTATGGAGCGCGCCGGCATCGGGCATTCGCCCCTGCTGGTTGAAATGTCGGATCAGGGGATCATCATTCCCGACCGGTTGGGCCTCGGCTTGCAGGTCGATGAGATGTCGCGCGCCATCGGCGCCGAGGGCGTGGCTCGCCGGGGTCTCTTTGCCGTGGGTGCGTTGACGGCCGGACAGTTCTGGGAGATCACGGCGGTGCCGGATATCCGCGTCCAGGCACAGACGGTTGCCGGCGCCATCATCGCGGATATTGCGCTGGTCAAAGCTCACGCCGCGCGGCGGAATGCGAACGTTCTTCCCATGTCCGAGGTGGAGACCAGCCCCATCCGGTAGAGAGATGCGAGCACGCTGGCGACGGCCGGGCGGATCCGCTGTCCCTGGCGGAACCGTCCGGCGATGTCGGCCGCATCGACGGCACCGCCGCTGGCAATCAAGGCATCGATGACAAGCGCGGTCTGCGCGGCGTCGTCGCGGGCGGGGAAGGGTGGCAGGCTTGCTGAAGCGGCAGCAACGCTTTGGGGAAGGCCGAGATCGGCCTCGATCTGCTGCGCTCTTTCGGTTTCGGAGCCAAAGCGCTCGATCTGGTAGTCCGGGCGGACCCAGCGAACGATTCCACGCTTCTCCTCCCGGGCGCGTTCCCTGTTCAAGGCAACGAGGTGGGCCAGCATGTCGGCTTGCGGCAGGTTTGCCGGCCAGCCATAGGCGGCGGCCACGGCCATATCCAACTCGTCGTGAAGCTCTCTCAGGATCAGAACGAGACCGTTTTCGAAGATCCGGCGTTCCCTCGGCTCCAAGCGGTCGGGATGCGTGCCGGCGACGATGCGGTCGAGCACGTTGTAGAGGCCGGTCAATGTCAGGTGGGGATGGGCTTCAAGCACGCGTTTGCGATGGGCGTCGAGCGCTTCACCGCCAAGGCCGATCCGGTTCCGGTGCGTGTCCGCCAGAATAGGGAACGGGAAGGGGTTGAAGCAGCGGGATTTCGAGTATCGGGGCCTGTCTTCAAGCGTGCCACCCTGCGCCGCCGCCCACATCGCGTGCCAGCGGGACGAGAGGATGCCGAGGACCGCAGCGTCGTCCGTGGCGATGACGACCAGCATGTTGTCGGGCAGGATATCCGCATCGAGGAACTGAAAGACGCGATGCTTTGCCGTCTCGACCGTGGCGATGTAGCGGGACAAGCCGGCAAGGGCCGGGCGAAGCTCGCGGCGCGGTTCGCCGAAGATCCACCAGTTGTCGCGGTAGGTCGCCCTGTTGTTGCGGTCCCGTTCCGGCTTCACGGTCAGCCTCAAATGCTGGTAGAGTTCGGGGTAGAATGTGCGCACGTCCTCCTGCGTTCGCCCGAGGAGGTCGATGGCCATCGCCTCACGAGGCCGGCTCGTCAGATCGCGGCTGTTGCGATAGGCCCGGATGTGCGTGTCGAGACCGGCATGCCTGCCACGTCCGAGATGCTCCGCCTCTTTCCGGCTGACGATGAAGCCCGCCCCATGAAGTTTGACGCCGGGCGAGCAGATCCCGATATTCGCCCTGAGGCCTCCCGCGGCGGAGACATCGGCGCCGATGGTCAGGTCCGCGTTAATCCTGCCGGACGTCTCGCGAAACAGGATCACCGGCGTATCCGTCGCCACGCCGTCTTCCGAGACCACCTCCATCAGCCGTCCTTCCAACCTGCCGGCTTCGACCACGGTCATGGCGATCCGCACGGCGGCGCTGTCGCGCGTGACCTTCGTCCAGGGATGGTCGGGAATCGCCATGACCAGCGAGACCGGCGACCTGGCGCTCATATGGCGTTCCAGGACGCGGCGCTGGAAGACCTGGCTGATCGAATTTGTGGTGACGAAGCCGAAGCGCTTGAGGCGGGTGCCTTGGCGGGTCAGAAGCTCGGCGGACCTGTCCCACCAGTACATCACGAAATCGGCGCTCTCGTTCATGTGGGGGTGCGCGGCCCAAAGGGCTTGCGCATAAGCGTCGCCCATTCGGTTGCGCAGGTCCTTGCCGCCGATGAAGGGCGGGTTGCCGACGATGTAGTCGGCTTCCGGCCAGTCCGGTGGACGAGGATCGCCGGGTGAGGCGAGAACCGCATCCATGCAGCGGATATTGTGAAACGCCTTGAGGATCGGCTCGGAGGGGATGCCGCCATTGTTGCGGAAGTGCAGTTGCAGATGACCGATCCAGAGGACGAGTTCGGCGATGGCCGCGGCACGGGGGTTGACCTCCAGTCCGAGAAACTGGTGCGGATCGACGGTGTGGCTCTCCAGCCCGTGCAGCGCTTCCTGTCCGCCGAGATCGTTGAGCGCCTCCAGCACATCGCTTTCCAGCGTTTTCATCAGTTCCAGCGAGACATAGAGAAAGTTGGCGGTGCCGCAGGCGGGGTCGAGGATGCGCAGGTTGCAGAGCCGGTCGTGAAACGCCTGAACGCTGGCAATCGCCTGCTTCTCCCGGCCTTCGGTCTTCTGTCGGTCCGCTGTCGCGCGGATGCCGGCCCACTCCAGCCGCAAGGGGTCGATGACGGTCGCGATGACCAGCCGCTCCACATAGGCACGGGGCGTGTAATGCGCGCCGAGGCGGCGGCGGTCGGTCGGGTCGAGCGCCTGTTCGAGGAAAGTTCCGAAAATGGCGGGCTCGACATCCTTCCAGTCGTGGTTTGCCGCGGCGGCCAGTTCACCGATCTCCTCGCGCCGCAGGGGCAGGGCACGGCGATTGCGGAAGAACTCGCCGTTGAAACGCCGCACCGGGTGGCGGATGGTGGCGGAGAAGCCGCCTTCGTCCATTGCGCGCCAAAGCTCCTCCATCATGCCGGGAAAGATTTCCAGCCGATCGGCACAGTCCTTCAGCAGGACCTTGAACTGTTGCGTGGCAGAAGGTCCACGTCCTCGGCGAACATGGTGAACAGCACGCGCATCAGGAACATCGCGACGTCTTCCGTGGGATGGCCCGCCTTCTCCAGTGCTTGGGAGACCTTGGCGATCCGGGTGGCGATCTCGCGGGTGACCTTGGCGGCGTGGCGGGCGGGGTCAAGAGACAGCGGATCGGACCAGATGGCGACGAGGCGCTTGCGCACAGTCTCGTCGCGCAGGTCTTCCAGATAGATGCGGTAGGCGCGTCGGTCCGGGAAGATGTCGTAGGCCTTCCCGTCGCGTCGAAAGTTCGCGTAGATTTCGATGCAGTGGCCGACGTCGCAGACGAGGAGGAAAGGTGGAGGATCATGATCGGGCGGTAGCAGACGCACGTAATCCTCGGCTTGCGCGCGCGCATTGCGCATCAGCACGTCCCAGGCGCGACCGGCTCCGCGCCGGCCGCGGGTCTGCGGCTCCATACCGGGGAAGGCCAGCATGTTCTCTGCGGAGCCCGCCGTGCCGCGCAGGCTCTTGTCGCCGAAGATCCGGCTTTGCTTGGCCTCCAGCACGAAGCAATCACGCTTATAGAGGTCGATCCGGCGGCGCGTGGGTGCGCCTTCGCGGTTGGGCTCGCGAACCACCCGCTCGAAGACGTAATCATTGCCCTCGGTGCTGGCGGCGGCTGGCTGGGCGTGGGGCAGGCCGAGAAGATCGCAGAGTTCAGTGAGAAACAGGGCGTAGTTGGCGCGCTCCTGCCCACCTTCCTGTCCCTGCCACCGACGAATGAACGTTTCAACTGCGGACTGCACGCACGTCCCCCTTGCATCCGTTTATCTCTGGGAGACTCCTGACCGAGATGCAAGTATAAATTACATTTCAACCTGATGCTCGTTTTACGTGCTGTCTCTGGCTTAGGGTGAAAGTCGAAATTCTGCAGGGCTGTGTGGTAATCCGGCTCTTGCGGTTTAAATCACCGGCGCCACACCCTATACAAACCTCCACACGCTGCGGTGCGACAGGCGCCGTGGCGAACGGTGGCATCGGACGCTGCCTCATGACAGGACCAAGGAGACAAGCATGACCCTCACAGGCGAACTTCTCATCGGTGCAACGGCGCGGCGCGGGCAGGGCGGTGCAATCGCCGGGTACGACGCCGCAACAGGTGAGGCGCTGCCCACGGTCTTCTCGGGTGCGACGGTTGCCGATGTGGAAGAAGCCGCAGCGCTCGCCTGGGAGGCGTTCGGCATCTATCGCGAGACGGCGCTCGAAGCTCGCGCGGCGTTTCTCGAAACCATCGCCCAGAATATCCTCGACATCGGCGATAGCCTGATCGAGCGCGCCATGGCCGAGTCCGGCCTGCCGCGCGCACGACTGGAAGGCGAGCGGCGCCGGACGGTCGGCCAGCTTCGGCTGTTTGCCGCCGAAGTGCGGGCCGGCGAATTCCAGAGCCTGCGTTTCGATGCGCCGGACCCGGAGCGCAAGCCCGCGCCGAAGCCGGACCTGCGCCTGCGCAACATCGCCGTCGGCCCGGTCGCCGTTTTCGGCGCCTCCAACTTTCCGTTGGCCTTTTCGGTTGCCGGTGGGGATACGGCCTCGGCGCTTGCCGCCGGTTGCCCTGTGATCGTCAAGGCGCATTCCGCCCATCCGGGCACGTCGGAGCTCGTCGGCCGCGCCGTACAGAAGGCGGTTGCAGATTGCAGCCTGCCGGCTGGAACGTTCTCGATGCTGTTCGATGAGGACCGCGCAATCGGTCAGGCACTGGTGGCTGATTATCGCATCCGCGCCGTCGGCTTCACCGGCTCGCGAGCCGGTGGTACGGCGCTGATGAAGATCGCGGCGGAACGCCCGATGCCGATCCCGGTCTATGCCGAGATGAGCTCGATCAACCCGGTCATCCTGTTCGAACATGCGCTCGCCACTCGCGGTGCCGCCATCGGCAAGGCCTTTGCCGGCTCGCTGACGCTCGGCGCCGGCCAGTTCTGCACCAATCCCGGCCTGATCCTCGCCATCGACGGGCCTGGACTCGATGCCTTCATCGCGGCCTCCGGCGAGGCGCTGAGCGCCATTCCCGCGCAGACCATGCTGACCAGCGGCATCTGCAAGGCTTATCTTTCGGGCGTTGCCCGCCTTTCGGGCCATGCCGAGGTGAAGACGCTGGCACAGGGGCTGGAAGGCACCGCTACGCAGGGACGTGCCGCCTTGTTCGAGACGAGCGCCAAGGCCTTCCTCGCGCATCACGAATTGCAGGACGAAGTCTTCGGGGCTGCCGGTCTCATTATCCGTTGCGCCGATGCCGGCGAACTGGAAGCGGTGATCGACGCGATGGAAGGTCAGCTGACGGCTGCGCTGCATATCGACGAAGCGGATCACGAAGCGGCCCGCAAGCTCCTGCCGAAGCTCGAACTTCTGGCCGGGCGCCTGCTCGTCAACGGGTTCGGCACCGGCGTCGAGGTGTCTCCGGCGATGGTCCATGGCGGACCCTATCCGGCAACGTCGGACGGCCGCACGACGTCCGTCGGCACGCTGGCGATCTATCGCTTCCTGCGTCCGGTCAGCTATCAGGACCTGCCGCAGGCACTGCTGCCGGAAGCTCTGGTCCGCTAAGTTTCGACGCTTCCTCGGACGGCCCACCGGGCAGCTTTGGACTTGACGACGTGCCGCCGATCCTGAAGAGATCGGCGGACACGCCGCGGTCTCCGGAGGAGCCTCGATTGCGGCATCCTCTCGCGTTAAGGCGGCGTCCGCGCCGGCAATTCCATGATCGAACACACGCCGCTGGTGGTCGCCATCGCCGTCGTCGCCGCCTTTCTGGTCGGTCTGTCCAAGGGTGGGCTGCCGATGGTCGGCACCATTTCCGTGCCGCTGCTGGCGCTCGTCATCTCGCCCGTGACGGCGGCGGCGCTGCTGTTGCCGATCTATGTCGCGAGCGACATGGTCGGGCTCTATCTCTACCGCAAGGACTTCTCGCGCCGGAACCTGGTCATCCTGACGCCTGCGGCGCTCTTTGGCGTGTTTCTTGGCTGGATGTTCAGCGCCCATCTCTCGGCCGTGGTCATCGGCGCGCTCGTCGGGCTCGTCGGTGTGCTCTTCTGCCTCAACATCTGGTTCGGCGCGCGCTACCGGAAGGCCGCTCGTGAGGCCGATGTTCGAGGCGGTCTCTTCTGGGGAACGCTGACGGGACTGACGAGCTTCGTGTCCCATTCCGGCGCGCCGCCCTACCAGATGTATGTGCTGCCGCAGCGGTTGGAGAAAATGACATTTGCCGGGACGTCCACCATCCTTTTCGCCATCGTCAATGTCGCAAAAATCTTTCCGTACTGGCAGTTGCAGCAGTTCTCCAACTACGACACCTCGTTGGTCCTCTGGCTGGCGCCGGCCGCTGTCTTCGGCACGATTGCGGGCCGTCGGCTCACGCTCGTCATCCCCGATGGCCTGTTCTTCCAGATCGTGCAGTTCACGTTGATGATACTGTCGATCAAACTTATTGCCGATTACGTGATCACACTCGTGCGGTAAGCCTCTTCCTTTCGCACCGCAGCAACATCACATTGGGGCCGGAACAATACCCCTGTTCGAGGACCCATGGAAAATATCGTTGAAAGCCTGATGCAGATGTTCGGCCCCTGGGGCATCGCGCTTCTCATGTTCCTGGAACACATTTTCCCGCCGATCCCGTCGGAACTCATCATGCCGCTCGCCGGCTATCGTGCCTCGCAGGGCGATATGTCGATCGTGACCGTCATCGTTGCCGGCAGCATCGGATCGCTGCTCGGGGTCATGCCGTGGTATTATGCCGGGCGGAAGCTCGGCGAAGCGCGGATGAAGCGGCTGGCAGCAAGGCATGGGCGCTGGCTGACGCTGACAGAAGCGGACGTAGACGCGGCAAGCCGGCGGTTTCGCGAGAAGGGGGCAACCGCCATCCTTGTCGGACGGCTCATCCCGACGATTCGCACGTTGATCTCGGTGCCCGCCGGCATTGCCCGTATGCCGCTCTCCACCTTCACCATCTTCTCGCTCATCGGAACCGTCGCCTGGACCTCCGGGCTGGCGCTCGCGGGCTATCTGCTCGGTCAGGCTTATGATGTCGTTTCGACCTATGTCGATCCGGTCTCCACCGGCATCTTCGTGCTGATCGTTCTTTTCTACGGCTACCGTGTTGCAACCTTCAAGCCGCAACCGAGCGATGCGTAGCGGTCGTTTTATCGCCGTTTTGACGGCAATGGCGCCCAGTGCGATCCTGGGCTGGAAATGCTCGCTTACGTCACTGGACAGTGAAATAAAGCGCTATATCTAGCGCTGCAGTGTGGAGGAGCGGCCTGACGGCGGCTCGTTGTTCGAAGGCGTCTTGGCCACCAAGGCCGCGTCTCCCGTGAGAAAGGCGGCTTCGTGCCCAGTCTTGACATCGCCGGACTGATTTCAAAGGTCGCCATGGGCGATCGTGCAGCGCTGGCGTCGCTTTATTCCGCTGTCTCCCCGAAACTCTTTGCCATCTGCCTGCGTATCCTCAAGGATCGGGCGGATGCAGAAGATGCTCTTCAGGATGTCTTCGTCAAAATCTGGCAGCGTGCCGACCGGTATGCGGCGACGGGCGTAAATCCGAACGGCTGGCTGGCGGCGATCGCGCGCAACCAGGCAATCGACATGATCCGGGCACGCCGGCCGGCAGCCGACACGATCGGTGACGAGGGGCTCGAGATCGCTGATGGCAGCCCTGATCCGGAGGCCGTCTCGATCGGCCTCGGCGAGGGGCGGCGGATCGACCGGTGCATGGGCGAACTTCCCCCGGAGCGGGCGGATGCCGTCCGGAACGCCTATGTCGAGGGATTGAGTTACCAGGAACTGGCGGAGCGCTATAGCGTGCCGCTCAATACGATGCGAACCTGGCTGCGCCGCAGCCTCCTGAAACTGAAAGAGTGCCTGGAGCGATGACCGAGTTGGATGACAGCGACAGAGACCGCTCCCGCGACGAGGTGCTTGCCGCCGAGTATGCCGTGGGCGTGCTGTCCTTCGCCGACCGAAAGCGGCTGGAAGCCCGGATCGAGCGCGAACCGGCGTTCGCCCTGCTTGTCGCCCAGTGGGAAGACCGTCTGAGCCCGCTGGAGCCGGCTGGCGAGGAAACGCCGGCGCGCACCGTCTATCCGAAGATCGAAGCGCGCTTGTTCGGCACTCCCGTTGCAGCCGGCGCCTCACGTGGCGGATGGTGGCATTCCCTGGCGCTCTGGCGCGGCATCGCCTTCGCCTCGTTGGCGGCGGTCCTCGCTATGGTTGCCGTCCAGCAAGGACTGCTCGGATCTGCGACGCCGCCGGCCCCGCTTGTTGCGTCCATGACGGGCGAGGGGTCGCCTCTGGCACTGCTCGCCTCCTACGATGCTGCGAGCGGACGGATCGCCGTGACGCCGGTTGCCGCCGATGCGGCGCAGCCACGCTCTCTGCAGCTGTGGATGGTTCCGGGCGGCGATGCCGCCCCCGTGCCGCTCGGTGTCCTGCCGCAGGACGGCCGCGGCGTGATTGAGGTTCCCGCAGCGCTGCGGGCGAACCTTGGCGATGGTATGACGCTTGCCGTCAGCGTCGAGCCGCCCGGCGGGTCGCCGACCGGCCTGCCGACCGGGCCTGTGATCGCGGCCGGGCAGGCGCGCCATCCCTGACCGGAATTTTCTTAACACATCTTAATGTTTATTCGGCCGGGGCTCTCTCCGGCCGAAACTCTTTCTGCGGCCGGCTCGTCTCTTGTCTGTCACCCGAGACGTGACGCCCCGAAAGGCGCGACCGCGCCGGGCCGAGAACCGAACAGGAAGAGGAACCATCCATGTTGACGTCCGCACTCCGTACCATCGCCCTTGCGACACTCGTTTCCGCCACCGCCGTTTCCGCTTATGCTGCCAACCCGAAGGTCGGCGGCGCCGCCATGTTCGAAGACAAGAACATCGTTGAAAATGCCGTCAACTCCAAGGACCACACCACGCTCGTCGCCGCTGTCAAGGCGGCCGGTCTGGTCGAGACCCTGCAGGGCAAGGGTCCTTTCACGGTCTTCGCCCCCACCAACGAAGCTTTCGAAGCGTTGCCGAAGGGTACGGTTGAGACGCTCCTGAAGCCCGAGAACAAGGCCCAGCTGACCAAGGTTTTGACCTGCCACGTGGTTGCTGCCGATGCGATGTCCACGGCAATCGCCAAGATGATCAAGGACGACGGCGGCGAACATGACGTGAAGACCGTCGGCGGCTGCGTGCTGAAGGCCAAGGAAATGGGCGGCAAGATTACGCTCACCGACGAAACCGGCGGCGTGGCGAATGTCACCATTGCCGACGTAAAGCAGTCGAACGGCGTCATCCACGTCATCGACAAGGTTCTTCTGCCGAAGATGTAAGCTATCAGCGATAGCGCGATATGACGAGCCGGTCGTTCCGAAAGGGGCGGTCGGCTTTTCATATGTTGCCGCCATGTGTTGCTAAGGGAGCGAACCGATTGAATGCGGGAAAGCCGTGCGGCTGGCGCATGGGTGGCCTGAGGGCTTTGCGCTGGTTGGTGGCGGTGTGGAGGCGTATAAAACGGTCATCGAACAGCAACGGGGTCTGGCACTCGGAAACACCAGACGGTGTTTCGAAAGGCCCCTCGAAGACCTTGGAAAGGGAATATCATGAACGTAGCACGCTCTTTCAGCACGTGGCGCAAGTACCGTCAGACGGTTAACGAACTCGGCCGCATGACGACCCGCGAACTCAACGATCTCGGCATTGCCCGCAGCGATATCCGCACCGTCGCCCGTTCGGCCGCCGCTCTCTGATCCGACATTGAATGCCTGCCGCCGGCGCCCGCCGGACGGCCCCACCAAACGCCCGCGCCTTGTCGCGGGCGTTTCGCGTTTTGAGCATTCGACGGAGGCGGGTCTTGGCTGATCCGGGGGGCGAAATGCTTTGACCGGGCAAATGGAAACCCCCGCTTGTGGCGGGGGTCTCGGCCTTGGGAGGCACCCCACGGGCGATGCCGGGGGAGGGTGGCACCGAAGCCGAGAGGCATCCGGTGCAATTCGAAGGTTATTCCGCAGCCTGAAGGGCAGGCACCGGTTCGACCAGCGGCGGGGCGTTGCCGGCGAGAGCTGCGGCGAGCTGGTCCTTGTCCAGTTCGTTTTCCCAACGGGCGACGACGACGGTTGCGACCGCGTTGCCGATGAAGTTGGTGAGCGCGCGGCACTCCGACATGAAGCGGTCGATGCCGAGGATCAGCGCCATGCCGGCGACCGGAACCGAGGGAACGACCGAGAGTGTTGCGGCGAGCGTGATGAAGCCGGCGCCGGTGATGCCCGCCGCACCCTTGGACGATAGCATGGCGACGAGCAGCAGGAGAATCTGGTCACCGTAGCCGAGCGGCGTATCGGTCGCCTGGGCGATGAACAGGGCGGCAAGCGTCATGTAAATGTTCGTACCGTCGAGGTTGAACGAGTAACCGGTGGGGATGACGAGGCCGACGACCGAGCGCTTGCAGCCAGCACGCTCCATCTTTGCCATCAGGCCGGGAAGCGCTGCTTCCGAAGACGAGGTGCCGAGGACGAGCAGAAGCTCTTCCTTGAGGTAGCGAATGAGCGCCAGGATCGAGAAGCCGTTATAGCGGGCGACAGCGCCTAGGATGCCGAAGACGAAGATCGCGGCCGTCAGGTAGAAGGTGCCGATGAGGAAGGCAAGGTTGGCGATCGAGCCGATGCCGTACTTGCCGATGGTGAAGGCCATGGCCCCGAAGGCACCGATCGGTGCGGCCTTCATGAGGATGGCCACGAGGCGGAACATGGGGGCGGTCACGGCATTCAGGAAGTCCGTGACGGGACGGCCCTTGTCGCCGACCATGCCGAGCGCCACACCGAACAGCACGGAGAAGAACAGGACCTGCAGGATGTCGCCATCGGCAAAGGCGCCGACGATGGTCTGCGGGATGATGTTCATCAGGAAGCCGACGATGCTCGCCTCATGCGCCTTCGTCGTATACGTCTCTACAGCCGTCGCATCGAGCGAAGCCGCGCTGATGTGCATGCCCGCGCCCGGCTGTACGAGGTTGGCGACAACGAGGCCGACAGCAAGCGCCAGCGTCGAGAACGTCAGGAAGTACAGCATCGCCTTGCCGGCGACGCGGCCGACCTTCTTGAGGTCCGACATGCCGGCGATGCCGGTGGTGACGGTGAGGAAGATGACCGGCGCGATGATCATTTTCACCAGCTTGATGAAGGCATCGCCGAGCGGCTTCAGCTGGGTTCCGAGCTGCGGGTAGAAGTGACCCAGCAGGATACCCGCGATGATCGCGGTGAGGACCTGGAAATAGAGATGTCGGTAGAAGGGCAGCTTCGCCTGGGGTGCCATCGGTTCGGGTATCGCGTGCATGTCGTTCCTCCTTGCGTCCCCCGCCAACTGGCTCTCCCGGGACTGTTCCTACTCAAAAGAGGGATTTGCAAAGAGCGTGCCAGTTTTCAGACGCATGTCAGCCTATTGTTTTTCCTCAAGAAGATCCTACCGCCAGTCGGACGTAGAGACAGGTCATGCGGATTTCCGCACGACACCGTTTGTGGTTTGTCCGAATTTATGCACAATAGGATATGCATCATCCGCTTCAGATCCGTCCGACTGCCACGCCTTGGAACCGCGTTCTTCCCTGGGTCGTCCTGGGGGCGTTTGTCCTTGCCGGCCTGATGGTGGGGATGTTGGCGGGGTCGTATCTCGGACGGGAGGATGCGCTCCGGACGCTGGAAGCGCAGGCCCGCACGGATACCAGCTTGAAGGTCGCGCATCTCAGAGCCGTTCTGGAGCGACCGCGTGCCTTGCCGATGCTGCTGGCCCGGGATCGTCAGCTTGCCGATACGCTCGAGCGGCCCAATCCGGAGCGCAGCCTGAGCCTCGACCGCAAGCTGGAGGAGATCGTCGCCGATACGAACGCAGCCGTCATCTATGTCATCGGGCGGGACGGAATCGCGATTGCATCGAGCAACTGGCAGGAGCCGACGAGCTTTGTCGGCAACGACTATACGTTCCGCGAATATTTTACCAAGGCGATGGCGGCGGGGACGGCCGAGCATTTCGCGCTCGGATCGGTCAGCAAACGTCCGGGTCTCTATATTTCGCAGCGGATCGAAGGCGCATCCGGCCCTCTCGGCGTCGTCGTGGCCAAGATGGAATTCGACCAGATCGAGACCGACTGGAGCGTGGCGGGGCGGCCGACCTTCGTGACCGACCAGAACGGCGTCGTGCTGATCACCAGTGTTCCCTCCTGGCGGTTCATGGCGATGACGCCGCTCGCCCCCGACAGCCTCGATGCGATCCGCACCAGTCTTCAATTCGGCGATGCGCCGCTGACGCCAGTGCCGATCACTGTACTTGAGAGGATGTCGCCGGGTGTCGAGCGGGTGAGCGCCGTCATGCCCGGTGAGCGCCAGCGGGATTTTCTGCGTCTCGCCGTTGCCGTGCCCTCGACGGGCTGGAGCCTCGATTATCTCGTGGAGACCGAAGCCGCCGTCGCTGCGTCGGTTCAGAGCAAGCGTTTGCAAGGCCTCGCGGTCGTCCTGCCGCTGGCCGCGCTGGCGGCGTTTCTGCTGGCCCGTCGGCAGCAGGCAATCGGGCGGCTCGCGCGGGAACTGGCCGCGCGCGAGGAGTTGGAGCGGCGGGTGCGCGAGCGCACGGAAGCCCTGACATCGGCACGCGACCGGTTGGAAAACGAGATCGCCGGTCACCGGGCGACGGAAACCAAGCTTCAGGGCGTGCAGCAGGAACTCGTCCATGCCAACCGGCTTGCCATCCTCGGACAGGTTGCGGCGGGCGTCGCGCACGAGATCAACCAGCCGCTCGCCACCATCCGCGCCTACGCCGACAATGCCCGCGTGTTCCTGACGCGATCGCAGATGGGGCCGGTCGACGAGAATCTCGAGAGCATCGCCGCACTGACCGACCGGATCGGCAGCATCACCGATGAGTTGAAGACGTTTTCCCGCAAGGGACGGGCGCCGGCCGGGCCGGTGTCCGTCCGCGCCATCGTGGAGAGCGCCGTCATGCTGTTGAAGAGCCGGTTCGCCGGGCGACTGGATGCGCTGCAGATCGGCCTGCCGGACGCGGATCTCTTGGTGCTCGGCGATCGCGTGCGGCTGGAGCAGGTGCTGATCAATCTTTTGCAGAACGCACTGGAGGCTTTGTCCGGCCGCATCGATGCGCGGGTGGATGTCGAGGTCGAGACGGAAGGTGACGCTGTCCTTCTGCATGTCCGGGATAACGGTCCGGGCATCTCGCCGGATATCATGAGCGCGCTCTTTACCCCGTTCAACACCTCCAAGGAGCGTGGCCTCGGGCTCGGGCTCGTCATCTCGCGGGATATCCTTGCCGACTACGGCGGGCGCATCGCCGTCGAGAGTTCGGATCGTGGGGCGCATTTCACCATTCACCTGAAAAGGGCACAGGCATGAGCGAGGTCAGCGTTCTCCTGGTCGATGACGACCGCGATCTTCTGAAGGCGACGCGGCAGACGCTGGAACTCGGCGGCTTCACCGTTACCGCCGTCTCCTCCGCGCTGGAAGCGCTGGCCCTGCTCGATCCGCGCTTTTCCGGCGTCGTCGTCACGGACATCCGCATGCCGCTCATCGACGGTTTGGAGCTGTTCGACCGTATCCGCCGCATCGATCCGGATATCCCCGTCATCCTCATGACGGGGCACGGCGATATTTCGATGGCGGTGAAGGCAATCCGGGATGGCGCCTATGATTTCCTGCCGAAGCCGTTTGCGACCGACCGGCTTGTGCAGGGTGTCATGCATGCGAGCGAGAAACGCCGGCTGGTACTGGAAAACCGGGCTTTGCGCGATGCGGCGGAAGAGGCGCGGGACGGCGGACTGCTGATTGGGCAGACCCCCGCTATGGAGCGCCTGCGTGAGACGATCCGTCAGATCGCCGATACGGATGTGGACGTGCTGATGACAGGGGAGACCGGCAGCGGCAAGGAGGTCGTGGCGACGCTGCTGCACCGCTGGAGCCGGCGCGCGAAGGGACATTTCGTCGCACTGAACTGCGGTGCGCTGCCGGTGCAGGTCATCGAGAGCGAGCTTTTCGGGCACGAACCCGGCGCCTTCACCGGCGCGCAGAAGAAGCGCGTGGGTCGGATCGAGCATTCGAGCGGAGGCACCCTGTTTCTCGACGAGATCGAGAGCATGGCGCCTTCCACGCAGGTGCAGATGCTGCGCGTGCTGGAAATGCGCGAGGTGACGCCGCTCGGCACCAACGAGGTGCGCCCGGTCGATCTGCGGGTGGTGGCGGCGACGAAGGTGGACCTCAGCGATCCCAGGTCTCGCGGCGATTTTCGCGAGGATCTCTATTACCGGCTGAATGTCGTGACGCTGTCGATCCCGCCCCTGCGCGAGCGCCGCGACGATACTGCGCTGTTGTTCTCCACCTTTGCCGTCCGGGCCGCATCGCGCTTCAAGCGGGACGTGCCCGTTATGACCGATGCCGTGCGTCGCTATCTGGCTGATCATGACTGGCCCGGCAATGTGCGCGAACTCACCCATTTCGCCGAGCGGACCGTGCTGGGTTTTTCGCCGGAGGGGGCGTCTGCGGGCACGCTGGATGTGTCGGATACGGGAGCCGGTTCGCTGCCGCAACGGATGGACCGGATCGAGGCGGAGCTCATCCGTACGGCTCTTCGCGAGGCCGGGGGAGACGTCCAGCGGACGATCGAGGCGCTCGGCATTCCCCGCAAGACCTTCTACGACAAGCTCCAGCGGTACAGGATCGTCCGCAGCGACTTTGCCCGGAAATAGGGGTGCATCTTCACCCCAAAAATAGGACGCATTAATGCGGCTTGAAGGATTCCGGCGGTAGTGTGGGCCGGGATGCCGGTCGGGTCGCTGTTCCCACGACCTTGCTCCGGTGTCCCCATCGCTTTCTTCACGCAGTCAGCCGTTCGGATGCCTGTATCTCTTTATTTTCGACCCACGCACCTTTTTTCGGTTGCGGCGGTTCGCCATGAGGCGTGCCCATGCTCAGAGTTCTCTCGTGCATCACAACAGAGCATGATTTGCGTCTGGTTGTTTTTGCCGGTTTTCTGTGTCTCGTTTCCTGTGCTGCAGCCATGATGCTTCTGCAGCGCGCCCATCGTGCAGGCGGATATGTGCGGTGGATCTGGCTCGTCAGCGCCGGGACGTCCGGCGGTTTCGGTATCTGGGCGACGCATTTTGTTGCGATGCTGGCTTATGAGGCTTCGCTGGTTCTCGGCTACGAGCCGTCGCGCACGCTGCTGTCGCTTGCGATTTCGGTGACCACGACCTTCCTTGCCGTCGCGGTTGCCTCGTTGCTGACCGGCCGTCTCGCTTTCATCATGGCGGGCATTCTTTTCGGTCTCGGTGTTTCCACGATGCACTTCGTCGGCATGACGGCCATCGAGTTTCCTGGCGCGATCCACTGGAATGTCAATCTCGTCTGGAGCGCCATTCTTCTTGCCGTACTGTTCTCTGTTCCCGGATTTGCGTGCGTGAGCCTTGGACGCCGGAGCCCGAAACGTCTGGCCGCTGCGGCAAGCCTTCTGACACTCGGCATCGTCTCCATGCATTTCACCTCGATGGGTGGTGTTGTCATGACGCCGGTGGCTGACTCGCCGCTCCCGTCGAACCTGCTGTCGCCGGCCCTTATGGTCATCGTGATCGCCACGACCGCCTTATCGCTGTTGTTTTCCGTTCTTGCTGCCGCTCTTTTCGCCAGCCGGTCCGAGAACGTGACCATGGCCATGAACATGCGGTTCCGGCACCTCGTCCAGGGCGTCAGCGACTATGCGATCTATCTGCTCGATCCCTCCGGTCGGGTGACCAACTGGAACGTCGGCGCGCAACGCATGAAGGGCTATGCCGACGGCGAGATCGTTGGCAAAAGCTTTGCCGTCTTCTACTCCGAAGACGAGCGACTGACCGGTGCGCCCGAACACGCTCTGCACACGGCGCTTGCCACGGGCAAGTTCGAGACGGAGGGATGGCGGTATCGCAAGGATGGTACGGCGTTCTGGGCGTCCGTCGTGATCGACCCGATCTACGACGAGCACAACGATCACATTGGCTTTGCCAAGATCACGCGCGACTGTACCGAAGCCAAGGACAGCGCGGCACGGCTGCTCGACGTTACCAACAATCTCTCGATTGCCCTCAACACGATGGGACACGGGATCGCGCTTTTCGACGCGAACGAGCGGCTGATTCTGCACAACGAGCTCTTTCGCGAGATTATCGAATTTCCGCGCTCGTTTGAGATCGTCGGGCGGACCTTTCATTCGCTCTGTTACGAGCGTTTCAAGACGGACCAGACGGGATCGTATAACGCCGACGGACTCTACGAGCAGCATCGCGCACTGTTTACGGCCCCCGGTGGTGGCGAGACGGCGCGGGAGGTGTCCAGCGGACGGACGATCCGCACCGTGCACCGGCCGACGGGCGACGGTTCCTTCGTCATGACGCTCGAAGACATCACCGCGCGTGTGGATGCCGAGGAAAAGATCCGGCATCTCGCCCGGCACGACGCCCTGACGGGCCTTGCCAACCGGCACCGGTTCGGCGAGCGGCTCGACGCCGCGATCGAGACTGTCAGCGACTCTGAGAAAGTCGCGGCCATCTGCATCGACCTCGACGATTTCAAGGAAATCAACGACCGCTATGGCCATGCGATGGGCGACAAGGTGCTTTATGCGCTGGCGAGCCGGATGCAGAAGCTCATGGGCGAGAACGAGGCTGTCGGACGCTTCGGCGGGGACGAGTTCGTCGCCTTCAAGCGTTTCGTGCAAGAGAAGGATCTCGAGGATTTCATCGGCCGCCTTTTCCGGGCATTGACCGAGCGCATCGTCATCGATGAGACAGAGATCCTGCCCGGCGCCAGCATCGGCGTGTCGGTCTATCCCTCGGACGCCCCTGACCGCGAAAAGCTGCTGAACAATGCCGACATGGCGATGTATCGCTCCAAGGCGCAACCGGAACAGCGCATCAGCTTTTACGAGGCCGCGATGGATGAGGCTGCGCGCGAACGTCGCGCCATGGGCCGCGATCTCGGCGTCGCGCTTGAGGAGAAGCAGTTCTTCCTCGTCTACCAGGTGCAGAAGTCGGCAAGAACGCGGGAAACGACCGGATACGAAGTCCTGCTGCGCTGGCGGCATCCGCAGCGCGGGCTGATCTCGCCGGCGACCTTCATTCCGATCGCGGAAGAATGCGGGCTCATTTCCACGATCGGCGACTGGGTGCTCGAAGAGGCCTGTCGCGAAGCCGTTGCCTGGGGTCTCGGTCACAAGATCGCAGTCAACCTGTCGCCGCTGCAGCTCGGGGATGTCTCGCTCGTGGACAAGGTTCGCTCCGTCCTGCTGCGGACGGGTCTCCCGCCGTCGCGATTGGAACTGGAGGTCACGGAAAGCGCCATCATCGGCGACAAGGGCAGGGCGCTCCATATCCTCCGGCAGATTCGCGCGATGGGGGTGATGATTGCGATCGACGATTTCGGAACGGGGTATTCCTCGCTGGAAACGCTTCGGGCGTTCCCGTTCGACAAGATTAAACTCGACCGGAGCTTCGTCAACGAACTCGACGGCCGGCAGTCGAAGGCGTTCATCCGGGCCATCGTTGCGCTTGGCAAGAGCCTCGATGTGACCATCCTTGCCGAAGGTGCGGAGACGGACGAGCAGCTCCACGTCCTGGTTGCGGAGGGCTGCGACGAGGTGCAGGGCTTCTTGTTCGGCCGTCCATGCCCGATCGAAGAGCTTCAGGATCCATCGCTCGACCTCCCGGCGCTTACGGCCTGACGCCGGTCACGTCGAACCTCGCCTCGCAGAGGTGTGGTGAGGTGACCGGATTCTGGATGACGTGCGGTCGTCGCAACGCCAAAAGGCCCGATGCTGCACCGGGCCTTTTGTTTAACCATTTGAAAGGCTTCCAGCCTTGACGGTCAGGCGGTCTTTCGAAACGCTGGCGTCTCGATGGGGCGTGCCGGCTTTGCCGCGGCGGGCTTGCCGATGGTGCTGTGGTTGAGCTGGAAGCGGCAGACGAGGTCGGCGAGCGTGCCCGCACCCTGTGCGAGCGTATGGCTTAGTTCCGTCGTGCGGGCCACCATGGTCGCGTTCTGTTGCGTCATGCCGTCGAGGCTGTTGACCGAGGCGCTGATGTCGCCAAGGCCTGTGGTCTGCTCGGATGCGGCGGCGGCGATGGCGTCGATGTTCTCGTTGATCGAGGCGACGAAGACCTCGATTTCCGTCAGAGCCCTTCCGGTATCGCCGACGAGGCGGACGCCGTCCACGACTTCCCTGGAGGCGTTCGAAATCAGATCCTTGATTTCCTTCGCCGCACGCGCCGTGCGCTGGGCCAGTTCACGCACCTCCTGCGCAACCACGGCAAAGCCGCGACCGGCTTCGCCGGCCCGGGCCGCCTCCACGCCGGCGTTCAACGCCAGCAGGTTGGTCTGGAACGCGATTTCGTCGATGACGCCGATGATGTGCCCAATGGAGGATGAAGCGGTTTCGATGCGCTGCATGGCGGCAACGGTGTCGCCGACGACGGTCACGGAGTGGCCGGCCTGTTCCTTGGCCTGCTTGACGAGATTGCGTGTATCCTGCACGCGCTCGTTCGACTGGCGTACGGTGATGGTGATCTGCTCCAAGGCGGCCGACGTTTCCTCGAGCGCGGCGGCCTGTTCACGGGTGTGCTGCGCGAGGATGCCGGACGCCTCGCGCATGGTGTGGCTATGGTCGTTGAGGTTTTCCGTCTGCCCGAGAACATTCACCAGCGTCTGCTGGAAACCGCCGAGCGACATATTGAAGTCGTGGCGCAACTGCTCGAACTCCCGCGTGAAGGGACGGTCGAGCGTCTGGCTGATATTCGCGTGCGCGAGGCGTCCGAGACCTGCGCCCAACTCTTCGATGGCGCGAACCCGCTCGGTCATGTCGGTTGCGAACTTCACGACCTTCATCACCCGACCGTTCTCATCCATAATCGGATTATAGGTCGCCTGAATGTGAACCCGTTGGCCATTTTTGCCGAGACGCAGGAACTGGTCGGTCACGAACGCGCCGCCGGCAAGCTGTTCCCAGAACGTCCTGTAGGCTGCTGACTGCACGTAGGCCGGCTCGCAGAACATTGCGTGGTGCTGGCCGACAATTTCCTCCAGCCGATAGCCGAGCACGGACAGGAAGTTCTCGTTCGCCGAAACGATGCGGCCGTCCGGCGTGAATTCGATGACGGCCTGCGCACGCGACAAGGCCTCGAGCTTGCCATTGTCGCTCAGGCTCTTGATCTTCGATGCGGTGATATCCGTTGCGAACTTCACGACCTTGACGGGTCGCTTTCCTTTGAAGATGGGGTTGTAGGAGGCCTCGATCCAGACTTCGCGTCCGCCTTTGCCCAAGCGCTTGTACTGCGCCTGCTGGAACTTGCCGTTGGCGAGCGCCTGCCAGAAGGCCGCATAGGCCGGCGAGCGTGCTTCCTCCGGCACGACGAACATGCTGTGATGGCGGCCCACGATCTCGCTGGAATCATAACCGATGGCGCGGCAGAAATTGGCGTTCGCGCGCAGGATCTTTCCCGTGAGGTCGAATTCGATACAAGCTTGCGATTGATCGAGCGCTTGCAGCACTGCACCGTCAGACGAAGAGAAGAGAGACATTCGGCCGGTTCGCTTTTTTAGATGAGGTTAATACGCACCCCCGAAAATAGGGTGCTAGGTCTAAATTATTTCTAAAGTACAATCGGTTCCTGACGTTGTCCGACCCTTATTCCACCGTTGTGAGACTTCAGCTTTTCTTTGCATCGTCAGGTATTTTCAAATCCTCCGGGCATGCATCCTAAGTTGCGAACATCTCCAGTCCGGCCGCAGTTCCGGTGTTGGAGCCTGCTTCCTGCAAAAGTGTTCTTCCACAACCTTGTCTCACGCAAACCAGCACTCCACATATGAAGGGACACGAACACAGGAGTGGCTTTTAATGGCGACGACAGCGTACACAGCCGATTTTGCCGAAGCGGCCAGCGACGTCAGCCGTGTCGAGCAGCTGCGCCGATTGCGCCGGCTCGCCAAGCTCGCGCGCATCATGGATACGGCCGTCGGGATTCCGGGAACGCGGTTCCGATTTGGTGCCGACGCCCTGCTCGGGCTTGTCCCAGTGTTCGGTGATGCGACGGGTGCAATCATCGGTCTCGCCATCGTCAACGAGGGCCGCAGGTTGGGTCTTCCCAAGCGGAAGATCGCGCGCATGCTCTACAATCTCGGCGTGGATGCGACGATCGGCGCCGTGCCTCTGGTGGGCGACGTTTTCGACGTCTACTTCAAGGCGCACAAGAGAAATATCCGCGTGATCATGGACCATTTCGCGCTGACCGAAAACGATCTGTGACGGATCGAGATCGTTCGCCCGGACATTCCCAGACATATTACGAACAAAAAATGGAACCAGTTTTGATCTGAGTCCATTCGGCGGAGTCTGAAAATTATAGGAGAAGAGATCATGTCCATGCAGAAGCCGGCCGCCGCTGTCGCTGAACCGAACGTCGTAACAGCGCAGGAAGCGCTCGAACCCCTCTTCGTGAAGCTGGAAGTGGAAGCTGATGCGCGCCTGATCCGGGCTGCTGTCAGCGCAGGCTGGACGGCGGAGCAGGCTGTGGCAGCCATCGACGATCTGCGCCGTCAGGAGATTGAGCCCTCTCGCCATTAATGGCTTATACCTCACGCGATCTCGGCAAGGCGTTTCGTCGGGCTCTTCGCGTCAAAAAGGCCGGATGAGATACCCGGCCTTTGTCGTTCGAATGATGGCCGTTATCTCTAAGGCTCGACAACTGGCACTAGTGCTGCGTATCCGACTGCGGCTCCGAATAATCCCAGTTCTTTCGGGCGAATTGAATGGCGGCAGCTTCTGCGCTCTCTTTCGTGTTGAAGCGCTCAACAAGCACATGGCTTTTATCGCGGCACTGGAGCAGGACTGTTCCGCTTCTGAAGTCGTATTGCACTCTCAGATGACCTGACGTTTCCATCATCATTCCTCCCATAGGCTTCGGCGACTCCTCATCGCATTTATAAATGTAAGCCAAGGACTCGCAGGCGCAAGGAAACTTAACCGTAAAACCATTCACGGTTTCATGATCTCCACCATGATCGCTGAATAGGTGCCGGGTTAGCCAGCCTATCGGTGTTGCGGCGCTCCTCTGTACATTTGCTGTCGGAGGGATTAAGAGATCGCTATGGTATGGGCCGCAGCGTGCGGTCCTCAATGCATGTGCGCATCACTTTGCGCATGCTGCACGGTTCGAACTTCCGAGAGACAAACATATGACAGAATTCGCAGGGGTCGTTCCGGCGATCGCCGAGGCGTTGACCAAACGCGGCTATTCCACCCTGACGCCGGTCCAGGCCGCCGTCATCGAAGCGGAAATGTCGGGTCGCGACGCGCTCGTCTCCGCCCAGACCGGCTCCGGCAAGACCGTCGCCTTCGGGCTGGCGCTCGCCTCGACGCTGCTGGATGGTGCAGATCGCTTTGGCTCGGCGAGCAAGCCGCTGGCCGTCGTCGTCGCCCCGACCCGCGAACTGGCGCTTCAGGTCCAGCGCGAACTCGAATGGCTGTACGAAATGACCGGCGCCGTCATCGCCGCCTCCGTCGGCGGCATGGACATCCGCACGGAGCGCCGCGCGCTCGATCGCGGCGCGCATATCGTCGTGGGTACGCCTGGCCGTCTCTGCGACCATGTTCGTCGCGGTGCACTCGATCTCTCTGCCTGCCGGGCCATCGTGCTCGACGAAGCCGACGAGATGCTCGATCTCGGCTTCCGGGAAGACCTCGAATTCCTGCTGGAGACGGCACCGGCCGATCGCCGCACGCTGATGTTCTCGGCCACGGTGCCGAAGTCCATCGCGACGCTTGCTAAGAACTATCAGCGCGATGCGCTGCGGATCTCGACGCAGGCCGAGGCGAAGCAGCATCTGGACATCGACTACCGCGCGCTCGTCGTCGTTCCCTCCGACCGCGAAAACGCGATCATCAATGTGCTGCGCTATTATGAGGCGAAGAATGCGCTGGTGTTCTGCTCGACCCGTGCGGCCGTCAATCATCTGACGGCGCGCTTCAACAATCGTGGCTTCTCCGTCGTCGCGCTTTCGGGCGAACTCAGCCAGAGCGAGCGGACGCATGCGCTGCAGGCCATGCGTGACGGTCGTGCCCGCGTCTGCATTGCGACCGACGTTGCCGCACGCGGTATCGACCTTCCCGGCCTCGAACTCGTCATCCATGCCGACCTGCCGACCAACCCGGACACCCTGCTGCACCGCAGCGGCCGTACCGGTCGCGCAGGACGCAGGGGCGTCAGCGCCATCATCGTCACCTCGAATGCACGCCGCAAGGCCGAGCGGCTGCTGCGCGACGCGCGCATCGAGGCCGTCTGGGCCAAGCCCCCGTCGGCCGATGAGGTCTCGCAGAAGGACGACGAGCGCATTCTCTCGGATGCCGCGCTCAACGATCCGATCCGCGAGGAAGAAACGGCCTTCGTCCAGCAGGTCCTGTCCGGCTTCACCGCCGAGCAGGTTGCGGCCGCTTTCGTGCGCCTCGCGCGTGCCGGTCGTTCCGCACCGGAAGACATCATCGATACGCCGGCCTTTCAGCCATCCGGTGCGTCGTCCAATCAGGCATCCGGTGACCGTGGTCCTCGGCCGGAACCGCGCGCCCCGCGTGGCGATTTCGGCGATGCCGTCTGGTTCTCCATCTCGGCCGGCCGCAAGCAGAATGTCGAGCCCCGCTGGCTGATCCCGATGCTCTGCCGCATCGGCCGGATCACCAAGCAGGAAATCGGCGCCATCAAGATGATGCCGGAGAACACGTTCGTGGAAATCGCGCGCGAATTCTCCGACAGCTTCGTCGAGGCGCTGGGACCCAAGCGCATGCTCGAAAAAGGCATTACCGTGACCCAGCTCGACAGCGCGCCGGATCTGTCTACCGCACCACGCAAGCCGTTCGTTCGCAAGGACAATGCGGGGCCTTCGGACAGCAAGCCGCGCTGGAAAGAGGGCGGCGAAAGCGCCGACCGGCCGGACAGCAAGCCCTGGGCAAAGAAGTCGGCCAAGCCCGGCTTCTCGAAGTCCGGACCAAAGCCGACGGACGATGGCAGCAAGCCCGCCAAGAAGCCTTTCAAGAAAAAGGCGTACTGATCAAAAAGGGCTCCGGCGAACACCGCCGGAGCCCTTTTTCCTGATCGATTAGGGTTCCTCAATCCTCGGAATAGCGCTGCTCCCGCCATGGATCGCCCAGCATATGGTAGCCGTTCTTCTCCCAGAATCCGGCGCGATCACCGGTCATGAACTCAATCTTCGTCAGCCATTTCGCGCTCTTCCAGAGATAGAGGTGCGGTACGATGAGGCGGGCGGGTGCGCCGTGCTCGCGGGTCAACGGCTGTCCCTCCCAGTCGGTGGCGACAAGAGCATGCTTACTCGCGAAGTCGGCGAGCGGCAGGTTGGTGGTATAGCCGTCATAGCTGGTGAGCATGACATAGGTCGCCTCGGCCTTCGGCACGACCAAGTCCATCAGATCATGCGTCGAGACGCCCTTCCAGTTGTTGTCGTATCGCGACCACGTCGTGACGCAATGGATGTCCGACAGGAATTTGCTCTGCGGCAGCGCCTTCAGTTGCGCCCAGTCCAGCGTCACAGGGTTTTCGACGGCGCCTTTCAACGTCAATGACCAGCTTGCGGTCTCGATCATCGGGTGTTGGCCGAGGTCGAGGACGGGCCAATTCTTGACGAGATGCTGGCCCGGCGGCAGCCGGTCGGTCTCCGACCGCGAGACCTGTCCGGTCAGGAATTTGCCTTCGTCCGCCCAACGGCGCTTCGAGCGGGTCAGTTTGGTGTCGTCGGAAGGATCGTCCGGGGAATTGATATCCGACATGTCGTGCTCCTGGCCGCGCTCTTCGTGACTCTATGGTCGTCCGTGCCTTATGCCTTCGTCAAGAGACGATGCCCGATCAAGCCGGCGCCTTGGCTGTCGCCAATATTCCGGCCTCGCGTGCCGCGGCCATGAACGAGGCCTGCGCCTTGCGCGGACTGAGGATGCCGTCGAGGGCATCCATGCAATGCTGGAGCGCGATGCGATAGGCTCTGCCGGCCTGTCCCGCGGGCCAGCCCCGCAGGAACTCAAGCGCATCCCAAGCGGACGCGATGGTGAATTCCTGGCTCTGCTGGAGAATGATCCGGACCGGTTTCGGAAAATGCTTGTAACTCATACGCGCCTCGCATGCTGTCTGTCGTGCGCGTGCAAAACTCGTTGCGGGGATTTTGGTTCCACCTTCGGTTAACAAAAAATCTTGAAGAAATTCAGTGGGTTGTTGATCGATATTTCTTTCCCGTCTTAAGGGAGAAGAACGTCTCGGAGTTCGTTGGCGCGGCGAATGCGCAGATCGAGATCGGCCTCGATATGGTGAATATGATGCACCATCAGGCGGTTGGCGCGGTCGAGCTGGCCGGCTTCGATGGCGTCGACGATATCGGTGTGCTCGCTGTGGCCGCAACTGGAGACCGTAGATTGTCCGTAGAGCGAGATGACGAGCGAGGAGCGCGCGATGAGCTCGTCCATGAAGCGCTGCATCACGGCGTTTCCGGTCATGGCGGCGATCATCAGGTGGAAGTCTCCGGATGCCTTGATCTCCGCCCGACGGGCGCTCTGTCCGCGCTCGCTCATCAACCGGCCTTCATCGACCAGTTGCTCGCGAAGCTGCCGGAAATGCGACGGCGTCATGTGGCGTGCGGCCTCTGTCAGGATGCCGGGCTCGATAATGCGGCGGGTCGCGAAAATCTGGCGCGCTTCTTCCGGCGACGGGTTGGCAACGAAGGCGCCGCGATTGCGCTCGACGGTGACGAGACCTTCATGCACGAGCGCCTGAAGGGCCCCGCGGACCAGCGTTCGGCTGACATGGAACAGGGCGCCGACGTCCGTCTCCGTCAGTTTCGTCCCCGGAGCCAGGCGCCGGTCGACGATCGCGTCGCGGATGGCGTCGCGAATGGCGCGTTGGCTGCCGTCGATCCCGTTGCCATCGGCGTCGGGTCTCGCAATCAGGGCTTCCGGTTTCGTCTGGCGATTGTTCATGGTCGCCTAATCTAATGCAAATACCGGCGTGACAGAAGGCCCTTTCGTATTCGGTAGAGGGCTCGATTGTATACGATCTGGTGGATTATTTTGCACAATAGATGAAAATATAGGCGAATTCCGGAGGCGGCATTCCAGCGAGCCTCAGGGTCTCGGCAGTTTTCTTTTAGAAACAGCTCCCTAACGGCCGCCCGACGAACTGGCACGGTTGATGCATTCTCCAAATCACGACAGGGGAACCCATCATGACCAAAGCGGCAGAGATCGACATCGTATCCGTTTCCAAGATCTATGGAAGCACCACGGCCGTCCATTCCATCAGCCTCAAGATCCCGTCCGGCAGCTATTGCTGCTTTCTTGGGCCGTCCGGATGCGGCAAGACCTCGACGCTGCGGATGATTGCCGGGCACGAGACGATTTCCTCGGGCGATATCCGGCTCGGAAATACGGTCGTGACCGACCTGCCGCCGGCCAAGCGCGGCACGGCGATGATGTTCCAGTCCTACGCCCTGTTCCCGCATCTCGACCTCATCGACAACGTGGCCTTCAGCCTGAAGATGAAGGGCGTGGAGAAGGAGGAGCGCCGTGCGAAGGCGCTGGAGATGCTCACGCTGATGCAGATGGAGCCCTATGCCAACCGGCGTCCGGCCCAGCTTTCCGGCGGTCAGCAGCAGCGCGTGGCGCTCGCCCGCGCGCTGATCACAGACCCGGAAGCGCTGCTGCTCGACGAGCCGCTGTCTGCGCTCGATCCGTTCCTCAAGATCCGCATGCGCGCCGAGCTGAAGAAGCTCCAGAAGAACCTCGGCATCACCTTCGTCCATGTGACGCACAGCCAGGAGGAGGCGATGGCGCTCGCCGACATCATCGTCATCATGAGCGACGGGCGCATCGAGCAGGCGGCCAGCCCGCGCGAGGTGTTCGAGCGGCCGGCAACGGCCTTCGTCGCGCGCTTCATGGGTGATCACAACGTGCTGACCGGTCGCGTTCTCTCCAGCGCCGATGGCGTGCTGACCCTGCAGGTGCCGGAGGGGCAGACCTTTACCGTTGCGGGCGAGGGGCGGGAGGCGGGCTCTCCGATCGAAATCGGCATCCGCACCGATCGCGTCCGTCTTTCGGAGCCGAGCGAGAAGACGCTCGGCTTCAACGGCGTCGTTTCCAACGTCGAATATCGCGGCGCTTCGGTGAAGATCACCGTCATGGGCGCCGGTTCGGAGGATTTCACCGTCATCGCCACCGATGCGGATTATTTCGAAAAACCCGTCGCCGTGGGCGATGCGGTTTCCCTGAGTTGGGGCCTGGAGGATGCTGTCCTCCTGGGCGCCATGGCCGCCTGACCTATCACAATAACGACCTGTCCAACCGGAATAAAAGGGAACAGACGATGACCGAAATCAAGGACACGAAGAAGGCGACCGGCATCAGCCGCCGCGCTCTGATGAAGACAGGGGCTGCGGCCGTCGGCGCCATTGCCGGCTCCGGCGCCATCACCGGTTTCCCGACCATCTGGGCGCAGAACCCCGTCACGCTGCGCCAGTTCGGCACCGGCGTTTCCAACATCAATGCCATTGCCGAGAAGTGCAAGGCCGATCTCGGCATCACGCTCGAGATGACGGCGACCGACTCGGATGCCGCCGCCCAGCGCGCCGTGACGCAGCCCGACAGCTACGATATCGCCGACATCGAATACTGGATCCTCAAGAAGGTTTTCCCGGCGGGCGTCATCCAGCCGATGGAAATCTCCAAGTTGAAATATTACGACCAGATCGTGCCTCTGTTCAAGACGGGCAAGCTGACGCCGGACAGCGTGATCGCGCAGGGGACCGCGCCGCATACGGTCGGCTTCGTGGAGAAGGCCGGCGACAAGACGTTCGCCAAGTCCGAGACCGGTCTCTTCACGATGGTTCCGACCATCTACAATGCCGACACGCTCGGCATCCGCCCCGACCTCGTCGGCCGCGACATCACGTCCTGGGCCGATATCATGGACCCGGCCTTCAAGGGCAAGACCTCGATCCTCAACATTCCCTCGATCGGCATCATGGATGCCGCGATGATCATGGAAGCGCTCGGTAACATCAAATATGCCGACAAGGGCAACATGACCAAGGCGGAGATCGACGCGACGATCGACTTCCTGATCAAGGCGAAGCAGGACGGCCAGTTCCGCGCTTTCTGGAAGTCGTTCGACGAGTCGGTCAACCTCATGGCCTCCGGCGAAGTTGTCATCCAGTCCATGTGGTCGCCGGCTGTCGCCGCCGTTCGCTCCAAGGGCATCGCCTGCAAGTACCAGCCGCTCAAGGAAGGCTACCGCTCGTGGGGCGGCGGTCTCGGCCTTGCCGCGCATCTCCAGGGCGCGCAGCTGGATGCGGCCTATGAATATATCAACTGGTACACGTCGGGCTGGGTCGGTGGCTACCTCAACCGCCAGGGCTACTACTCCGCCGCCATGGACACGGCAAAGAAGTTCATGACCGAGGACGAATGGGGCTACTGGATCGAAGGCAAGGCCGCCAAGGGCGATATCATGTCTCCGGAAGGCAAGGTCATGGAAAAAGCCGGCGCCGTTCGCGATGGCGGCTCCTTCGAGGAGCGCATGGGCAAGGTCGCCTGCTGGAACTCGGTAATGGACGAGGATCGCTACATGGTTCGTCGCTGGAACGAGTTCATCGCGGCTTGATGCGGTGCGGGGTCGCCCGTGCGGCGGCGGCCCACAGCTTTCCTTCTCCCCGCAGGCGGGGAGAAGGTGCCGGCAGGCGGATGAGGGGCAGCCTTCTCCCTCCGCTCGGCTTGAGTATTCAACGGAGACCGACGGATCATGGCGACCATCGCTGCAAGCAAGCCGACACCGGCGCCGGATGCGCGGGTGCGCACGCCCAAATCCTTCCGCCTGCCGCCGCGGGCCATGTCCTATCTCCAGTCGGCACCGTTGATCGCGATTCTCGGCTTTTTCTTCCTGCTGCCGATCCTGATGATCCTGATCGTCAGTTTCTGGGATTACGACTTCGCGGGGCTCTATCCGGATTTCCTCACCCTGAACTACGAGGAAACGCTGGGCTCCTGGGTCACCTGGAAAACCTATCTGAACACGCTGAAATACACGGTCGTCGTCTGGGCGCTGACGACCTTCATCGGCTTCTGGGTCGCTTATTTCCTGGCCTTCCACATCCGCACGACGACGATGCAGATGGTGCTGTTCCTCGTCTGCACCGTGCCGTTCCTCACCTCCAACATCATCCGCATGATCTCGTGGATCCCGGTCCTCGGGCGAAACGGGCTGGTCAATTCGACGCTGATCGAGATGGGGATCATTCCGGCGCCAATCGAATGGCTGCTCTATTCGGAGTTCGCCGTTATTCTCGCCATGGTGCATCTGAACACGCTGTTCATGGTCACGCCGATCTTCAACACGCTGATGCGCATCGACAAATCGCTGATCGAGGCGGCGCGCGACGCGGGCGCCACCGGCTGGCAGATCCTCTGGAACGTCATCATTCCGCTCGCCAAGCCCGGCATCGCCATCGGCTCGATCTTCGTCGTCACGCTGGTCATGGCGGATTTCTCCACTGTGCAGGTCATGTCCGGCGGGCAGAGCGCGTCTGTGGCGCTGATGATGCGCAACCAGATGTCGCTGCTGCAATATCCCGCCGCCGCCGCCAATGCCGTTGTGCTGCTGATCGTCGTGCTGCTGATGGTGGCCGCGATCCTGCGCGTCGTCGATATTCGCAAGGAGCTGTAAGATGAGCCACGAGAAACGCACCTTCGAATTCTACGTCCTCGCCGCATTCTTTGCGCTGTTCGTGCTCTTCCTCTACGGTCCGCTGTCGGCGGTCCTCATCCTGTCCTTCCAGGGGCCGAACGGCGGCCTGACCTTCCCGATGAACGGCGTGTCACTGCGCTGGTTCTACAATCTTTTCGAGCAGCAGGCGGTCGGCAACTTCGGCGCATCGTTCCGGCGGTCCTTCTCGCTCGGCATCATGGTCATGGTCGTCAACGTGCTGGTATCGCTGCTGGCGGGCCTTGCCTTCCGGCGGAAGTTTCGCGGCTCGACCACGCTGTTCTATCTCACGGTCGCCAGCCTCGTCGTGCCGTCCATCATCATTTCGCTCGGCATCGGCGTCGTCTTCCAGCAGTTCGGGCTGAAGCCCGCTTGGTACTCCTCGGCCTTCGGCGCGCACCTCACCTGGACGCTGCCCTTCGGCGTGCTCATCATGTTTGCCGTGTTCAACCGGTTTTCGCCGGCCTATGAGGAAGCGGCGCGGGACCTCGGTGCAAGCTCCTGGCAGACGTTCCGCCATGTGGTGCTTCCGATGATCGCGCCGAGCCTCATCGGCGTCGGCCTCTTCGGCTTCACGCTCTCCTATGACGAGTTCGCCCGCACGCTGATGACATCCGGCACCTACAACACGCTGCCGCTGGAAATCTACGGCATGACCACGAACGTCACCACGCCGGTGCTCTATGCGCTCGGCACCGTCACCACCGTCTTCTCCTTCACCGTCATTCTGCTGGCGCTCGGCATCATCCTGATGCTTGGCCGCAGACAAGCCAAACTGGTCTGATCGCCCGCATGCGCATTCTCGTCGTCAATCCCAACACCACTGTTTCCATGACCGAAAAGGCAGCGGAGGCAGCTCGCCTCGTTGCCGCCGATGGCACGGAGATCGTCGCCGCCACGGCCGCGATGGGGCCTGCCTCGATCGAGGGGCATTACGACGGCGCGCTGGCGCTGCCGGGACTGCTCGATGCGATCCGGGCTGGCGAGGCGGCGGGCGCGCAGGCGGCCGTCATCGCGTGTTTCGACGATACCGGGCTCGACGCGGCCCGGTCGCTCGCCTCCATTCCGGTGCTGGGGCTTTGCGAAAGCGCGCTGGTCACCGCCGGCTTTCTCGCGCAACGCTTCACCGTCGTCACCACGCTGGAGCGCTCCCGCGTGCTGCTCGAGAACCTGACGCGGCATTATGGTTTTGGCGGGCGGGCCAGGGTTCGCGCGGCGGATATACCGGTTCTCGATCTCGAGAAGGAGGGCTCGGGTGCGCTCGACAAGCTCCGACACCAGATCGAACGGGCGCTCGCCGAAGACGGCGCGGAGGCCATCGTGCTCGGCTGCGCCGGCATGGCGGATCTCGCCTATGAACTGCAGTCGATCTACCACGTGCCGGTGGTCGACGGCGTTTCCGCCGCCGTCAAGCAGGCCGAGGCGTTGATCGCCCAGCGGCTGACGACCAGCAAGCGTGGCTCCTACGCTGCGCCTTTGGCCAAGCCCTATTCCGGGATTCTCAGTGGTTTTGCACCCCCGGCATCTGTGTAAAAAGTCCTGATCTCCGGACGCGCAAAGCCCGTCCGACAAACCCACGCGCCGCATATTCTTTCTCGCCGTTCTTTCTATATTGTCCGATCGAAGGGCCGGACCTGTGGTCCTCAGGCGGAAAAGAGGTACGGCATGGAACGGGATGCGGATGTGATCGTGGTCGGTGCCGGGTTTACGGGGCTGGCGGCCGCGCAGACGCTGATGGATCGCGGGCTGTCGGTCATCGTGTTGGAGGCCCGCGCCGACGTCGGCGGACGCGTCCGCTCGTTCGAGACACCGGATGGGACGCGGCGGGATGCCGGCGGGCAATTCATCTGCGACGACATGCCGGAGGTAATGACGCTCGTGCGGGAGGCCCGGCTGGAGATGGTCGAGAGCCGTTGGAAAGGTGCTGCAAAGACGGTATCGGCGACACCTTCGCGACGCGCATCGCACCGTGACAATCCCCTCTCTGCAAGGATGGAGGCCGCTGATCCTGCCGACCCCGCACTGGCGGGTCTTTCCATTGCCGACTGGCTGGACGAACAGGATGCGACGGAGGAGGCCAAGCGGGAATTTCTCAGTATGGTGCATGGGCTTTGGTGCCTTCCGGCCGATATCATTCCCTTCTGGTATCTTGTCGATAGCGATCGGCGGAATACGGCCGACGTGTCCGAGCTGCAATATTTCCTGAAGGACAGCGCCGCCTCGCTGGCCGATGCCCTGGCGGCGCGGCTGCGCCCGCACGTCTTTCTGTCCACGCCTGTCTCGGCCATCCACCGGGATGAGCATCATGTCATTGTGGAAACTGTCAGACGGCAGCTGACCGCGCGACATGTGCTTGTCGCCGTGCCGCCGGTGCGTGCGCGCGATATTATCCATCATCCGCCGCTGCCGGAGCCGCTTGTCCGGGCGCTCGGCTGCTGGCGGAGCGGGGCCGTGATCAAGATCCTGCTGCGCTACGACGAGCGCTTCTGGTCGCCCGAGGTGTCGTCCGGCGTCTCCTGGGAGGATGTGAGCGGGCTCTACGCCTTCGACGTCAGCCAGGGTGACGCGCATGCTGCTTTCGTCGTCTTCGTCGGCGGGCCGCTTGCCCTCGAATGGCAGGCACGGGGCGCGGCGTTCATCGAGCGGACGGTGCGGGAGCGCATGGGTGCGTTGCTGGGCGACAACGCGCCGGAGCCGGTCGATGTTATTCTGCACGACTGGACGGATGATCGCTGGAGCGGAGGTGGCTATAGCGATGTCATCGTCGATGCCGAGGCTTATGACGCAGAAGCGCTCTTGCGGCGGGGCGTCGACCGTGTCGCATTTGCAAGTTCCGAACTCTCTCCGTCCTTCCCGACCTATATCGAAGGAGCAATCGTGGCAGGACGTCTCGCAGCCGGGCGTATTTCGGACGCAGTGAATGCCGAAGACGAAGCGCCTGGCGCAGGCTTGAAGCGGGTGCGATGACGCGTCTTACCTGTCGAAGAATCCGGGCCGCAGCTTTTCACCGATCAGGCAATCCACGGGGGCGGGATTTGCAACGGGAATGGGAAGAAGCGTCGGCTGGCGCCCGCTGACCTCCATCACGAGCTTTTGCCGGATGGCGACGCCGAAGTCTTCCGGGTTGTGGATCGGCAGCACGAAGGCGCCGGGGCCGCCGATAACGCAGTCGCTGTAGTAGCGGTCGAGCCGGACGCCGACACCGGTGGGGCGGATGATGATCGCGAGGCCGTTGACGATGATTCCGCTGCGCACCGCCATGTCCCGGGCGGGCAGAACCGGTGGACCGAGATTGTTGGGACCGTCGCCGGAGACATCGATGACGCGGCGCTGGCCGTTGAAGGCGTTCGTGTCGATCATCCCCGTCGCGTAGGTCAGCGCGTTGGAAATCGAGGTGCCACGGCGGGTGGTGACAGGCCGGGCGGCGATCTCGTCTGCAAAGGCGGCAGCGTCCGCGGCACTCGCAATCACATGCCAGTCCACGCGCGAGCTTTCGTTGACGCTGCCGGCCCACTCGAAATAGCTGATGGCGATCTCGCCGATCAGTCCGCCACGAACGGCATCGATGAACGCCTTGTGGCGTAGGGCCTCGAGGTAACCGGCGCGCTGGATGCGCGCTTCCTCCAGATCCATCGATCCCGACATATCGACGGCAAGAACCAGTTCGACATCCACGTCTCGGCGGCCAAGCGCCGCGATGGTCGTTATTTGAGTTACGCCGGTTGTGGAAGGGGCCGATGGGAGGCCGTGGCTGGAAAGGCCCATCAGCAATGCAATTCCCGCCAAGATCATGTCATCCAATCCCCGCTTCGCACCGTAGAGGCGAACATTAACACAACGGGTGATGGCGGCGACCGGTAAGCGACTGCTCGGCTTCAACACTCGGTGAGCAAAGAAATTTCGCAGGGATAAAGAGATGAGGCACGTGCTGCGTGCCCGCTCATGAGGAGTTGCAATGCTTTTCAAAGATACGACCGACGCCGGGCTGATTGACAGATTCCAGCTGGGGGCGTTTCGGTATTTCATGCGGTATACGCATCCGGAAACGGGTCTCGTGGCCGACAGTTCGCAGGAAGGTTCGCCGGCCAGCATCGCCGCGACCGGCTTCGGCCTGTCGGCGCTCCCCGTCGGTGTCGAGCGCGACTGGCTGTCCCGCGAGGATGCGGCGCAGCGGGCGCTGACGACATTGCGCTTTCTGCGCGACAGCGAGCAGAGCCGCGACACGCTGGCCACCGGCTATAAGGGTCTCTACTACCACTTCCTGGATATGAAGACCGGACGGCGGGCGTGGCGGAGCGAGATCTCGCTGATCGATAGCGCGCTGCTGATCGCCGGCGCCATAACGGTCGGTACATATTTTTCCGAGAACACGCCTGCGGAAAAGGAGATCCGGGACATCGCCGATATGGTTTATGCCCGTGCCAACTGGGCTTGGGCGCTGGACGAGCAGGATACGCTGGCGCTCGGCTGGAAGCCGCGCAGCGGTTTCCTTCCCTATCGCTGGCATGGATATAGCGAGGCGGTCATTTTGTACACGCTGGCGCTGTCCTCGCCGTCCTACCCGATCCCGGCCAACAGCTACATCGCCTTCGGCAACCAGTGCGACTGGAGGGAGGCTCTGGGCAAGCCGTTCCTCTATGCCGGACCGTTGTTCATCCATCTGTTCTCCCATGCCTGGATCGACTTCCGAGGCATCCGTGATACGGCAATGGTCGAGCATGACAGCGATTACTTCGAGAACACCCGCCTCGCCATCGATCTGCAGCGTGACTACGCGGAGCGAAACCCGGAGTCCTTTGTGGGTTACGGCGCGGATTGCTGGGGGCTGACCGCTTGCGACGGGCCTGAGCGTTCGCGTCGTCTGCGGGATGGTCGCCAGCAGAATTTTTCGGGCTATGCCGCGCGTGGTGCGCCGTTCGGCCCGGATGACGGGACGCTGGCCCCTTGGGCGCCCCTTTCCTGCCTGCCGTTCGACGAAAAAGCGGCACTTTCCGGAACCCGGCATATCCTTGAGACCTATCCGGGTGTGATCGAGGAAGACGGCTTCATCGGAAGCTTCAATCCGAGCGTACCGGCCCGCACGGCGGAAGGCTGGATGAACACGCGGCGGATCGGCCTTGATCAAGGCATTCTGCTGATGATGATCGAGAACCACAGGACCGGCTTCTTCTGGAACCTCCTGCGCCAGTCGGCTCCCATTCGGCGCGGGCTGAAGCGCGCCGGTTTCGCGGGTGGGTGGCTGTAAGCTCCATATGATCATGCGACCTTCCAGATAAGGGGGTAGCATGTTTGTCATGCCGTCTTGAGGAAGCGGTCGTTGATGGCGCCGGAGACGATGCCGAGGACGAGCCAGAAGGCCAGCGTCGTCGCCAGGGCAGCCACTGCGAATTCCGCGCCGAGAACAGCGGGAACCGGGCTCGCGATATCGCCGGGCTGGGGTGCGCCGTAGATGTGGGGCAGAGCGAGGAGAACAAGGCCAACACCCTTGGCCACGATTTCCGTTCGCAGCGCGATCAGGCCGAGACCGAGCGCCGAGAGCGTCGTGGTGACGAGCCACCACGTCTGGCGATCGCCGAGATCGGCGGCGGGAAAGCCGGGCAGTTCGGGCGGAAGGCCGAGAGCCGGAAGCATGTGGACCGAGAGCCAGCCGAGGGCACCCCAGGTGAGGCCGGTGCGCAAGGTCGGCGGGTTGCCGATGAGAACGCCGAGGCCGCCCAGAAGCAATCCGAAGCCGACGCCCGTCACCAGATTGGCCATCAGCGTCCCGGAGAAGCGGCTCAGACCGAACATGATGCCGCCATCCTCGTGTACCTCGCCATCATGCGCATAGGCGGGCGTTACCGGCTGAAGCGCGGATGCGAGGGACTGGAGCAGCGCGCCGGATTCGCGTGCGGAATGCTCGTGTGCCGCGGGTGTTCCGTGGGCAGGTTCTCCCTCGTAGGTTTCGGCGTGGAGGATCAGCGGCACGACGCGGAGTTCCTGCGCGGCGGTCATGAACAGGCCCGCGATGAGGCCGGCGCAGATGGCGGCCAGAAGTGTCTTGACGATCATGGTTATACCTTTCGGAGCAACGCCTTACCGGCGTGCCGTCGTCCTGTGCAGGTGTGGGATGATCCGATCGATCCGCACGACAATGCGCAGCGCGACCGATGCGGTCACACAGAGGCGGTCGCGTCGGGCATGCAGGCGTCAGCAACGCAAGGCCCGGTCACGAGGCTTGCGTTCGCCTGTCGCTTGGGAGATCGGGCTTGTTTACCCTAGTGGCAGGGGAAGCCGAACGCATGGCGGACGTCGTGCGCGGTGTCGTGCAGCACGGCCGAATTGGCCAGACCTGCTCCGAACACGAGGAACGCCCCGATGCACAGGGAAAGGAGACCCGCAATCATGCGGTCATTGAGAGAAAGCGAAACGCCGGATGCGTTGGTAACAGCCATGACAACCTCCGTGATGGCAACGTGGGACGTGTCCCACTCATTTGGGCGACATGCCCGGCATCAATCGGCAGGTGTCCTGGCTCGCGGCGTCTGATGCCCAATGGCACCGTCGGGTCTTTCTCGCCTTCCCGCAGATCCGGTTTCCCGTTTCCGCAGTGACTTCTACCGGTCGCCCGGCATGAAAGACCCTGACCGCTCTACAGTCGCGGGGTCGGCCGTGATTGAGGTGCCGCACTGGGTCCACCCGTCACGTTCCCATTTACTCCCCGGATGGTGTGGCACCCGGAGAACCTATTGATGAGCATCACTATGACGCCTGCGGAAGGGCTGTCAATCGCACCGGTCCGCCTGCGTCTCAGATCAGAGGGTCGCGGCAAGGGCCGCGAGCTGGTCCGCGCACTGGTTCCAGCCCTCTTGAAAGCCCATCTGCTCATGCGCGTCGCGGTCGGTCTTCGTCCAGTGGCGGACGCGGGCCGTGTAGCGCGTACCACCATCCTCCGGCTCGAAGGTGATGATGCCGGTCATGAAGGGCTTTTCGGAGGGCGTCCATGCGTGGATATAGGCGTCGGTAAAGACGATCTTCCGATCCTGCACAACCTCGAGGTAGACGCCGCGATTGGGCATTTCCTCACCTTCCGGGCTTCTCATGACGATGAGGTTTGAGCCGCCGACGCGCAAATCGACCTCGGCCGCCGCGATCGTCCACGGTTTCGGCACGAACCATTGCTGGAGAAGAGCAGGCTCCGTCCAGCAGCGGAACAGCGCGTTCGGCGTGACATGGATGTGGCGGGTGATGACGAGGTCGCGATCGTCGGAGGTGGTGGGTACTGTCATAGGCTCGGGCATGGGCATTGTCCTGGGGCGGCTCGTCTGTTTTGCCGAGTTTCCGTCATTCGGCGCCGACTGTCGAGGTCTTTGCGATCGGCTTCGAACATCGGTTACGGACCGGCAGGGGAGGACTGGATCTTGACGATCGCGGTGGTCCACTGCGGAGCCTCGGGCGGGCCGGTGCGTGGTGCCGGGAAGACGAGGGAGGACCGGAGCGGCGCGGAATGACCCGGCGGGATGCGGGAGATGATCAGCGCGTCGTCGCGACCGATCGTGCGGCAGGCGCCGGCCGGGCAATCGTCGAGCGTGACGTCGAGGGTGAAATAGTCGAGGAAGGCGGTGCTGTCATTATGGACCGTGCCGGTTACCACATAGCTGCTCGCGGGTGTGCTCTTTTCAAACTGAAGGTTTTCCAACCGGACCTGGCTCTCCGCGATCGTGGCGACAGGCTGATCCGCGGTGACCGGCGACAGAGGTTCGGACGGGCGGGCATTGTCGTCGGTCCACCAGACGACGAAGGCGCTGATGAGGCCGACGGCGACGAGCACCGAAAGCGCCGGCTCGGCCATCTTGCGAAACCGCTGGTCCCAGACGGCAAGCGCGACGACCACAAGGCTCGCGATCGCGAGCGAAATCCAAAGCATGAACTGCCTCCCCATGCACCTATATATAGGGACGACACGGTCGGGTTGAAAGCGCATGCGGTGAATCAAACCGGGAACAAAGGTGAGATCACCAAGTTCCTCAGCCGCAGAAACACCGTTTGAACCACCGCGGCGACAAACCTGTCCCGCGGACCCGTGAAAGGATAGAACAATGGCAGGAAAAGCACTCGAGGACCTGTTCCACGACATGCTCAAGGATGTCTACTACGCTGAAAAGAAGATTGCGAAGACGCTGCCGAAGATGGCCCGCGGCGCACAGAGCCCGGACCTGAAGGCCGCTTTCGAAAAGCATCGCGAAGAGACCGAAGGCCAGATTGAACGCCTTCAGCAGGTCTTCGACATCTTCGGCAAGCGTGCCACCGGTAAGACCTGTGCCGCCATCGAAGGCATTATCGAGGAAGGCGAGGAAGTTCTTGAGGAATTCAAGGGCTCGCCGGCCGTCGATGCGGGCCTGCTGGCCACGGCGCAAGCCGTCGAGCACTACGAAATGGCGCGCTACGGCACGCTGAAGACCTGGGCTGGTCTGCTCGGTCTCGATGAAGCCGTCAAGCTGCTCGACGAGACGCTGAAGCAGGAAGAAAAGACCGACGCCGACCTGACGAAGCTGTCGAAGGCCGTCAACGCCACCGCCATGGACAAGGCGAAGGCTGCCTGAGCTTCAGGCCAGGTGCTACGAATGAAAACGCCAGCCGGATCACTCCGCGCTGGCGTTTGCATGTTCGGGAAGAGCTGCGTCAGTCCGTAAGGCTGATCCAGTAGGCGCCGTCGAACGGCACCGCGGCGAAGCGCTTGTTGATCTCGGCAAGCGTCGTTTTCGGGTCGAGATCGGTGAAGAGATTGGGCCGCAGCCAGCGGGCGAAGGCTTCTGCTGCCAGAATGTTGAGCGGCACCGCGTTGAAGAAATTCCACAGGCCATGCACGCGTCTGTCGCGCACGGCCTTGAGGTTGGCGAGGATAGGGGAGGTGATGACCTGCTCCAGCGTCCGTCTCGCTTCCTCATCCGGCACGCCGGGGCCGATGGAGAAAGCGCTGTAGGTGCCGCCGGGGGAGCCCGTGGCGATGTAGACCTCGGGGTCGGCAGCGATCAGATATTCCGTCGAGACGATGCCGCCCTGGGCGGGCAGGTTACCTTCCGCGATATTCCGGCTGCCCGTAAGCCCGATGAAGGCGCCGAGACCGCCGGTGCCATAGGCGTAGCAGCACTTGTCCGGATTGGGGAAGGCATCCATCAGCACCGTCGGCCCGGGGGCGGTCGCTTGCGCCACGCGGTCGCGAATACGGTGAAGATGCGTCTCGTAGAAGGTCGCGAAATCATCCGCCTGCGCCTCGCGGTCGAGCACGGTGCCGAGCAGCCGCATGGCAGAGGGCGTGTTCTTCAGCGCATCGCTGTTGAAATCCACCACGATGACGGGGACGCCCGTGCTTTCCAGATAGTCGATGGCGCGCTTGCCGAGCTCGGTATCGGCCTGCCAGTTGGCCATGATGGCGAGATCGGCCTTCAGCGACAGGATGGTCTCGAACGACAGACCATCGCCGGTGCCATCGCCAATGGTGGGCAACGTGGCAATAGCGGGAAAACGCTTCTCGAAGGCGGCGTAGATTTCCGGGTTGTCGCCCTTCATGTCGCCCGACCAGCCCGCGAGCAGGCTGACCGGATCGGGATGGATGAGCGATAGGGCGACGAGATTGAAGCCGCTTCCCAGCAGGATCGCTTTCGGCTTCTCCGGGATCGTCACGGTGCGCCCGATGGAGTCGGTCACCGTCAGCGGATAGGTGGACGCATTTGCCGTGCCGGGCGGGAGAGCGGCGACCAGCGATATCAGACAGAGGAGAACGGCGAACAGGCGGCAGGGAAGCATCGGGTCTCAGTGTCCTCTTTGCGGGCCTTCGCCACGCTGGCTGGGCAGCGCGCAGAGCGCGCCGCAGCTCGGAATACCGGGAAGGAGGTAGCGCAGGCAGCAGACCTTGCGACGACAGACGGTCTCGTCGCCCACGGGTTCATGCCGCAGACAGCCGCGAAAGGGGTTGGCCGTACCGTCCGCAAGGACCGGCTGCTCGAACAGCGCGCGGGAAGCCCAGGCGTCGCTGCCGCTTGTCGGGGCCGTGGCGTTGAACGCGTAGTCGATGTAGACGGCGGCATTGTTCCACGCGAGCTTCGGTGCCAGACCGGCGGCCGCTTTCATGGCCGCGATCACGGCAGCGAGATGGCGGTGAACCAGAGGCACGACATAGCCATCCGCGCCGTCCGCTGCATCGGCCTCGCTCCAGTCGCCTTCGGTTTCCAGTCCAAAGGCCCGCGGCAGGCCGTCTTCGGCGAGCGCGATGGTCATGCTGGAGAGATCGACCGGCAGGACGTAATCGGCCCGTCGCGCGACGATAAAGGGGATCGTCAGACCGGCGAAGTAGTAGAGCGACCACATGGAGGCCACCGCCCGCTGGTCGCTGCCTCCATGGGTTTGCGCATACCGATCGAGCGCTTCGGTAAAGGCGGGAGACGAAAAAAAACCGGCAAGGGGCAGCGCCCCTTCCAGATCGCGTGACAGCATCATCTTTTCGCCGCACCAGGCATGCTCGCCGGTGAACACGGATTTCAGTTCCGGCGGCCGGAAGGCATCGTTCGGCGGAGAGGGAGGGGTTGGGTTCATCCGGGCCTACCAGCTGTATTTGAGCGAGCCGATGACAGTGCGGCCCTGATCGCGATAGCAGAAACCGCCTGAGCAGACGGCGTCACGCCGGTCGAAGAGATTGGTGGCGTTGACCTGAAGTTTCAGCCCCTCGTACTTCTTGTCGATGGCGGCGAAATCGTAGTGGACGGCCGCATCGAACAGAACCCGCGACGAATTTTTCACCGTGTTGATGTCGTTGCCGAAGCTCGAGCCGATGAAGCGTGCGCCAGCCCCGACGCCCAGCCCATATGCGAACGTATCTTCCGGCATGTCGTAATTTGCCCACAGCGAGGCCATGTGCAACGGCACTGAGGAGACGAAATTGCCCTGGCTGTCTGCCGGCCCCTCGATGATCTTCATGTGCGTGTAGGTGTAGGATGCCGTCAGCGAGATGCCGTTGTCGAGGCTGGTCGTCGCCTCCAGTTCCAGTCCGCGCGACCGCAGCTTGCCGCGCTGGACCTGGATGTTTTCAGGACCCGTCGGCAGGTTGACGACTTCGTAATAGAGGCCGTTGTCTTGATCGATGTTGAAGAGGGCGGCTGTCAGCAGCGTGTTGCTGTCCGGCAGCAGATATTTCACGCCGATTTCCTGCTGCCGGCTCTCCGTCGGGTCGAAGGGCCGCCGTGTTTCCTGATTGATGCCGGCATTGGGCGAGAAAGCTGTGGAGTAGCTGGCATAGGGCGCTAGGCCGAAATCCGTCTCGTAGGTCAGGCCGATGCGGCCGGAGAATGCCTTATCGCGCTGCGACGTCGTGGTCGTGTCGCCGCTCGCCAGCACTGTGTCGTCGGTGTCCGTATCGACCCAGTCGTAGCGGCCGCCGAGCGTCAGCGTCCAGGCATCGTAGCGGATCTGGTCCTGCACATAGGTGCCGATCTGCCACTGGTCCTGAACGGTGCGGGTGGAGAAGGGGATCGGGTCCACATCACGCCCGGCATTCGGGTTGGCGGTGTCGAGCGGCGGGGTGGTGCCGGTGCCGTCAAGCGAGCGATAGCGCAGCTTCTGGAAGTCGAGCCCGATGAGGAGCGTATGATCGAACGCGCCGGTCGCGAACTTCGCCTCGATCTGGTTGTCGATGACGCCCGCCGTCAGGCGCTCGTCGAAGGTGCCGGCGCTGCTGTCGAGCAAAGTCGGGTCGAGCGCGTTGGGCGCATAGGCGAAGGCGTAATCGGCATCGATGTTGAGGGTCGAGAGGCGGGCGTTCTGGCGGAAGACGAAGACGTCGTTCAGGCGGTGCTCGAACTCGTAGCCGACCCGCGCCTGCTTCTGGACGGAATCGTTGAAGTCGGGATTGCCGCCGAAGATGTCGGTGACCTTGCCGGTCAGCGGATCGTTGTAATAGGCGGCCGTGCCGCCCGATTTCGTGCGGGAATATTCGCCGAGAATGGTGAGCTTGGTGTCCTCGTCGGGCTTCCATGTGATTGCGGGGGCGATATAGGCACGGTCGTCGGAAACGGAAACCTGTTCGGTATCGGCATCGCGCAGCAGACCGGTCATGCGGTAGTAGACCGGGTCTGTTTCGTTGATCGGACCGGAGAGGTCGAACTGGCTCTGATAACGCTGGTTCGTGCCGTATTGCACCTCGATCTCGCGCAAAGGCTCGATCGTCGGTCGCTTGGTGATGAGGTTGTAGAGCCCGCCGGCGCCGGATGCGCCGTAGAGTGCGGAGGAGGGGCCGCGCAGGATCGAAACGCCTTCGAGCCCGTAGGGTTCGGTCTTGAAGAGCGAGGAGCCCGCGCCCGGCTGGCGCAGGTTGTCGCGGAAAATGCCGGTATAGGTGACATCGAAGCCGCGGACGGAAAAGCTGTCGAAGCGCGGATCGAAGCCGAAGGCGCCGATGCGCGTACCGGGCGTGTAGGCGAGGGTCTCCTGAAGCGACTGCGGATTGCGGTCTTCAAGTTGCGCGTCCGTGACCGAGGAGATGGATTGGGGCGTCTGGAGGAAGGGCGTGTCCGTCTTAGCGCCCGTGGCGCTCGCCGTGCCGACATAGCCTTCGCCGGTGATGACGCCGCCGCTGCCGCCGGTGACGACGATTTCCTCAAGCACCGTTGCATTGCCGGTTGCCCCATCCTGTGCAAAAGCTGTCGTGCCGATATCGAACAGGGCGATGGCCAGCATGGATGTGCTGGTGACAAGGGCTGAGCGAAGCGGAAAACGGCGTGACATGCGAACCTCTCGGTGAAAAGATGATTTTCACTATCAAGATTCTGCCGCAAAGACAGCCCTAAAACATGATTAATCCGATCATGTTTTAGGGCTGTGGGAATTTCGCAACGCTTGGCTTACGAGGAGCCGACTTGGCGCGGGCATCGAAGGCGGCTCTTACGCGCCGTTCAGCCCTTGGCCTGCGAGACCAGTGCCGGCTTGTCGCGATAGGTCTCCGGGAACACGGTTTTGAGGTTCTCGATCTTCGGCAGGTCGTTGTAAACGATGTAGGGGTAATCCGGATTGAGCGTCAGAAAGTCCTGATGATAGGCCTCTGCCGTAAAGAAGCCCTTGAGGTTGGCAACCTCGGTCACGACCTTGTCCGGAAAAACCTTCGCCTTGTCGAGCTGCGCGACGTAAGCGTCCGCCACCTTCTTCTGCTCGGGGCTGAGCGTGAAGATGGCCGAGCGATACTGCGTGCCGTGATCGGGGCCTTGAAAGTTCAGCTGCGTCGGATTGTGCGCGACCGAGAAGAAGATTTGCAAGAGCTGGCCGTAGCTGATCTGCGAGGGATCATAGGTCACCTCGACAGCCTCTGCATGCCCGGTCTTGCCGCCGCTGACGGTCTCGTAGGACGCCGTTTCCTTCGCGCCGCCGGAATAGCCGGAGACGGCGTTGGTCACGCCCTTCACATGCTGGAACACGCCCTGCACGCCCCAGAAACAGCCGCCGGCAAAGACGGCTTTTTCGGTCTTGGCAGACGTCGTCTCATCGATGCTCGGCGGTGGAATGACCACGGCCTCTTCCGCGGCACCGGCGCGGACGGCCGTAACGGCGATGATGAGGGCCGTCAGCGCGAAGGCGCCGAGAACGCCGCCTGTCAGGTTGCGGCGGAGATTGGAACGGGAGGTTTTCGACATACGGTAATCCCTGAGGGCGCGGATGGCGAAAGAGCCTGACGACGCGCCGCGACGTTGCGGATGTGCGGGGATTGTGAGCCGATCCGCCACCGGCGTCAAATCGCGTTTTCGTGTAGTCTGGCAGGGCTCATCCGCTCCGGAGAAGGTGACGGTGAAGCTCTGATTCAAGGCGCTCGCCTGACGCTTCAACGGGCCGGGAATGTCGAATCATTCGCGTTGCTTGAGCACTGTCGTTGAGACCCTGAGTCACGGGCTGGTCCGGCGTAATGTGCCATTCAGGCTCCGAAAACGGCGATGGCGTCCGACGTTTCTCAAGACGTCGGACGCCATCGCATTCGATCCAAGGCAAAAGCCCACCCGCCTCGAAAGCCGCGGGCTTCCGTCTTGTCAGGCGGTTGCTTCTGCCGGAACGAGCGCGATCTCCGCACGGGCTGCCAGCAACTGGCGGGCAGCATTGGCCGCCTCAGTGCCCTTGATCACGAAGTGATCCGTGAAGAAGCGGATATGCGCTTCCGATTCCTGGAAGTGATGCGGCGTGAGGACGGCCGAGAGGACGGGAACGCCGGTGTCGAGCGAGACGCGCACCATGCCGTCGAGCACGGTGGAGGCGACGAAGTCGTGGCGATAGATGCCGCCATCGACCACGAAAGCGGTGCCGAGGATGGCCGAGAAGCGGCCGGTCTTTGCCAGCGTCTGGGCATGAAGCGGGATTTCGAGCGCGCCGGGCACGTCGAAGATCTCGATATCCGCTGCATTGCCGCCGAGTTCCTGCCAGCGGGCGGCAAACGCGTTGACGCACTGATCGACGATGGCTGAGTGCCAGCGCGCGCGGATGATGGCGATTTTCTGTGAGGGATGGGATGCGATGGTCATGCAAGTGGCCTTTCAAGGGTTAGCCGTTCGACGGGATCCCTTGGGCGAACACGCGGACACGACGCGGCCTTGTCGGGCCGTGACCTGCCGTTTGCTCTCTTTCATCCGGACTATACCGTCGGCTCCGGAGTCACACCGGATCTGCTGACCTTCCTGCCGCCCGGCACGGTGCCGGAGACCTGAAGCGCTCGCGGGCTCCAGGCATTACCGCCTGTTACCGCCGGTGGGGAATTTCGCCCCGCCCTGAGAACGTACGGTGTTGACTATAAGCACCTGCAACAAGCCGTCAAATCCGCTTTGTTTCATGCGGCCGGGTTTTTGAAGAAAACTATTCTCTGACGATGAGAAGATCGCCCGCCGTGAAGCGCAGGGTCACCGCTTCGCCGATCGCCGGCGGCTTCAGGCCGGGATTGTTGAACATGTCGAAGGAGATCACGCTGTCGGCGATCTTCATGCGGGTGCGGATGACCGAGCCGAGGAAATTGGTGGCGATGACAGTGCCGGTCAGGGCCGTATCGCCCTTGGCATCGGGTGCAATCGAGCCGGCTTCCGGCCGGAGCGCCAGCGAGATCGTGTCGCCGGCCTTCGCGGTGCCGAGCGGTTCGCGCAGCGTGATCGCCTGATCGCCGATGGCGATGCGATTGGTTACGGGATCGGTAATCTTGGCATCGATCAGGTTCAGCGTTCCGACGAAGGAGGCGACGAAGCGGGTCGCGGGACGGTTGTAGATCTCGAACGGGGTGCCGATCTGGTCGGCGCGCCCGCCGTTCATGATCACGATGCGGTCCGAGATCGACAGTGCCTCTTCCTGGTCGTGCGTGACGAAGACGGTGGTGATGCCAAGCTGCTGCTGGATCATGCGGATCTCCTCGCGCAGCGACACGCGGATCTTGGCGTCGAGCGCTGAGAGCGGTTCGTCGAGGAGGAGAACCTGCGGCTTGGGGGCGAGTGCGCGGGCCAGCGCCACGCGCTGCTGCTGCCCGCCCGACATCTGGTAAGGGTAGCGATCCGCGAGGTGATCGAGGTGGATCAGCGCCAGCATTTCCTTCACACGGCTGTCGATGTCGGACTTCGGAGCGCCCGCGACCTTCAGGCCGAAGGCGACATTGTCGCGGACCGTCATGTTGGGAAACAGGGCATAGGCCTGGAACACCATGCCGATATTGCGCTGGTTGGGCTTCAGTTCGTTCTGGTTCCGGCCGTTGATCATGATGGTGCCGGAGGAGGGCGTCTCGAAGCCGGCGATCATCCGCAGAACGGTCGTCTTGCCGCAACCGGACGGACCGAGGAACGAGACGAATTCACCTTTCTCGATCGCCATGTCGAAGTCGTGCACGACCTGTGTCTGGCCAAAGGATTTCCGGATGTGGGTCAGGGTAAGAAAGGACATGGAGCCTGTGACCTTTATGCCTTGGCCGGGGCGGACTTGCCAAAGCGCGAGACGAGATTGAGGAGGCCCATGGAGAGCCATGTGATGGAGAAGGCGATGACGGCGAGCGCCGAAGGCTCGTAGGCTTTGTTGGCGCCGACGAGTTGCAAATAGGGGCCGAAGGCCGGACGGTTCAGAAGGGCCGCCATGGTGAATTCGCCCATGACGATGGCGAGCGTGATGAAGGCACCGGAGAGCACACCGCTCATGACGTTGGGGAAGATGCAGCGGAAGAGGATGGTCGACCAGCTGGCACCGAGGCTCTGGGCCGCTTCCGTCAGCGTGCGGACGTCGATGGCCCGCATGGCAGTGTCGACCGCCTTGTACATGTAGGGCAGCGACAGGGTGATGTAGGAGAACATCAGCAATATGTTCGTGCCCGTCGTCGAGCCGGTGAGCGGCAGCACGGACGACGAATTGTACAAGCGCAGGTAGCCGAACACGATGACGATGGCGGGAATGACCAGCGGTAGCAGCGTGATGAACTCGACCACGGGTCGCATCTGCGGCAGGCGCAGGCGCACCCAGTAGGCCGTGGGGACCACCAGCAGCATGCCGAAGACGATGGTCAGCAGTGCCATCATCATGGAATAGCCGAAGGTCTCGCGGAACTGCATGTCCGAGAACACGGAGCGATAGGCGTCGAAGGAATATTCGCCGCGGCGCATGCGCAGCGAGAATTCGAAGGTGCCGATCAGGGGAATGACGAAGTAGCTCGCCCCGATGGCCATAGCGATCCAGGCGCCGATGCGGTTCGTCTTCATTTCTGCCACCTCTCGGCGCGCATGCGCAGCATGAGGTAGAGGACGTTGGAAAGGCCCGTGATGACGATCATGCCGAGCGCAATGGCATAGCCAAGGTTCGGATTGTGCAGCACGTCGCCGCGGATCTGCGCGTAGAGCAGGATCGGCACGATGTTGAGCGAGCTGCCGGTCAAAGCATAGGCCGTGGCGATGGCGCCGAAGGCGTTGGCAAACAGCAGCAGCGTGGTGCCGAGCAGGCTCGGCCACAGGATCGGCAGGGCGACCATCGTCCAGTATTGCCGGTTCGTGGCTCCGAGGATCTCGGAGGCCTCGCGCCACTCCTTCTTCATGCCGTCGAGCGCGGGCGTCAGGATCAGCACCATCAGCGGTATCTGGAAGTACATGTAGGTGAGCGTGAGGCCGGTGAAGCTCAGCAGGTTGAAACCGGTCGAGTAGAGATTGAAGCCGAACCAGTCGCGCAGGAGCACCGTCGCCAGACCCGTGCGGCCGAGCGTGGCGAGGAAGGCGAAGGCGAGGGGGACGCCTGCGAAGTTGGAGGCGACGCCGGAGAAGGTGAGGAGCGTCGAGCGCACCGAGGAAGGTAGTCCGCCCAGCACGACGGCCCAGGCAAGGAAGAAGCCGATGAACGCGCCGCCGAGAGCGGAGGCCAGCGAGATGCGGATCGAGATCCAGTAGGCCGACAGGATCGACGGGGTGAAAAGGTCGGAGATGTTCTTGAGCGTCAGCTGGCCGTCCGGCGTGAAGAAGGCACCGATGACGAGGTAGAATGTCGGTGCCAGCAGGAAGAGAAACGCAAAGAGCATGAAGGGCGCAATGCCCAGCCAGTCGATGATCCGGTCCTTGTTGATGGTCGGGCCAGATTTCGGTATCGGCGCTGTCGCTCTGCTGATCGGGGGGCTGATCGGTTGGCTCATCGGCGAGCTTTCGTTCGGGAGGGCGTAGCGGAAGCCTCTCCGCGCGAACGCGGAGAGGCTGGGTTTACGGGTCGTACGACCGGTCCAGTATCTTACTGGACGTTGGCGCCGACGACGCTGTCCCACTTGCCGGTGATCTCGGTCTTGCCGGCAGCCTGCTCGTCGAGCGTCGGGAACACGGCCTTTTCATAGGCGGCGGCCGGCGGCAGCTTGTCGAGCATTTCCTTCGGGATCTTGTTGTTCTTGGCAAGATCGTTGAAGCGGATCGGGTGGCAGTAGCCCTTCAGCCAGCCAAGCTGACCTTCGTCGGAATAGAGGTACTCCATCCACAGCTTTGCAGCGTTCGGATGCGGTGCGAAGGCGGAAATGGCCTGTACGTAGACGCCGGCGACGACGCCGCTCGTGGGTACGACGACTTCGACCGGCGGGTTGCCGTTGAGGCTGTCGCGCCAGGAGAGACCGTTATAGTCCCAGGCAATGACGATCGGCGTGGAGCCCTGCGCAAGCGAGGCCGACTTGCCGATGACGGGCACGAGATTGCCGGCCTTGTTCAGTTCGCCGAAGTAGGAGAGGCCAGCGGTGCCGGCCTTTGTTGCGTCCGTTTCGCCGGCAGCAAGACCCGCGGCGTAAACGGCCTGAACGGCCTGGTTGGAGGCGCGGGGATCGCCGGCCAGCGCGATGCTGTTGGCGTAATCCGACTTCTTCAGGTCGGCCCAGTCCTTCGGCACGTCCTTGACGATGTCGGTGTTCACGACGAAGGAGAGAACGCCGTAATAGTCGCCGTACCAGAAGCCGTCGGCATCTTTGGCGCTATCGGGGATCGAGTCCCAGGTGGAGACCTTGTAGGGCTGGATCAGGCCTTCGGCCTTGGCGGACGGGCCGAAGGAGAGGCCGACGTCGATCACGTCGGGCGCCTGCGGGCCGGTGTTGCCCTTGTTGGCCTTGATGGCTTCGATCTCGTCGCCGGAGCCGGCGTCGGGGTTCAGTTCGTTGACCTCAAGACCGTACTTGGCCTTGAAGCCGGCGATGACGTCGCCGTAGCCGCACCAGTTGTGCGGAAGCGCGATGGTGGTGAGCGTGCCTTCCTTCTTGGCGGCAGCGATCAGGTCTGCGCTCGGCTCGGCGGCGGCAAGCGCCGTGGAAGCGACGAGCATCGCCGATGTCAGCGACAGAAGGCGGTGGGTCTTTGACAGCACGAAAGTCTCCTTGGGTTTGTCAGGCCGGGGTTTCCGGCCCGGTGGGTCAAGCTGATAGAGCGGCGTCATGAAGCTTCTATGACAGACGCGGTGGACAGTTTTACGCTTCGTCTCCCGGCTAAACCCCTGTATCTAGGGTTTTTTGTTGCAGGGTTTCCGGTGTCATCCCTCTCTCTTCCGGAAAGGTTTGCTCTCTAGAAAGGGTTTGCGAAACAGTGGTGTCGCGTCGAACAGTGTTTCCAGCGCCTTCATCCGGTCGCGGGTTTCTTCCCAGATCGAGCTCTGGACCGCTTCGATCAGCGCCTCCACGGTGAAGAGGGTCACCACCGAGCTATCCCAGGCCGACGGCACCTCGATATGCACGCGGAAGACCTTGGCCGCGGACTTGGCGACGGGCGAGGACCACTGGTCGGTGAAAAGGATGATCTCGGCACCGCGGGAGCGGGCGGCCTTGGCCAGCGTTTCCAGTTCCTGCTCGTAGCGTCGGATGTCGAACACCACCAGCACGTCGCCCTTCTTCATGTCGAGCACGTAATGCGGCCACGGGCTGGAGCCGGAGGCGATGAGGGTCACGCCGGCGCGGATGACCTGAAGATGCGTGAAGACGTAGTCCGCAAGCGTGCGGGTGATGCGGCCGCCGATCAGGTAGATGCGCCGCTTCGGGTCGGCGATCAGCGCTGCCGCGCCGTCGAAGTCCTGCGTCTCCATCTGGGCAAGGGTGGTCCTCAGATTGTTGATCGTGGCGTCGGCGAAGCGGTTGAGGATGTGGGTGCCGGGCGCGTTGGTCGCCCAGCGGTCGTGCTTGCTGATCGGGTTTGAGATGGTCGCTTCCAGCTCCTGGTGCAACCGGGCCTGAAAATCCGGAAAGCCGCGAAAGCCGAGCTTCTGCACCATGCGCGCGACGGTCGGAGTCGACACCCCGGCGTTCTCGGCCACGGTCGTGATGCTGCCGAGCCCGGAAACGGGATAGTTGTCGAGCAACGTCTCCGCCAGCTGCTTCTCCGCCCGCGTCAAAGCGGTGAAGTTCGCGGCGATCACGTCCGACACCGTCTTGTGTGTTTCGGTGCTGATCAAGATTTTCCCCTGAGACCGATCTTCGCCGGCCTTATGTGACAGAGTAAACATCGCTGTCACAATCGGAGTCAATGGGGTTCATGAAGAGATCGTTTCAGTTTGTCATTGACAGGCACGAAATTGTGAAGAATTCTCTTCAGTAAGGGAGGCCTGCCATGATGGCGGGCAGCGACGGAGCCGGATGTGAGTGCTCTTCTGACTGCCGAGGATGGTGCGCCGGTTGCGCTGGAGAATGCGGATGCCGGTTCCCGCATCCTGCTCGTCTGCGAGCACGCATCTCGCCGGCTTCCCCGGAGAATGGGCACGCTTGGGCTTTCGGCGGAGGCGCTGGAAAGTCACATTGCCTGGGACCCGGGCGCGCTTGCCGTTTGCCAACTGCTGTCAGCTTCGCTCGATGCGACGCTGATTTACCAGCGTTTTTCCCGCCTCGTCTATGATTGCAATCGCCCCCCGGATTCGCCGAGCGCCATGCCGGCGGTCAGCGAGATTTTCGACATTCCCGGCAACGCAGCGCTTTCTGCGGCCGAACGGCTGGCGCGAACGGAGGCGATCTACACCCCGTTCCGCAAAGGCCTGTCCGATCTCATCAAGACTCGGGTTGCAAACCGGCGCCCGCCGGTTATCGTCACGATACACTCCTTCACGCCGGTCTGGCACGGCCGACCGCGGGAGGTGGAGGTGGGCATCCTGCATGACAGCGACAGCCGGCTTGCCGATGCGTTTCTGGTGGCTTCTGCGGAGGACGATGCCTTCGTCACGCGTCGCAATGAGCCCTATGGGTCGCAGGACGGGGTGACGCATACGCTGATCGAGCACGGCATTCATAATGGCCTGCTCAACGTCATGATCGAGATCCGCAACGATCTCATCGCAAGCAAAGACGGCCAGAGGGTCCTGGCCGGCTATATCGGGGATCATCTGGGCAAAGCCCTGATGCGCCTCGAACCATAAAAAGACCTGGGGAGCGGCATGTCCGCGGAGATCGTTCCCGCTTCGTTGGCGGGGGCACTGGCACGACTGCGTGAAGACCTCGAAACGAACCTGAAAAACGGGGCACACACGCAGCACGATCAAGCGTTGCAGCGTTCGCGCGCCACCACGGTCGCGTACCGCTGCACCGGCATCCGGCAATACCGCCCGGCGCCGAGCGTTCAGAGGGGAAAATCATGTCCGACTATAGCGATGTCGACAAGCATGCGGACCTACAGGTCCTACATTCCATGGGTTACGCGCAGGAACTCGAGCGACGCATGAGCTCGTTCTCGAACTTCGCCGTTTCCTTTTCGATCATCTGCATTCTTTCCGGCGGCATCAATTCGCTGGCGCAGGCGACGGCGGGAGCCGGCGGGGCCGCCATCGGGATCGGCTGGCCGATCGGCTGCTTCGTCTCCTTCGTCTTCGCCATGGCGATGGCGCAGATCTCCTCGGCCTATCCCACGGCCGGCGGCCTCTATCATTGGGGCTCGATCCTTGGAAACCGCTTCACCGGCTGGCTGACCGCGTGGTTCAATCTGCTCGGCCTCGTCACTGTGCTCGGCGCCATCAATGTCGGCACTTACTACTTCTTCATGGGCACCTTCGGCACGCCGTATTTCGGGTTCGAGGATACGACCACGTTCCGCATCCTGTTCCTCGTGGTCATCACCGGCCTGCAGGCGCTCGTGAATCACATGGGGATAGGACTGACGGCGAAGCTCACGGACTTCTCCGGCTACCTCATCTTCGTCACGGCCATCCTGCTGTCGCTGGCCTGCCTGATCGCCGCCGATAGCTACGATATCGCCCGCCTCTTTACATTCTCCAACTTCTCGGGCGCTGCCGGCGGCAATGTCTGGCCGGAAACATCCTCCACCTGGGTGTTCCTGCTCGGTCTGCTTCTGCCGATCTACACGATCACAGGTTACGACGCGTCGGCGCATACGTCGGAGGAGACGGTCAAGGCCGCGACATCGGTGCCGCGCGGGATGATCTCGTCGGTGCTCTGGTCGGCGCTCTTCGGCTATATCATGCTGTGCTCGTTCGTGCTGATGATCCCGGCGCAGGCGCCGCTTGCCGACGGCACGGTCGCCGACGGCATGACGGCTGCTGCGGCTCAGGGCTGGAACGTGTTCTTCTGGTCGATGGACACGCAGATGAACCCGATCGTCAAGGATGTGCTCTATCTCGCGATCCTGCTGTGCCAGTGGCTTTGCGGCCTCGCGACGGTGACGTCCGTTTCCCGCATGATCTTCGCCTTCTCGCGTGACGGCGGTCTGCCGGCGTCGAAGGCTCTGGCCAAGGTCAGCCCCAAATTCCGCACGCCGGTCTCCGCCATCTGGACCGGATCGATCCTCTCGGTGCTCTTCGTCTGGGGCTCGTCGCTGATCACCATTGGCGAGACGCCTGTTTACACCATCGTCGTCTCCTGCACGGTCATCTTCCTGTTCTTCTCCTTTGCCATTCCGATCACGCTCGGCCTCTTTGCCTGGGGGACGTCGAAATGGCCGGCGCAGGGGCCGTGGAATCTCGGAGAGGGCGTCTTCAAGCTCTTTGCCGGCCTGACGGTTCTGGCGATGATTCTGATCTTCGTTCTCGGCGTGCAGCCGCCGAACGGTCCGGCGCTTTACGTCACCGTGGGCTTCCTCGTTCTCACCGGCGTGATCTGGTTCGGCTTCGAAAAGCGCCGCTTCCGCGGTCCGCCGATCGGCGAGGAGGTCAAGCGCCGCGCGGCCGAGATTGCCGCAGCGGAAAAGGCCGTGGGCCAGGCATAAGACGCTCCGCAAGCGAGGCGGCACCCGAAAGCCGGGTGCCGCCGATGACAGACACCAATGCATTCCGACCATCGCAGACAGGACGCCCGATGACGTATTCGTTCGAAGAGCTGAAGACCGACGTTGCCGAAGGTCGTATCGACACGGTCCTTGCCTGCCAGATCGATATGCAGGGGCGGCTGATGGGAAAGCGCTTTCAGGCCGAGTATTTCGTCGAGAGTGCGTTCGAGGAAACGCATAGCTGCAACTATCTGCTGGCCACCGACCTCGAAATGGAGACGGTGACCGGATACAAGTCCACGAGCTGGGAGTCTGGCTATGGCGACTATACGATGAAGCCGGATCTCGGCACCCTTCGCCGGATTCCGTGGCTCGAAGGCACGGCGCTGGTGCTTTGCGACGTGCTCGATCACCACACGCATCAGGAAGTCCCGCATTCGCCGCGCGCCATCCTCAAGCGGCAGGTGAAGCGGCTGGAAGCCATGGGGCTGAAAGCCTTCATGGCGAGCGAGCTCGAATTCTTCCTGTTCGACCAGACCTACGACCATGCGCGCGAAAGCGGCTATCGCGACCTGAAACTCGCCAGCGGCTACAATGAGGACTACCACATCTTCCAGACCACGAAGGAAGAGGACGTGATGCGGGCCATCCGCAAGGGGTTGCAGGGTGCCGGCATTCCGGTCGAGAACTCCAAGGGCGAGGCGTCCTCCGGCCAGGAGGAGATCAACGTTCGCTATGCCGAAGCACTCGATATGGCCGACCGGCACGTCATCATCAAGAACGGCTGCAAGGAGATCGCCTGGTCGAAGGGTAAGGCGATCACATTTCTCGCGAAATGGCACATGAATGCCGCCGGCTCCTCCTCGCACATTCACCAGTCGCTCTGGAGCCTCGACGGCAAGACGCCGCACTTCTTTGATACGCAAGGCGAGTACGGCATGTCGGAGACGATGCGGCACTATATCGCCGGCCTGCTGACGCATGCGGGCGAGATCACCTATTTCCTTGCGCCCTACATCAACTCCTACAAGCGCTTCATGGCCGGCACATTTGCGCCCACCAAGGCCGTCTGGTCCAAGGACAACCGCACGGCCGGGTATCGCCTCTGCGGCGAGGGCACAAAGGGCATTCGCATCGAGTGCCGCGTCGGCGGCTCCGACCTCAATCCCTATCTCGCCATGGCTGCACTTCTGGCGGCGGGCATCGCCGGCATAGAGGGCAAGCTGGAACTGGAGGCGCCGTTCGTGGGCGACGCCTATTCCGGCAAGGATATTCGCGAGATTCCGAAGACCCTGCGGCACGCGACGGACCTGATGACGAACTCGGCCATGCTGCGTCAGGCCTTCGGCGACGACGTGATCGACCATTATACCCGTGCCGGCACCTGGGAGCAGGAGGAATACGATCGCCGCGTGACGGACTGGGAGGTGGCGCGCGGTTTCGAACGTGCGTGATTGCAAAAGCTTGCCGGGTGCGGCATGCCTGGGAACCCGACCACGTCGTGACTTTGGCACGCGGGCCGACTTCTTCCGGAGACCCTGATGACGATGATTCAATGCATTTCGCCGGTCGACGGCTCGGTCTATGCCGAGCGGGAGACCATGCCCTATGAAGCGGCGGCGCAGGCCGTTGCGCGTGCGCGAAAGGCGCAAAAGTCCTGGGCCAAGCGGCCGCTGGAGGAGCGCGTGCAGCTGGTGCTCAAGGGCGTGACGCGGCTGAACGAGATGGCGGCCGACGTGGTGCCGGAGCTTGCCTGGCAGATGGGCCGGCCGGTAAAGTATGGCGGCGAGTTCCGCGGCTTCAACGAGCGCTCGAACTATGTCGCCTCGATTGCCGCCGATGCCATGAAGCCGATGGTGATCGAGGAGAGTGACCGCTTCGAGCGGCGGATCGTGCGCGAACCGCACGGCGTCGTCTTCGTGATCGCGCCGTGGAACTATCCTTACATGACGGCGATCAACACGATTGCGCCGGCGCTGATGGCGGGCAATGTCGTCATCATCAAGCATGCGAGCCAGACGCTGCTCGTCGGCGAACGCATGGTGCGTGCCTTCGGCGAGGCCGGTATGCCGGAGGATGTGTTCCAGAACCTCTTCCTCGACCACGAGACGAGTGCGCGGCTGATCGCCGCCAAGAGCTTCGATTTCGTCAACTTCACCGGCTCCGTCGAGGGTGGCCGATCGATCGAGCGCGCGGCGGCCGGCACCTTCACCGGGCTCGGCCTTGAACTCGGTGGCAAGGACCCAGGCTATGTCATGGAGGATGCCGACCTCGACGCCGCCGTGGATACATTGATGGACGGCGCCACCTACAATTCCGGTCAGTGCTGCTGCGGCATCGAGCGTATCTATGTGCACGAAAGTCTCTACGACGATTTCGTCGAGAAGTCGGTCGCCTGGGTGTCGAACTACACGCTTGGTAATCCGCTCGATCCAGAAACGACGCTGGGGCCGATGGCCAACAAGCGCTTCGCCGCTGTCGTGCGGGCGCAGATCGCCGACGCCATTTCGAAGGGCGCGCGGGCGACGATCGATCCAAAACTGTTTCCGGCCGATGACGGCGGTGCCTATCTCGCGCCGCAGATCCTCGTCGATGTCGATCATTCCATGGAGTTCATGACCGAGGAAACCTTCGGCCCCGCCGTCGGCATCATGAAGGTGTCGAGCGACGCGGAGGCGCTTGCGCTGATGAACGACTGCAAATACGGGCTGACGGCCTCGCTCTGGACGCAGGACCCGGAACGCGCCGCCGCCATCGGCGCCGAGATCGAGACGGGTACCGTGTTCATGAACCGCGCCGACTACCTCGATCCCGCCCTTTGCTGGACGGGCGTCAAGGAAACCGGTCGTGGCGGTTCGCTCTCCATCTTCGGTTTCCACAATCTGACCCGGCCGAAATCCTACCATTTGAAGAAAGTCACGGCATGACCATCACCGCTAACTGGAGCTACCCGACGGCCATCAAGTTCGGGGCAGGGCGCATCAAGGAACTCGCCGAGCACTGCAAGGCCGTGGGCATGAAGCGGCCGCTGCTCGTGACGGATCGCGGCCTCGCGCCTATGGCCATCACGCAGAACGCGCTGGATAGTCTGCAGGCAGCCGGCCTCGGTCGCGCGATCTTTGCGGATGTCGATCCCAATCCGAACGACGTCAACCTCGAAGCCGGCGTGAAGGCCTTCCACGACGGCGGTCATGATGGCGTCGTGGCCTTCGGCGGCGGCTCCGGGCTCGACCTCGGCAAGGCCGTGGCCTTCATGGCGGGCCAGACCCGGCCGGTCTGGGACTTCGAGGATGTCGGCGACTGGTGGACACGGGCCTCCGTTTCCGGCATCGCACCGATCATCGCTGTGCCCACGACGGCCGGCACCGGCTCGGAGGTCGGCCGGGCCAGCGTCATCACCGATCACAAGACGCACACGAAGAAGGTCATCTTCCATCCGAAGTTCCTGCCTGCCGTGACGATCTGCGACCCCGAACTCACCGTCGGCATGCCGCAGGTAATCACGGTCGGCACCGGCATGGATGCCTTTGCGCATTGCCTGGAAGCCTATTCCTCGCCGTTCTACCACCCGATGTCGCAGGGTATCGCGCTTGAAGGCATGCGTCTGGTCAAGGAATATCTGCCGCGCGCATTTGACGACGGGCAGGATATCGAGGCCCGCGCCCATATGATGAGTGCAGCGGCGATGGGCGCCGTGGCGTTCCAGAAGGGCCTCGGCGCCATTCACGCGCTGTCGCATCCGGTGGGCGCTCTCTACAACACCCATCACGGCATGACCAACGCTGTCGTCATGCCAGCGGTGTTGCGCTTCAACCGCCCTGCCATCGAGGAGAAGATCGCCCGGGCCGCTGCTTATCTCGGCATTTCCGGCGGGTTCGACGGTTTCACCGATTATGTGCTCGACCTGCGGTCGAGCCTTGGCGTTCCCGATGCACTTTCGGGTCTTGGTGTCGGCACCGACCAGATCGAGCGCATGTCGGAAATGGCGATCGTGGATCCCACGGCCGGCGGCAACCCGGTCGAATTGACGCTCGATGCGGCGCGGGCGCTGTTCATCGAAACGATCTGATCTTGAAATGCAGCCTGGCGCGAGCGTCTTCCGAAACTCGCGCCAGGCTGTCTCTCATTGGTTCTCGTATGGCGAGTTAACACTTCGTTAACCACGATTTGAAAGGTTCGGTTAACCACAGCGGCTTCAGGGGCTGGAGCTGTTTGCGGGGCAAACCGGGGCTTTGCATCCCCAACGAGGTTTCCATGCCAGTCATCACATTCGCCAACACCAAGGGCGGCGCGGGCAAGACCACCGCAGCACTCATTCTCGCAACCGAACTGGCACGTGCCGGCAACCGTGTGACGGTGCTCGACGCCGACCCGCAGCGCTGGATTTCGACATGGCACGACATTTCGGGCCGCGTGCCGAACATCGATGTCATCTCGGAAATCACGATGGCGTCAATCCAGGGCCACATCATCGAGAACCGCCGCAGCACCGATTATTTTGTCATCGATCTTGCCGGTGCGCGCAACAGCCTGCTGGCAACGGCGATCGGCCTTTCCGACCACGTTCTCATCCCTATTCAGGGCTGTTCCATGGATGCCAAGGGCGGGGCGCAGGTGCTGGAGCTGCTGGCCCAGCTGGAGAAGCAGGCCGGTGTGCGCATCGATCATTCCGTGGTTCTGACACGTGTCAGCTCGCTGGTGACGACGCGGGCGCTGCAGGTCGTGAAAGGGCTTCTGGCCAGCCGCAACGTGCGCGTTCTGGAAACGCCGATCATCGAGCGTGCGGCTTTCCGCGACGTGTTCGATTGCGGCGGCACGCTGCAGACCATGGATCCGGCTCGCGTCAGCAATCTCGACAAGGCGAGAGAGAATGCCCGGGTGTTTGCCGAGGAGGTCCGCCACCTCGTGCCGCTCCACGTCACCCGCGCCTTCCGCCGCGCCGCTTGACCCGCTTGTTGGAAGACGCGGCCTGATCGGTGCCGCGTCCTGCGGAGGGACGATTCCCTGTCGCTCTCAGAAACGTCGGTCGATCAGGTGCTTCGCCTGCGCGCCGACATGGTAGAACGCCGATTTGACCGTTCGCAACGGATCGGGTGCGAGTCGCGTTTCATCGAGTGGCATCGCGGAGGTGCCGCCGGCGATGTGATGGGCAAGCGCCCGGCCGAACACGGTGCCGGGTGCAATGCCGCGGCCATTGTACCCGCTGACCGCAAGAACATCGGGTGCCACAGTATGCAGGCGGGGCAGGGCGTTGGTGGTCATGCCGATGCGGCCATCCCACCAATATTCGAAATCGACATCGCCGAGCCGGGGAAAGAGTGCCGTCACCGAACGTTTTGCGAATGCGCGATGCGTGCCGGTCGCCAAGGCATCGAGACGGCCGATGCTGCCGAAGATCAGGCGGTTCTGCTGGTCCATGCGGAACGAGGTCATCACCATGCCGGTATCCCAGCACCCCTGCCGTTCCGGCAGGATCGTGGCCGCGACATTTGCCGACAGCGGCTTCGTTGCGAACTGAAAATAGGGGAGAATCGTCAGCTCCGTCGTCGGCGCGCTCCAGGGCATGCCCTCGACCAGTGTGCCATAGGCATTGGTGGCGAGGACGACTTTTGGCGCGGTCACGCTGCCGGCCGGGGTTTTTAACACCCAATCACTTCCCCGGCGGGTGGCGCCGGTCAGCGGTGTCTCGGTGAAGAGCCGAACGCCGGCGTTGACGGCCGCATGCGCCAGACCCCGGGCATAGGCCAGCGGCTGGATCGTTCCAGCACGGCGGTCGAGAAGGCCGCCCGCAAAACCCTCCGCACCCGTCAACTGGCGCGCGCGATCCGCATCGAGCACCTCCACCGGCGCGCCGAAGCCCGCCCACTGCGCCTGCCGATCGGTAATGTCACCGAGGCCTTCGGCACCCACGGCCATATGCAGCGTGCCGTTGCGAACGGCCTCGCACCGGATCTCGTGCCGGGCGATCAGGTCGAAGACGAGCGTCGGACCATCGCCGAGCGCGTGCAGAAGGCGCTCGCCGGGCTCCTTGCCGAGCGAGGCGATGAGATCAGCCGGCTTCGTCCACATGCCCGCATTGACGAGCCCGACATTGCGACCCGATCCACCAAAGCCGATCATGCGGGCTTCAATGAGGACGACCTTCACACCCTGTTCCGCAAGGTGCAGCGCCGCCGACAGGCCGGTGAAACCACCGCCGATCACGGCGACATCTGCAGTCACATCCGTCTGCAGGGCCGCGGTCTGCGGTGCGGGCGGTGCGGTTGCATGCCAGAGGTTCGGCCCGATCTTGTAACGCGCGCGTTCATCCGCCATGCGGCCATCCTTGTCGTATCGCTAGGTCTTTCACCGCAGAAATAGCCGATCGCCCGCGCCTTGCGTCATGACAATAGCGGATGACGTGATGAGCCGGCGCGATCCGCGTCGCCAGTCGACCGAGGATTATTGCGAGATTTTGCTGGACGGTCGGATTTATCCGACAATTCCGTTTTCCGAATACCGTCATTGCTGTCGCGGCAGCCGTTTTTCCCGTCGATGCGGCAGACCGTCGATCGCCTTATTCGAGGAACTCCACCGTCGTGCCGACGCTCACCATCTTGGCCAGTTCCGTCGCATCCCAGTTGGTCAGCCGTACACAGCCGTGACTCTGTGTCTTGCCGATCTTCGACGGTTCCGGCGTACCGTGAATGCCGTAGGTCGGCTTCGACAGTGCAATCCAGACTGTGCCGACGGGGCCGTTGGGGCCGGGCTGCAGGGTCAGGACCTTGTCGTTCTCGCCCTGCTTGAAATTGATCTTGGGATTGTAGGTGTAGCCGGGATTGAGCGCGATCCGGTCGACCTGCACGGTGCCGGAGGGTGACGGCGTATCCGACGAGCCGATCGTCGCGGGATAGGCCGCAATCAGCGCGCCTGCCTCGTCATAGGCAAATACCTGCTTGCGCGCCTTGTCGGCAACGACGCGCGTGACCTTGCCCGTCTTTGGTTCGCCCGGATTGATGACCTTGATGATCGTCCCGGGAATCGTGAAATCGACACCGGGGTTCAGTTCGCGCAGATAGGCCTCGTCCATATGGAAGCGCTCGCCGAGCATTTCCGTCGTCGAGGTGAAGGACATGTGCGGAAGCAGAGCCTTGTGGGCGTAGTCTTCCGGAATCTCCGCGACATAGGGTCCTGCCGCATCCGCCGCTGTGATGGTGTAGCTGGTGATCGCGAGCCCGCCGCTGAGGCGCAGGCGCTCCAGCGTGTCGTCTGTATTGTTCGGATCGAGCGTTTCCCCCGTCGCCTGCTGCCAGGCTTCGATGGCCTTGGTGACGTTCGAGCCATTCTTGCCGTCGATCACACCGGGAGAGAAACCTTCCCGATCGAGGAAGACCTGCAATGCGGTGATTTCCGCGCTGGACTTGCTGGTGATCGCCGCCGCACGCGGCAAGGTGGTGCCCTGCGATGCCGTTGGCTGTTCCGGCGGAAGCGCGGCCATGTCATTTTCGTCCAGGGGAGCGTCCTGGCCGGTGGTCGGAAGATCGCCACGCTCGACGCCCGGGGGCACGAAATTGCGGTAATCCGGCACGCCATCCGCACCGCCGCGCTGCCGGATATAGGGACGTTCACCGTAGGCCTCGTTTCCGAAGGTTCTGTCGCGGGAGGGCTGGCCGCCGAAAGCTTCGTCGCCGTAGGGTTCCGCACCGTAAGGATCCGGTGGCGGGCGGCGGCGGCCTTCGTTTGCGGCACGCGATCCCATCACCGTTGCGACGATGTTGCCCCAGTTATCGACCAGCACCGTACGACCGCGCGCATCGCGCATTACCCGCACCTCGCCGTTCTCGGGCACATAGTCGAGAATATCGCCCTGCGGCGTCACCAGAACCTGATCTGGAGACAGCGCGATGCGGGACTGCGCCGCAGCCGGTGTGGAAACCGGCGTGAAGCCGGCCGCCACGAGGGCGGCCATGAGGAAAGAAGGGATACGTCTCGGAGCAATGGTCACGACAAGAACCTGTTGATGGGCGGGCCGACCCGCGAGCTACAAGCGGAATGGGACGTTAATATGAAAAGACTGAATCCAACGTTAAAGAACTGCTAACCATATGCCGGGCAAGACGGCCGACGGCAAGAGAGACGCTTCGAGCGCTCCGAAGAGGTGACGAGATGCGCATGGACGGAAGCCATGACGGGACAATCGTGACGCTGTTGCTCGATCCCGCATCGGCCGTGGATGTCGCGGCGCTGGTGGTCGATGGTATCGATCTTTCGCCGGGCCACGCCATCCCCTCTGACGGCGATCCGCGCATCGACCAGGCGCTGAAGGGCTTTCTTTTCACGTGCGGTCCCGACCATATCCGGCATCCCGAGCCGGTGTTGAGCGGTGGACACTATCCACTGCACGGCTCTCTGTCCGGCACGAAGGTGCCATCGGAGACGCTGACCGCGACGGAAAGCATGTGCTTTGCGATCGTCGATGTCCCTCTCGCCGATGGCGGAGGCGCGCGACTGACGCGCAGATGGTCGATGACGCGCGGCGCCGTTCATCTCGAGGACCGAATCGAAAATATCGGCGGGGCGCCGTTCCCGCCCATGTGGATGTATCATCTGAATATCGCCGGTCGGCTGTTTGACGACAACACCCGCATTCGGGGAGACATGATTCCGGATGGATCGCTGGGATGGCGATTCGGTGTTGGCGAGAGCGCGCATGTGCTGTTTCCGGCGGTCGATCCGGATGGGTGGGCGAGGGTCGGCATCGGGCCGTTTCCGGCGCTGGGACATCGCATCCTCGAGGTCCGGTTCAAGACCGACAGCCTGCCGTTCCTGCAGCTGTGGCGCTGCCAGCGCGGTGACGCCGATGTGGTCAGCATCGAGCCGGCATCGCACAGGATCGCCAAACGTTCGGCGCTTTCCGAAAGCGGTGCATTGTCCATGCTCATGCCGGGTGAGTCGATTGCCTATGAACTGATGTTCGGCCTCATTGATGACGCTTCGGCCCGTGGGCCATGATTGACGTGCGCCGCAAAGGCGTCCTACATCTTCGTGAACGAAGGTTGCGGCACGCCGCGCGTCGAGGAGAACTTGCATGGACGATATCCGCCCGATCAACGATGAATATTCCGTAACCGGCCAGATCACCGCGGCCGATCTTGATCAGATCAAGGCCTTGGGCTTCAAGTCGATCGTCTGCCATCGGCCCGATCACGAACAGCCCGGCCAGCCGGATTTTGCCGAGATCGAACAGCGCGCGCATGCACTGGGCATCGAAACGATGCACATCCCGGTCGGCCCGGCCGGCGTTACCGCCGACGCCGTTCACAAGATGGTCGATGCGCTCGATACGTTCCAGCGCCCCATACTCGGCTACTGCCGCTCCGGCGCGCGCTCGACCGCGGTTTACCAGCAGACGCAGCATATTCGCGGCTAACGTTGCTGGATAATCGGCGACGGGGCATCCGGTGCCCCGCAACGCCTTCATACCGGAGATCGCTCGTCTTTGTTCTCAACGACACGCAGGCACCAGGCTGAAAAGTCGTCGATCGCCTGCTCGCGGTTGGTGTCGTTCAGCGTCTCATGGCGCGCGCCCGGGTAGATGGTTGCCGTGACCTCTCGCAGGCCCGCCGCTTTCATCCGAGCTTGCAGCCACTGCATGGCCTTGCCCATCTCTGTGGCCGGGTCTTCTCCGCCGCCGACTAGGTTGATCGGCACGCCGGGCGGCAGCCGGCGGAGGCGGTCAGGCTGGGCGCCCGCATAGCTCATGCGAAACAGGTCGATCCACAGCGAAACCGTGACGTCGAATCCACAGAGCGGGTCGGCGATATAGCGATCGACCTCTGCCGGGTCATGCGAAAGCCAGTCCAGGTCCGTTCTGCGCGCCGGTATCGTCCGCGCCCACGTTCCAAACGAGAGGCGGTGAACGAGCGGGCTCGGAACGTCCGAGCCTTTCAACATGCGCTCGATGGCCAGCAATCCCTGCCCGAACCGGCCGGCAAGGCCCGGGTTGAAATTGGCGTTCCAGACGGCAAGGCCGTCATAGAGCCTGGGCTCTGCTTCCGCCGCATTCAATGCGATCAACCCCCCCATCGAGTGCCCGAAAAGGATGACGGGAAGACCGGGATGCCGCGAAACCGCATGGTTCCTGACGGCAGCAACATCCGCCAGAACCGCGCCGATCCCGTCATCGGGCGCAAATCTCCCCTGCAGCTGTGCAGCACTTCGCGTCGCGCCATGCCCGCGATGATCGTGCGTATAGACCGCAAAACCCCGCGCGGCCATGGCGGCCGCGAAATCCTGATACCGCCGAGCATGCTCTGCGAGACCATGGTTTATCAGAAGCACGCCGCGCGGCCCGGTGCTTGCTGCTATATAGTAGAGCGCAAGGTCCGCCCCAGATGGACTTGCGAGCCGAGCCTCTTCGAATGCCACCTTTACCACCTCCCCAAGCCGTCCCGAGCACCACTATCCCGTCCTGAAACAGGGTCTGTCAACATGAGGATTGTCTAAAAAAATTGCCGCTATACGTAAATCGCGCTTGCGCTATTCCTGTTTTAGCCCTCTATTGATCATGGTTTGTTCTGGAGGTAGAGATGACGTCAACATATATGGAAATCACCGTAATCGCTCTGAAGCGGTGGCTGCACACCTTTCGTCCGGTGCTGGTATCGTGCGCCATCATCACGGCAAGTTGGGCTGGGTATGACGTGCAGGCCGCGGAGTTAACGGCTCCTCAAGCGGCGATCGGACAGGAGGCTTCCCGCCTTGCCGACAGCGCAGCTCCTGTCGGAACATCCGGGATCCTTCCCAGCGTGACGCCAGCTCTGCCCGTTGCAGCGGAGGCCTCGCCGCCAACATCTGTTCGGATACAGCCTGATCCCTCCGTCACGCAGAAGGTCGAGACACGTCCGTCAGTGCCCGGCAAAACCGGCTTCGTCCTCGGTCTCAGCTGGCTACCCGCCTTTTGCGAAACCAGGGCGAAGCGGCCTGAATGCGTTGGGCAAAGTGGTGGGCGCGCGGATGCGACGCACCTGACACTCGCGGGGCTCTGGCCGGTCCGCAACAGCTTCTGCAAGGTCTCCGAGACGCTACAGGCCGAAGATCGGAAGCGCGACTGGCTGGCCTTGCCGGCCGTACCGCTCTCGGCGGACGTCGCGACCAAGCTTGCCGCTTCCATGCCGGGTACCGCCTCGGGCCTCGACCGCCACACATGGCTGCGCAGCGGTACCTGTCAGGTTTTCGATCCCGATGCGTATTTTTCCCTGCAGATCCGTTTGCTGGACGCCGTCAACGCGTCGGCTGTCGGCGCGCTGTTTCGAAGCCGGATCGGCAGCGATATCACCGAGGCCGAGGTTAAGGCCGCATTCGACGAGAGTTTTGCGGCTGGAGCCGGGGATCGTATTCGCCTCCAGTGCCGGCAGGTCGGTGACCGTATGCTGGTCACGGGGCTGACGATCGGTCTGTCCGCAACGATGGAAGAAACATCGGATCTCGGGGCTCTGATCCATGCGGCAGCGCCGACACGGTCGCGCTGCAATGGGGGTGTCGTGGATGCGGCGGGCCGGGTTCGTCCCGAACGTCAGGCCGTCGCTGGGCAAATGGCGCCCGGGGCTGCCAAGCTGGTTGACGTTCGCTAGCGATGGAGCCCGGCGGCGGCATTTGGCTCTCGTCGCGCAAGCGCTTCCGAAGGGTATGTGGGTGGAAATGACGGCGAGCGTCATTGCTCCCCCGGCGCAATTCGCCTACATAGCGGGCCAAATTCCAATTCCCGCGGAGCATTGATCGAGCATGGCGCGTCAATTTATCTATCACATGGCCGGGCTGAACAAGGCCTACGGCACCAAGAAGGTCCTGGAGAATGTCCATCTTTCGTTCTACCCGGACGCGAAGATCGGTATTCTCGGCCCGAACGGTGCCGGTAAGTCGACGGTCCTGCGCATCATGGCCGGCCTCGACAAGGAATATTCCGGTGAGGCCTGGCTGGCCGAAGGTGCGACGCTCGGCTACCTGCCGCAGGAACCGCATCTCAATGCCGAAAAGGACGTGCTCGGCAACGTGATGGAAGGCGTGGCCCACAAGACGGCCGTGCTTGAGCGTTACAACGAACTGATGATGAACTATTCAGACGAGACGGCCGACGAAGGTGCGCGTCTGCAGGACGTCATCGACAGCCAGAACCTCTGGGATCTCGACAGCCAGGTCGAAATGGCCATGGACGCCCTGCGCTGCCCGCCGGCCGATGCCGACGTCACGGCGCTGTCGGGCGGTGAACGCCGCCGCGTGGCACTCTGCAAGCTGCTTCTGTCGCAGCCGGACCTTCTGCTTCTCGACGAACCGACAAACCATCTGGACGCCGAAACGATCGCCTGGCTCGAAAAGCACCTGCGGGAATATCCGGGTGCCGTCATGATGATCACCCACGATCGCTACTTCCTCGACAACGTCACCGGCTGGATCCTCGAGCTAGACCGCGGCCGCGGCATTCCTTACGAAGGTAACTACTCCGCCTACCTGCAGTCCAAGGCCAAGCGCCTCGCCCAGGAAGGTCGTGAGGACGTCGCCAAGCAGAAGGCGCTGTCGCGCGAACAGGAATGGATGGCGTCCAGCCCGCGTGCCCGCCAGGCCAAGTCGAAGGCGCGTATCCGGGCCTATGACGAGTTGGTGGAAGCAGCAGAAAACCGGAAGCCCGGCGAAGCGCAGATCGTTATCCCGGTCGGAGAGCGGCTGGGGACGGTGGTCATCGAGGCCGAGAACCTTTCGAAGAGCTATGGCGACCGCTTGCTGATTGACAACTTGACGTTCAAGCTCCCTCCGGGCGGCATCGTCGGCGTTATCGGGCCGAACGGCGCCGGCAAGACGACGTTATTCCGCATGATCACGGGTCAGGAAACGCCGGACAGCGGCAAGATCACCGTCGGCGAAACGGTCGATCTCGGCTATGTCGACCAGAGCCGCGACTCGCTCGGTGGCGACAAAACCGTCTGGGAAGAGATTTCCGGCGGCAACGACATCATCAAGCTCGGCAAATACGACATGAACAGCCGCGCCTATTGCGGTGCGTTCAACTTCAAGGGCGGCGATCAGCAGCAGAAGGTGGGTTCGCTTTCGGGCGGTCAGCGCAACCGCGTGCACCTCGCCAAGATGCTGAAGGACGGCGGCAACGTCATCCTTCTCGACGAACCGACCAATGACCTCGATACGGAAACGCTCTCGGCCCTGGAAGAGGCTCTGGAAGCGTTCGCAGGCTGCGCCGTGATCATCAGCCACGATCGCATGTTCCTCGACCGCCTCGCCACGCACATCCTCGCCTTCGAGGGCGACAGCCATGTCGAGTGGTTCGAAGGCAACTTCGAAGACTACGAAAAGGACAAGGTCCGTCGTCTCGGCCCGGACTCCGTCAACCCACGCCGCGTCACCTACAAACGCCTGACGCGGTAATCGCCGGTTCGCAAGGATCGCTTCCAGCGTGCCGTTTCGTTTGGAGCGGCACGCATCACTCTCTGGCCTGCTTTCCGGTGCGCCAGTGAAAGTGTGCGGAGGTCTAAACGCTTTCGCCATGAATGCCGTCGTCGGGGTGCGCATTCGTGTCACTCCGTCTTTCCGCTTGCAGATCTCCCGTTTATCACATAAACATATCTTTATGTGTTGATGGGAAGAGCATGACAAGCGAGACGAGATTGCGGCTGGATGAGGTGGTGGATGTGCTGAAGGCGGCGGGAGAGCCGACGCGCCTGCGGTTGCTCGCTCTTTTGGCTGCTGGAGATCTGACGGTAACGGATCTGACAGAGATTCTCGGGCAGTCGCAGCCGCGCATTTCTCGCCATCTGAAGCTCTTGACGGAAGCCGCCCTGATCGACCGTTACCAGGAAGGGGCCTGGGCGTATTTCCGTCTTCGCGGGCAGGGACAGAGCGTTGCGCTGGTTCGGCAGATCCTCGGCGCGGCGGATGGCGACGACGCCGTTCTCGCGCGGGACAGCGAGCGTCTGACCGCGCTGAAACAGGCCCGGTCCGATCGTGCGCAGGCCTATTTCAGCCGCAACGCCGCGGAATGGGACGCTATGCGGCGGTTCCATGTGAGCGAAGCGGAGGTCGAGGCGGCGCTGGTGGCGGCTGTCGGACCGGAGCCGGTGGAGAGCCTGCTTGATCTCGGGACGGGGACGGGCCGCATTCTCCAGCTCTTCGAGGGACTCTACCAGACGGCCACGGGCGTGGATGCAAGCCGGGACATGCTGGCGGTCGCACGCGCCAACCTCGACCGCACCGGGGTCTCCACGGCCTCCGTGCGCCACGGCGATATCTTCAACCTGCCGCTCGATGGCCGTCAGTTCGATCTGGTGACGATCCATCAGGTCCTTCATTTTCTCGAAGCGCCGGAAGCGGCCATCGAGGAGGCGGCGCGCCTGCTGGCGCCCGGTGGACGTCTGGCGATCGTAGATCTTGCGCCTCATGCGCTTGAGCATCTGCGTCAGGATCATGCCCATCTGCGTCTTGGTTTTTCGCATCAGGTGATGGGAGAATGGCTGGAAATGGCCGGCCTTTCCGTCCAGCGTGTCATCGATCTTTCGCCGAAGGCGGCGCAGGATACACCGCTCACCGTGACCATCTGGATCGCCGGCAAGCCCGCCGATTCCTCTGCCGACCAGACCCGACGTCTTGCTTCAGGAGCCCGCTGAATGTCCACCCGCACGCTTTATCCGGCCGAGCGCGGCGATCTGCGCCTCTCCTTCGAGTATTTTCCGCCGAAATCCGAGGAAATGGATGCGCAACTGACACGGACGGCTGCGGCCCTGAACGCCTACGCGCCGGAATTCGTCAGCGTTACCTATGGGGCGGGCGGCTCCACCAAGGCGCGTTCGTTGACTACGGTTCGCCGTTTGATCGACGATTGCGCCATTCCGGGCACGGCCGCGCATCTAACCTGCGTCGGCGCGACGCGGGCCGAGGTCGATGCCGTTGTCGAGGAGTTCGCGGCAGCGGGGGTTCGGCATTTCGTGGCGCTGCGCGGTGATCCGCAGGGCGGCATCGGTGCGCAGTACCAACCCTTTCCGGATGGCTATGAGAATGCGGCGGCGCTCGTCGCTGCGCTTTCCCGCAGCGGCCGGTTCCAGATTTCGGTTTCCGCCTATCCCGAGAAGCATCCGGAGAGTTCCGATGTCGATGCCGATATCGACATGCTCAAGCGCAAGGTCGACAATGGGGCGACGCGGGCTTTGACCCAGTTCTTTTTCGACAACAATGATTTCGAGCGCTATCTGGAGCGTGTTCGCAAGGCCGGGATCTCGATACCCGTCGTTCCCGGCATCCTGCCGATCAACCAGTTCGGGCAGGTTTCGAAGTTTGCGGGTCTCTGTGGCGCGCGTATCCCCGAAGCCCTGTCGGCTCGGCTTGCGCATCTCGACGAGTCTCCGGAAGAGCGCTTCAAGGAGGCGACGCATATCGCGGCCGAGCAGATCGTGGATCTTGCGCGACGCGGTGTTCGGGATTTCCATCTCTACACGATGAACCGCTCGCCGCTGATCACGGCCGTCTGCGATCTCGTGGGTTTCAAGCGTACGGATGAGGCAGTTGTCGAGGGTGCCGCTGCCTGAAATTGAGCCCGGACGTACAAAAGCCCTCGAAGGTTCATTTCGAGGGCTTTTGCCTGCCAGATCAGGGAGACGATATTCTCCCGTCCCACGCTGAGAGTTTCCCGTCGGCCTCCATCCTCAAGGCCACCGAGATTTTCATCTCCTCCTAGATGAAGAGCATCATCGCAACGAATGCGAACGAGGCACCTATCATGAGAACATTCACGGACCGTGCGATTCCCATTCCACCCTCCAAGCGTTAACGCATGAAACATAGGTTGAAAATGTCACACCTCCAAGGAAATCTTGTGCTGCACTGCGGTGGCTTGAGAGGCAAAAGGACGCATAAAAATCCTAAGTCCTTGCGTTTGCTTATTTAATACGCATTAATGGATTGTTCTCGGCTGTTAACAACTTCCTGTGCCAAAGCGATCATCGTTAACGTCTGCGGCCGAAATGCGACAGGCCTGATGGTTTGTCCTCTGTCGCGTGATCTCTAGCGCGTCCTGCTGCGGGCCAGCAGGCGCCCATCCAGCACGATCAGGCCGGCTGCGATCAGCGTCATGCCGCCGATGTCGGTCGTGTCGAGACGCTCGCCGAGGAAGACGAGCCCGAAGAGGAGGGCGCTCGGCGGCACCAGCAGGGTGACGAGCGAGGTATTCGTCGCCCCGGCCCGCGCCATGATCCGGAAGAACAGGATGTAGCCGTAGGCGGTGGACACAAGCGCCAGCGCGAGGATGGCGAGGATCGTCGTCAGCGGCGGCATCTCCAGAGTCCAAGGATGATCCGCCAGCAGCGAGACGGGCAGCATGATCAGGCTTGAGGCGGTCAACTGGCCGGCGGCGGTGACTGGAGGCGCGAGCGCCCTGAAGCGGCGGCCATAAATCCCCGCAAGACCATAGCTGATCGCGGCGCCGAGCGGCAGGACCAGAGCCCAGAGCGGGATGCCGGCGGAGGTTGCGCCGAGATGGCCGACAGCGCTCGGGCCGATGAGAAAGATCGTGCCGGCAAGGCCAAGCGCGGTGCCGCCCAGTTTCCGCGGGCTCAGCTTCTCGTCGTCGGTCAGCGCGTGGGCAATCAGCACGGTCCAGATCGGCGTCGTCGCATTGAGAATGGAGGCGAGGCCGGCACCGATCTGCGTTTGCCCAAGGAAGATCAGGCTGTGGGGGATCGCATTGTTGATGAGCCCGAGGACAAGGAAGGTACGCCACCGTGCGACGAGCTGGGCGTAGATGTCGAACCGGCCGCGAATGAAGAGATGCAGCGCGACCGCGGCGATGAAGACGCGCAGGAAAACCAGCGTGAAGGCGGGAACGTGCTGAACGGCGATGCGGCCGAAGAAGAACGAGGCCCCCCAGATGAGCCCGAGCAACGCCAAAAGGCCCCAGGTGAGCGGCGTCATCCGCGTTTCCACCGGCGTCATCGCGATCGACATGCTGCTTGTCCCTCCTGGCCTGAATGTCCGCAACAGCATTCGCACGGCGAGACATGATCCTCCGGGCTGTAGCGTCTTGCGCGTTCGTCCTCCACCCGTTTCTTGCGTTGCTCGCCGGTGCTCGGCAGGAAGGGCAGGAGCATCGGGCCGCCGATGCCCCGACGGGTTGACCTTGGCGGCTTCATGCCGATCATGGCGGCATGTTCGCATCCGTTGCCGTATACCGGTGGGGCGCTGAGTCGAAGCGCATGGACCGAGGGAGACGACGCTGCAGCCATCATCCGCCGCACACACGGCCGCTGAGGCGGCCGGTCATGGACAGGATCTTGTCTCGATCGCGCTGGTGATCGCGGTGGCCGCCTTTATGGGGCTGGGTTTCCTGCGCCTGCGCCAACCGCCGCTCGTCGGGTTTATCCTGGCCGGCGTCGCACTGGGGCCGACGGGCCTCGGGTTCATCGCCGATAGCGCCAATGTGACGCTGCTGGCGGAGATGGGGGTGATCGTGCTCCTGTTCTTCATCGGCATGGAATTGTCGATCAGAGCATTCATCCTGAGCCTCCGGCAGGCTTCGCTCGTTGCTGGCGGCCAGATCGGGATTTCCGTCGGCGTGGCCCTGCTGGTCTCGGCGTTATCCGGCACGCCGTTTGCCGAAGGGCTTATTCTCGGTTTCGTGGTTGCGCTGTCCTCCACCGTCGTCGCGATGAAGATGCTCGATGACCGCGGGGAACTGCGCGGCGAGACCGGCCGTATCGCGGTTGGCGTATTGATCGCGCAGGATATCGCCGTCGTGCCGATGCTGATTCTCGTCACCAGCCTCGGGGGTGCGGAGAGCGGTGAGATCGGGCTGCTGCAGATCGCGGTCAAGATGCTGCTTGCGATCGGGCTGCTTGGCGGCTTGCTCTGGTGGCTCGGGCGCCGGGGTAAGCTGCGGCTGCCGTTCAGCGAGGCCATCGAAGATAAGGTGGAGATTCTGGCGCTGGGCGCGCTTGCCGTCTGCTTTTCCGCGGCGGCGCTCTCGGGCGTTGCGGGCATGTCGCCGGCCTATGGTGCGTTTCTCGCCGGCCTCGTCATCGGCAATTCGACGCTGCGGTCACGGGTTATTCCGGTTATCGAGCCGATCCAGAGCGTGCTTCTCGTCGCGTTCTTCCTGTCGATCGGACTTCTGATCGACCTGACCTTTATGACCGAGCATCTTTTTCTGGTGCTCTCGCTGGCCATCGTGGTCATCGCGGCCAAGACGGTACTGAACATCGCGCTGTTGCGCCGCACCGGTTCGCCGCCGCAGGTGGCGCTGGTGGCCGGGCTTTCCATGGCGCAGATCGGCGAATTCTCGTTCGTACTGGCCGCCGCAGGGCTGTCGGCCGGGGCGCTCGATCTCGATGCCTATCGCATTGCCATCACTGTGACGGCCCTGTCACTGCTGGTGTCGCCGCTCTGGGTATCGATCATGCATCGGCTGGACGGGCTGGCCGCCGAGCACCGCGAGAGCTATCGCCACGCCTTCGCAATCGCCTATGCACGGGAGCTGGCCGAGGTGTCGCGGGGCGGGGCGGCGCTGGTGGGGATCGGGCGGGCGCTTCGCATCCGCTATCGCGCGCTGCGGCTTGCCCGGCAGCATCGGCGTGATCGCGCCGACGGGGCGTGATCGCACAAAGCAAAACGCCGCGGTCGTTTCCGACGCGCGGCGTTTCGGAACCTCGGGATTGCAAGGGCTTATGGCAGGGCGTCGAGGACGGCCTGCGTCGCCCAGCCATCGGCGGGGATGCCGAGGCGCAGCTGCTCGCGCTGCAGGGCAGCACGGGTGCCGGAGCCGAGAATGCCGTCGATCTTGCCGACATCATGGCCGATGGCGTCCAGCTTGGTCTGCAGCACCTTCATCTGCTCGTCGTTCAGGCCCGGTTCCGGGTTGCGTGCCTCATAGGGCGGCGCGCCGGCGAGGCGGGTGGCGAAGTAGGCAGCCGAAGTCGTGTAGATGAACGACTGGTTCCACTCGAGATAGATGTTGAAATTCGGGTACGTCATGAACGCCACGCCCTTGCGACCCTGCGGAATGACAACCGAGGCGGGGAGGTCGCCGAATTGCGTGTTGCCGTCGCGCGGCTTGACGCCGAGTGCGAACCACTGTCCCGTGGTCATGCCCGGCTGGAGGCCCGTCTTCTCCCAAGGCAGGTTTTCCGGCAGAGTGACTTCCTGAATCCAGGGCTGTCCGGCGGTGTAGCCGAGGCTCTTGATGAACTTTGCCGCCGTCAGGATGGCGTCGGCCGAGCTTTCCTTCAGATTGACGTGGCCATCGCCATCGCCATCGACGCCCTGCGCGATGATGTCTTCCGGCAGCATCTGGACCTGGCCGATCTCGCCGGCCCAGGCACCCGTCGTCGTCGCCGGATCGAGGTCGCCATGCTGGACCATTTCGATGGCGGCGATCAGCTGCGGGCGAAACATTTCCGGGCGGCGGCAGTCATGGGCGAGCGTGACCAGAGCGTTGCGGGTGTTGAAATTGCCTTGCACGGCGCCGAAGTCGGTTTCCATCGCCCAGAAGGCGGTGATGACCGGGGCGGGAACGCCATATTCCTGCTCGGCCCGGGCAAAGACGCTGGCATATTCCTTCATCTTCTTCGCACCGATATCAAGCCGCGCCTTGCTGACGGTGCGGTTTGAGAATTCGGCGAAGGTCTGTTTGAAGACGCCCTGCGCCCGGTCGCGGCCAAGCACCTTCTCGTCGATGACGGCACCAGCCAGCGCGCGATCGACCACGTCGGCCGGAATGCCCTTGGCCACGGCTTCCGTCTTCACGCCGGCGAGGAAGGCTGCGAGATCGCCGCCGCAGGGTGCCGCCGGTGCCGCAGCGGCCGGAGCCGCGACCGGCGGTGTCGCGGTCTGTGCCGATGCCGTTCCCGAAACGGCAGCCGATGTCATGAGCGCGAGCAAACTGGCGGTGACGAGGCGGGACGGGAGCGGGCGTGTGCTAGGCATGAGGGGTCCTTAAAGACGGTTCGGGCAAGATGACGGCAAACAGAGGGCCGCCGGTCGGAGGACCGGCGGCGTCAGGCCGATTTCACACGGCAATAGGGCGGAATGAAGAGCGGCGGCCAACGAAAAGCAGCAGGCGCAGGGCCGTCAGTTTCCGGCCACCTGTTTCGGCTCGGAGACCGCCTTCACCCACTTGCGCCAGTTCTTTTCGGAGCCTGCAAAGACGTTGATGTCGGTGTTTCCGGAAATGCCGGGGATCTGGCCGGTGCTGGTATACTGCCAGAATGCCCAGCGGCGGTCCTTGTAGATCTCGACCGGATGCTTGGCGACGGAGCGGACCCAGAAATGATGCTCGTTGAACTGCCCGACGAGATTGTCGCGGTGGAAATCGACGGAGGTATAGATGATCGGGCGCTTGCCGTAGTACGACTCGAGCCTGTCCATGAAACGCTTCATCTCGCTCTGGACGGTCAGCGGCGAGGGGCGGTAGCGGCAGGTCTTGGACTCGCCGTTCCACTCCACGTCCAGCACCGGCGGCAGGTGAACGGCGCTTCTGGGAACGTTGCGGATGAACCAGTCGGCCTGCTCGTCGGCCGTCGAGCAAAAGTAATAGAAATGATAGGGCGCGTAGGCGATGCCGGCCGCGCGGGCCTTCGGCCAGTATTCCGAGAAACGCGTATCGACCACATCCTTGCCCTCGGTCGCCTTGATGAAGGCGAAGGACACGCCGGACTGCTTGACGGCTGCCCAGTCGATATCGCCCTGCCACTTGGACACGTCTATGCCGTGAATGCTGTGGTGCTGGGGCGTGCGATCGCCGAAATCCTGCGGGTCCTTGTCGTGGAAACGCGGCGGTATGGATGCCGTCTGCACGAGGTCGTAGTCGGTGGACGTGCACGCGGACAGGAGCGTGACGATCGGCAGAAGAGCGAGGAGCAGCCGGCGCATGGAGTTCCCGTTCGTTGATGATGGAACGTTATGCCTCACCCGTGACTGCCCATTCGTGCCGACCCCCCGGAGACCTTGAACCCCATGTTCATCATATCAACGTAAAAATTGGGTTAGTTTCAAGCCCTGATCGTAGCATAGCGTTCGTGGCTTGTGTCAGACGGCCCATTCCGGCGGACCGATCCGGCGAGGTTTCCGGCCGTCAGGTGCGTTTCGCGCGGATCTCGTCGGTTGGGAGAAATGTCACGTGCGCCGGCAGGTGATGAGCCAGGCATAGCCCCGGCCGATGGATCGGGTCTCCGTGACCATGCCGCGTGCACGAGCCTTCGCCGCGACGACCGACATCAGATGCGCCCGTGGCGTTACGTGGAAGCGGGTGAGCCAGGCCGTGAGGATGCGGCGGGCGATTGGCGGCAGGCCTTCCTGCTGGCCGAAATCCGCGATGTGCAGGGCGCCGCCCGGTGCCAACGCGTCGAGCGCGGTCTCCACGGCCTTCTCCCAGTCGGGAATCATCGACAGGGCGTAGGAGATGACGATCTGATCGAAACCCTCGACACCGAAGGCACGTGCGTCGAAATCCGTGGCATCGGCCGTCTTCAGGGTCGCGTTGCTGCCGGCGAGCGCCTTCTCGGCGGATATGAGCATTTCCGCCGAAATATCGAGGCCATAAAGCCTTGCACGCGGGTAGCGTCTGGCCATCAGCGCCAGATTTCGCCCGGTGCCACACCCCACTTCCAGCACGCGGGCACCGCTTGCCGCGCCCAATTCTTCGATGAGCGTATCCCGCCCGAAGAGGTAGTATTTGCGCGTGGCATCGTAGATGTGACGCTGGGTGCGGTACATCCGGTCCATGCGACCGGCATGCGCGCTGTCGGAAACGATGACCTCGCGCATGCGGCTCACGCCTGCCTGCGGTAGATGTGGAAGCCGCCATAGATGGCCGAGCGGTCCTTGACGTTCAGTGCGCCCGATCTCGTGCGGTCGTAGTGCCAGTGCGCGAGCAGGCTTTCCGACACGCGGCCTTCGAGGATGCTGCGTTCGGCCGCGGTGCGGAAGATGACGACGGCGCCCGGAGCGGCGGTGCGGGTGATCTCGGTCCAGAGGTCGTTGAGCTGCTGGTCCGTCATCCAGTCCTGCGCATCGAGAAGGACGTAGCGATCCACCGTGCCCGGCTGCTTGCGCGCGAGGAGGTCGGTAAAGCTTTCGTGATGGACGTGCACCCGCTCGGCATTGTCGCGAATCGCCTCGTAGGCTTCCGGCTGGAGATGGAGCGGCAGCATGCCTTCGTGTGGTAAGGGGTAGCGGCGGCCGAAGGCCTGCCAGGCGAAGTAGTTGTGGCGCAGCGGGAAGTGGCAGACGAGCTTTTCCAGCCGGTGGCGAAGTACCGGCGCCAGCGTCTTCTCGGTGCTGAGGCTTGCCAGCTCGTCGAACTGCTGCGGCGGGATGCCGAGGCCGAAGAGGGAACTCTTGCGCCCGGTCAGCCAGCGGATCACTGGACGCTCGAACAGAGGCGCAAGGCGCTCGTCGAAGAACTGGCGTTGTTCGCGCAGGGAGCGGGTGGCCACAAGCTCGGACGGGTCGACGCCATGGGCACGGGCCAGCATGTGGCTGAGCCAGATGAAACGCCCGAGCAGGCCGGTGCGATAGAGATTGGCACCGAAGACGGAGATCCGCCGGCGACCGTTCGGCTTGCGGCCTTCCCAGTAGCTGCGCGTGGACGCATCGAGATGCGGCGCGATGAACCGGTCGTAGGCGGCGATGTTGGACGCCAGATGTTCACGGGCGAGGAAGCGGACGAGGTCGCTATGCGCGGGAAGATGGCGGAAGGCGGCCAGCTTCAGCCGGTTCAGCGCCACATGATGCCTGTTCAGATCCACGACATCGATGCGCTCCGGCGCAGCGGAGAGATAAGCAAGCATGTTGCAGCCGCCGGAGCCGATGGTGACGATGTGGTGCTCCCGGCGGATCTGCATCGCCTCCATGTCCACGGCGGGGTCTTCCCAGATCTGGGGATAGACGAGGCCGGAGAAGAGAAGGCCGAAGAGACGCTCCGACAGCCCGGACGCCGTCAGCGGCTGGTGCTGAATCAGCGCCTTGCGAAGCTTCTGGTTCTTGCGCCCGCTGGGCGCATCCGCAACGCGCGGGGAGGATACGAGATCGATGGGCGCCAGATCGGTCATGGTTAACAGCCGTTCGTTGAAGATGCGACGCTTCTAGGATGCTTGCGCAACACTTTCGTGACGCGGGCTGTGGACCTCTGTTGCAACGCCCGGTTCGTTTACCAAACCTTCAAAGTCCGCTTGGCAGGCCGCTGCAGATCAACCAAAGGTATAGCTTGGCGACGTTTGTCGGTCTTTCGAACGGCCGCGGAGGGCGTGGCGCCCGCGAAGCAGTTGATTCCTTTTGGAAAGAACATGATGTTGACGTGGCTGCAGAAAAGACGATCCGAGCGCAAGAGCGTGAAGGACGCGCACGCAGACCGCGAAACGGCGACGGCGATCGCGCCGATCCTGCACATCGATCATCTCACCGGCATTTCCAACCGTTTCGCGCTCGAATATGACCTGACGGCGGTGTTGAGCCATCCGCAGGGTCATGGACGGGGCGCACTGCTGCTGATCGATCTCGACCGGTTCAAATTCATCAACGACGCGATGGACCATTCTGCCGGGGATGAGGTGTTGATCCGAATCGCCAAGCGTCTCTCCAATGTGCTGACCGGCGTTGGAACGATCTATCGGCTGGGCGCGGACGAATTCGCGGTCCACGTTGCCGGATCACCGTCCCGTGGCAAGATCGAGGATATCTGTGCAACGATCAAAACCGTTCTGGGCACGCCCTTTGAGCTTGCGGCCGGCGAGGTCTGGATCGTGGGGAGTATCGGCATCGCCGTACCGGCGCCAGAGGACGTGTCCATGTCGGCGCTGTTGCGGCGCGCGGATCTCGCTGTGATGAAGGCGAAACAGATCGCCGGCAACAGCCATGTCTTCTACGAAACAGGCATGTCGGCCGAGGCATCGGTCCGCTCCGAGCTGGAATACGATCTCTCGCGGGCGCTCGACCGGAACGAGTTCTTCCTCGAATACCAGCCGATCGTCTGCTCGGAAACGCGCATGATCAAAGCTTTCGAAGCGTTGATCCGGTGGCGGCATCCGCAGAAGGGCGTGATCGCGCCCGACCAGTTCATCTCCATTGCCGAGGCGACGGGCCTCATCCTGCCGATCGGCAATTGGGTCATTCGCACGGCCTGCGAGGAGGCCATGTGCTGGCCGTCGCCGATCGGCGTCGCCGTGAATGTGGCGGGCGATCAGTTCCGCGATCCGACCTTCCTGCCCTATGTCCGCGATTGCTTGCGCCAGTCGGGTCTCGCGCCCGAGCGGCTGACGATCGAAGTAACCGAATCGATCTTCTCGGTGGATCCTTCCATCATCGCCGACAGCCTGACGGAACTCCGTGCGGAGGGCGTGAAGATCGCGCTTGACGACTTCGGCATCGGTTTTTCCTCGATCAACAATCTACGCCGCTTCCCGCTCGATCACCTGAAGATCGACCGGACCTTCACCGCGGCCATGCTGGGCAGCAAGCGGGATGCGGAGCTTGTCGATATCATCCTGAAGCTCGGCTCCACATTCGATGTGTCAACGACGGTCGAGGGCGTGGAAACGGAACCGCAGCTCGAATATGCGCGCTCGCGTGGCGCCAATGCCATACAGGGCTTCCTCATCTCGCGGCCCGTGGCGGCGGGCGACGTCTCGGCCATTCTGGACCGTAACCGCGTGCACCACGCGAAAGCCTGAGCCAAGCGACAATCGGTCCTGCGGGTTGCGTTCCCCCTGTGGAAGCGGCCATAGTGGAAATGGCGTCAGCTTGGGCGCGGCGTCCTGCCGCCGCCCGGCTTCCGCTCGTGCACGTTACCGCTCTGTCCTGCAGAGCGTGACGTCGTGGCAGCTTCATTTGCTGCATGGCCTGCCGTCCTGCCGCTTCGGCCGGCTGCGGGCGTGCAGTTATGCGGAACCGGATCATGCGCAGACGCACGTTTCTCATGTCGATGGCCGGCGGGCTGTTCACGCTCGTTGCCGGTGTCGGCACCTGGTTGACGGTGGCTCCCCCCGACCTTCTGAAGCTCGGCGACAGCTATGCGGCAAAGATGGTCTGCTCCAGCCTGTTCGTTGCCGGTCGTAATGCGTCGGAGGTTCTCGCCGACGACGTGCAGGCGCCGGGTCATCCGTTGCTACGCTTCATTCGCGTGTCCGTGGACGAGCAGCGTAAGACCGTGACGGCGCGAATGTTCGGCTTTGCCGCACCAGGGCACGCGATCTTCCGCGACGGCCTCGGCTGCTCCAACGTGACCGACGGGGCCTTCGCGGCCTTCCCCGGCAACCGGTCGCTGCGCCGTCGCAGTGTGGAGCCTGACACGACGCAACCCTGGCCGGATGGCGGCGCGCTTGTGGCGGATGCCGGCGTTCAGGCGCTGATCGAGGACGACCAGCGGGCAGGGCCTGGGCTGCGCGGCCTTGTTGTCATCCGCGACGGGCGGATCATCGCCGAACGCTACGGTCGCGGCTTCTATGCCTCCACGCCGCTTCTCGGCTGGTCCATGACGAAGACGGTGACGGCGGCACTCATCGGCTTGCGCGTCCGGGACGGGCAGATGGCGCTCGACAAGGCCGACCTCCTGCCGCAGTGGCGCAACGACGAACGCAGCCGGATCACGCTGTCGGACCTGCTCGGCATGCAGAGCGGCCTCGGCTTCAACGAGAGCTACGGCAGCGTGACGGACGCCACCCGCATGCTCTTTCTCGAAAACGACATGGCGGCCTATGCCGCGTCGAAGACGCTCGACACGGCACCGGGTACCCAGTTTTCCTATTCCAGCGGCACTTCGGTCATCCTGTCGCGCCTGTGGATGAATTCGTTCGCCAGCCCCCGCGAGGCGCTGACGTTTCCACGTGCGTCCCTGTTCCGGCCGCTCGGCATGAGCAGCGCCATCCTCGAGCCCGACGCGCACGGCACCTTCGTCGGCTCGTCCTACATGTATGCAACCGCGCGGGACTGGGGGCGGTTCGCGCTCTTTCTGCTCCAGGATGGCGTCTGGAATAACGAGCCGATCCTGCCGCCGGATTATGTCCGCCTGATGCGCACGGCGACCTCAGCCTCCAACGGCCGGTTCGGCTCCGGGCAGGTGTGGATGAAGACGGGGCCGGAGGCTCAAGGCTTTCCGAGCGATGCCTACTGGATGCGGGGGCATGACGGGCAGTCGATCCTGCTCGTGCCCTCGATGAAGCTTGCCGTGGTCAGACTGGGCCTGACGCCGCGCCTGATGGGCTATGACGACAGCGTGCTCCATCGCGACATCATCGCCGCGCTGGCGAAGCCCCAGCCCTAACGGGGTTTCAACGTTAGCGGTAAGATTATGGGAGAGAGGGCTGACAGAATGAGGCGGCTGGGGACGCCGGGTTGATGACGCTGTCAGGCCCGTGTCAATGACAAGAACGTGGCTCGCATCTTTCGATCACCCGAGGCGACTTCAGCGACCGCTTCGCTCGAAATCATCACAAATCCACAGAGCGGGCTATCGAGCCAGCTTCGATCACGGTGGAGATGTAAGGTGGGTTCAATCAGCGCATGCCGAGGGTGTCGAGCAGACCCTTGCGCTTGGCGTGGTAGTAATAGCCGCTGGCATAGAGCTTGACGGCATTGTCGTTCTGGTTTTCAGCGACGACCCAGGCGCCGCGCAGATATTGCGTCGCATATTTCAGGTTGGTTTCCGCATCGAACAGACCTTCCGGCGGGCCGTCATAGCCAAGGCCCTTGGCCGTGTTGTAGCGGATCTGCATGAGGCCGTAATTGCCGTTGTGATAGGCGCGCGGATTGTAGGTGCTTTCGCGGCGGACGACGCGATGGACCAGGTCCTCCGGGACGCCGTTCAGCTTGGCATAATGGGTGATGAGCTTGTCGAGTTCGGGACGAGAGCTCGTCGGCTTTTCGCGACCGAGGAGAGCGCTGGCTGCCGATTCCATCTTGGAGTAGGCGACGGAAATCAACTGAGGCTTCGCGGCTGGAACGATCATGCGCTTGGCGACGAGCGTTTCCAAGCCGACCGGTTCGCCTGTGTCGAAGTCCGAATCCATGGCGCTGGCGCTGGCAATGGTCGGCTGTACCGGGACTTTGCGCACGGTGATCATCGCATTCGCGGTTTCCGGCAGGGCGTCGGTCGCGGTACGGGCGAGAAGCGGGTTGGTCGCTGTCGTCGCTTTGGCCGGAGCCAACGATGCGACCTCGGTATTGGCCAGTGCGGTCATGGCGGACGGTGTGGCCGGCGAGGTCTTTGCGGCCTCGGCCGAAGCCGTGGCTGCGTTGGTCGTCGCCGTGGCAATGCCGGGTGCAGTCGCAGGGGGCGTTGCCGAAGCGTTGGCCGTCTGGGCGGCGAGGGCGGCTGCGGCTGTGGTGGCTGCGCCGTCCGGGGTGGGCAGAGCGTAAGCCGTCATTTCCGTTCCGGGCTTGGCAAGCGGCGTGACCGACTGCGCTGCCATCAATTGCTCCATCGGGGTGCGCTCGACGCTCGAGCAGCCGGCCATCAAGGTCGCCGAGATCAGGGCGCATGCCGTAAGAGATTGTTTATGAACGGAAAGACGTGAAACTGCCATGCTGTCGCTTTCGTGCTTTGTGGCCCCGTAGCCTTACCAGTGCTGCAGCCAAAAGCCGCCATGTCGAGCCCGTCATTAACCTATATGAAGGCCGGTCGCAAGCGAGGGCGGGATGTCGGTCCTGTCCGTGGACGTTTCCACAGGCGCGAAAGCCCGGAAATGCGGGCGCCGGAGCTCCTGTTTTTTCGAGCCCCGGCGCCGTGTCCTGCCGTCCATCAGCGCCCGGGAGCGGGGCGGCGCATCACAAAACCAGCCGCCATGCTCCCGGATTTCGTGTCGTCAGTGCGCCGGCTTCCAGCTCTGTCCGATCGCATCCATCACCTCGCCGAACCATGGCGTGGCCGTGTTGAAATGCTTGCCGCCGCGGATGCGGGGGAACTCGATCGTGCGCAGCTTGCCGCCCTGATCCTCGTCATGGCCAGTGACGCCCGAGACCTTGTCGAGGGCGCTCTGGACCGCGAGATCGACCATGCCCTGGATGAGGCGAAGGTCGTCGATATTGGCCGGGGCCGAGCGTGCGTAATAGCCCGACTTCTGCACCATGGCGCGCTGGGCGCCGAGAAGGTCTGCGAACTGCTTGGAGAACCAGTTGCCGACATTGATGGTGTCGAGCTTGACGTGGCCGAAGGCGTCACGCTTGACGGTTTCGCCAGCTGCTTCGCGCTCGGCAACGATCGCATCCATGCAGGCGCCTTCGCTGACGAAGAGGGTGACATAGCCGGTCTTTGCCATGACGGCGCGAAGGCGCTCGGCTTCCGCTTGCAGATCGAAGGCTGTCTCCGGGAGATAGAGGCCGTCGATGGTCTTCAGCGCCTTGTTCATCATGAAGCCGTCGACGAACTCGGTCTTCTCGACCGTCTGCATGTAGGAACGCGCCGTGGCGGCGGTCAGCCAGCCGCAGTGGCGGCCCATGACCTCGTGAACGATCAGCGTCTTGGGTGCCGCGCTCTGCTCGTTGCTGACATTGTCGAAGAACTTAGCGCCATATTCGGCAGCGGTCCAGGCACCGAGCGACTGGCGGATCGGCACGACGTCGTTATCGACGGTCTTGGGCAGGCCAACGACGGTGAGGTCGTAGCCGTTGGCACCGAGATAGGCGGCAAGGTCGGCGGCCGTCGTGTTGGTGTCGTCGCCGCCGATCGTGTGGAGGATCGTCACGCCGTCGGAGGCAAGGCGCTCGGCTGCGACACGCAGCGGGTTCTCGCCTTCCTTGACCAGACCGCGCTTGACGCAGTCGGCGGCATTGGTCAGCTTGACGCGGCTGTTGCCGATGGGCGAGCCACCGTAGCGATGCAGAAGGCCTGCCTTTTCGCGCATCTGCGGCGTGATTTCGATCCGGTCGGCCAGAAGCAGGCCGTGATAGCCGGAGCGGTAGGCCATGAGTTCGATATCGGGGGCGATATCCGTATAACGCTCGATCAATCCGCCTACGGCAGACGAAAGGCACGGAGCGAGACCGCCCGCCGTGAGCATTGCGACTTTCTGCTTGGCCATGATTCCTCCTCGGGATATTGCCATTCATCGGGTTCCGCACCTGTCCTAGCCCAGATCCCCCATAAGTAAAATGACATGAGCTGCACGGCTGCCGAGCGTGGAGCGCAAATTGCAGCATAAAAATAGTGAGGGCCATCACAAAAGTGTCATTCGAGGTCTCGCTCGTCTTGCAATCGCGGACGACATCTGATCAGACTTGAGCGCCTTGCAGGACCGTGACCGGAGATGTCGGCGGTTTCGATGCAACAAATCGCACGTGCGATGCTTTCGTCCTGACATCACCGCCGGACAAAACGGGAAAGAAAATCCTCATGTCGATCTGGGATCGCCTCATCGGAATCGTGACATCGACCGGCAATGCGCTGTCGGGCCTCGTCGAAGCGATCCGGACGCTGTTCGAGGGCGACCCGGAGACACGTCGCAAGGTGGCCTTTTCCGTTGCCATGATTGCGCTCTCTGCCAAGATGGCGAAGGCTGATGGCGTGGTGACGGAAGCCGAAGTGTCGGCATTTCGCCAGATCTTCAAGTTCCCCGAGGATCAGGCTCAGAACGTGGCCCGGCTCTACAATCTCGCTCGCCAGGATGTGGCGGGATATGAGGCCTATGCAGAGAAGCTTTCTGGGCTCTGCGTTTCCGGGGAAGCCAACTGCCCTGTGCTGGAAGACATCGTCGACGGGCTGTTCCATATCGCCAAGTCCGATGGCGCCTTGCACGAGAAGGAGCTCGCCTTCCTGCGCCGCGTTGCCGAGATCTTCGACATGGACGATATGAAATTCGAGGCGATCCTCTCGCGGCACGCCTATCTTGAGGGTGTCGATCCCTATGACTTGCTTGGCGTTTCCCGGAAGGACGATTTCTCGACCATTCGCCGGCGTTATCGCGTGCTCGTCTCCGAGTACCATCCCGACCTTCTGGTCGCCCGCGGCGTTCCGGCCGAGCAGCATGCGACAGCCAACGACCGGATGGCCGCCTTCAACGCTGCCTATGAGGCGATCGAGAGAGAACGTCGCGCGGCATGAGCCTTCCCGTTTGCGATTTCCCGAAGGCGCGGTTTGTCGCCTCGCCCAATCATAACGAACGCCTGGGCGTCTCCGGCCCGGATATGATCATCCTCCACTATACCGGCATGCCGACGGCGGCCGGCGCGCTCGACTGGCTGTGTCGCGAGGAGAGCCAGGTCTCCAGCCATTACTTCGTGCATGAGGATGGCCGGGTGGACCAGCTCGTGGCGGAGGATCGCCGTGCGTGGCACGCGGGCAAGAGCGTGTGGAAGACCGAGACGGATATCAATTCCCGCTCGATCGGCATCGAGATCGCCAATGCCGGCCATCCCGGTGGATTGCCGGATTACCCGGAGGTCCAGATCGCGGCGGTCGTCGAACTGTGTCAGTTTTGTGTCGAGCGCTGGTCCATCGCCCCCGAGAGGGTGCTGGCGCACAGCGATATCGCCCCCGTTCGCAAGGTTGATCCGGGGGAAAATTTCCCCTGGAAGAACTTGTATGAAAATGGCGTTGGCCACTGGGTCGAGCCGGCCCCTGTCGGCGGCGGGCGCTACTTCCAGCGGGGCGACCGAGGCCAGCCGGTCGAGGCGGTGCAGAGCATGCTTTCGCTCTACGGCTATGGCCTTGAGGTGACTGGGGAATTCTGCGAGAAGACCCAGGGTGTCGTGGAGGCTTTCCAGCGGCATTTCCGACCGAGCCAAGTCGATGGCATCGCCGATATTTCGACGCTTGACACGCTGCATCGGCTGCTCGGTTCGCTGCCGCAGTTCACGCGCTGACGAGACGCGTCACATTTACCGTTTCGCAGCAATTTGCTGCATCGCCACATCATGACCATGTTCCACACGGATTTTGACACCGTACCGAGGGCGGGGTCCTGAGGGTTGCGTACCGTTCCCCGCTAATGACCATGATCATGGATCGGAATGAGGCCGGGGCGGGGCGTCCGCTGGCTTCCCGATCCCAGCGGAGTTTACAAAATTCATGAGACGAACGACTGTCGTCCAGGCAGCCGCCTGCTTTTGCGTGCTTTTTTCAGGGGTTCAGCCGTCATTCGCCGGGGCATTAGACGGTGCATTCGCGCCGGTCGTGCCGGCACCGGAAGCCGCTTATCAGACGGCTTCCACGGAACTCTCCTTCCAGTCGCCGCCGACGGAAACAGCCTCTCTCGAAGACCTCAAGGCATCCGAGATGACGCGTGCGCTGCCGGATATCGGGCAAACACTCGGCTTTCCGCTTACCGATTTCGAGATCGATGCTCCGGCCTATTCGAGCCTCATCAGGACCTATGCGCAGGCCTTCGGCGTGCCGGTTGATCTGGCGCAGGCCGTCATCCGGGTCGAGAGTAACTTCAATCCGAAGGCGCGCGGCAGTGCCGGTGAGATCGGGCTGATGCAGATCAAGCCTGCAACGGCGCGCATGATGGGATATGGCGGCAGTCGGGCAGGGCTGTTCGATCCGGAAACGAACATCAAGTTCGGCATGAAATATCTCGCCAAGGCGCATCGCCTCTCCGGTGGCTTCACGTGCGGCACCATCCTGCGCTACAACGCGGGCCATGGCGCCACCCGTATGAACCCGGTCTCCAGGCGCTATTGCGGCAAGGTCCAGACGCTGCTGGACTCGTAAACGACAGGTCTTGGTGGAGACGGGTAAAGACCGGAGATGGCGATGAGCGGAACCTTCGATACGATCGTGATCGGCAAGGGCATGATGGGCGCGGCCGCCGCGCGCCATCTGGCCGTCAGCGGGGCAAACGTCGCCCTGATCGGCCCGGACGAGCCGCGTGATTGGGTAAGCCACCAAGGCGTGTTCTCCAGCCACTACGACAATGGGCGGATCACCCGCACCATCGATAGCGACGGCGACTGGGCGCGCATGGCCCGCCGCTCCATCGAGCGCTACCACGGGATCGAAAGCCGGTCCGGCGTTTCCTTCTACACCGAGGTCGGTTGCCTGATTGCGGCGGCAGACGGGGGTGCCTATCTCCGCAATGTCGATGCCGCCGCCAAAGGGCTGGGCGTGCCGGCCGCGCCTATGGATGCACCCGGCCTGCAATCGCGCTTCCCCTATTTCTCCTTCCGTGATCATGAAAGCGGAATTTTCGAGGCCAGCGACGCCGGGCATGTCAATCCACGGGCGCTGGTCGCGGCGGAAACCGTCTGCGCGGCGATGGCCGGCGCCTCCGTCATCAGCCGTGAGGTGACGGGCCTTGCCGAGGGGGCGGACGCCGTCACTGTAACGACGGCCGACGGCGCCACCTATCAGGCGCAGAAGGTGCTGGTGGCGACCGGTGGTTTCGCGCTGTCGGATGCGCTTCTGCGCCGGAAGCCCACCATGCAGGTCATGGCGCGCACGGTTCTTTTTGCCGAGGTTGCCGAGGCGGATCGGGAGCGCCTGTCGGCCATGCCGTCGCTCATTCGCAACGGGCCGACGGAAGCGGAGAGCTTCTATCTCCTGCCACCGATCCTCTATCCGGACGGCAAGACCTACATCAAGATCGGTGGCGATCCCGACGATCTTCAGCTTCATGACGAGGCGCAGATCCGGTCGTGGTTCCGCGGCGGCGGACGGGAAGAGGCAGCAGCGCATCTCGCGCGGCATCTTGCCGATGTCCTGCCGGACGTCACGCCGGCCTCGACACATTTTTCGCCATGCGTCGTCTCGCTGACGGAAACCGGCTATCCCTATATCGGCTATGTCTCATCCGATCGGGTTGCAATTCTGACCGGCGGCAATGGCATGGCGGCGAAAAGCTGCGACGAGATCGGCCGGCTGGGGGCTTCGCTGATCCTCGATGGCACGGTGGACGGCGAAGGATACAGCCAGTCCTTCGCGCCGGTCTTCGCGTGAGACCTTCCATCTCCGGCGTGGATAAACGCTGGCCAAGGCTGGAAGTCTCCGCTATCAGGGCGCTGCCAGTCGGCCGGGCAGCCGCTCTCCGCTATGACCGAAAGGTTGCGGGGGGAGGAAAGTCCGGGCTCCACGGAAAAACGGTGCCGGATAACGTCCGGCGAGGGCGACCTCAGGGAAAGTGCCACAGAAAGCAAACCGCCCGCGTCTGACGCGGGTAAGGGTGAAAGGGTGGGGTAAGAGCCCACCGCGCGTCTGGTAACAGGGGCGGCACGGTAAACCCCACCGGGAGCAAGACCGAATAGGGATGACGTGGGAGCCGCAAGGCTTCCGGCCTGTTCCGGGCCAGTCATCCGGGTGGGTTGCACGAGGCGGCGCGCGAGCGTCGTCCCAGATGAATGGCTGCCACGTTCCGGTCCTCAACCGGCCGGAGCCATACAGAACCCGGCTTACAGGCCGACTGGCGCTTTTCCTCCTGCCATTCCCGCGTGCGGTGCACCATCTTGGCCCCACGTCTGTATTTCCCTTATGTCACTGTTTTTTCACGTATTTGAGAATTTCCGAATGCTTCCTACGGTGTTTTTGCTGTGTCCGATCGGGCTATGCAAACAAAGCCTTGCCGCGGCATTCGTAACCATTTGTTAAACTTAACAGTCTATCAATGACCGGTGGAGGTGGCCCCTCCATCGACCCAAATCCCATTGACCCCCATATGGTCCCATGCTATCCCAATCATGCACTGCACAGGGGTCGTTGACGGCCCGATCATCGCGAGTTTGGTGGTTGCCCCGAGAGGGGTTTTGGAACGGGCACGTCGCCCGGCGGTGGCGTATTGTGTCTGCTTCCGGGGTTGCTTGCGGGCATTTGCCGTCGGCGCATTGGATGAAAACGGCTGTTGCGCGTCATGAACCGCTTTCTCTCGCATGCCACCAACCGTATCGATGCGAAGGGACGGGTTTCCGTTCCCTCCTCGTTTCGCGGCGTGCTGGCGCAGCTGGAGATACGGGAGTTGTATTGTTTCCAGGATTTCGTGTTCCCGGCCATCAGTGCGGGCGGACCGGAATTGCTGGATCGTTTCGAGCGGCAGATTGCGGGCGAGGATCCGTTTTCACCGCAGGCCAACGAGATGTCGCTCCTCATTCACGGGGGCGGGGTCTTCATGAAGCTCGACCAGGAAGGTCGGTTGATGGTCACGGATTTTATCCGCGACTTCACCGGCATCACCGACGAGGTGACTTTCGTTGGTCGGGCGGATCACTTTCAGTTATGGGCGCCGCAGGTGTTTCAGGAAACACAGGCGGCGGCACGTCAGGAACGCAGGTTGCGAGGTCTGCGCCCCGGCTAGCATGGAGAGACGGAATGGTGGCGGATCTTGGCGACAGTGCAACTGGAGCCGATGGCGGACCGGTCCGCCACATTCCGGTTCTTCTCCCAGAGGTTTTGAACAGTCTTCAGCCGGGAGCGGGCAAGATCGTCCTTGATGGCACGTTCGGTGCCGGAGGATATACGTCCGCGATCCTGCAAAGCGGCGCCGACGTCATCGCGCTCGACCGCGATCCGAGCGCCATTTCTGCCGGACAGGCGCTTGTCGCGGCGAGCGATGGCCGCCTCACTCTCGTTCACGCACAGTTTTCCGAACTGGCCCGGCATGCGCCCGAAGGCGGGCTCGATGGTGTCGTGCTCGATATCGGCGTTTCCTCCATGCAGATCGACGAGGCGGACCGGGGCTTTTCCTTTCAGCGTCGCGGCCCGCTCGATATGCGCATGTCTTCCGATGGCGTTTCGGCGGCCGATGTCGTCAACCGTGCGAAGGTTGGCGATCTCATCCGTATCTTCGGCTTTCTCGGCGAGGAGCCGCAGTCGGGCCGCATCGCGCGCGCCATCGAGAAGCGCCGTGCCGAGACGCCGTTCGAAACGACGCGCGATCTCGCGGGTCTGATCGAGGTGGTGACCCCCCGCAAGGCCAAGGACAAGATCCATCCGGCAACCCGTGTCTTCCAGGCGCTGCGCATCTTCGTCAACGACGAGCTCGGCGAGCTGGCGCAGGCGCTGTTCGCTGCCGAGCGTGCGCTGAAACCCGGCGGCCGGCTGAGCGTCGTCACGTTCCATTCGCTTGAAGACCGGATCGTCAAGAAATTCTTTCAGGACCGGGCCGGCAAGGCATCGGGCTCCCGTCATCTTCCCATCATGCACGAGCGACCGGCAACCTTCGCACCAGTTGGTAAGGCGATGATTGCTGCCAGCGAAGACGAATCATCCAGAAATCCGCGCGCCCGTTCCGCCAAGCTGCGGGTCGGGGAACGTACGCATGCCCCAGCCGAGGCCGCCGACATGTCGATTTTCGATCTGCCAGACCTTGCAAGTCTTTCGAAACTGGGAGGCTGACGCATGCTGAGAACGCTCGATATCGTGCTGATCGTCGTCATGACTGCTGCGGCGACCGTGACCTACACGATCAAGCACAAGGCCGAGAACAAGCTCGAGGACGTCCGCTCGCTCGATGCGCAGATCAAGCTCGAGGAAGATACGATCGACCTCCTGCGGGCCGACTGGGCTCTTCTGACCCAGCCGAACCGGCTCGATCGTCTCGTGAAGGCCTATGACAAGGACCTGCAGCTTGTTCCCACGGATCCGACGCAGCTTGCGCATCCCGAAGAGCTGCCGATGCTGAAGGCCGACGTCCCGCCGCCCGAGGAGAAGGACAGCAAGGGCAAGAAGAAAGCCGCTCCGGCCGTCGCATCGAGCGATAGCCAGACGACCGACAAGATCTCAACAGGTTCGGTGGCGCGCTGATGTCGTTTCTTTCCCGCATCATGGTCGTCAAGAGCAAGGCGCACTTTTCCGCCGGCGGCAACAATCATCCCGGCGACCTTTCGCGCGGCGCGCCGTTCGAGGGCATCCGCAAGCGGCGTGGCAACCAGGCGCGCAGCCGCGTCGCCATCGTCATTGCCGGCTTCTCGGTCGTCTATTGCATCATCGGCGGACGGCTGATCCAGTACGGCTTCGCCCAACCCGAGACGGTATCGAGCATCGGCCGCGCCGATAACCTGATGGCGTCGCGGCCCGATATTCTCGACCGCAACGGCCAGATTCTGGCAACCGATATCCGCACCGTCTCGCTCTTTGCCGAGCCGCACAAGATCGTGGATGCGGACGAGGCCGTCGAGCAGCTGGCGACCGTGCTGCCGAACCTCAACAATGCCGACATCTACAACAAGCTGAAGTCAAAATCGCGCTTCCAGTGGCTGCGCCGCCAGCTGACGCCGAAGCAGCAGAGCGAAATCCTCGCGCTCGGCATTCCCGGCATCGGCTTCCGGCCGGAGAAGCGCCGCTTTTATCCGGGCGGCGTCACCGCTTCGCATATCGTCGGTCACGTCAATGTCGACAACCGTGGCATTGCCGGCATGGAGCGCTGGATCGACAACCAGGGCCTCGCGGATCTCGCCGCCATCGGCATGACGAGCGATGCGAAGCTGGAGCCCGTGCGCCTGTCGATCGACCTGCGCGTCCAGAACATCATGCGCGACGTCGTCGTCGATGCCATGGTCAAGTTCAAGTCGCTCGCGGCCGGTGGCGTCGTCATGGACGTAAAGACGGGCGAAATTCTCGCCATGGTTTCCTATCCCGACTACGATCCCAACAAGCCGGCGGACGGGGCCAAGGAAGGCTGGATGAACCGCATGTCGAACGGTACGTTCGAGATGGGCTCCACCTTCAAATCGTTCACGACGGCGATGGCGCTCGACAGCGGCAAGGTGAAGCTGACCGACAGTTTCGACGCGCGTTTCCCGATCCGCATCGGTGGCTTTACCATCAAGGACTTCCACGGCAAGCATCGCGTACTGACTGTGCCGGAAATCTTCCAGTACTCGTCCAACATCGGCACGGCCAAGATGGCTGATATCGTCGGCATCGACGCCCACAAGGAATTCCTCACACGCCTCGGTCTTCTGACGAGGATCCCGACGGAGCTGCCCGAGATCAAGATGCCGAGCCAGCCGAAGGTCTGGAAGAAGATCAACTCGATCACCATCTCGTTCGGCCACGGTGTCTCGACCACGCCGCTGCAGACGGCGGTTGCCGGCGGCGCGCTGCTGAACGGCGGAAAGCTCATCGAGCCCACCTTCCTGCCGCGCTCGATCGAGGACGCCGCCGCCGCCTCTACGCAGGTCATCAAGAAATCCACCAGCGACGACATGCGGTATCTGTTCCGCTGGAACGGGGTCCACGGTTCGGGCCGGAACGCGCGCGTTCCCGGCTTCAACGTCGGCGGCAAGACGGGGACGGCCGACAAGGTCGTCAACGGACGCTACTCGAGCGACGCCAACTTCAACGCCTTCCTTGCCGGCTTTCCGATCGACGATCCGCGCTATGTGGTGCTGACCTTCATCGACGAGCCGAAGACGGACAAGGGCAATGGCGCGGCGCTTGCCGGCAACACGGCGGCCCCGATGGTTCATGACATCATCAGCCGTTCCGCGCCGCTTCTGGGTGTCGAGCCGAAGTTCGGTGCCGACGGTTCCGCCTTGCTTGTGGCGTATTGAGCGGTAAAGGACGATCACGCGGCCGTGATGGCCTTGGGGAATCGTGTTGGGAAAAGTGCAATCGATGAAGATCAGTGACCTTGCGACGCTTGCAGATGGTAACAACGGGGCCGGGACCTTTCCGCCTTCGGGTCAGGCCGATGCCGATATTGGCGGGCTGACCGCCGACAGTCGCAAGGTTTCGCCCGGCATGCTGTTCGTGGCGGTTCCCGGCAACAAGGCGAACGGCAGCGTGTACGTGAATGACGCCGTGTCGCGCGGCGCGGTCGCCATCGTCACCGAGGAGGATCTCGGCACCGAGGTCTCCGTGCCTGTGCTGCGTGTTGCCTCCACCCGCACGTTTCTCTCTCTCGCTGCGGCACGGTTCTACGAGGCCCAGCCGGAAACGATGGTCGCCGTGACCGGCACGGCCGGCAAGACCTCCGTTGCGTCCTTCACGCGTCAGATCTGGGCGCAGGCCGGTCTCGCGGCCGCGATGATCGGCACGACCGGCGTCGTGGCGCCCGGCCGCAATGATTACGGCTCGCTGACCACGCCCGATCCGGTCTCGCTGCACCAGCTGCTTTCGGAACTGGCTGCGGCCGGCGTGACGCATGCGGCCATGGAGGCCTCCAGCCACGGGCTCGACCAGAGCCGGCTCGACGGCGTGCGCCTCTCGGCTGCGGCCTTCACCAATCTCGGCCGCGATCACATGGATTATCATCCAACGATCGAGCATTATCTCGGCGCCAAGATGCGCCTGTTCGAAGCGCTGCTGCCCAAGGGCGCACCAGCCATCATCTTCTCCGACGGCGAATGGTCGGACGCCGCGATCCGGGCCGCGAAAGCGGCCGGCAGCGACGTGCGCACCGTCGGGCGCAAGGGCGATTATCTCGCGCTGAAGCGGGTCGAGCATTTCCGCCACAAGCAGATTGCCGAAGTGCATGTCGATGGACGCATTTTCGAGGTGAACCTGCCGCTTGCGGGCGACTTCCAGATTTCCAATGCCCTCGTGGCCGCAGGTCTGGCACTGTCGACAGGCGTGGATGCGCCTACGGTAATGCTGGCGCTTGAAAAGCTGCAGGGCGCTCCGGGCCGACTGGAACTTGTGGGCCAGACGCCGGAGGGTGCGCTCGCCTACGTCGATTACGCCCACAAGCCGGACGCGCTGGCGCAGGTCCTGTCCTCCGTCCGGCCATTTACGACCGGACGCGTCGTGACGGTGTTCGGCTGCGGCGGCGACCGTGACAAGGGCAAGCGGCCGCTGATGGGCGAGATCGCTGCCAGACTCTCCGATGTCGTGATCGTGACGGATGACAATCCACGTTCGGAAACGCCGGCAACGATTCGCAGCGAGATCCTTGCTGCGGCACCCGGCGCGACCGAAATCGCCGATCGCGCCGAGGCTATCCGGCATGCCGTCGGTATACTCGGAACCGGTGACACGCTGATCGTCGCAGGCAAGGGTCACGAGCAGGGACAGACGGTCGGTACAGTCACGCTGCCGTTCTCGGACCATGCCGAAATCCGCAGGGCTCTGGATGGCCAACAAGCCGCCAGTTCGGAAATGGGAGGCTGACGACATGGGTTTTCTCTGGACCAGCGCCGACCTGATGGCCGCCATGAACGGTCGCCCGGTGGGCAATCTGCCGCAGGGCATTACCGGCATCTCGATCGACAGCCGTGCCATGGGCAAGGGCGAGGCCTTCTTCGCCATCAAGGGCGACCGCGTGGACGGGCATGACTATGCCGGGCTCGCCATTGCCAATGGCGCAGCACTTCTGGTGGTCAGCGAAGGCAAGCTGCCGGCGCTCGGGCGTCTGATCGCACCGATGATCGTTGTGGACGATGTTCTGGCTGCTCTGGTACGGCTCGGCTGCGCGGCGCGCGACCGGAGTGCGGCCAAGATCATCGCGGTCACAGGCTCCGTCGGCAAGACGACCACCAAGGAGATGCTGCGGCACGCGTTGTCGCCGAGCGGCCGCGTCCATGCGTCTGTCGCCTCCTTCAACAATCACTGGGGCGTGCCGCTGACGCTCGCACGCATGCCGGAAGCGACCGATTACGGCGTCTTCGAAATCGGCATGAACCACTCGGACGAAATCCGGCCGCTGGTGCGCATGGTTCGTCCGCATGTCGCCGTCATCACCACGATCGCGGCCGCCCATCTCGGCAATTTCCGCGATCTCGATGAGATCGCCACGGCGAAGGCCGAGATCATGGAAGGGCTGGTCGATGGCGGCCACGTCCTTCTCAACCGCGACAATGCGCAATTCGGCACGCTGGAGAAGGCTGCCGCGATGCTTGGCGTCTCCAACGTCCACAGTTTCGGCGTCGATCAGCGCGCCGATTTCCGGATGATCGAATATGCGGCGACGCCTGAGGGCGGTACGCTCTGGGCGATGATCGATGGTCGCACGCTCGAGATCCCGCTCGGCGCTCCGGGCCGGCACATCGCCGAGAACGCGCTCGCGGTGCTCGGTGCAGCGGCGCTTGTCGGCGCAGACCTCGACACGGTGATTTCAGCGCTGGCGACCCTGCAACCGGAAAAGGGCCGCGGCGAACGTCATCGCCTGTCCGTGGGTACGGGCACGATGACGCTGATCGACGAGAGCTACAACGCCAATCCCGCCTCCATGCGCGCGGCCATCGCGCTTCTCGGCGAAGCCGAGATCGGCGTCGAGGGCGGACGACGGATCGCCATTCTCGGCGACATGCTGGAGATGGGCGCGCATTCCACGCAGGCGCATGCGTCCCTTGCCGGCCCGCTCTCTGAGCAGGGCATCGACACGGTCTGGCTTGCCGGACCCGAGATGACGCATCTGCGGGATGCTCTGCCGGAGACGGTGTCCGTCGTTCACTGCGATGCGGTGGACGATTTGCGCAACCACGCGGTCGCCTCGGTGCGAGCCGGCGATGTCGTCATGATCAAATCTTCCAAGGGAACCGGCTGCGGACGGATCGTTCAGGCGCTTCTCGATACATTTCCGGCGCAGGCCGAAACGGAGCAGGCGCTCTAGCGCTCGCTCCACCTCATTTTCCTCTCCGGTCGGGAGAGGCATGTCGATATCGAATTTTCGGGGAAGGGTCCCTCATGCTCATCTGGCTTGTCGAACTGGCGGACCATTTCCAGTTTTTCAATCTGTTCCGGTACATCACGTTCCGCACCGGCGCGGCGCTCTTCACCTCCGCAATGATCGTCTTCCTGTTCGGGCCGAAGATGATTTCGTCGCTGCGCGTGCGACAGGGCCGTGGACAGCCGATCCGTGCCGATGGACCGCAGACGCACTTCAAGAAGGCGGGAACGCCGACCATGGGCGGCCTGATGATCCTTGCCGGCATCGTCGTATCGTCGCTGCTCTGGGCCGACCTGTCCAGCGTTTACGTGGTCTCAACCTTGCTCGTCACGCTCGGCTTCGGCGCTATCGGTTTTTATGACGACTATCTCAAGGTGACGAAGCAGTCGGACAAGGGGTTCTCCGGCAAGGCGCGTCTGGCTATCGAGTTCGCGGTCGCTGCCATTGCCGTGTTCTTCATGATGCGGTCGGCGATATCGGCAGGCACGGCCGGCTCCACCTTCGGCTCATCGCTGACATTCCCCTTCCTCAAGGATTTCACGCTTAACCTCGGCTATTTCTTCATCCTGTTCGGCGGCTTTGTCATCGTCGGGGCCGGCAATGCCGTGAACCTGACGGACGGGCTCGACGGTCTCGCCATCGTCCCGGTGATGATCGCTGCGGCGTCCTTCGGTGTCATCGCCTATCTCGCCGGCAATGCGGTGTTCGCCAACTACCTGCAGATCCATTTCGTGCCGGGTACCGGCGAGCTGGCCGTCATTCTCGGGGCGGTCATCGGTGCCGGTCTCGGGTTCCTGTGGTTCAATGCGCCGCCGGCCGCCATCTTCATGGGCGACACCGGCTCTCTGGCGCTCGGCGGTCTCATCGGCACCGTTGCCGTCGCCACCAAGCACGAGATCGTCATGGTCATCATCGGCGGCCTGTTCGTCATGGAGACGCTGTCCGTCATCATCCAGGTCTTCTGGTTCAAGCGCACCGGCCGCCGCGTGTTCCTCATGGCGCCCATCCACCACCATTTCGAGAAGAAGGGCTGGACGGAAAGCCAGGTCGTTATCCGCTTCTGGATCATCGCCGTCATCCTGGCCATGGTCGGCCTGTCCACGCTGAAGCTGCGGTAAGCCGATGATCCCCGTCACCACGCTCAACGGCCATCACGTCGCCCTCTTCGGTCTCGGAGGCTCCGGGCTCGCCACCGCGCGCGCGCTGGTTGCCGGCGGAGCGACCGTGACGGCGTGGGACGACAATGCCGGGGGCGTGGCGAAGGCCGCTGCCGAGGGTATCGGCACCGGCGACCTGCGGGAGGCCGACTGGTCGCTCTTTGCGGCCTTCGTTCTGTCGCCCGGCGTGCCGCTGACGCATCCGAAACCACACTGGACGGTCGATCTCGCGCGCGCGGCGGGGGTGGAGGTCATCGGCGACGTCGAGCTGTTTTCGCGCGAGCGGCGGGCTCTGTTTCCAGAGGCGCCGCTGATCGCCATCACAGGAACCAACGGCAAATCCACGACCACGGCGCTGATCGCGCATATCCTTGCCGCCAGCGGCCGGGATACGCAGCTTGGCGGCAATATCGGCACCGCGGTGCTGACGCTCGATCCACTGGCGAAAGATCGGTTCTACGTGGTCGAGTGCTCGTCCTACCAGATCGACCTGACGCCGTCGCTGGAGCCGACCGCCGGCATTCTTCTCAACCTTACGCCCGACCATATCGACCGGCACGGGACCATGGAAAACTATGCGGCGATCAAGGAACGCCTCGTCGCCGCGAGCCAGACCGCCATCATCGGCGTGGACGATGTGTGGTGCGAAGCCATTGCGGACCGCGTGGCGCTCGCCGGTCGTCCCGTCATCCGAATCGCCCGCCACCGGTCGCTTGGCGATGGATATTTCGCCGAGGACGCCGCCGTGATGCGCGCCGAGGCCGGCCATGCGGAGGTCTACGCCGATCTCTCCGGCATCGCGACGTTGCGGGGCAGTCATAACGGACAGAACGCGGCCGCGGCGATTGCCGCCTGCCTTGCCGTCGGCGTGTCGAAAGCCGAGATCCTATCGGGGCTTCAGTCTTTCCCCGGGCTGAAGCATCGCATGCAGCCGGTTGCGACCGTCGGAGACGTCACGTTCGTCAATGACAGCAAGGCGACGAATGCCGAGGCTGCGGCCCCGGCCTTGTCGAGCTTCGAGCGGATCTACTGGATTGCCGGCGGTGTGCCCAAGGAAGGCGGCATCACGTCGCTTTCTCCTTATTTTCTCAGAATTGCGAAAGCCTACCTGATCGGTCAGGCTGCGGACGATTTCGCGGCGACGCTTGGCGATGCCGTTCCGTTCGCGCGTTCGGAAACGCTGGAGAAGGCCGTGGCGGCTGCGGCGGCCGATGCGGCACGGGACGGGCTGCCGGCAGCTGTTCTGCTATCACCGGCTTGCGCAAGCTTCGACCAGTACAAGAACTTCGAGATGCGCGGGGATGCATTCGTGGCTCACGTGGCCGCACTTCCCGGCGTGACCATGCTGATTTGACAGCCGTGGCGGCTCATGTCGCCGCGGCCGGACGGTTTACGGCGCGACTGCGCTTTTCAACGAGGATGAAGACATGGTGAGTCGTGCGGAGCGTGGCCCGGTGGCCGACTGGTTCTGGACCATCGACAGGTTCTTCCTGGCAACGTTCATTCTGTTGATGGGCATCGGGTTCATGCTGTCCTTCGCCGCGAGCCCAGCGGTGGCCGAGCGGCTAGGTCTCGACAGCTTCCACTTCGTCAAGCGTCAGGCGGCCTTTCTTATTCCATCGCTGATCGTCATGATCGGCCTGTCGTTCCTGACGCCGCGTCAGGTGCGTCGCACGGCCATCGTCATTCTCGCCGCGTCCATCGCCATGATGATTCTGGCGCTGTTCTTCGGCGTCGAGATCAAGGGCTCGCGCCGCTGGTTCTCCATAGGCCCGATCGGCATCCAGCCGTCCGAGTTCATGAAGCCGGCCTTCGTCATCGTTTGCGCCTGGCTCTTCTCCGAACATGCCCGCCAGCCGGAAATTCCGGGCAATCTCTTTGCCATCCTGCTGTACGGCATCGTCGCCACGCTTCTCATCGCCCAGCCCGATCTCGGGCAGACCATCCTGACGACGGCCGTCTGGGGCGGCATGTTCTTCATGGCCGGAATGCCGTGGCTGTGGATCGTCGTTCTCGGCGGCTCGGCCGTCGGCGGTCTGGTCGTCGCCTACACGCTGCTTCCCCACGTGGCCGGCCGTATCGACCGGTTCATGACCGGCGAGGGCGACACGTTTCAGGTGGATACGGCGCGCGAAGCGATCATCCGCGGTGACTGGCTGGGGCAGGGTCCGGGCGAGGGCATCATCAAGCGGATCATCCCGGACAGCCATACCGACTTCATCTTCTCGGTTGCGGCCGAGGAGTTCGGCATCGTGTTCTGCATGGTCATCGTCGCCATCTTCTCGTTCCTCGTCATGCGCGGCCTCAGCCATGCGTTCCGCGAGCGCAACGACTTCAACCGCTTCGCCGTCGCCGGCCTCGTGCTGCAGATCGGCATCCAGTCGATCATCAATGTCGGGGTCAATCTCGAACTGCTTCCGGCCAAGGGCATGACACTGCCGCTGATTTCCTACGGAGGTTCCTCGATGATCGCGATCTGCGTCACCGCCGGCTTCATTCTGGCTCTCACCCGTCACCGTCCGGAAAAGCGCGCTCTGGAGCGCAGCCTGTTCCGCACCGGTGCGCCTGTCGCGGCGGAATAGCGATCATCGCGTTCCGGGTGTGCGCTGTAAGCGTGCGCCAAACAAATGATAGCGTCGCGCGTCTTTCCGACACGCGGCGCTGAGGCACTTCAAGTTGCTGGAAAGTTGAAGGAAACCGGTGCCGGTTTTCGATATTATGCGCTAGAACGTTTCGGCCGTGCTTTTTTGATACATATTCGCTGCGCAGCTTTGCGCAACACGCTTCGTACTGGAGGTCTCGAGTCTTGACCAAGGGCATCGTCATGCTAGCCGCCGGAGGTACCGGCGGCCATCTTTTTCCAGCCGAGGCGCTCGCGCACGAACTGGCCGCGCTGGACTTTACGGTTCACCTCATCACCGACCACCGTGCCGAGCGCTATGCGGGTTCGTTCCCGGCCGAGGGAATCCATGTCGTCCGCTCCGCCACGATCGGGTCGCGTAACCCGGTGAAGGTCGCGTCCTCGCTCTGGCAATTGTGGAGCGGCATGCGCGAGGCACGGACCGTCCTCAAAGCGGTAAAGCCGCAGGTGGTCGTGGGCTTCGGTGGGTATCCGACCGTGCCGCCGCTTCTCGCTGCCAGCCGACTGCGTATCCCCACCATCATTCATGAGCAGAACGCCGTGATGGGCCGCGCCAACAAGGGCCTTGCAGGGCGCGTCACGGCCATTGCCGGCGGTTTCCTGCCGGAAACGGACGGGCGCTATGCGAAGAAGACGGTGACGACAGGCAATCCGGTGCGTCCCGCCGTGCTCGAAGCCGCCGAGGTTCCCTATGCGGCATCCGGCCCGGGTGAGGCGTTCCGTCTCGTCGTGTTCGGCGGCAGCCAGGGCGCGCAGTTCTTCTCCAAGGCCATTCCGTCGGCCGTCGCGCTGCTGGAGCCCGAGCTTCGCGCCCGGTTGCACGTGACGCAGCAGGCCCGGCCGGAGGATCTTGACGGCGCCCGGACGGCGATGTCGAAATTCGAGCTGACGGCGGAAATCTCGCCCTTCTTTACGGATATGGCCGGACGGATCGCCGCCGCGCATCTGCTCGTCTGCCGTTCCGGAGCTTCCACCGTATCGGAGATTGCTGTCATCGGTCGCCCGTCCATCCTCGTGCCTTATCCCTTCGCGCTCGACCACGACCAGTCGGCAAATGCCGCCGCTCTTGCCGAGACGGGAGCCGCCCGGCTCGTGCCGCAGAAAGACCTGACGCCGGAGGTTCTGGCGAACTTCATTCGCGATGCGATGAACAACCCGGAGAGCATGGCAGCGATGGCGACCAGCGCCAAGGCCGCCGGCCGGCCGGACGCCGCGCGCTTGCTTGCCGGCATGGTAGAGGCTATTGCCAGCGGCCAGACAATTGCCCAATTCAAGGAAAAGCGCTCATGAAACTGCCGCAGACGATCGGCCTCGTCCATTTCATCGGTATCGGCGGGATCGGGATGAGCGGCATTGCGGAGGTGCTGCACAATCTCGGCCACCGCGTTCAGGGTTCCGACCAATCCGAAAGCGCCAACGTTCAGAGGTTGCGGGAGAAGGGCATCGAGGTCTTCGTCGGCCACAAGGCGGAAAACCTTGGCGAGTCGGAAGTCGTCGTCGTGTCCACGGCGATCAAGAAGACCAATCCGGAACTGATCGCGGCGCGCGAAAAGCTGCTGCCCGTCGTGCGCCGCGCCGAGATGCTGGCCGAACTCATGCGTTTCCGCAGTTCGATCGCCATCGGCGGCACGCACGGCAAGACGACCACCACGTCTATGGTCGCCGCCCTCCTTGAAGCCGGCGGTCTCGACCCGACCGTAATCAATGGCGGCATCATCAATGCCTATGGCACCAATGCCCGCATGGGTGCCGGGGAATGGATGGTGGTCGAAGCCGACGAATCGGACGGCACGTTCCTCAAGCTTCCCGCCGACGTGGCCGTGGTCACCAATATCGACCCGGAGCATCTCGACCATTACGGGACGTTCGACCAGGTGCGGGCCGCGTTTCGCCAATTTGTCGAAAACGTACCGTTCTACGGCTTCGGGGTGATGTGTCTCGATCATCCCGAGGTCCAGACGATGGTCTCCAAGATCGAGGATCGCAAGGTCATCACTTATGGCGAAAACCCGCAGGCGGACGTTCGGTTCTTCAACATCCGCATGGACGGTGCCACCTCGATTTTCGACGTCGCCATTCGCCGTCGCCGTACGGGCCAGCTAATCGAGTTGAAGGACCTGCGCCTGCCGATGCCCGGCCGCCACAACGTCTCCAACGCGACGGCCGCCATCGCGGTCGCAAACCGGCTCGGCATGAACTCCGAGGATATCGCCAAGGGCCTTGCGGCCTTCGGCGGCGTCAAGCGGCGCTTCACCTTTACCGGCGAGTGGAACAACGTCCGGATCTACGACGACTACGGCCACCACCCGGTCGAGATCAAGGCGGTGCTGCGCGCCGCGCGGGAGGCCTGCCAGGGCCGAATCATCGCGGTGCATCAGCCGCACCGGTTCTCGCGCCTTCAGAGCCTGTTCGAGGATTTCGCGGCCTGCTTCAACGATGCCGATACGATTCTTCTGTCGCCCGTCTACTCGGCCGGCGAGGAGCCGATCGAGGGGATCACCTCGCAGGAGCTGGTTTCCCGCATCAAAGCCGGCGGACATCGCGATGCCCGCTACGTCGAAGGGCCGGAAGCCCTTGCGCCGCTCGTCTCCACCATTGCACAACCCGGTGACTTCGTGGTTCTTTTGGGCGCCGGCAGCATTACCTACTGGGCTGCGGCGCTGCCAAAGGAATTGGCCGACATCACAGGGCAGGGGACAGGACAGGACGCATGAAACAGGTCGACGGAACAAAGCTGCTCGCATCTCTTGGCGAGGGCGTCAACGCGCTTCGGGGACGGCTGACGCCGAATGCGCCCATGGACCGCGTGACCTGGTTCCGCGCCGGCGGGCTGGCCGAACTGATGTTCCAGCCGCATGACGTCGATGATCTCGTGACCTTTCTGAAGCTCGTTCCGGAAGAGGTTCCGGTCATGGTAGCCGGCGTCGGTTCCAACCTGCTGGTGCGCGACGGCGGTATTCCCGGTGTCGTGATCCGTCTCTCGGCCAAAGGTTTCGGCGATGTCGAGCTTGTGGGCGAGAACCGCGTCAAGGCCGGCGCCATCTGCCCGGACAAGAACCTCGCCGCCATGACGCTTGATCACGGGATCGGCGGTTTCTTCTTCTATTACGGTATTCCCGGCACGGTCGGCGGCGCATTGCGGATGAACGCTGGCGCGAATGGCGGCGAGACGCGCGAGCGGGTGGTCGAAGTGCATGCCATCGACCGGCAGGGCGAGAAGCACGTGTTGAGCAATACCGACATGGGCTACAGCTACCGGCATTCGAGCGCGCCCAAGGAACTGATCTTCACGCATACCGTGTTCGAGGGCTATCCCGAGGACAAGGCGAAAATCCGCGCCGATATGGATGCGGTGCGCCAGCACCGGGAGACCGTTCAGCCGATCCGCGAGAAGACGGGCGGTTCGACCTTCAAGAATCCGGAAGGGCATTCCGCCTGGAAGCTGATCGACGAAGCCGGCTGCCGCGGCATGATGATCGGCGGCGCCCAGATGTCGCCGATGCACTGCAACTTCATGATCAATACGGGGCAGGCGAGCGGCTACGAACTTGAATATCTAGGCGAAACCGTTCGCCAGCGCGTGATGGAGCATTCCGGCGTCAAGCTAGAGTGGGAGATCAAGCGGATCGGCAAGTTTATGGCCGGTTATGAGGTGCGGGAGTTTCTGGGTCGGGCGATGGCGTGATGGCAGAGGCACGCGTGTCTCCGCTTGTTCATAACGAGCGTCTGAAGCTCGTTGCAAGTTCCCTCGACCGCCTTTCCACTGCATTGGTTGTTGTTGGCGTTCTTGGTCCAGTTGTTGCGCTGACGCCCTCGTCCGCTTCGCTCTGGAGCGTTTTCAATGCGACCTGTTGGCTAATCGGCGCGGTTATCCTACATTTGATTTCGCAACGTGTTCTTGGAAGGTTGAAGACATGACACAACAAGTGCTGTTCTGGTGGGGTGTACCCATTACGGTGTCAGTCCTCGGTCTGGCGTGGCTTGCGGTCGATTACATGCGTTACCCCAACCAGGATAAGAAATAGACTTTCTGATCAGTGGACCGCCTTCTTAGATGACGGATACACACATAGGTCTTCAAGATGCATAAAAGGCCGCGATGTCAGAGACTTCGCGGCCTTTTTGTTTGTTCTGATTCTGCTTTAGGTCAGACCTCGTGCTTGCCTGACAGCAGGATGCAGACGAGCGTTATGACGGCTGCGAACAACACGTAGTAGCCGACGGCGGTCATGCCGTAGGTCGCCTGCAGGTAGGTGGCGATATAGGGCGCGAGCGAGGCGCCGAAGATGCCGGCGAAGTTGAAGGTGATCGACGAGCCGGTGTAGCGCACATTGGTCGGGAAGGGGGCGGCGAGCGCCGTTCCGATCAGGCCGTAGGTGATGCCCATCAGCGCCATGCCGATGACGACGAACAGAACGACACTCGCTTCGCCGCTGGTCAGAAGGCCCGGCAGAAAGAAGGAGAAGACGCCGATCAGCACCGTGACGCCGATCAGGATCTCGCGGCGGCCGAAACGTTCTGCGAGCTTGCCGGCGATGGGGATGAAGATGCCGAAGAGAACGGCGCCGAGCAGCTGGATTTCGAGCGCATCGACGAAGGGCAGCTTCAGAACCTTGATGTTGTAGGACAAGAGATAGGCCGAGCCGATGTAGAACAGCACGAAGGTGGCCAGCGCAACGAAGGTGCCGAGAACGAGGCTCCGCTTGTGGTTGCGGAAGAGTTCGACCACAGGAACCTGAACGCGTTCATGGCTGTCGATGGCCTTCTGGAACGCCGGTGTTTCAGTGATGGACAGGCGAACCCAGAGGCCGACAGCGATCAGCAGGATCGAGGCGATGAACGGCACGCGCCAGCCCCAGCTCAGCAGCGCTTCCTGCGACATGACATGTAGCAGCAGCCAGAAGACGCCGGAGGAGAGGAAGAGGCCGACGGGCGCGCCGAGCTGCGGGAACATGCCGTACCAGCTCTTCTTGCCTTCAGGCGCATTTTCCGTCGCCAGCAGAACGGCACCGCCCCACTCACCGCCGAGGCCGAAGCCCTGACCGAACCGGCACAGAGCCAGAAGCAGCGGTGCAAGAACGCCGATCGATTCGTAGGTTGGGAGAAGGCCGATGATGACGGTGGAGATGCCCATCGTCAGAAGGGCTGCGACCAGCGTCGTCTTGCGGCCGACGCGGTCTCCATAATGGCCGAAAACGACCGCGCCGAGCGGGCGGGCGAAGAAGGCGATGGAAAAGGTGGCAAACGATGCCAGCAGCGCCGTCGTCGGGTCGGTGTTCGGGAAAAACAGCGTCGGAAACACCAGGACGGCAGCCGTTGCGTAGACGTAGAAGTCGAAGAATTCGATGGTGGTGCCGACGAGGCTCGCCAGGAGCACGCGAGCCGGGGAATTGGTAGCGCGTGCGTCCAAGACATCTGCCTTCGACGATACCGGAGATATCGCGTTGCTCATGATCTTGTCCGTGTTGAGGATCCGCCACCCTCATAGGTAGCTGCCGGCTTCATACGGCAAGTTAATGTCGGAAGAAACCCTTTCTGGGCAAGAATATGACGCGATTTCCCGCTGTTTCGCATGAGATGGAACGATGGCGCATAGCCGGTCGATGAACCGCCTTACCGCTGCCCTGTCTTTGGGCGAATGCATGGCGGTGGGGAAGCTTTTGAGCGGAAAGCGCGTCGGAACCCGCTTCAGCCATGCAGGATCTGTACCCGTGCTATTTTCAACACAGAAGCCATTCGCCGTGACGAAAGGCTCTACCTGAGGTGCCGCTCACCGCTCCCGGTTAACGAAAGTAAACGGTTCGTTAACCTTACTGACGCTTTAGTGAGCGCAGGCAGGCAAGCGTTGAGTCGGGGTTCGGCCCGGTCGCTTCGCCGCAGGATGATGGATCAGAAACGTCGGGGGTTTTCATGAGTGGCAAACACGTCGCAGTGCTGATGGGAGGCTTTTCGTCGGAACGGCCGGTCAGCCTGTCTTCGGGCGCCGCCTGTGCCGATGCCCTCGAAGCCTTCGGCTATCGCGTCACCCGCATCGATGTCGAGCGGGATATTGCGACGGTTCTCGGCGCCCTGCGCCCGGATGTGGCGTTCAACGCGTTGCACGGCCCCTTCGGCGAAGATGGCACGATTCAGGGTATTCTGGAATATCTCGAGATTCCCTACACGCATTCCGGCGTGCTGGCCTCGTCGCTCTCCATGGACAAGGGTCAGGCAAAGATTGTCGCAAAGGCGGCTGGCATTCCCGTCGCCGAGGCGAAAGTCATGGATCGGCACGATTTCGGCCAGGATCATCCGATCCCCACGCCCTACGTGGTCAAGCCTGTGCGCGAAGGGTCGAGCTTCGGCGTCGTCATCGTCCAGAAGGACCAGTCGCATCCGCCGCAGATCATCACCTCCAGCGAATGGCGCTATGGCGATCTGGTCATGGTCGAGCGGTATATTCCCGGACGGGAGTTCACCTGCGGCGTCATGGGCGGCGAAGCGCTCGGCGTGACGGAGATCATTCCGCAGGGTCATGCCTTCTACGACTTCGATGCGAAATATGTGGCCGGTGGCTCGCAGCATGTCATTCCGGCGGAAATTTTACCGAATATTTACCAAAACATTCAAAGACTGGCCGTTGCGGCACATCATGCGATGGGGTGCCGTGGTGTCAGCCGCTCCGACTTCCGCCTTGACGAAAGCGCACCCGGAGAGGGTGAGCTGATCTGGCTCGAAATCAACACGCAGCCGGGCATGACCCCGACATCGCTGGTTCCTGAGATGGCGGTTCATGCCGGCCATTCCTTTGGTGAGTTCCTCAGTTGGATCGTGGAGGATGCGTCGTGTTTGCGTTGAGAGGTCGTTTCCAGGAGCGCGTCCGTGCGCCGCAGGAGTTCCGGGACATGGATGGCCATGTGGTCCTGCCGCGTCCGCTGCGCCGCGTCGTCCGCTTCTTCGTTGCGCTCGGCACGGGCCGGATCCATTTCGCGCCTTATACCGGTACGGTGTCCGCGCTGGCGCTCTTTGCTGCAACGGGCCTCTATGGCATGGCGATCGGCGGACACACGCCTGAAGTCGCAAAGGCGACGACGTCGGCTGCCGGCTTCGCCATTGAGGACGTGAAGATTGCCGGTAACGACCAGACCTCGGAAATCGACATTCTTCAGGAGATCGGTCTCGATGGTGCGACGTCACTCGTCGCTCTCGATATCGATGCCGCCCGGCAGGCCATCGCGAAGATGCCGTGGGTCGAAGAAGTGACGGTCCGCAAGGTCTATCCCGGCACGATCGAGGTCAACCTCAAGGAGCGCAAGGCTTTCGGTATCTGGCAGCACGGATCCGACCTGTCGCTCATCGAGAAGAGCGGCAGCGTGATTGCGCCGCTGCGCGACAACAAGTTCGCCGAATTGCCCCTGTTCGTTGGTCGGGACGCGGAAACCGCCGCGGCCGGCTTCTATGCCCGCTTTGCCGACTGGCCGGAAATCGCCAGCCGCGTGAAGGCCTATGTCCGTGTCGCCGGTCGTCGCTGGGATCTGATCCTCGACAATGGCGTCATGGTGAAGCTTCCCGAGCAGGATCTCGACCGCGCCATGCAGGTGCTGTCCACGATGGAAGAGGGCCAGCAACTGCTGGAGCGCGACATCGCCGCCGTCGATCTTCGTCTCGAAGATCGCACCACCATACAACTGACCCCCGGCGCCGCAGAGCGCCGACAGGTCGCCCTTGAAGCCCGTACCAAACAGCTCAAGAAAATCGAGAGCCAAGAGGACCGCATATGAGCCTGTTCGGTTCGTCGCATTTCGGCCTGCCGCGTCTGAAGCCCCTGTCGGCGAAGCGATCCCATATCGTTTCGGTCCTCGACATCGGTTCGACGAAGGTCGTCTGCATGATCGGCCGCCTGACACCGCGCGCCGAAAGCCAGATCCTGCCCGGTCGCACGCATGCGATCGAGGTGATCGGTCTTGGCCATCACAAATCGCACGGCATGAAGAACGGCGTGATCGCTGATCTGGATGCCGCCGAAAGCGTCGTGCGGCTTGCCGTCGATGCCGCCGAGCGCATGGCCGGGCTGACCATCGACAGCCTGATCGTCAACGTCTCCGCCGGCCGCCTGCAGAGCGATATCTATACGGCCTCCGTCGATCTCGGCGGCCAGGAAGTGGACGGCGCGGACCTCAAGCGGGTTCTCGCGGCTGCCGGCCAGCGCTCGCAGCGTCAGGACCGAGTCATTCTCCATTCGCTGCCGACAGGTTTCTCGCTCGACGGTGAACGTGGCATCCGCGATCCGCTCGCCATGTTCGGCGACACCCTCGGTGTCGACATGCACGTGCTGACGGCCGAGCGTGCGGCGCTGAAGAACCTCGAACTGTGCATCAACCGCGCGCATCTTTCGGTCGAAGGCATCGTGGCGACCCCGTATGCCAGCGGTCTTTCCGCACTGGTGGACGACGAGGTCGAACTCGGCTGCGCCTGCATCGACATGGGCGGCGGCACGACGACGATCTCGGTCTTTGCGGAAGGCAAGCTTGTGCATGCCGACGCCGTGAGCCTGGGCGGTCATCATGTGACGACGGACCTTGCACGCGGTCTCTCAACCCGGATCGAGGATGCCGAGCGGCTGAAGGTCGTGCATGGCTCGGCCATGCCGAACGACGCCGACGAGCGTGAAATGGTGACGGTTCCTCCGATCGGGGAAGACGATCGCGATCAGCCGACTCACGTGCCGCGCGCCCTCGTTTCGCGAATCGTTCGCGCTCGCGTCGAGGAGACGCTGGAACTCATTCGCGACCGCATCCAACGTTCGGGCTTCTCGCCGATCGTCGGAAAGCGGGTCGTGCTGACCGGCGGCGGAAGCCAGCTAACGGGCCTGCCGGAAGCGGCGCGCCGTATTCTTGCCCGCAACGTGCGGATTGGTCGCCCTCTCGGTGTTTCCGGCCTTCCGCCGGCCGCCAAGGGTCCGGCCTTCTCCACGGCTGTCGGCCTGATGATCTATCCGCAGGTCGCCGAAATGGAGACGCATGCCGCCCAGGGCGGGATGCTGTCTGCGCTCGGCGGCGGCGACAGCCGCATCGCCCGAATGGGGCAGTGGCTGAAAGAGAGTTTCTAGGTTCGCGTAAGGTAGGACCTGCATAAGGGTAAATTGAGATTTGGTCGGCTCGGCAAGGCGACCAGAAACCAGGAAGGAACGGGTAAAATGACCATCAACTTGCAGAAGCCGGATATCACCGAGCTCAAGCCCCGCATCACTGTCATCGGTGTCGGCGGCGGCGGCGGCAACGCCGTCAACAACATGATCACCGCAGGTCTCCAGGGCGTCGACTTCGTCGTTGCCAATACGGACGCCCAGGCGCTGACCATGACCAAGGCCGAGCGAATCATCCAGATGGGTGTGGCCGTTACCGAAGGTCTCGGCGCGGGTTCGCAGCCGGAAGTCGGTCGTGCTGCTGCCGAAGAGTGCATCGATGAAATCATCGACCACCTCTCCGGCACGCATATGTGCTTCGTCACCGCCGGCATGGGCGGCGGCACGGGTACGGGTGCTGCGCCGGTCGTCGCACAGGCGGCCCGCAACAAGGGCATCCTGACCGTCGGCGTTGTTACCAAGCCTTTCCACTTCGAAGGTCAGCGCCGCATGCGGCTTGCTGATCAGGGCATCGCCGAACTGCAGAAGTCGGTCGATACGCTGATCGTCATCCCCAACCAGAACCTCTTCCGCATCGCCAACGACAAGACGACGTTCGCCGACGCTTTCGCGATGGCCGACCAGGTCCTTTATTCGGGTGTTGCCTGCATCACCGACCTGATGGTCAAGGAAGGCCTGATCAACCTCGACTTCGCCGACGTTCGCTCGGTCATGCGCGAGATGGGCCGTGCGATGATGGGCACCGGCGAAGCCTCGGGCGATGGCCGCGCCATGGCCGCTGCCGAAGCCGCAATCGCCAACCCGCTCCTCGATGAAACGTCGATGAAGGGTGCGCAGGGCCTCCTGATCTCGATCACCGGTGGTCGCGACATGACCCTGTTCGAAGTCGATGAAGCCGCGACACGTATCCGCGAGGAAGTCGATCCGGACGCCAACATTATCCTCGGCGCGACGTTCGACGAAGAGCTCGAAGGCATGATTCGTGTCTCCGTCGTTGCAACCGGAATCGATCGCACGGCCGCGGAGGTGGCCGATCGGACTTCCAGCTTTCGCCCGGTAGCATCCAAGCCACGTCCGGCAGCACCTGCCGCCGCGCCCGCCATGCAGGCTCAGCCGGCACCCGTCATGCAGCAGGCGGCACCCCAGCCGCAGGCATCGCAGGCCGACCATATCGCAGAAGCGATCCGTCAGGCTGAGATCGAACGCGAGCTTCTGATCCAGGCGCGCGCTGCCGAAAAGGCCCAGGACGACTTCCGCCCGCAGAGCAAGCTGTTTGCCGGTGCTGCACCGGAAGCCGCTCCGGTCATGCGCGCTCCGGCTCCACAGGCTCCGGTTGAGATGCCGGTCTACCAGCAGCAGCCGGTTCAGGCCGCTCCGATGCATGCCCAGCATGCTCCGGCGCACCACATGCAGCATGAACCGATGGTTCAGCGTCACGAGCCCGCTCCGATGATGCGCCAGCCGGAACCTGTCCGCATGCCGAAGGTCGAGGACTTCCCGCCGATGGTGAAGGCCGAAGCCGAACACCGGTCCCAGCCGGCCGCCGCGCACCACGAAGAGCGCGGTCCGATGGGCCTTCTCAAGCGAATCACCAATTCGCTCGGCCGCCGCGAAGAGGAAGATCATTCCGTCGCGTCGGACATGACCTCGGGAGCGCCGAGCGCTGCATCGCAGCAGCGCCGTCCGCTGTCCCCCGAGGCGAGCGTCTACGCACCGCGTCACGGTGCGCTCGACGAACGCGGCCGCGTGAACCCGCAGCCGCGTGCGCAGGACGACGATCAGCTCGAAATTCCGGCGTTCCTTCGCCGTCAGTCGAACTGATTTTCCACCCGCCTTCTACCTTGCCGGAACGCCTGGGCCAAAAGCCCAGGCTTTTCCGTTTTTTACGAGAGGTTACAAGGGCATAGGGCGCGAAGAAGAAGCGTTACAATGCGAAAGAAACAGTGATTTGGAATGGCTGCTCGCGGGCCTTATCTTCGGGCTTGAAAGTCTGCGGATATCAAGGCTCCCGATCGTATCGAAGGCTGGGGGCGGCAAGTTGGACTTGCCGTCGAGAGGTTGACCTGGGGCTCAAAGACGTATCTTGCAGACACGGAATAAGGCGCTTCGCCGCCAGAATTGTGAAAGTGAAGAGCATGGGACTGGGAATTGGACTGCTGGGGTTTCAGACGACCATTGCCGATCAGGTAACCCTGAGCGGGACGGGCGTGCACTCGGGCGCCGATGTATCGATCACCTTCCATCCGGCTGAAGCCAATACCGGTATCGTTTTCCAGCGTCTCGACGGCAAGCGGGTCCTCGGCGAATACCGTGCCGTTTCCTCCAATGTCGGCAATACCGATCTCTGCACCATTCTCGGCACGTCGCCGGCCACCTGGATCGCCACGATCGAGCATGTCATGGCCGCGATCTACGCCGTTGGCATCGACAATCTGCTGGTCGAGGTTCACGGCGCGGAAATGCCGATCATGGACGGCAGTTCGGCGCCCTTCATCGAGGCCATCGAGCAGACCGGCATCAAGGCTCTCGCCGTGAAGCGCCGCTACATCCGCATCCTCAAGCCGGTGCGCATCGAACATGGCTCCTCCTGGTCGGAATTTGTGCCTTATGAGGGCGGCATGCGCTTCGAGGTCGAGATCGATTTCGATACGCCGCTGATTGGCCGCCAGTCCTGGCAGGGCGACATGACGGCTGCGACCTTCAAGAACGAGTTGTCGCGCGCCCGCACGTTCGGCTTCATGCGCGATGTCGAGCGGATGTGGGCGGCCGGTCGCGGTCTCGGCTCCTCGCTCGAAAACTCGGTCGTCATTGCCGACGACCATACGGTCATCAATGCCGAGGGTCTGCGCTACGCCCAGGACGAGTTCGTCCGTCATAAGACGCTGGACGCCGTCGGCGATCTCGCGCTGGCCGGCCTGCCGTTCATCGGCTGCTACCGCTCCTATCGCGGCGGTCACAAGATGAATGCCAATGCCTTGCAGGCTCTGTTCAGCGATCCCACGGCCTACGAGATCGTGGAAACGGCGATGCCGCGTACGCGTGTTGCGCGCGAGAAGCAGGTCGCAGGCGCGTCCGAGCTTTCGGCCTGACGCACAACATACATAAAAATTGCCTTAAAGCCGGTCATATGACCGGCTTTTTCATGGACGCGATGCCACAAAATTGCGTTAATCGGTCACCATGACGTTGCGGACTTGTTCTAGTATGATCTAGAACCGCATGGTCGGCGGCGGGGCAGCTGCCACTCGAGTTGGGATGTTCTGATGGTTTTTGCAGACGGCTTCGAATGGAAGACGATGGCGCGCGTGGCGATGGTCACGCTTGTAGCGGCGACAACCAGCGTCGTCGTAACCGCCTGCCAGAACGACCCCGACATCGACATCACCAAGCTGACGGCCGAGACCGATCCGCCGGAGGTTCTCTACAATCAGGGCCTCGCCAACCTGAATGCCGGCAAGACGACGGAAGCCGCGCGCAAGTTCGATGCCATCGACAAGCAGCAGCCGTTCTCCGAATATGCCCGCAAGGCGCTGGTGATGAAGGCTTTCGTCAACTACCGGCAGGGCCAAACGCAGGACGCGATCAACGCGGCCACGCGCTATCTCAACCTCTATCCCGAATCGGAAGATGCGGCTTACGCCCAGTACATTCTGGGACTTGCCTATTCCAAGCAGATCCCGACGGTGACGCAGGACCAGAAGCCGGCCTTCAAGACCATCGAGGCGATGCAGGTCGTCGTCACCAAGTATCCGAATTCCGAATATGTCGAGGATGCGCAGGCGAAGATTCGCTTTGCGAAGGACCAGCTGGCCGGCAAGGAAATGCAGGTCGGGCGCTACTATCTGGAACGCAAGGAATATCTGGCAGCCGTCACGCGTTTCCGCACCGTGGTCGAGCAGTATTCCGGCACCAATCAGGTCGAGGAAGCGCTGGCCCGCCTGGTCGAGAGCTACTTCGCCATGGGTATCACCAGCGAGGCGCAGACGGCAGCCGCCGTTCTTGGTCATAACTATCCCGACAGCCAGTGGTATGCGGACAGCTACAAGCTGCTTCAGACCAACGGGCTCGAGCCGCGCGAGAATGGCGGGTCCTGGATTTCCCGGGCCGGCAAAAAGATCCTCGGCGTCTGATCCGAAAGAACAGAAGACCGAATGCTTTCACAGCTCTCGATCCGCGATATCGTCCTGATCGAACGGCTTGATCTGTCCTTCGATGCCGGCCTGTCCGTCCTGACCGGCGAAACCGGGGCCGGCAAGTCCATCCTGCTCGACAGCCTGTCGCTGGCGCTCGGCGGGCGTGGCGATGGTTCGCTCGTGCGCCACGGCGGCAGCAAGGGGCAGGTAACGGCTGTCTTCGACATCGCGGCGGATCATCCCGCGCGTTTGCTCGTGCGGGAGAACGGCATCGATGACGATGGCGAGCTGATCTTCCGCCGCGTGCAGACGTCTGACGGGCGCACAAAGGCCTACGTCAACGACCAGCCGGTGTCCGTGCAGCTTCTGCGGCAGGCGGGGCAGATGCTCGTCGAAATCCACGGACAGCATGACGATCGCGCACTGGTCGATACCCATGCACACCGCCTGCTTCTCGATGCCTTTGGCGGCCTAACGGCGGAAGCGGAGATGGTGGGTGACCTTTTCCGGATCTGGCGCGATGCCGAACGCGGTCTGAAGCGTCACCGCGAGAAGGTGGAAGCCGCCGCCCGCGAAGCCGATTATCTCCGCGCCGCCGTCGAAGAGCTGGAGGCTCTGGCACCGCTCGATGGCGAGGAGGACGAGCTTGCCGAGCGCCGGGCGACGATGATGAAGTCGGAGCGCATCGCCTCGGATATCAGCGAAGCGAGCGATTTTCTCAATGGCAATGCCTCTCCCGTGCCGCAGATCGCCTCGCTGGTGCGCCGTCTGGAGCGCAAGAGCCATGAGGCACCGGGTCTGCTGGAGGAAACCGTCAACCTGCTCGATGCGGCGCTGAACCAGTTGTCCGACGCGCAGATGGCGGTGGAGGCAGCGCTACGGCGCACGGAATACGATCCGAAGGAACTGGAGCGGGTAGAAGAGCGGCTGTTCGCGCTGCGCGCCGCCGCCCGCAAATATTCGGTTCCCGTGACGGAGCTTCCGGCGCTCGCCGTCCGCATGATCAACAGCGTCGCCGATCTCGATGCGGGCGAAGAGAAGCTGAAGCAATGGGAAGCACAGGTCAGCATCGCGCGGTCGGATTTCGATGCGGCGGCGGCGGCCCTGTCTTCCAAACGGCATAATACGGCGAGCGCCTTGTCAGAGGCCGTGATGGCCGAGCTTCCGGCGCTGAAGCTGGAACGGGCGCGCTTCATGGTCGAGGTCGCGAGCGACCCGACGCAGCTGACGGCTGACGGTATCGATGTCGTCGAATTCCATGTGCAGACCAATCCGGGCACGCGACCGGGGCCGATCATGAAGGTGGCGTCGGGGGGCGAGCTTTCGCGATTCCTGCTGGCGCTAAAGGTTGCGCTGGCCGATCGCGGCTCCGCACCGACGCTCGTCTTCGATGAGATCGACACGGGTGTCGGCGGCGCGGTTGCCGACGCCATCGGGCAGCGGCTGAAGCGGTTGTCGAAGACGGTGCAGGTGCTCTCCGTCACCCACGCGCCGCAGGTCGCGGCGCGGGCGGCGACCCATCTTCTGATCTCGAAGGGGCCTTCCGAGAAATCTTCGGAGATGATTGCCACGCGGGTTGCGCGCATGAACGACAAGGACCGCACGGAAGAGATCGCCCGCATGCTCGCCGGTGCCTCGATCACCGAAGAGGCGAGGGCGGCGGCGGCGAAGTTGCTGGCGGGTGGCGGTTGAGTCGACACCGCTTTTCCATGCATTCTTAAGCCTTTGCGCAACAAAAGTTCGCGCGATGAGCTTGGGATCGCCGGGTTCGTCCTCTTCTCAAAAGAGCGATTTTCGGTACAACATTCCCGACAGCAGGAGTGACCGCCATGACCGATATCAAGCCCGTGGACGCGCTGAGCGAAGCCGATGCCGTGGAAGAACTGGCGTTTCTGGCCTCCGAGCTCGCGCGTCACGATGCGCTCTATCATGGCAAGGACGAGCCCGAGATTTCGGACGCCGACTATGATGCTTTCAAGCGGCGCAACGGCGAGATCGAGGCGCGGTTTCCGGATCTCGTGCGGCCGGACAGTCCCTCCGGCAAGGTCGGCGCAGCGCCCTCCGGTCTCTTCCAGCAGGTCACCCACGCCCGCCCCATGCTGTCGCTCGACAACGTGTTTTCTGACGAGGATGTCAGCGATTTCATCGCCAGCGTCTACCGTTTCCTTGGTCGTCTGCCGAATGATTCCATCGCGTTTACGGCCGAACCCAAAATCGACGGCCTGTCCATGTCGCTGCGCTACGAGAAGCGCAAGCTGGTGACGGCCGCGACACGGGGCGATGGCACGACGGGGGAGAACGTCACCGCCAATATCCGTACGATTTCGGAAATACCCCAGACCTTGCCCGATGGCGCGCCCGATGTGGTGGAGGTGCGCGGCGAGGTCTACATGGCCAAGAGCGACTTCCTCGCGTTGAATGCGCAGATGGAGGCGGAGGGGCGCCAGACCTACGTCAATCCCCGCAACACCGCCGCCGGTTCGCTCCGCCAGCTCGATCCGGCAATTACGGCAACACGCAAGCTGCGCTTCTTCGCCTATGCCTGGGGGCAGATGTCGGAGATGCCGGCGGATACCCAGTCCGGCATGGTCGAGGCGCTGAAGGGCTGGGGCTTCCCCGTCAATCCGCTGACGCAGCGGCTGACCTCGGTTGCCGCCATTCTCGATCACTACCGGGAGATCGGCCTGAAGCGGCCGGAGCTCGACTACGATATCGACGGCGTCGTCTACAAGGTCGATGACCTCGTGCTTCAGGGCCGGCTCGGCTTCCGCTCGCGCTCCCCGCGCTGGGCGACCGCCCACAAATTTGCGGCCGAACAGGCCTTCACGATCCTCACCGCCATCGACATCCAGGTCGGGCGGACCGGCGCGCTGACCCCTGTGGCGCGTCTCGTGCCTGTCACCGTCGGCGGGGTCGTCGTGACCAATGCGACGCTGCACAATGAGGATTACATCAAGGGCCTCGGCAATGCCGGCCAGCCGCTGCGCGAGGGGCGCGACATCCGCATCGGCGATACCGTCATCGTCCAGCGCGCCGGCGACGTCATTCCGCAGATCGTCGATATCGTTGAGGAGAAGCGTGAAGCCGCTAGCACGCCTTACGTCTTCCCGAAGACATGCCCGGTCTGCGGCAGCCATGCCGTGCGGGAGGTCAACGAAAAGACCGGCAAGGTCGATTCGGTCACGCGCTGCACAGGCGGCTTCGTCTGCCGGGCGCAGGCGGTCGAGCATCTGAAGCACTTCGTCTCGCGCAACGCCTTCGATATCGAAGGCTTCGGCGCCAAGCAGATCGATTTCTTCTTCGCCTCGGACGATCCGACGCTGTCGATCCGCACCGCGCCGGACATTTTCACGCTGGAAGAGCGCCAACAGGGCTCTCTCTCCAAACTCGAAAACATCGACGGCTTCGGCAAGGTCAGCGTTCGCAAGCTTTACGAGGCGATCAACGAGCGGCGACAGGTGGCGCTTGCCCGCTTCATCTACGCGCTCGGCATCCGCCATGTGGGCGAGACCACGGCGAAGCTTCTGGCGCGGTCCTATGGACGCTACGGCGAATTCGACAAGGCCATGCGGGCGGCGGGCGAACCGGGTGCGGAGGCCTGGGACGACCTGAACCGCATCGACGGGATCGGCGACGTCGTCGCGCGCGCCATCGTGGAGTTCTACAAGGAAGACCGGAATGTCGCCGTGGTCGATCGGCTGCTCGAACAGGTGACGCCGCTCGATGCCGAAGCGCCGTCGGGTGAGGGGAGCCCGGTTGCTGGCAAGACCGTGGTCTTCACCGGATCGCTGGAGAAGTTCACCCGCGACGAGGCGAAGGCGCGGGCGGAAAGCCTGGGCGCAAAGGTTTCAGGCTCCGTTTCCAAAAAGACGGACATCCTCGTTGCCGGGCCGGGGGCGGGCTCCAAGCTCGACAAGGCTCGGGAACTCGGCGTGGAGACGATGGACGAGGACGCGTGGCTGGCTTTGATCGGCGGCTGATCCGGTGGACGCCGTGGGTCTATCAGCAGTTTATTTTGCACCCGCTCCGTCTTTCAATTGTTTTTTTGCACCGCACGCGATACCGGATGCCGGATAACGGAGGGGGAGATCCGGGATGGAGACGGTTTCGACAATCGGCGATCTGCGGCGGCTGCTCGGCGAACATCGGCGGGCGGGACGATCCATAGGCCTTGTGCCCACCATGGGGTATCTCCATGCCGGGCATATGGAACTCGTGCGGCAGGCCCGCGCGAAAAACGACGTCGTCGTCGCCAGTATTTTCGTCAATCCGCTGCAATTCGGCGCGGGCGAGGATCTTTCGCGCTATCCGCGCGATCTGCCTCGCGATCAGGCGATGCTGCTGGAAGGCGGCGTCGATATCCTGTTTGCGCCCGGCGTTTCCGATATGTATCCGCGGGCGATGGAAACGGTGGTCGATGTCCCCACGCTCGGCGCGGAGCTTGAGGGCTCTGTCCGTCCCGGTCACTTTGCCGGCGTCGCGACCGTGGTGACGAAGCTCTTCAATCTCGTGCAGCCGGATCGCGCCTATTTCGGCGAGAAGGATTTCCAGCAGGTGCAGATCATCCGCCGGATGGTGGAGGATCTCGCGCAGCCGGTGGAGGTGGTGGCCGTGCCGACCGTGCGCGAGGCCGACGGGCTCGCCTTCTCCTCGCGCAATGTCTACCTGTCACAGGCTGAGCGCCGCGCCGCCGCGATCGTGCCGCAGGCGCTGGAGGAAGCTGGCCGGTTGCTCGGTTCCGGTTTGACGTCTGCCAGCGACCTCGAACAGGGAATTGCGGACTTCATCCGGCGTGCGCCGCTTGCCGTTCCCGAGGTCGTTGCCGTTCGCGATCCGGAAACGCTGGCGCCCGTCGATACGCTCCGGGGCCGCGCCGTTCTGGTTCTGCTGTTCGTCCGGTTCGGCGCCACGCGTCTCCTCGACAATCGCGTCTATCCTCCGTCCTCTTCTTCCGAAAGCCGCCTGCCATGAGCGTTCAGCCCGGTTCCGCCCCCACCCGTCGTCGCCTGACGCCCTCCGCCATCCAGGCGCTGAAGGGCGAGCGGCCGATCGTCAGCCTCACGGCCTATACGACGCCCATCGCCCGGCTGCTCGATCCGCATGTCGATTTTCTGCTGGTCGGCGATTCGCTCGGCATGGTGCTCTACGGTATGGAGTCGACGCTCGGCGTCACCTTGGAGATGATGATCGCGCATGGGCAGGCCGTCATGCGCGGAACGTCGGCCGCCTGCGTCGTCGTGGATATGCCGTTCGGCTCCTACCAGGAAAGCCGCGAGCAGGCTTTTCGCAATGCCGCCCGTATCCTGAAGGAAACGGGGTGCAGCGCGATCAAGCTCGAAGGTGGGGCGGAAATGGCCGAGACGGTCGATTTTCTGTCGAGCCGCGGCATTCCGGTGCTGGGTCACGTCGGGCTGATGCCGCAGCTGGTCAACACCACGGGCGGCTATCGCTCGCTGGGGCGAACGGAGCGCGAGGCGGCGAAGATCCGCCGGGATGCCAAGGCGATCGACGATGCCGGCGCCTTTGCCATCGTGGTCGAGGGGACCGTGGAGCCGCTCGCGCGCGAGATCACGGCCTCTCTGAATGCGCCGACCATCGGCATCGGCGCATCCCCCGCCTGCGATGGCCAGATCCTCGTGTCGGACGATATGCTGGGTCTCTTCAACGACTTCAAGCCGCGCTTCGTTAAGCATTTCGCCCATCTTGCGCCGGAGATTTCGGCCGCTGCCGAGGCCTATGCGGCCGAGGTGAAGGCCCGCACCTTCCCGGGGCCGGAGCACACGTTCACGGTGAAGAGCTAAGGGCGGCGCTTTCACCTTCGGTGCATGACGCGGACTGATCGGGCCATCAGCGGAATTCATTTGCCGTTGACGAGATCCGTGGCTAGACACTGGCAGGTTCATTCTGAACCAGCCAGTGTCTCGATTCCCCTGTGGTCGTTTGTCTCTTCGGGATAACCGGATTCCACTTATCCCTGACAAACTTTAAAGGCGAGGGCCTCAAGCCGCAGCCCCGGCAACGCCCTTGGATCTTCAGTATGACCTCTCGTGATTTCTGGGACGGCGCGCGCCGCGGCGTTCCCATTGTGCTGTCCGCCTCTCCCTTCGGCGCCCTGTTCGGCGCGCTAGCAATCGACAACGGGTTCAGCATCGTCGATGCGGTGTTCATGAGCGCGACCGTCTTTGCCGGCGCCAGCCAGATGGTGGGGCTCGATCTCTTCGGTCATGCCGTCCAGCCATGGCTCATCGTGCTCTCGGTTTTCGCCGTGAACTTTCGCCACGTGCTTTATTCCGCGTCCATGGCACGGCACATCGCGCATTTCTCGCTCGTCCAGAAAGGGGCCGCGCTGTTCCTGCTGACCGATCCGCAATATGCGGAAACGGAGAAGCGGGGCGAGCGCGGCGAGCCGGTGACCTTCGTCTGGTATATGGGGCTCGGCCTTGCGATCTACCTGCCGTGGCTGGTTGCCACCTTGCTCGGGGCCGTGTTTGGCGGGTTGATCGGCGACCCCAGGGCAATCGGGCTCGATGTCATGCTGCCGATTTATTTCATGGCGCTGGTGCTCGGCTTCCGCAGCCGCGACAACTGGCTGCCGGTGGTCGCCGTCAGTTCCGTCGCCTCCGTGATCGCGATGCATCTGGTCGGCTCGCCGTGGCATGTCAGCATCGGGGCGCTGGCCGGCGTCGTGCTGGCCGCCTGCCTGCCGGTGAAATCCGGGGAGACGGCCCGATGAGCTTCGATCATTTCCTGCCGCAGGACCTTCGCCTGATCGGCATCGTCATTCTCGCGGCCGTCGCCACCTATCTCACGCGCATCGGCGGCGCGATCATGATGGCGCGGATGGAGCGCATTCCGCCGCGCATGGAAGCCGCGCTGAACGCCGTACCCGCAGCCGTCCTCTCGACGCTGGTCGCGCCGGCGCTCTTCTACGGTGGAGCGGATGTGACAATCGCGATCTTTGCCGCCTTCCTTGTCGGCCTGCGGCTGTCGGCTCTGCCCATGCTGTTGGCCGGATGGGCGGTGGTGATGGTGCTGCGGCACACGGGGATGTTCTGATCGGGCCGACGAGCGTGCAGCCTGTCGGCCCTCTCTCCTTTTTCTAAAGCTCGGCCGTCGCAGCCTCCAGCCATGCCTTTACATCTGCACCGTCGATAAGCGGCATCAGCTTCTCCCGCGTTTCGGCGTGGTAGGCATCGATCCAGTCGCGCTCTTCTACGGTCAGAAGCGCGGGCAGGATGAGGCGGCGGTCGATGGGGCAGAAGGTCAGCGTTTCGAAGCCGAGCATCTTCTGGTCGCCGCCTTCGATCGAGGCTGCTTCCAGCACATGCAACAGGTTCTCGATCCGGATGCCGAAGGCGCCGGGCCGGTAGTAGCCGGGCTCGTTGGAGAGGATCATGCCCGGCAGAAGTTCCTGCATGCCTGCACGCGAGATGCGCTGCGGCCCCTCATGGACGGAGAGGTAAGAGCCCACCCCATGGCCTGTGCCATGCCCATAATCGGCGCCGGCCTTCCAGAGGGCGATGCGGGCCAGCGGATCGAGTTCCACGCCGCGTGTGCCCTTGGGGAAGCGCGCTGTGCTGATCGCGATCATGCCCTTCAGCACCAGCGTGAAGAAGCGCTTCTGCTCCGCCGGCACATCGCCGATGGCGACGGTGCGGGTGATGTCGGTGGTGCCGTTGACGTATTGCCCGCCGGAATCGACAAGGAACATGGTTCCCGCTTCGAGCGACTGGTCGCTTTCGGTCGTGACGCGGTAGTGCATGATGGCCGCATGCGCACCCGCGCCGGCAATCGTGTCAAAGGAGACGTCCTTCAGCGGGTTTTGCAGGCGCTCTCCGCAGGCGATCCGCACGGCTTCCAGTTTTTCCGTGGCGGCAATCTCGGTGACGGTGCCGGGCGTCTTTCCATCGAGCCAGGCGAGGAACTCGACCATAGCCGCTCCATCCTGAAGATGCGCGCGCGCAGAGCCCTCCAGTTCGACCGGGTTCTTGCGCGCGCGGGGAAGGCGGGCGGGGTCGGCCGCCTCGATGACGGTGCCGCCGTCCTTGCGGATGCGGTCGGCAAGCGCGAAGGCGGCGTGGTCGGGGTCCAGCATGAGGCCGACGCCGGATGCGGCCAGCGCCGAGACACGGGTCTCGAAGGTTTCCGGCGCGACGATGTCCGCCATCTGGGTAAGATAGGCTTTTTCCTCGATGCCGGTCTTGCGGGCGTCGAGGAAGATTTCGGCCCCGCCATCCGCGTGGATGATCGCGCGGGCAAGCGGGTGAGGCGTGTGGGGCACATCATTGCCACGCAGGTTGAACGTCCAGGCGACGGAGGAGGGGTCGGTGAGGATGACGGCGGCGGCCCCGGCTTTCACCACCGTCTCGGCCATGTCGGCAATCTTCTCGGTCGCGAGGATGCCGGCCTGTTCGATCTTCTGGATTACGACGCGGCCCATCGGCGCCTCCGGCCGGTCGGTCCAGAGGCGGTCGAGGGGATTGTGGTCCAGGTGAACGAGCGTGCTGCCGATCTTCGCCAGCGCGGCTTCCAGCTTGCGGACCTCCGCGCCCGTGTGCAGCCAGGGATCGATGCCGAGCCGAAAGCCCTTTGGCGCATGGCGCTCGATCCAGAGGTGCGGCGGTTCGCCGATGAGGTCCCCGCCGGTAAAGACCGTACCATCCACCTGCTCGGCAAGCTGGGTGACGTATCGCCCGTCCACGAAGACGATGGCCGCGTTGCGCAGGACGAGGGCGATGCCGGCAGAGCCGGTGAAACCGGTGAGCCATGCCAGCCGCTCGGCGGAGGCCGGCACGTATTCTCCCTGAAACTCGTCTGCGCGGGGCACGAGGACGCCATCGATGCCGAGCGCATCGAAAGAGGCCCGGAGACCATCAGCCCGTTCGCGACCGAACTGCGGTGTGGAGGTGACGTCGAACGACTGGAACATGATGTCTTCCTGCATGCGGATGAGATGGGACATTCGCTTATAGCAAATCCGGTCCCGATGTCCCAACATCGCAAACAGCCGACAAAGCGCTGTGAAAACATTCATCATACTTATGCAGATTCCGCATGGCACCTATTCGCGTCAGCCCCTAGAGCAGATCCTGTTCAATCCGGGTCATATCCAGCAGCCCTGAAGTAGTTTGCGCATTCTGTCGGCGTGAAGCGGGGCATCAATGCGCCGACCGCGTCCCACAAAGCATCGATCTTTCTCTCCGCCCGAGCCCGCAACATGGCCTTCAACTTTGAGAAGGCGTTTTCGATAGGATTGAAGTCGGGGCTGTAGGGCGGCAGGAACATGAGCGTGGCACCCATGCGTTCGATGGCATCGCGCACCCCGGCTGCTTTGTGTGCGGGCAAATTGTCCATGACGACAATATCCCCGGGCTGAAGGGTCGGTAACAACACCTGCTCGACATAGGCCAAGAAGACGTTGCCGTTCATCGCTCCGTCGTAGACAAACGGCGCGGTCATGCCGGTCAGGCGCAGGGCGCCGGTGAATGTCGTTGTTTTCCAATGACCATGCGGCACGCCAGCTCGACAGCGCTCGCCGCGAATTGCACGTCCGCGCAGCCGTGCCATCTTCGTTGAAAGACCGGTCTCGTCTATGAAGATCAGCTTTTGCGGATCGAGATCGAGCTGCTCATCAAACCAGGCGCGTCGGCGCTTCAGGACGTCCGGTCGGTCCTGCTCCAACGCGTGTGCGGACTTTTTTTAAATGTCCAGCCGCGACCACGCAACCTGGCACCGAGTGCGCTCCGGCTGATGCTGACATGCCGCTCAGCCGACAGGCGCTCGACCATTTCATCGAGCGTTACGTCCCGGCGATCATCGATCATTTCGACAACAAACGCCTCGTGAGCGTACAGAACGGAGGGTCGTTTCCAACCCTGCGGCCGCGGTGTTGGCTCGCCCTCTACCGCTCTTGCAATCCAGCGGATCGCCGTGGAAACCCCAACCCCGAACCGACCGGCAGCCTGGCGGGCAGACATACCGGTAGCTGACGCCTTCAAGACGCGGATCCGAAGATCATCGCTCAGTGCTCGTGCGATCATCAACCTCCTATTCGTAGAGAAGTTGAATCAGTTTCGGTCGCTCTCGTCACATCACGTTTGATTCATCAATCACGGGATCTGCTCTAGCTGTCGTCGGTCAATGCGTTAGAAGCACCGCCAACGGACGGGCCGCAAACAACCCGTTCCCGTAGATGCCGCAAGGCAATCTTCTGAGTGATCCGTTCGATCGGTTGCCTTCTCCTCCTCCCTCCGGGCGCCGTTTTTGGGATCACGCAGAGTCCGCTTGAGCGATCCTCCTCCTTTGGCTCGCGGATATTGGCCGGCTTGCCGGTCACGGGCGATGCTTCGGCATCGCCTTCGTCTTCGAAAGGCCGTCCCATGCTCCCGCATCGGACGGCCTTTTCGTTTTGCCTGCATGCTGCCGTATACGGTGGTTGCCGCGCCTCAGGCGCGGCTATCCAGATGGATGGTGACCCAGCCGTTGCGCCAGAGCGTGCGAACGTGGCGCAGCTTCTGGGCGTTGTAGGCCGAGAGGACCTTCCAGCGCTGTTCCGCGAGAATGCCCGAGAGAATGACAGAGCCGCCGGGCAGTAGGTGGCGGGCGAGGTCCGGCGCCATGCGCATCAGCGGGCGGGCGAGAATGTTGGCGATGATGAGGTCGAAAGGGCCGTGTTCGCCAAAAGCGGGCGACTGGAAGCCGGTGGCGGTGACGGCCGCGATGCCGCTGGCGATACCGTTGCGGCGGACGTTTTCACGGGCGACGCGGGTAGCGATCGGATCGATATCGGTCGCCAGCACCGGCACGGTCTTGATCTTGCGCAGGCCGATCGCGAGAACGCCGCTGCCGGTTCCCAGATCCAGCGCGTTGGTGACGGTGCGCGAGCGCACGACGCTCTCGATCATCTCCAGGCAGCCGGCCGTGGTGCCGTGGTGGCCCGTTCCGAACGCTTCGCCGGCGTCGATCTCGATGGCGATCTGTCCTGCGCGGACCTTTTCCCGGTCATGCGAGCCGTGGACAAGGAACCGCCCGGCTGCAACCGGGCTCAGTCCTTCGAGCGACTTTGCGATCCAGTCGATATCCGGAATTTCTTCGCGGAGGATTTCGGTGCCGGGCTTCCAGCCGTCCAGGATCTCCGCGAAGCGCGCCTGGATCTCGTCCTCCTCGGCAAAGTCGAGATAGACGGAAGCCTCCCAGATGTCGCGCTTCTCGTCGATCTCCATCGTGGCGATGGCGTAACCCTCGTCTTCAAAGGCATCGGTCATTAGAGCGAGAACACTGTCGGCACCTTTTTCGGTGGTGGTGAGATAAAGGCGCAAATCAGCCACGGGCGGTCCTTCAGGTCTTTTGAGCTTCGGATGAGCGCTTTACCACGACCACACGGCATTGCACGGCGAAAATGCCGCTTGCGGTCAAAGCCTATGCCTGCAGGGGGGAAGACGCTCAGCTCTTGGTCAGGTTTTCGAGCTTCTGGACGGCCGTGTCGGTGTTCTCGCCATAAGCGATGGTACCGCGGAAACGACCTTCGGCATCCAGCAGGAAGACGGAGGCCGAGTGGTCCATCGTGTAGTCGCCATCGGGCTTTTCCGTATCGAGAGGGACCTTCTTGGCATAAACCCGGAAGCCCTTGACCATCTCCATGACCTTGTCCGGCGGGCCGGAAATGCCGGTGACGCGGGCCGAGACGTTTGAGACGTACTGTCCGAGGATCTCCGGCGTATCGCGTTCGGGATCGACGGTGACGAAGAAGGCGTTGAGCTTCGTGTTGTCGGGATCGACCTTGGCGAGCCAGCCGTTCATTTCGAACAGCGTCGTCGGGCAGACCTCCGGGCAATGGGTGAAGCCGAAGAATACGGCCGAGGGTCTGCCGGTCAGGGCCTTCTCGGTGATCGGCTGGCCGTTCTGCGCCACCAGCGTGAAGGGAACGCCGAACGGCCCGCCCACTGTGGCCTCCTTGGTTTCCGTCATCTTGTAGGTGAGGAACCCCAGTGCCGAGGCGGTGGCCAGAACGGCAATCCAGAGGACGATCCGAAAGAGTTTCATGTCAGGCCCGTTTCATGTCCATGCTGCGTCTTTTGATGTCGAACCCAAGGCTTAGAGCCAAGTTGCAATGGGTGCAAATCGATTTGCGAGAAGCTTCCGGCGGGACCGGTCACCTCTGCTGCACCTGCTTCTGTCCAAACTGGCGGCAGTCTCGACGTTAGAAGCAGAGCGACAGGCTGCCGGCGGCAAGCGCCAGCACCATGTCCGGACCATATGTCCACCAGCCGAGCATGCCGGCCCAGCCCACCAGCAGAAGAGCTGCGGCGAGGAGGGCGATCCGGGTGGCGGTGCCGAGCGAGATGCGATCCATCATGGGGTGTTTATAGCCGGTATTTGCCCGCGCCAGAAGCCGCAAGGACGGTTTGTTATCTTTACCGGATCTTTAACGCATCGCTGTTATGCTTCTTTTCCGTGCAGGTCCTCCCGCGCGTCGACATGAGGTCGGCCGCTCCCGCCATCGCCATCTGTGAACGCTGCTCCTCCATCTGCGCGCGACACGTTTCGCGCCATCCCGGACCTCGATCATGAAACATGAGACCCGCCAGAGATCCCTGACCGTCAGCCAGAGGCTTGCCACACTGGGCGTCGTCACCTTCGTCGGAATCAGCGCGATTCTGGCCACGGGGTGGTTCGAGCAGCAGCAGGTAGAGCGTGTTCTCGCCGAGGCGGATGCCGCGAAATCCGTCGAGAACCGAGCCATCGATCTGCGGGTCACCAGCCTCGACCTCGTCCTCGCGGCCATGGACACGATCGTCGACAAGGACGACAAGGTTATCGCGCCGGATCGCATGACGGAAATCGATACGGCTGTGTCGGATCTCAAGAGCGCTAGCGGTAGCATTGCAGGTCTTGCCATCGCCGTCGGCAAGCCCGATCTGGGTGCCGGCGTTCCCGAGATGATATCGCAGCTGACCCAGTCCATCCAGACGGACCTGAAGGCGCTTGTCGAAGCCGGCGCCGACCAAGCCGCGTTCGATGCCATCGACGACCGGATCGATACGGCAGGGTCGCAGCTCACAGAGCGTTTTGCGAGCCTCGCGGAAGGCGGCATGGCACTGACGAAGACGCGCGTCGAAGAGGCGGGTGCGATTTCGCGCTCGGCCTTCTTCTGGCAGTTCGGCTGCGGTCTCGGTGCGATGGTGGTCGTTCTCGGGCTTCTGACAATTCAAGGTAATATCCTGCGCCGCGGTATCCTCGGCGTTCGCGACAGCATGCAGCGCATTCACGGCGGTGATTATGCGACGCCTGTCGGCGCGGTGGAGCGCAGCGACGAGATCGGCGACATGGCGCGCTGCGTCGATCGCTTCCGCACCGACGCCATCGACAAACAGCGGCTCGAGCGTGATGCCGCCGACAGCCGCAGCCACAACGATACCGATCGCCGCCAGCGCGAAGTCGCGGCCACCGAAGATGCCCGCCAGGTTCAGGTTGCCGTCACCGCGCTCGGCCAGGCGCTGAACAAGCTGGCGGACGGTCAGTTGACGGTCGCCATCGACACGCCGTTCCGTGCCGATCTCGAATCGCTTCGTCTCGATTTCAACCAGGCTGTCGAAAAGCTCCGCAACGTTCTCTCCGGCATGCGCGACAACAGCGCCTCGATCACGGCCAACGGACGCCAGATGCGGTCTGCGGCGGACGATCTTGCCAAACGCACGGAACAGCAGGCGGCCTCCCTCGAGCAAACCTCTGCCGCGCTCGACGAAATCACCGTCACCGTTCGCACCGCGACGGATAAGGCGGAAGAGGCGAGCCAGATGGTCAGCCGGACGCATGCCAATGCCGAGGAGTCCGGCCGGATCGTCAGCGAGGCCGTGGCGGCCATGGCGCGCATCGAAGATGCGTCTGCCGAGATCGGCAAGATCATCAACGTCATCGACGAAATCGCCTTCCAGACCAATCTTCTTGCTCTGAATGCCGGCGTCGAAGCGGCACGCGCTGGGGAGGCGGGCAAAGGCTTTGCCGTCGTCGCACAGGAAGTCCGCGAACTGGCGCAGAGAGCGGCCGGTGCGGCCAAGGACATCAAGGGCCTCGTCAACAGGTCCTCGACCGAAGTCGGCACGGGTGTGCGGCTGGTGCAGGAAACCGGCGAAGCGCTCGGCCGCATCGGTACGGACGTCGAACAGATCAACGAGCATATGCGCACCATCGTGGTTGCGGCGCGCGAGCAGTCGACCGGGCTGACCGAGATCAATATCGCCATCGGCCAGCTCGACCAGATGACGCAGCAGAATGCGGCCATGGTCGAGCAGACCAATGCCGCCAGCCATACGCTTGCGCAGGATGCCGAGAGCCTTTCGAGCCTGATTGCCCAATTCGCCATCGGTGGTGCTGCCGCGTCCTACGCATCGGCATCGTCGCCGCGCGCCGTGACGACGACGTCGTCGAGCTATCGCCCCACGCCGGCGGCGAAGACTTCGTCCTCCGCCAGGAGCCCCATCGCTATCCGTCCCGCGACCATAAAGCCGGCTGCCGCGAATTCGCGCCCGGCCCCGTCGCCCGCCAAGGCACTTATGGGCAAGCTTTCCGGCGCGTTCGCAACGCCGTCGACCTCCAGCTCCAACGATCAATGGGAAGAATTCTGATCATGAACATCACCTCCAAACAGTCGGGAAGCTCGATGGAAATTGTGTCTTTCCATCTCGGCAACCAGGAATTCTGCATCGACATCATGGCGATCCGCGAAATCCGCGGCTGGGCGCCGGTAACGCCGATGCCGCACACGCCGCCTTACGTCCTCGGCCTCATCAACCTGCGCGGCGCCGTCATCCCCGTGATCGACATGGCCTGCCGCCTCGGCATGAACATGACGGAACCGTCGGAACGTTCGGCCATCATCGTCACGGACATCGCCGGCAAGCTGGTCGGCCTGCTGGTCGAACAGGTCTCCGACATGATGACGATCCGCAGCGAGGACCTGCAGTCGGCACCGGAGATCATTCCGGAAGCCCAGCGCGCCTTCTGCCGCGGCATCGTGGCGCTGGAAAAGACCATGGTCTGCTTCCTCAACCTCGACACCGTCATCGCCGACGAGCTGGCGCAGGCTGCCTGATCGGCCGGCCTGATAGAAGGTCTCACGTTCTGACATGGCATGTCGGGCTAGCCCGGCATGCAGGGGCGGTCTATGCTCGGTCTCACCAGATCCTGCCTTGGGAGACGCCCGGCCGATGAAATGCCTTTTGCTTGTCGATATCCAGAACGGTTTCTGCCCCGGCGGCCATCTGGCCGTGCCCGGTGGCGATGCCGTCGTGCCTGTTGCCAACCGGCTGATGGCCGAGGGCGGTTATGATCTCGTCGTCGCGTCGCAGGACTGGCATCCGGCCGATCACGGCAGTTTCGCCTCGCAGCATGACGGCGCTGAACCATTCACGATGGGAACGCTGAATGGCCAGCCGCAGATGCTGTGGCCGGACCATTGCGTCGAGGGTACCGAGGACGCGGCCCTCCGGCCGGATCTCGACCAAAGCCTGATCGACACGATCCAGCGCAAGGGCCTCGACCGCACCGTCGACAGCTACTCCGCCTTTCGCGACAACGAGCAGACGGCACTGACGGGTCTCTCCGACCTTCTTCTCGCGCGCGGCGTAACGCGGCTCGACGTGTGCGGGCTGGCGACGGATTACTGCGTGAAATTCACCGCGCTCGATGCGCGTGCCATGCTGCCGGAGGCGCATATCCGGTTCATCGAAGATGCCAGTCGGGCGATCGATCCGAACGGTGTTCGCAGCGCGATCAACGAGATGACGCAGGCAGGCATTGCCGTGGTCACCTCGGATACTGTTTTAAGCGAGACGCGGCTCTGACGCCGATCTCGCTGAAGGAGCAGCGCCTTATTGCGGCGCGCCCTTCTTCCACGTGACCTGCTGGTTGAAGAGGGGAACGGTCGAGATCGACATTTTCGCCGAACCTTCGACGACCTGGCGGGAATGCGCGAGGTAGATCAGCGTGTTGTTCTTCCGATCGTAGATGCGGGTGACTTCCAGCGACTTCCAGATCAGCGACAGGCCCGAGCGGAACACTTCTTCGCCGTCCTTCGAGAGGTCGATGTCGTCGATGACGACAGGGCCGGTCTGGCGGCAGGCGATGGAGTTGTTGGAGGGGTCTTCGAACCAGTTGCCCTTGCGCAGGCGATCGATAACGCCGCGGTCAAAGTAGGTGACGTGACAGGTTATGCCCTCGATCTTCGGATCGCTGACAGCGTCCACGATAATATCGTTACCGGTCCAGTCCACGCCGACCTCGCCGACGGTTTCAGCCGTGGCGGGCGCCGAAAGGGCGGCAAAGCTCAGCAGGGCGGCAGCGGCGGCGAGTCGAATTTTGGGCAGGGGCATCGGCAGATCTCCGGAACGGGTTCACAGCCGAAATAAGCGTCCGGGAATGCAATGCAAGCCGTCGGTGATGAATATGCTGTTCCCGCGACATCCCATTTGACCTTGTCCGACGAGAATCCGGGATGCTGGCGGTCGGGGAGGGATTTCTCACGCTCAGGGTCTCGATCCCCCGCGTCATCCCTGGAGTTGAAGCAGCCAGCGCTGTGCGGCGTCCGTTTTCCATCTCTTGCGAAGCCGTGGGCGTGCCCTGCGGCTTCTTCATTTTTGACAATCCTCAGATTTCGGGATGCTCGTAAAGGAAATGGTTACCATGTTTCGCCATTCTTTCGCCTAGCCGCAGTGTTCTAGGGAGCGCGCAACTTCAGCGCCAGGCGACCCAAACGGCCGGCTTCGACAACAGTGCGTCGTGCTGTTTTCGGATTGCGTAACCAATTTGGGTAAAGAGTTCCATGGCGCTAGCGATTGAGAATGTTCGACAGGTCGATACGCGTTCGCAGACGCGCCCCCTCCGCCAGCAGTCCCCTTCGTTGCATAAAGCCGGCCCTGCCAAAACGCAGCGCCCGCGTCTCCTTCCCGCCGTTCTTGCCGCAGGCGTCGGCCTTGCCGGCGTCGGCTGGCTTATGGCCACCATCCTCACCATGCATGGCGTTGCCAGCGATCTCGCGACCGGCGGGCGCCCGACATTCCAGACCTCGCTTGGACTCAACGCCATTCCCCGCGGCCCGACGGGCGAGCGGACGGTGCATGTGGCGAAATTCTCGCGTCTCGTGAAGACACCGGTCGTGGCCGTTGCCGCAGCCAAGACGCAGCCGCAGATGGCATCCGCCAGCACCGCTCACCGCATCGTTCTCGCCGCCCTGCCGCCAAAGCCGGCAACACCTGCTGCGACGGCTGCACCTGTTCAGGTCGCCTCGCTCGACGCGCGCGCGGATGTCACCGTTCCCCTTCGTGAAAATGCGATGCTGGAGCCGGATGCCCGGCCGACCGGATCGCTGCCGAAGCCCTTCAGCCTTGTTCTCAATGACGACGAGACGACGGAGCATCTGCCGGATCTCGGACCGCTCCCGCTATCCCGTCCGGGGATTACGATCGAGGCGGACGACGCGCCGACCGCGAGTGAGCGCCCTCGCAAGCCGCCGGTGCAGCTGGCCTATGCCAAGCCGAACGCGCCGATCGACATGGATGACGACGAGCCGTCCATGGCGCCGCGCAAGCCGCTGTTCGGCAACCGCAAGGGCGTCGCCTATTACGATATCTCGGCCGGCGTCGTGCATATGCCGAACGGCGAGAGGCTGGAAGCGCATTCCGGGATCGGCAAGCTGCGCGACAATCCCGATGCCGTGCATATTCCGATGAAGGGTCCGACGCCGCCCGGCACCTACAAGGTGACCATGCGCGAAGCGCTGTTTCATGGCGTGGAAGCCGTTCGCCTGACGCCGACCGACGGGGTCGCACCGCATGGCCGCGTCGGTCTGCTGGCCCACAGCTACCTCCTGCGCAACCGCGGCGACAGCCACGGCTGTGTCGCCTTTGCCGATTATCCCCGCTTCCTCAAGGCTTTCAAGCGCGGCGAGGTGACCCAGATGGTCATCGTCAAGAGCATGAAGGGCGGGTTCTCCAAGCCGGCAAAGACGCTCGCCTCGCTGTTCTCGCGCAACGGGTGATCCGGGCGACGGCCGGTTCCCGTCTGCCGCGATCTGCGGTAGGGAATGCCTGTGTTCAACGGGACCCTTGCCCATGCTTCCCTGGATCGAAATCGATAGAGCTGAAATTCCCGGCGCAACCGCTGCCGGTGGTGCGGGCGAACTGCGGCTGAAAAGTCGGGGCCAAGAGTTCTCCATCATGCTCGGGAACAACGAGTTGATGAACAGCCGGCTCAGCGGTTCGGAGGAGGCGCTGGCGTCTCTCGCCCGCGAGAAGATCGGCGATCGCCCGCGTCCCGCCTTCCTCATCGGCGGGCTCGGCATGGGGTTCACGCTGCGCGCCGCGCTTGCGATCCTGCCGGAAGACGCTGAGGTCACGGTTGCCGAACTGGTGCCAGCCGTCGTGCGATGGGCGCGGGGGCCGATGGAGAGCGTGTTCAAGGGTTGCCTTGATGATCAGAGGGTGACGATCTATGACGGTGATGTCGGTGCCTGCATCGCCGCCGCGCGGTCGGCCTATGATGCGATCCTGCTCGATGTGGACAATGGTCCCGATGGGCTGACCCGTGCCTCCAATGACAGCCTCTACGACCGTCAAGGGCTGCGGGCGGCGCAATCGGCGCTTCGACCGGGCGGCGTGCTGGCCGTCTGGTCTTCCGGGCCGGATCCGCGTTTCACGCGCCGGCTGAAAGACGCAGGATTCGAGGCCGAGGCGGTGTCCACGCGTGCCAACGGCAAGCGTGGCGGCGCACGCCACGTGATCTGGCTGGCGGTCAGGCGCTAGGATTCACACCTTCTCGACGAAACCGTCCAGAACGCGTTTCTGTCCGGCACGATCGAAGTCGATGGTCAGCTTGTTGCCTTCGATACCCGCGATATTGCCGTTGCCGAACTTGATGTGGAACACGCGGTCGCCGACGCCGAACTTCGACGGGGTTTCGACCGTCGAGCGGACGGTGAGTTCACCCTCGATGGTGCGGGCTTTGGGGCCGCTTTCGCCATAGCCGATGCGATCGATGGCGACGCCGGAGCGGTTGCCCCAGTTGTCGCGGGTCGCGTCGGTCTTGTTGGCCTGCGCGCGTTTCCAGCCCGGTGTCGCATAGGTGTTCTGGAACGGCTCCTGCTTGTCGAAGCGGGACTGGCCGTAGCCGCCGCGCCCGTAGCCACCGTAGGACTGTTCCATCTCTGCCACTTCGACGTGATCGACAGGAAGTTCCTCGATGAAGCGCGAGGGGATGGTCGATTGCCAAAGACCGTGGATGCGGCGATTGGAGACGAACCAGAGGTGGCAGCGGCGCTTGGCGCGGGTCAGGCCGACATAGGCAAGGCGCCGCTCTTCCTCCAGCCCCGAGCGACCGCCTTCGTCTAGCGAGCGCTGGTGTGGAAACAGGCCTTCCTCCCAGCCGGGAAGAAACACCGTATCGAATTCGAGCCCCTTGGCCGAATGCAGCGTCATGATGTTGACGGCGTCGAGGTTCTCGTTCTGCTCGGCATCCATGACCAGAGACACGTGTTCGAGGAAGCCGCGCATGCTCTCGAACGCCTCCATCGAGCGCACGAGTTCCTTCAGATTTTCGAGCCGACCCGGGGCTTCCGCCGTCTTGTCGACCTTCCACATGTCGGTGTAGCCGGATTCCTCGAGGATGATTTCGGCAAGCTCGGTGTGCGGCGTGTTTTCGAGAAGTCCCTGCCAGCGGCGCACCATGGTGACGACGTCGAACAGCGACTTGCGGGCCTTGGCCTTCACCTCGTCGGTCTCGATGATATCGGCAGCGGCCGCGAGCATCGGGATATCGCGGGCGCGGGCGTAGTCGTGCAGCAGGCGGATGGTGGTATCGCCAAGGCCGCGCTTTGGCGTGTTGACGATGCGCTCGAAAGCGAGGTCGTCGGCATCCTGACAGACCAGCCGGAAGTATGCCATCGCATCGCGGATCTCCATGCGCTCGTAGAAGCGCGGACCACCGATGACGCGGTAGTTGAGGCCGAGCGTGACGAAACGATCTTCGAACTCGCGCATCTGGAACGAGGCGCGCACGAGGATCGCCATGTCGTTCAGCATGTGCTTGTCGCGCTGGAGCTGTTCGATCTTCTCGCCGACAGCGCGGGCTTCCTCTTCCGAGTCCCAAGCCGCGTGAACCTGGACTTTCTGGTCGTCAGGGTCATGGCGGTCGGTGAAGAGCGTCTTGCCGAGGCGGCCTTCGTTGTGTGCAATCAGATGACCAGCGGTGGCAAGGATATGCGCGGTCGAGCGATAGTTGCGCTCCAGCTTGATGACAACGGCCCCGGGGAAGTCCTTGTCGAAGCGCAGGATGTTGTCCACCTCCGCGCCGCGCCAGCCATAGATCGACTGGTCGTCGTCGCCGACGCAGCAGATGTTGACCGTGTTGTCTGCCGTGCGCGGCTCTCCCTTGGCAGGGCTTGGTCGCTGCGCAAGAAGCCGCAGCCACATATACTGGGCGGTGTTGGTGTCCTGATACTCGTCCACGAGAATATAGCGGAAGCGGGCGTGATATTCGCGCAGCAGATCGGGATGCTTACGGAAAATAGCGATGGGGTGCAGCAGCAGGTCGCCGAAGTCGCAGGCGTTGAGCGTGCGCAGGCGCGCCTGATAGGCGGCGTAGAGTTCACGGCCCTTGCCGTTGCCGAAGGCGCGCGCGTCGCCTTCCGGAATGTCGGCGGGCGTCAGGCCCTTGTTCTTCCAGCCGTCGATCAACTGGGCGAACTGCTTGGCCGGCCAGCGCTTGTCGTCAATGGATTCGGCCTGCAGAATCTGCTTGATCAGACGGGTCACGTCGTCGGTGTCGAGAATGGTGAAGTCGGAACGGATGCCGGCAAGTTCGGCATGGCGCCGCAAGAGCTTGACGCCGATGGAGTGGAATGTGCCGAGCCAGGGCATGCCCTCGACCGCGCCGCCCACCAGAACGCCGATGCGCTCCTTCATCTCGCGCGCCGCCTTGTTGGTGAAGGTAACGGCAAGGATCTGGCTCGGATAGGCGCGACCGGTGGCCATGATATGCGCGATGCGCGTGGTGAGCACACGCGTCTTGCCGGTGCCGGCACCTGCCAGCACGAGCACGGGGCCATCCAGCGTTTCCACGGCAAGGCGCTGCTCCGGGTTGAGACCCGAAAGATAGTCCGGCGCACGGTCGCGGTCGCGGGCGGCCATGGCGCGGGCTGCAAGGCCGGAGGGACCTCGTGCCGGGGCGTTGTCTTGATCCTGCTCTGGACGCCCATCGCGTGCACCAACGGGCACATCTGTCGCGTCAGCACCTCGGCGTTCGCCTCTCGCGGGCGCGCGTGCGGGCTCTTCGTCGAAGAAGGGGATGTCGTCGAAACCGTTGCTCATGCGGTTCAATGTAGTGATTCGGGTTCGAAAGGCCAGAATTGCGTTCTTCTTTTATTCCCTGCGCAGAGGTGCAGCTATCTCTTGAACCGGGGAAATCCATCATCATTACAATTGCGTAATGATGATGTTGCGGGATTGCGTCACATGCGGGCTGCCCGGTACCTTGGGCAAAGTATTGCATTCCGCTCATCTGAACCGTCCCTTTCGGGAATGCCCACGTCGGAGACCTGCATGCAGATCTGGAAACAGCTGGCCCTCGGCCTCGTCATTCTCCTTGTCGGCCTCGCCGCCTGGGTACGCTTTGGGCCATCGGCCGGGCCGATGCTCGTGTCTGCCGGTGTGCCCGGCAGCGTTGTTGCACTGGTCGCGCCTTCGGCTGCATCGGGCGACAAGGGACAGGGACGGGGCGGACAGAGCGGGACGCAGCGGGCAGCAGCCGGCAACCAGACGCCGCTCGTCGTGACCGAGGCCGCGGGAACCGCGCTCGTCAATGACCGGCTGAACGCCATCGGCAACGGCGAGGCCATCCTCTCCGTCGCCGTAACGCCGCTTTCCACCGGCAATCTCACAGAAGTGCTGGTCAAATCCGGCGAGCGGATCGAGCAGGGGCAGGTGATCGCCAAGCTCGACAGCGACGAGCAGGTGCTCGCCGTCGCTCAGGCCAAGGTGCTGCTGGACGCCGCCCGCGACAAGGTGGAACGCAACCGCCGCCTCGGCAATGCGGTTTCGATCGCGACGCTGCGCGAGGCCGAGTTCGCCGAGCAGGCCGCCGAGCTGGCGCTGAAGACCGCCGAACTCGATCTGACGCGGCGCGATATCGTCGCTCCGTCGAAGGGCATTGTCGGCATCATCACCGTCAATCCCGGCGACTACGTCACCACCTCGACGCCGATTGCCGTGGTGGATGATCGGTCGCAGATCCTCGTCGATTTCTGGGTTCCGGAACGGTTCGCAACCAGTATCAAGGTGGGCCAGGAGGTTTCCGCCGTTGCGGTGGCGCAGGTGACGCGCCAGCTGACCGGTGCCATCCACGCCATCGACAACCGGATCGACCAGGCGAGCCGAACCTTGCGGGTGCGGGCGCGTCTCGACAATCCGGACGACAGCCTGCGGGCCGGAATGTCCTTTTCCGTCAACGTCCGCTTTCCCGGCGACAGCTATCCCACCGTCAATCCGCTCGCGGTGCAGTGGAGCGCCGACGGCTCCTATGTCTGGCGCGTGGTGGGAGCCAAGGCGGAGCGCGTACCGGTGACGATCATCCAGCGCAACTCCGACAAGGTGCTGGTGGATGCCAAGCTCGAGAAGGGCGATATGGTGGCGACCGAGGGCGTGCAGAGGCTGAGGGACGGCGGCGAGGTCAAGGTCGCCAATGGGCCGGCGGGAGCTGCAGGTGATGCGGCCGAGCAGAAGGTTTCGAGCGCGCAACCCGCGGCGACGGGCGCGGAGGCCGCGCGATGAGCGGTGCTCACGAGACAGGTGCGGGCGGCTCTGCGGGCTTTACCGCCCTTTTCATCCGGCGGCCGATCTTCGCGCTTGTCGTCAACACGCTGATCATCGTGGCCGGCCTTGCGGCGTTGAACGGCGTCGAGATCCGCGAATTGCCGGAGGTCGATCAGCCGGTCGTATCCGTCAATACGCGCTTCGAAGGGGCGGCACCCGAAACGGTCGATCGGGAGCTGACCTCGGTGATCGAAGGGGCCGTGTCGCGCGTGCAGGGGATCAAGGATATCTCCTCCACCTCGCAATATGCCCAGAGCCGGGTGACACTCCAGTTTTCAGACACGACCGATATCGGGCAGGCATCCAACGATGTGCGCGATGCGCTCGGCCGGGTGACGAACGATCTTCCCGATGGCGCCGATGCACCGCAGATCGTGAAGGCGGATGCCGACAGCCAGCCCATTCTGCGCCTCGCGCTCACCTCCGACACACTGTCGATGGAAGACCTGACGCTGCTGGCCGAAAACGAGGTGACCGACCGGCTCGCCTCCGTCGAAGGCGTGGCCGACGTCCAGCTGAACGGCGAGCAGGAGAAGATCTTCCGCATCGACGTCAACCAGGGCAAGCTTGCCGCCCGCGGCCTGACCGTGGCTGACCTGCGCACAGCGTTGGCAAGCGCCTCGCTCGACGTTCCCGCGGGATCGCTGACCAGCGCCAATCAGGACCTCTCCGTCCGTGCGACGGCGGACCTGCAGACGCCGGAGCAGTTCGAGAAGGTTATTCTCGGGCAGAACGTGCGACTCGGCGACGTCGCCACCGTAACGATGGGGCCGGATATCGGCACGTCGTCGCTGCGCTCCGGCGGCAAGCAGGGCATCGGCCTCGGCATCATCCGGCAGGCGCAGTCCAATACGCTCGACATTTCGAACGGCGTAAAGACCACGGTGGCCGAGATCGGCAAGATCCTGCCGCCGGGCACAGATCTGACGATCACCAGCGACGATGCCGTGTTCATCCAGGGCGCCATCCACGAGGTCGAGATCGCACTGGTCGCCTCCGTCATCATCGTGACGGTGGTGATCTACATGTTCCTGCTCGACTGGCGGGCAACGCTGATCCCCGTTCTGACCATGCCGATCGCGCTGATCGGCACCTGCGCCGCCATCTACATGGCCGGCTTCTCGATCAACATCCTGACGCTGCTCGCGATCGTGCTCGCCACCGGTCTCGTGGTGGATGACGCGATCGTCGTGCTGGAGAACATCGTGCGACGGCGAAGCGAGGGGATGGGACCACGGGCCGCGGCCGTTCTCGGCACGCTCGAAGTGTTTTTCGCGGTCATCGCGACGACGGCGACCCTGGCCGCCGTCTTCATTCCCTTGTCGTTCCTGCCGGGGCAGACGGGTGGCCTCTTCCGCGAGTTCGGCTTCGTCCTCGCCTTCGCCATCCTTCTCTCCGCCTTCGTGGCACTGACCTTCTGTCCCATGCTGGCGTCGCGCATGCTGAAGGCACAGCCCGAAGGGCATGGCCATAGCGGGTTCCTCGGCCGCCTCGGCGGAATGTTTGCCCGCGGTTACAGGCGATCGCTCAGGGCCTGTCTCGATTCACCGCTTGTGGTCTTTCTGGCGGCCGTGATGGTCGTCGTCGCCGGCGGCATCGCGTTCACGACCCTGCCATCCGAACTCACGCCGACGGAGGACCGGGCACGTATCCTGCTGCGCATGCAGGCACCGCAGGGCGTCTCGCTCGATTACACGCAGGCGCAGATGCGCCGGGTGGAGGATGCGTTGCAGCCGATGGTAAAGGCCGGCGAGATCGCGAATGTCTATTCCATCTCGGGGCAGGGCGGTTCGGTCAACAATGGCTTCATGGTCCTGTCGCTCTCGCCCTGGGGCGATCGCGAACGGACGCAGCAGCAGATCTCGCGCGAAATCTCACGCCTCTCGGCCGAGATCCCCTCGATTCGCGTCTTCCCGGTGCAGCCGAACAGCCTTGGCATCCGCGGTGCCGGCAACGGTCTGCAACTGGCCCTGGTCGGCAACGACTACAAGGCGCTCGGCGATGCCGCCGCCAAGCTGGTGCGGCAGATGGAAGACAGCGGCCGCTTCGAAAACGTGCGTCTGAACTACGAGGCGAACCAGGCGCAGCTATCGGTCACCATCGACCGCGAGCGCGCCTCCGATCTCGGCATCGACATCAATGGCCTGTCTGCGGCATTGCAGGCCATGCTCGACGGCAATAGCGTCATCGACGTCTATGTCGAAGGCGAGGCCTATCCGGTCAAGCTGCTCTCGACCACCAATCCCGTCAACGACCCGACCGATCTCGAAAACCTGTTCCTGAAGACCAGCGACGGCAAGATCGTGCCGATGTCGTCCATCGCCACCGTCAAGGAGCAGGCGGTCGCACCGCAGCTGTCGCGCGAATCGCAGTTGCGCGCCGTGTCGCTCTCGGCCGGGCTCGCGCCCGGTACCGGCCTTGGCGAGGCGCTGGCCTATGCCGAACAGGTTGCCAAGCCGTTGCTGCCGGCCGGCTCCCGCGTGGTGCCGCTGGCGGAAGCTGCGACGCTCAACGAGAACTCGGGCGCGCTGTTCGTGACCTTCGGCTTTGCCATCGTGATCATCTTTCTGGTGTTGGCGGCCCAGTTCGAAAGCCTGATCAGCGGCCTCGTCATCATGTCCACGGTGCCTCTCGGTCTCGCCTGCGCCGTGTTCGCCATGATCCTCACCGGCAACACGCTGAACATCTACAGCCAGATCGGGCTGGTTCTGCTGGTCGGCATCATGGCGAAGAACGGCATCCTGATCGTCGAATTTGCCAACCAGCTGCGAGATCGCGGGCAGGGGCTGCGCGAGGCGATCGAGAATGCCGCGAACATCCGGCTTCGTCCCGTGATGATGACGATGATCGCGACCATCGTCGGTGCCGTGCCACTCGTGCTTGCCAGTGGCGCCGGCGCGGAGGCGCGCGTCGCGCTCGGCTGGGTGCTTGTCGGTGGCCTCGGGCTCGCGACGGTCGTCACGCTCTACCTGACTCCCGTCGCCTATCTTGCCATCGCACGATTCTCCAAGCCGCAGGTCGATGAGGAGCGGCGGCTTCAGCGCGAGCTGGCTGCCGCTCACGGTGTGCAGGAGGTCGAGCCGGAGGAGACGCTGCGCGCCGCGGAATAAGATCGCGGCCTCGCCGGGATGTTCCGAATCGGAACATCTGTGGCGCTTGTGCGCCATGCGTTTCCAAAATGCGGAGTGACGCTCGTGCGACGAAGGAGGTGCTGGACAAAGCGATTCCGGATTCTACAGTAGGGCATTGATATTTCAGCAGGACCGCAGGCAAGAGCATGCGGCGGAGGATGCGGTCGATGGCTCTGAAGGCGATCAGGTCGGGCGTTCGCAACGAGACGGGCATCGCCGAAGCGATTGCGGCGCTGAAGGGCCGGTTCGGCGAGCGCCTGCAGATGGGCCATGCGATCCGGGTGCAGCATGCGCACACGACCACCTATATCCCGGCACAGCTGCCGGACGCTGTGGTCTTTCCGGAAACGGGTGCCGAGGTTCAGGCGATCGTCGGGATCGCCGCGGAAAACCGCGTGCCGCTGATCCCGTTCGGAACGGGCTCGTCGCTCGAAGGCCATGTCAACGCGCCCCATGGTGGCATCAGCATCGACATGAGCCGGATGAACCGCGTTCTCTCCGTCAATGAAAGCGATCTCGACTGCACGGTCGAGCCCGGCATCACGCGGGAAGAGTTGAACAGGGAATTGCGCGCGACCGGGCTGTTCTTCCCGATCGACCCCGGCGCCAATGCGTCGATCGGCGGCATGGCATCGACACGCGCCTCTGGCACCAATGCCGTGCGCTATGGCACCATGCGCGAAAACGTACTCGCGGTCACCGCCGTCATCGCCGACGGGCGCGAGATCCGCACCGCCCACCGGGCACGCAAATCTTCGGCAGGCTACGACCTCACGCGGCTGTTCGTCGGTGCGGAAGGCACGCTCGGCGTCCTGACCTCGGTCACTCTTCGGCTGCACGGTATTCCCGAGACGATCGCGGGCGGCGTCTGCGCGTTTCCGGATATTGGTGCTGCGTGCAACGCCGTCATTCTCACCATCCAGTCCGGTATCCCCGTTGCGCGCATCGAGCTTCTGGACGAGACGCAGGTGAAGGCCAGCAACGCCTATTCCGGTCTTCACCTGCCGGAGATGCCGACGCTCTTCGTGGAGTTCCACGGCAGTGCGGACAGCGTGGCGATGCAATCGGCAGCATTCGCGGAGATCGTCGAAGCGTTCGGCGGCGGAGATTTCAGCTGGACCTCGAATGCCGATGAGCGGGCCGTGCTGTGGAAGGCGCGGCACGACGCCTACTGGGCGCAGAAGGCATTGCGGCCGGACTTCGCCATGCTCTCGACCGACGTCTGCGTGCCGATCTCACGGTTCGCGGACTGCGTCGAGGCGACACGGGAGGACATTCGCGAAAACGACCTGATCGCACCTATCGTCGGTCATGCCGGCGACGGAAACTTTCATGTCGGCCTCCTGTTCGACGACAAGGATCCGGCCTATGTCGATCGGGCGGAAGCGTTCGTGGAGCGGTTGAATGCCCGAGCGCTGGCGATGGACGGGACCTGCACGGGCGAGCACGGCATCGGACAGGGTAAGATGCCGTTCCTGGAGGCGGAGCTTGGCGATGCGCTGGATCTAATGCGTCAAGTCAAGCGCGCGATCGACCCGGTAGGAATCTTCAATCCAGGCAAGATTTTTATGGGATGAACGAGAATTTGCCGCCGTGCCATGCTACTGCATCGCCAGCGCGATGCCTCGCCCGCAAGGGCGTGATGGCGGATATTTGATGTGCGCCGGCCGGCATTCTTGCATCGTTGACGACGCGGGGCGCAGGGCGGCGAAGACCAAGAGGTTACACCGGCCCGTTGTGGGCTGCGTGGCAGGATCGGACAGGACGTAAGGCTCGGTGCTTTCGCGTATTTTCGTCATCGTCGGCGGTTTGTTTGTGCTCGCGCTGTTTGCTGCGCTGATCGCGCCGCTGTTCATCGACTGGACGGATTTCCGCAAGGACTTCGAGCGTGAAGCCGGCCGGATCATCGGCCAGCCGGTCGTCGTGCACGGCAGCGTCGATGCGCGGCTGATTCCCTTCCCATCCGTCACGCTCAATGACGTCCGTATCGGCGAAACCGAGGCTGGAGCGCCTCTGGTGCAGGTCGAGCATTTTTCCATGGATGCCGAGCTTGCGCCGTTCCTGTCCGGCGAGGCGCTGATCTTCGACATGCGGCTGGACAAGCCGAAAGCGAAGATGCGGCTTCTGCCGGATGGTACGCTCGACTGGGCGCGGGGTCGCCGCGCCGCCATTCCCGCAAAGACCGTGGTGCTTGAAAACGTCGAGATCACCGATGGTGAGATCGAGTTTATCGACGAGCAGACCGGGCGGACGCGCGAAGTAACCGGGTTGAACGCAGATCTTTCCGCGCGCACTCTTGCCGGACCCTGGAAGGTCGAAGGCCGGGCAGCGCTCGATGGCGAGGCCGGCAGCTTTTCCTTCTCCAGTAGCGAGCCGCTGGAAGCCGGCGGGCTGCCGCTGCGGGCACGGTTGATACCCGACAAGCGGCCGTTCGGCGTCGATCTCGATGGCGAACTGAAGATCGTGGAATTCCGCCCGGTCTATCTGGGCAAGTTCACCATGACGGAGAACCGGCCCGCCGATGCCCCGAAGCGCGAGGACGATGCGGCCGCGCTCCGGATCAACGGGCAGTTCGAACTGACCAATGACCGGATCCGTGTGCCGGACTACCGCGTCGAGGTTGGACCGCGCGACGATCCCTATCTCGTGACCGGCGAGGCGACGCTCGACACCGGCAAGACGCCGGAGTTCCTGCTTCTGGCCGACGGACAGCAGATCGACGTCAGCCGCATCGGCGGCAAACCGGGTGCTGCCGGCAAGACCGGACGAGATCCCGCGATCTCCATCCGCCAGCGGCTTTCCGCCATGATGGAGATCATCGCCAACATTCCCATTCCGCAGGTGCCGGGTCGCGCGAGCCTCAAGCTTCCTGCCATCGTCATTGGCGACACGACCGTGCGCGACGTGCGGCTCGATCTTCGTCCCGATGGTGCGGGCTGGATGATCGACAACGCGGTGGCGCAGTTCCCCGGCCGGACGCAGCTGGAGGCCAAGGGTCGGCTCAATCTGTCCGGACAACGCGCCTTCCGGGGCGATCTTCTGGTGGCGTCCAACCAGCCCTCGGGGCTCGCCTCCTGGCTCGCCGGTTCGGTCGATCCCGCGATCCGTCGGCTTCGCACGGCCGGCTTTTCCGCGACCGTCAACCTGACGGACACGCTGCAGCAGTTCGAGCGCCTAGAGGTGGCGGTGGGGCCGGCGACGCTGAACGGGCGCGTGGAGCGGCAGGCGCTGAACGGCGTTCCTCCGACGCTCTCCCTGCAACTGAAGGGCAACCGGATCGACCTCGAAGCCTTACAGGCGCTCACCGGACTTGTGGCGGGCGATGCCTCCTACGAAACCCTGCTGTCGCACACGATCGCCGCCGATATCTCCGCCGACACCCTGCTGGCCTTCGGCGAGGAAGCGCGGGATGTGCAGCTGGTGGCGACACTCAAGAACGGCCAGCTGCAGGCCGAGCGCGCTTCCATCGGCAGCATTGCCGGAGCACAGCTCGCGGCCTCCGGCCGCATGGGCGGCACGCTGGCTGCCCCGATCGTTTCGGCCAAGATGAAGATCGCCGCGCCGGACATGACCTCCTTCTTCCAGATGGTCGAGCGGCACGCGTCGGCCCACCCCATCCTCACGCGGCTTGCCCGCAGCGGCAGCTACTACAATGATGCGGCGCTGGATGTGACGCTGACGGCGGGCAGTCGCGAGGGCGACGCGCCGGTGACCTTTGGCATCGTCGGCACGGCCGGTGGCAGCCGCGTTGCCGCGAACTATCAGGCGCCGACGATCGCGCAAGCGCTTGCGGGGCAGGGCATCTTCCTCGAGGCGACACTTGAGAACCCGTCGAGCCTCGTGCTGCTCGGGCAGGCAGGTTTCGATCCGCTGCCGTTCGACACGGATGCCAACGGGCTCCTGTCCATCAAGCTGCAGAGCACGGAGGGCGACAGGGCGAACGGCACGCTGAGTTTCACGACCGAAAAGACGGCTCTGAACGCCAGCGGCGAGATCGACCTGTCGCGGGATCGATTCCTCAGCGGTCAGACCAAGATGACGCTGGAAAGTCAGGATTTCGAGCCCTTTCTGCTGGGGCAGGGCATCGCCCTGCCGCAAACGGGAACGGGCCTGCCCCTGAGCCTGAAGAGCGACGTGACCGTGACGCCGGAGGCGGTGACGCTTTCCGCTGTGGAAGGCAAGGCCGACCGGAACGGCTTCACCGGCCAGATCGCCTTTGATCGCACCGTGCCCGGCAAGGCCACCGGTCAGCTGGCTGTGGATACGCTCGATTTCGCCTGGGCGGCCGAAGGCTTGCTCGGGCCGGTGCAGGATCCGCTCGAGGGGACGCTGGCGACATCTCCGGTCGCGCCCGTTGCCTGGAACGGATACGATGTTGCACTGGATCTCACCGCCAAGCAGGTCTGGCCCGGCGTCTACGGCGCCATTTCCAATATGATCGCCAAGGCCGTCTGGAAGGGCGACCAGCTCGAGATCACGGATGCCGCCGGCGAATGGCTGGGCGGCAAGATGTCGGGCCGTATGCTTCTTGGCAATGGTAACGGGTCCGGCTTCCTTCAGGCGCGTCTCGATCTTGCCGGTGGTGATCTGTCTGCGGCGGCGTGGAAGACGTCTGGCGCTTCCGTTGCCAATGGCCGGTTCGATCTGTCGCTGGCGCTGGAGGCTTCGGGCAAGACGGCAAAAGGCATGGCGGAGTCGGCCAGCGGGTCCGGTGCCGTAAACCTCTCGGATCTCACCGTGCGCGGGCTGAATGTCGGCGCGCTTCCCGCTATTCTTGCCGGAGCCGACCGGCTCGAAGGCGAGATCACACCCGCGGCTGTCGAGCCGATCGCCCGTCCGGCTATTCTGTCCGGCGACGCTGCCCTCGGCACGGTCAAAGTGCCGTTCAGCATCGCCGGAGGCACGCTGCGCGCGCAGAACGTCACGTCCAAGGTCGATGGTGCGACGGTGACCGGTGATGCCGAGGTGTCGCTGCCTGACCAGACGCTGAATGCAGCCCTGCATGTCGTCTTCAATGTCGGCGACCAGGCCGTTGCCGGTGCCGAGCCCAAGGTCGAATTGTCCTACAAGGGCGCGCTGGACGCGCCGGGCTTCCAGTTGCAGACAGGGGAACTTGCGAGCTTCCTGTCGCTTCGTGCCTTCGAGCGCGAGCGGCGGCGGGTGGAGATTCTTCAGGCCAATGTGCTGGAAAAGCAGCGTCTGCGCCGGGAGGCCGCTCTCTACAAGGCGCGTGCCGAGGCGCGCGAGGCGGACCTCGTGCGGGCTGCGGAAGAACAGCGCCGCCGTGCGCTGGCGCTTGAGGAAGCGGCGCGGCAAAAGGCGGAAGCCGAGGCGCGCGCGGCTGCCGCCGCCAAGGCTGCGGCAGAGGCAAAGGCTATCGCTGACCAGTGGGCTGAGCAGGCAGAACGTATGGCCGCGGAGAAGAAGGCCGCCGCAGACGCCCGCGATGCCGCAAGGGCCGCGGAACAGGAGCGCCAGCGACGCCTGATGCCGGTCGATCCCGGCGAACAGGTGGAGCGTGGTGGCACTCTGACGGCGCCGGGGGCGATACCGGATAGGCTGAACTTTCAGACATTGCCGGGCGTGACGCCGCAATAACAGCCGCGCGGGAACGTGTGGTGCTCCGACCATCTCTGACGGCTGAGAGCCTTGGCGACATCTGGGTGAGAGCGCTGCCCCCACCGCATTCCTCGAAACGATGCGAGGCAGGCCTCAGGCCTATCCCGCATCGTTTCTATCGGGCGCCGACGAGTTCGGACCCTGTGACTTTACCGAGGCGAGCACGTGCACCCGAAGCGCAGAGGACAGGTTGCTGTCGGCCGGGCGGGCATCGTCGATCTCGGCGATGAGGCGCGCAAGGGGAACCATGCGGGCGGCAGAAATGGCTTTCAGTTCCTGCCAGAAGACATCTTCGAGCGAAAAGCTCGTGCGGTGGCCGTGGAGGGTAGCGGAGTGCTTTTTCAGCATGGCCGGTGCGGCCGTTTTGGGGTTCGAGGCGCCGCGCATATCGCGCGGTGCCAGCCGATCGACTTTGAGCGGATCAATCCTTGTCCTGCCCGGTCTTGTCCTGCATGCCGGTCTCGGACGGCGTCTCCCGCCGACCCTGGTCCAGCCGACGCTCGGCCGTCTCGTTCAGCGCCTTCGTCAGCGTCTTCTCGGACTTGGTGCGGCCGAAGGTGATGCGGTTCTGCTCCGCCGTCTTCTCGTCTTTTGCGCGGGTCTTATGCTTGCGAAATTGGCGCAGATTGACGACGTCGCCCGTCATGATGCGTCAGTTCTTCTTGCGGAACGCGTCGAGGGACACAACAGAAGCGCCGGCCTTGCCGTCTTCGGCCTTCGGCGCTTCGGCTTCCATCTCACCATCGCCATCGACGGTCACGCTCGTGCGCTCTACGGTCATGCCGGGATAGGCGGTGATCTCGGCGGATTCGGTTTCCGCATCCTCGTCTTCGGCAACGGCCACGTCGAATTCCAGTTCGAAATTCACCGAGGGGTCATAGAAACCGCGGATCGCGTTGAACGGAATGACCAGCTTTTCCGGCGTGTCGGAGAAGGAGAGGCCGATTTCGAACAGCGATTCCGTCACCTTCAGTTCCCAGAACTGGTGCTGCACGACGATGGTCATCTGCTCGGCATATTTGGATTTAAGATGCTGGGATATGCGCACGCCGGGCGCGCCGGTCAGAAAGGTGATGAAGAAGTGGTGATCGCCAGGAAGGTGACCTGTCGCTGCAACTTCGCTCAGAACCTTGCGGATAACGCCACGCAGCGCGTCCTGTGCGAGAATGTCGTAGCGGATATGGTCCTGGCCCATCGGATCCCCGTCTTGTCTAGCTGTTTCAGTGTGCACTGCCATGTGCCACGCGAGCGGCGATCGATCGCGCGTCGTTCACGAAACCATTTGCACTATTGATGGACGATTTCAAGGCGCAGCGGTCGGAGGCCGGGAATTGGCATGGCCGCCTATGCGTCCATCACATGGCTTGCGGTATTTTCAGTCCTGTGGGGAGAAGTGGAGGTTTCTGTTGCCAGGTACCTCCGAACCCCGCCTTACGGTGCGAACCGGAAGGACTTGATTTGAAGTGTCACACCGCGATTAAGCAGCGAGACGAGCTTCCGCATAGTTGTCGTTTGCAACTACTGTTAAGCCCGATAACGGTGGTACAATGCCGAGCAAAAGTTCGATCTTTACGCCCTTGTCGATCCTATTTCGCCCCCATCAAAAGCCGGCCTTAGAGCTATCGCCGTTCGGACGCGCTGTTTCCAGAACATCTTCGGGCCGGTTTTTGGTGGAGGCGCCGGGTACCGCCCCCGGGTCCAATAAGTTTATTACACCGACAGTTTATTGCCATATCCGCCTTGCGACGGCAGAATGGATATAGGCGTTCCCGCAGCCGATGAAAAGGGCAAAGGGCAGGGAAAAGGGCACCTCCGCGGAAAAGCAGGTGCCCTTTCGTATCTTTCTCAACAATTAGTCTACGCTGCCGCCCTCAGGCGGCATCCTGCTCGATTTCGGCGATCTCGATGCGGTCGTCCGTCGAGATGGCATCGATCGTGCGGCCGGGCTGCTCGGGCGAGCCATCGGCATGTTCGATGGTGATATCGACGGCGCCGGGGTCCATAAGGCCGAAGGGCGTGCAGAAGGCGATTTCCGCTGCGTCGCGGCCGACGCCGATCCGCACGAGGCCATCGAGATTGGCCTGACGCGTCGCATCGAACAGCCACCAGCGGCCGTCGAGATAGGCTTCGAAGACGGCATGAAAATCGGAGGGACGCAGGCCGTAGGCATAGCAGCTGACGAAGCGGGCGGGAATGCCGAGTGCCCGGCAGAAGGCAATGCCGATATGGGAGAAGTCGCGGCAGACGCCGGCGCGCAGCAGCAGGCTTTCGTCCGCCGTTGTCTGACCGTTGGAGGAGCCGCGCTGGTAGTCGATGTTGTTGTAGATCCAATTGCAGATCGACGTCACGCGCTCATGCCCCTTGGGCAGATAGCCGAACTCGCGGAGGGCGAAGGCGGCGAGGCGGTCCGAGGAGACGAAGCGGGAGGGCAGGAGGAAGGGCATGATGTCGAGCGGGATTTCCGACAGCGGCGTCTCGTTGATCGTGGCCGGGTCGGCGCGGAAGACGTCCAGAGTGACTTCGGCGGCGTAATTGATCTCCAGCGGACCAGGGGCGACGTCGATCTTGAAGTAACGATTCTGCTCTTCGGGTACGGTGTAGGTCCAGCGCGGACCCTTGGGGCTGATCGTCAGCGTTTCCTCCAGATCGTGGTGGCGCTGCAGCTTGGCGACTTCGACGTTGAAGATGAACACGGTGGGTTCGCGAACCTCATAGGTGAGGGTGCAGCCAAGCTTGTAACGGACGGTCATGAGCGCGCTTTCGTAGAGGGAGGATGCAGGCCGGGCGGACGCTGGGAGGTGGCGTTGCCCAGTTGACGGGTATGATGAGGGTGCCGGGGAATGCGCTGGATGATAAAAGGTTCCATCGTCTTTTCGAAACTTATAAACGTCATGCCGAAATTGATAAATGGCATGAATGTCAGGCCTGTGACCGATCTCCGCAGGACGGCAACACGAGCGAGTGTCGCTACAGTAGACCGGGAGACGTAAATCGCCAAGGTACCGGCAGTTCGCTTTGGAGAATGGGCTTCCGGGTCTATCGCACGAGCACCACAGGTCTTATCCTCAGGCGAACTCGAAGTTCGCGGACACGCCGATCATGAAACAATATCTCGACCTCCTTCGCCATGTGATGGACACTGGCTCCGACCGCAGCGACCGGACCGGAACGGGCACGCGCTCGGTGTTCGGCTACCAGATGCGGTTCGACCTTGCGGAGGGCTTTCCAGTTCTCACAACGAAGAAACTGCATCTGCGCTCGATCGTCCACGAGCTTTTGTGGTTTCTCCGTGGCGATACGAACATCGCCTATCTCAAGGAAAACGGCGTCAGTATATGGGACGAATGGGCCGACGCGGCCGGCGATCTTGGGCCGGTCTACGGCTATCAGTGGCGTTCGTGGCCGGCACCCGACGGGCGGCATATCGACCAGATCGCGCAACTGGTGGAAGGACTGAAGACCAATCCGCATTCCCGCCGGCATATCGTTTCGGCCTGGAACCCGGCTTTGGTGGATGAAATGGCGCTGCCACCGTGCCATTGCCTGTTCCAGTTCTACGTGTCCGATGGAAAGCTGTCCTGCCAGCTTTATCAGCGATCCGGCGATATCTTCCTCGGCATTCCGTTCAACATCGCCTCCTACGCCCTGCTGACACTGATGGTGGCGCAGGTGACGGGGCTGCAGCCGGGAGATTTCGTGCACACGCTCGGAGACGCGCATATCTACAGCAACCACTTCGAGCAGGCGCGGCTGCAGTTGACCCGGACGCCGAAGGCGCTGCCGGTCATGCGGCTGAACCCCGACGTGAAGGACCTGTTCGCGTTTCGCTACGAGGATTTCGAACTCGTCGGCTACGAGGCCGAAGCGGCGATCCGGGCGCCGATCGCGGTATGACGGCTGCAAAGATCGTCATCGTGGTGGCTGCCGCGCGGAATGGCGTGATCGGCCGGGACGGGGACATGCCCTGGCGGCTGCCGACTGACCTCAAGCATTTCAAGGCGTTGACGCTCGGGCGACCGGTTGTGATGGGTCGCAAGACGTGGCAATCGATCGGCCGCCCGCTGCCGGGCCGTCCGAACATCGTTATCACGCGCGACGAGACCTTTGCGCCTGACGGTGCCGAGCGAGTTCGTTCACTGGAGGACGGCTTGAAGCTGGCGGGGGAGAAGGCGGCTTCTCTTGGCGTAGACGAGGTCTGCATCATCGGCGGCGGTCAGGTCTATCGTGATGCAATGTCCTTTGCCGACATCATCCATATGACCGTGGTCGAGGCCGACCTCGATGGCGATACCGTCTTTCCGGAGATCGACGCTTCGATATTCCAAAAGATTTCCGAGGTTTCCCCGCCGCGTGGCGAGAAGGACAGCCATGGCGTCGTATTCACGACATGGCAGCGGCGAATCGGCATCGCGATGGGGACCCGCATCGGTTCGCTCGAACTTTAGCGATAAACGGAACGAAATTGCCTTGTTAACGCCAAAGTTATGACGCGCCGCGTTGAAAGGCCTCGGGGCGATCCCTATAACGGGTTTACTTCCCAGTCGGTTCCGCCGATTGCCGGAGGTGGGAGTGTAACGAAAGAGGTATGAATGCCCTGGAGCAATCAGAACGGCGGCGGCGGTGGTCCTTGGGGCGGCGGCGGTAACGGCGGTGGTGGAAACAAAGGCCCCTGGGGTCAAGGTCCCAACCGCCCGCGTGGCGGCGGCGGCGGCCGTGGCAATGGCGGTCCGCCGGATCTCGAGGAGATCTTGCGCCGGGGCCAGGACCAGCTGAAGAACGTCGTTCCCGGCGGTTTCAACGGCGGCGTGGCCGCGATCATCGGCCTGCTCATCATCGGCTTCATCCTCATCAATTCCGTCTACACCGTCCAGCCGGACGAGCGTGGCGTCGAGATGCGCTTCGGCAAGCCGAAGGAAGAGATCTCCATGCCGGGCCTGCATTATCATTTCTGGCCGCTGGAAACCGTCGAACTGGTCAAGGTCACCGAGCAGCAGCAGAACATCGGCAGCAAGTCGGTCTCGGCCGATCCGTCGTCTGCCGGCCTGATGCTGTCGGGCGACCAGAACATCGTGAACGTCCAGTTCTCGGTGCTGTTCTCGGTCACCGACCCGAAGGCCTATCTCTTCAACGTCGAGGATCCCGCCAACACCCTGCAGCAGGTCGCCGAAAGCGCCATGCGCGAGGTCGTCGGCCGTCGTCCGGCACAGGATATCTTCCGCGACAACCGTCAGGCGATCGCGCAGGACGTGAAGGCGACGATCCAGGCGACCATGGACACCTACGGCGCCGGTATCTCCGTCAACACCGTTGCGATCGAGGATGCGGCTCCGCCGCGCGAGGTTGCCGATGCATTCGACGAGGTGCAGCGCGCCGAGCAGGACGAGGATCGCTTCGTCGAGGAATCCAACCAGTACGCCAACCAGGTGCTCGGTCGTGCCCGCGGTCAGGCGGCTCAGAACCGCGAAGAGGCGGCGGCCTACAAGGACCGAGTCGTCAAGGAAGCCGAGGGTGAGGCGCAGCGCTTCGTCTCGGTCTACGATGCCTATGCGCAGGCTCCAGACGTGACGCGCAAGCGTCTCTATCTGGAAACCATGCAGGAGGTTCTCGGCAAGTCCAAAAAGGTCATTCTGGACGAGAAGAACGGCCAGGGCGTGCTGCCCTACCTGCCGCTCACCGAAATCGGCCGACCGGCCCCGCAGGTCGGAGGAAGCAACTGATGAATAGCCGTCTTCCCTATTTCCTGATCGCTTTCGCGGTCATCCTGATGGCCGTCTATTCCTCGGTCTTCGTCGTCACCGAACGCCAGCAGGCGGTCGTCGTCCGCTTCGGTCAGATCCAGGACGTGAAGACCGAGCCGGGCCTCTATTTCAAGCTGCCCTTTGCCTTCATGGATGCCGATCGCGTCCAGTATGTCGAGGATCAGGCCCTGCGCTTCGACCTCGACAATATCCGCGTGCAGGTTTCCGGCGGTAAATTCTACGAGGTCGATGCCTTCGTGGTCTACCGTATCCAGGATCCACGCCGCTTCCGCGAAACGGTGTCCGGTGACCGGTCCTCCGCCGAAGCTCGCCTTCGCACGCGTCTCGATTCGTCGCTGCGTCGCGTCTACGGTCTTCGCGGCTTCGAATCGGCTCTTTCCGAAGAGCGCGCGTCGATGATGCGGGAAGTCCGTGCCGATCTGAAGACCGATGCCGAATCGCTCGGTCTCAACATTCAAGACGTTCGCATCCGCCGGACCGACCTGACGCAGGAAGTCTCGCAGCAGACCTTCGACCGCATGAAGGCGGAACGTCTGGCCGAAGCGGAGTTGATCCGTGCGCGCGGTAACGAGGAAAGCCAACGCCGTCGCGCCATCGCCGACCGTCAGGTCGTCGAGATCGTGGCCGACGCGCAGCGTGATGCGGAAATCCTGCGCGGTGAAGGCGAAGCCGAACGGACGCGCGTGTTTGCGGAAGCCTTTGCGCGCGATCCGAGCTTCTTCGAGTTCTACCGCTCGATGACCGCTTACAGCGCAGCGATCGCAAGCCCGGAGACGACACTCGTGATTTCGCCGGACTCGGAGTTCTTCCGCTTCTTCAACAGTTCGCAAGGTACGCCCTTGCCGTCCGCGGCTCCAGCGACTCCTGCTGCACCGGCCACTCCGGCGACGCCTGCTGCGAACTGAGCCAAAACGGACCACAGGATAAAAGAAGGGGCCGGCAGCGATGCCGGCCCCTTCTTTCTTGACGGCATGCGCTAGGGATGGCAGGGCAAGCTTGCAGGGCGGCGCATCTCCCATGTCCGGCCCTCACCGAATGGTTTGACCTGCTGCCCGAGCGCAGCAGACGTTACGTCCACAACGCTTGCCGCCCGTCAGGCCTGATGTCGAAGGTCTTTTCTCTGGCGCTGGCGTATCGAGGGGTATGAATGTCTCGCAAACTGCTGATCCGGCTGGTTGAAGCCGAATATTCGATCACCCGGCTGAATGTCGGCTCGCCGCTGCCGGAATGGCTGCAGGGCGCCGGCTTCTGGTCGGTCTCCTCGTCGCGCGAGGAAATCACGCTCGTCTGTCGCGCCGCACGCGTGCCGACAGGGGTTATATCGTCAAATGGCTGGCGGTGCCTCCGGATCGAAGAGCACTTCGCTTTCGATATTCCCGGCATTCTGTCGTCCGTGCTTGAGCCGCTGTCGACGGCCGGTGTCGGCCTGTTTGCGAACTCGACCTTCAGCACCGATTACATCTTCATCCTCGGTTCCGACCTCGACAAGGCGGTTGCCGCGCTCAAGGCCCACGGCCATGAGGTCATGGTCTGAGCGGGATTATCCCGAGCGCCGTCAATCTTGGTTTAATCAGGCCTTCTTGAGGAATTCCGTCCGCAGCACGAGACCCTTGACCTTTTCCGCATTGCATTCGACTTCCGCCGGGTCGTCGGTCAGGCGTATGTTCTTGACCAGCGTGCCGCGCTTCAGCGTGACGGATGTGCCCTTGACCTTGAGGTCCTTGATCAGCGTCACCGAGTCGCCATCGGCGAGTTCGGTTCCGTTGCTGTCCCTGACGACGATGCCCATGGTTGTATCTCCTCTGGCGCGCCCCCGCGCCTGCGTGTGCGTTTCGCCGCTTATGACGCCCGGGCGGTGCCGACGCAAGGGCCTGCGGCACCGAACGGTATGCGGTGCCTCGTCGCATACAGGCCATAACGAAAAGATGACTGGACGGGTCGGGCGTGCGCCTTATCTTCGCTTCCATGGGCGTGCAGGAATTCGGACTGTCTGCCTTGCCTCTATCTGCTCCCGCACCGTGGGTCTGTCTCGCCCGAGGCTTTTCCTTCCGCCGTGCTGCCGGTAAGGTACCGGCGAACCGACGGCCTATTTTTCCGAAACGAGGACTTCATGGGATCACACCGCTCCAGCTTCACCCGGACGGCGGCGCTTGCCCTGTCGACGGCTCTCGTTTTCGCAGGTCCTTTCGAGGCAGCGGCGCAGGTCGCCAAGCCGATCGCGCCGCCAGCGGCGACCGGGCCGCTCCCGGTTCCGCCGCAGCCGTCGCCCTCCATCGCCCCGTCGGGACGCGCCGCCCAGGGTCCGGATTCGGTGGCCGATCTTGCTGCCGGGCTTCTGGATGCCGTCGTCAACATTTCCACCTCGCAGAACGTGAAGACGGACGACGACGCACCGATGCCGAAGGTGCCACAGGGCTCGCCCTTCCAGGATTTCTTCGATGAATTCTTCAAGGGCCAGGATGGGCAGGGTGCGCCCGGCCGCAAGGTCGAATCGCTCGGCTCCGGCTTCGTCATCGACCCCACCGGCTACATCGTCACCAACAACCACGTCATCGAGGGTGCTGACGATATCGAGGTCAATTTCGCTAACGGTTCGAAGCTGAAGGCGAAGCTGATCGGAACGGATACCAAGACCGACCTTGCGGTGCTGAAGGTCGAGCCGAAGAAGCCTTTGACGGCGGTGCCGCTCGGCGACAGCCGCACGATGCGGATCGGCGACTGGGTGATGGCGATCGGCAATCCGTTCGGTCTCGGCGGTACGGTCACCGTCGGCATCATTTCAGCCCGCGGGCGCAACATCAACGCCGGTCCCTACGACAATTTCATCCAGACGGATGCTGCCATCAACCGCGGCAATTCGGGCGGGCCTCTCTTCAACATGAAGGGCGAGGTGATCGGCATCAACACGGCGATTATCTCGCCCTCCGGAGGCTCGATCGGCATCGGCTTCTCCGTGCCGACGGAGCTTGCGTCCAACGTCATTACCCAGCTGAAGGATTTCGGCGAGACCCGGCGTGGCTGGCTCGGTGTCCGCATCCAGCCGGTCACCGACGATATCGCCGAGAGCCTCGGCATGGACACGCCGCGCGGCGCACTGGTCGCCGGCATCATCGAGGGCGGCCCGATTTCGAAGGGTGAGATCAAATCCGGCGACGTCATCACAAAATTCGACGGTCGGGACGTTGCGGAGATGCGCGATCTGCCGCGGGTGGTGGCAGAAAGCCCGGTCGGCAAGGCCGTGGACGTCATCGTTATCCGGGATGGCAAGGAGATGACCGTGCAGGTCACGCTCGGCCGGCTGGAAGATGCCGACGTTGCGAGCGCCGAGGCGTCTACAGATGAGGCGCCGGGGTCCGCGGACGACGCGCCGGCAACCAAGGGCGAGGGAGAGGGCGGTGCGGGCAGCCAGGAAGGCACCGACCAGGCGGAGCCACCGGCTGCCGATCTGCCGAAGTCTGACGAGGTGCTCGGCATGAAGCTAGCCTTGCTGGAGGCCCCGAACCGCCGGAGCTTCGGCATCGGAGACGATGTCGAAGGTGTCGTCATCACCGAGGTTGCCCAAAGCTCGGCCGCCGCCGAGCGGCGGATTACGGCGGGCGATGTGATCGTGGAGATCGGTCAGGAAGCCATGAAGACACCCGAGGACGTGACCGCACGGATCGAGGAACTGAAGGCCGATGGACGCCGCAACGCCTTGCTGATGATCTCCAACAAGACAGGCGAGCTTCGCTTCGTCACGGTGCGCATCGAATAGCCACGAGATCGCGTCGGAAACGATGGGCCTCCGATGGGAGGCCCACGATCACTCCGGGCGCTTCATTCGATAGAGTACGTGGCGTTTCAGGTGCGGATGCGTGTCCGGCACACGCGGGTGGTCGAAGTCCCCATCGATAGCGCGGATAAGGCCGATGCGCCGCATCACCGCGATCGAGCGATGGTTGTCAGTGACCGCGAAGGAAACGATCTCGTCTACGCCGCGCATCTCGAACCCGAAGGCAAGCAGGGCGCTTGCCGCCTCCGTCACATAGCCTTTCGACCAGTGGCGCCGCGCCAGGCGCCAGCCGATCTCGACGGTGCCGACCGGCAGGATCGGCGCGAGATCCGGAATGGCGAGACCGCAGAAGCCGATAGGCTCATCCGTCTCCTTCAGGGCCAGCGCGAAGAAGCCATAGCCTGCTTCTGCGATCGCCTGCCGGTTCCGCTCGAACAGGGCGTCGGCATCCGCGCGATCCCGGCGGAACGGGAAGAACGTCATGACCTCGGGATCGTTGTTGATCTCGAAGAAGAGATCGCGATCCGAGTCCTGCCAGTTGCGGATGCGAAGGCGTTCTGTTTCTGTAATGATCATGCGCGACCGGTGGGGGTAATGAAATCCGTTTTGCGGTAGCCCTGGATGTAGAGGAGCGCGGTGAGGTCGCCATGGTCGATGCGGATCTTCGCTTCGGCAGAGACTGTCGGTTTCGCGTGCAGGGCGACGCCCGAGCCGGCAAGTTTGATCATGCCGAGATCGTTGGCGCCATCGCCCACCGCCATCGCATCTTCCGGCGTGATGCCGAGCCGTTCCGTGATCTCGATCAGCGCATCGACCTTCGCCTGCCGGCCGAGGATCGGCTCCTCCACGGTCCCGTCGAGAATGCCGTTCTCGACCACCAGCCGGTTGGCGCGGTTCTCGTCAAAGCCGATTTGGCTGCCGATGGGGCCTGTGAAGACGGTAAAGCCGCCGGAGACGAGGGCGGTATAGGCGCCCTTCGCTTTCATGGTTGCGACCAGCTCGATTCCGCCGGGCGTCAGCGTGATGTGCTTGGCGATCACATCATCCACGACGCTGATCGGCAGGCCCTTCAGCAGGCCGACGCGTTCGATCAAGGCCGGTTCGAAGGCGATCTCGCCGTTCATGGCCCGCGCGGTGATGGTCGCGACCTGTTCCTTCAAGCCGACTTCGGCTGCGAGTTCGTCGATGCACTCCTGCCCGATCATGGTCGAATCCATGTCGGCGATCAGCAGGCGCTTGCGCCGCATTTCCGCATCCTGCACGATGACGTCGATCGGCTGTCCGGCAACGGCATCGCGCAATTGCCGCTCGGCCTCGGCCGGGTCGGTGCCGTCGCGCAGGGCGATATCGCAGGCGACTCCGTCGGCAAGCCAGTAGAGACCGGACGCCTGAACGGCCGCTGCGGCCTTTTCACCGAGAGCCGCGCTCAGCACCGGATTTGACGGATTGGCGACAAGCGTGGCAACGAGAGCCATGATGAAAAACCTTGAAAGAGGACAGGACACGATCCTGATAACGGGACCGACTGCCAGCGGCAAGTCCGCGCTGGCCGTTCGGCTGGCGCAGGCGCATGGCGGCGTGGTCGTCAATGCCGACAGCATGCAGGTCTATGATACGCTCCGCGTGCTGACGGCGCGGCCCTCGGAGGTCGACATGGACGGGGTGCCGCACAGGCTCTACGGGCATGTGCCGGCCGGACAAGTCTATTCCACCGGCGAATGGCTGCGAGAGGCGACCGTGCTTCTGGGCCAGCTTCACGCGCAGGGGCGTGTGCCCGTCATCGTTGGCGGCACCGGGCTCTATTTCAGGGCGCTGACGGGCGGGCTGTCGGAGATGCCGGATGTGCCGGACGAGATCCGGTCGCGGCTGCGAGCCCGCCTTCAGGCGGAAGGGCCTGGCCCGCTGCATGCTCGGCTTGCCGAACGCGATCCCGAAACGGCGGCCGTGCTGAAGCCCGGGGACGGGCAGCGCATCGTCCGGGCTCTCGAAATCTTCGAGGCGAGCGGCCGGTCAATCCGCGGTTTTCAAGCCACGCGCGGCGCGATGGTGGTCGATCCGGACAGGGCGTTGAAGATGGTCGTGCTGCCGGAGCGGGACGAACTTCGGCGACGGATCAACCGACGCTTCGAGACGATGCTGGATCAGGGCGCAATCGACGAGGTCGCGTGTCTGCTGGCGAAACACCTGTCACCCGATCTGACGGCCATGAAGGCGATCGGCGTGCCGCAGATCGCGGCAATGCTGCGCGGAGAAATGGACCGGCGCGGCGTCATCGAGACCGCGTCGGCCGCGACGCGGCAATATGCCAAGCGGCAGATGACGTGGTTTCGCAATCAGCTGGACGAGAGCTGGGAGCGGGTGGTGCCTTGACCAAGCCGTTTCATCGGTGTCGGCCTATTTGCGGATCATGCTGCCGAGCGGCTTCCTGAGCAGGGTTTCGCGAAGGGACGGTGCCCGCGTGGGCGCTGACAGGTCGTCCAGCGCCTGGGGAACCGGCACATCCGGTGGGCGACGATCGGTTTCGCCGCCGAGGATCTGTCGGCGATAGGCATTGAAGCGGTCGGCCTGCGGATTGGAGAGGGGGTCGGGGTGCTGCGGCTCGACGCGCGGCAGCATGTCCGGGCGATAGCTTTCGAGCCTTTCCGAACTTGCCGGTGTTTCCGCTCGGTTCTGGCTTTCTTGCCGCTCGGGTGCACGAGGCGGGAGCGGCGGTGGCTCGATGCTGTCGCTGAAGGAGAGGCTGCCGGCTCCCGAAGGGCTCACCGCGTATGGCGTCGTCTCGCCGCCGGAGCTTGCGCGCATCCGCGCGACGATCGTGCGCAGGTCCACATTGGCAGGCGTGTCGTCGTCGGCCTTTATCAGCCCGCCGGCCGCCTTCGGCAGGCGGCTCTCCGGTATCCGCTCGAATCGCATGCGCATCGGCACGGAAACGGCCTCACCGAAGGCGATAGCCTCGCCGTTTCCGATCGAGGACAGAAAGCTCATGGTCGAGACGGAGGAATCCGGAATGGCCGAGCGGATGATGTCCTGGTCGCGATCGTTCGACAGGCGCATGGCAAAGACCGTCGAGCACTGCGAGAGGATCGTCGGATCGAGTTCGCCGGGGCGCTGTGTGATCATGCCGAGAGAAACGCCGTATTTTCGGCCTTCTTTGGCGATGCGGGCGATGGCCTGGCGCGTTGGCAGGAAGCCGAGCGACTGGTCGGACGGGACGTAGCGGTGCGCCTCCTCACAGACGACGAGCATGTGGACGCCGCCATTGCTCCACAGACCGATTTCGAACGCCATGCGGCAGAGCACCGACGCGACCGAATTGACGACTTCCGAGGGGATACCCGCTAGCTGGAACGTGGTGATGGGGCGACCATCGCCGGGGATGCGAAAGATCTTGGCGATGGTCTCCAGGATGGTGTCGTTGATCGTGTTGGAGGAGAACATGAAGGTGTAGCGCGGGTCGTTGACCGCCGCCATGATGCGGACTTTCAGCGAGCGGAGCGCCGGCTTTTCGGTGCGCCCTTCCAGACGGCCGATGCGCTCGTCGATCAGCGCCATCAGGTCGGCGATGCGATAGGGGACCGGCGTATCCGCCGTCAGAGAGCTCTTCTCCGTCTGCCGCCGCATCAGGCCGCCATCGCCCTTGAAACCCTTCTTGGCGTCAGGAATGAGATCGCGGAGGATGTCGAGTTCCTCGGCAATGGCAGGGCGTCCCCGGAAGACGACTTCCGCGAATTCCTCAAGCCGCATCAGCCAGAATGGCAGGTCCAGCGTGTCGGTGTCGATGACGACGGCATGGTCGGGGAAGGCGGCTGCGAACTCGTTGTGCGGGTCGAGGATGAGAATGCGCAGCTTGGGATCGGCCTCGATCGCCTTGCGCAGGAGCAGCGTCACGGCTGTGGATTTGCCGACGCCGGTGGTGCCGACGACGGCGAAATGCTTCGAGAGCATGGAGGGAATGTGGATCGCCGCATCCAGGCTTTCGTCCTGCGTCAGCTTGCCGATGGAAAAGCTGCCGCCGCGGCCGGTATCGTAGATGCGGGCGAGGTCGGCCGTGCGGATGCGGTGCGCGATGGCGCCGAGATAGGGATACTGGCTGATGCCGGCGGAAAAGGCTTCTCGCCCGTCGATATCGACACGGACCTCGCCCACGAGTTCCACGTCGATCCGAAAGATATTGTCCTGCTGCTCCGCCCAGTTGTCGTCGCTCGTGCGCATGGAGGAGACGAGGGCGACGACGCGATTGACGCCGACGGTGATGGAGACCAGCCGCCCGACGGACCAGAGTTCCGTGAGGGACGTCTCACCGTTTTCCGCAAGGGCTGCAATAGTCGCATGGGAGCCATTGCAGGCGATGACGCGACCGAGGAAACGATTGCCCCGTGCGACCGTGTCGCGCCTGTCCGCCTCCGCTGTGCGGCCCTCGGCCTGAAGTTCGTTGTTTACCACGTCGTAACCCCGCTTACGTGGCGAAATGTAAACGAGGGACTTTAAGAATATGTTTCTCTTTGGCTATTTTCGATTTCGCGGAAGACTGTAGGGCGCCGGGACGCCTTCATATCCCAAGCGGCTCCCGCCCGGCAAAGGTGTAAAAAGCGTTGACGGCACGGCCGAATGCCGGTATCAGTGCGCCCCATGAACATTCAAGCAATCATTCTTGTGGTGGGATCGCGCATGGGCAGGATGGTGTAACCATCCGGCGACAGCCACCCATGCGCAAACCAAGGCTCCTGACGGGGCCTTTTTTTATGCCTTCGAACAAGCAGAGCACAGGATCGAGACATGTCGGGCGGAGATAGCGAAATGGATGCAGCGAGCAGGGATAACAGAATGACGGGCGCGGAAATCGTTCTGCGCGCACTCAAGGACAATGGCGTCGAGGTCATCTTCGGCTATCCCGGCGGTGCCGTTCTCCCGATCTATGACGAGATCCACCAGCAGGAAGACATCAAGCACATCCTCGTCCGTCACGAGCAGGGCGCCGGCCATATGGCCGAAGGATATGCCCGCTCTACCGGCAAGGTCGGCGTCATGCTCGTCACCTCCGGCCCCGGCGCCACGAATGCGGTAACCCCGCTGCAGGACGCGCTGATGGATTCGATCCCGCTCGTCTGCCTCTCGGGTCAAGTCCCAAGCTCGCTGATCGGCTCGGACGCTTTCCAGGAGTGCGACACCGTCGGTATCACCCGGCCCTGCACCAAGCACAACTGGCTGGTCAAGGACGTCAACGAGCTGGCAGCCACGATTCACGAGGCGTTCCGCATTGCGCGGTCCGGTCGTCCCGGCCCGGTTCTGGTCGATATCCCCAAGGATATCCAGTTTGCTACGGGCACCTATACGCCGCCTTCCGCCGTTCCGATCCAGACCAGCTACCAGCCGAAGGTGGAGGGCGATATTCGCCGGATCGAGGAAGCCGTTGCGCTGATGAAGACGGCGCGCCGTCCGGTCATCTATTCCGGCGGTGGCGTCATCAACTCGGGCGACGAGGCAACGCGGCTGTTGCGCGAACTGGTTTCGCTGACGAATTTCCCGATCACTTCGACCCTGATGGGGCTCGGCTGCTACCCGGCTTCCGGCACCAACTGGCTCGGCATGCTGGGCATGCACGGCACCTACGAGGCCAATATGGCCATGCACGATGCCGATGTCATGATCTGCATCGGAGCGCGTTTCGATGACCGGATCACCGGCCGGCTGAACGCCTTCTCGCCGAATTCCAAGAAGATCCATATCGATATCGATCCGTCCTCGATCAACAAGATCGTTCGCGTCGATGTTCCGATCGCCGGCGATGTCGGCCGGGTTCTGGAGGAGATGGTTCGCCTGTGGCATGCCGGGTCGGCTGATGTCGACAAAGCGCGGCTCAAGGACTGGTGGGGCGACATCGCGCGCTGGCGCGGCCGCAAGTCGCTGTCCTACAAGCCGAGCGACGACGTCATCATGCCGCAATACGCTATTCAGCGTCTGCATGCGCTGACGAAGGATCGCGACACCTACATCACCACCGAAGTCGGCCAGCACCAGATGTGGGCGGCACAGTTCTATGGCTTCGAAGCGCCGAACCGCTGGATGACGTCGGGCGGCCTCGGTACGATGGGTTATGGTTTCCCGGCCGCCATCGGCGTTCAGGTCGCGCATCCCGACAGCCTCGTCATCGATATCGCGGGCGATGCGTCGATCCAGATGTGCATTCAGGAAATGTCCTGCGCGGTCCAGTATGGGCTGCCGGTCAAGATCTTCATCCTCAACAACCAGTATATGGGCATGGTGCGCCAGTGGCAGCAGCTGCTGCACGGCAATCGGCTCTCGAATTCCTACACGGAGGCCATGCCGGACTTCGTCAAGCTGGCGGAAGCCTATGGTGGCGTCGGCATTCGCTGCGAAAAGCCGGGTGAACTGGACGATGCGATCCTGCGCATGATCGACAGCCCCGCGCCCGTCATCTTCGACTGCCGTGTCGCAAATCTTGCCAACTGCTTCCCGATGATCCCTTCGGGTAAGGCACATAACGAAATGCTGCTGCCGGACGAAGCCACGGACGAAGCGGTTGCGACAGCGATCGACGCCAAGGGCCGCCAGCTCGTTTGATTGGATGGGCGGGACGCGGTAGATTGGGCGCGTCCCGTTTCGGAGAGGTGAGGCTATGGCGAGAGCAAGGATGTCGGAGACCGGAATGGTGGAACTACCGCGGGCACTCCGCGACGCTGTGGGGCTCTTTCCGGGATCCGAAGTGGAGATCACGGAGAGTTCGGGCAGGTTGATCGTGGAGCCTGTGCCTGCGGTTTCGCCGGAAACGATGAACAAGCGGAAAATGGCCATGGAGGCCCTTTTGGCAAAGCGGATCAGGTACGAAGGTCCGCCGATTACCGACGAAATGATTGATAAAGCCATTCTTGATGAGGCAAAACGGCGGTGGGACGGGGTTCAGCGACGGTGGGGCAAAGACGTCGATGAAAACGCTGTCGATTGATACCAATGTTCTTGTCCGGCTGCTGGTCCTTGATGACACCGAGCAGAACGAGATCGTTGAGCGCCTTTTCAAGACCTCTCGGTTTTCTGTCCTGTGGACAGTGTTATTGGAAGCAGAGTGGGTGCTGCGAAAAGTCTTCAAGATAGATTCACTGCGGATCAACGACGTATTCAGATCCATGCTGATCGAAGAGGTGGTCCAAATCGAGCGTCCAGACGCGCTGGCGAGAGTTCTCGATCTTCACTCCTATGGCATGGATTTCGCTGATGCGGTGCATCTCTGCCTGACGGATGAAACCATGCCCTTCGTCACCTTCGACCGCGATCTCGTGCGCCTTGCAAAGAAGCTTATACCCGATGCCAGCGTCGAACTGGCAGATACACTCTAGAGGAAACGGAACCAGACCATGAACGCCCATCTGCAGCCGACCGGCTCAGCCTATTTCATCGCCAAGGAAACCGAGATCGCGGAGAAGCATACGCTGTCCGTTCTGGTGGCCAACGAGCCGGGTGTTCTGGCGCGGGTGATCGGGCTGTTTTCCGGGCGCGGCTACAATATCGAAAGCCTCACCGTGTCGGAGACCGAACATGAGGCGCACCTGTCGCGCATCACGATCGTCACACGCGGCACGCCGCATGTGCTGGAGCAGATCAAGTCGCAGCTTGAGCGGCTGGTGCCGGTTCATCGCGTCGTGGATCTGACGGTGCGTGCCGGCTCGCTTGGGCATGACCGGCCGATCGAGCGGGAGGTTGCGCTGGTCAAGGTCAAGGGAACGGGTGAAAACCGGGCGGAAACGTTGCGGCTCGCCGATGCGTTTCAGGCGAAGGTGGTGGATGCGACGGTGGAGCATTTCATTCTGGAGATCACCGGCAAGTCGTCGAAGATCGACCAGTTCGTTGCCGTCATGAAGCCGCTCGGACTTCTGGAAGTCTGCCGCACCGGCATCGCCGCGATGAACCGCGGTGCGCAGGGCATGTAATTAAGTTTGGTATTTCAGGTGCTTGAGGCGGGTTTTGCGAATACAGAATCCGGCGCCTCACGTAGCGATTCAAGAACAAGGGCCGCGTCTTCGTGAGGAGGCGCGGCCCTTGTCGTTCAGATCATTTCGAGGGACCGTTTTCGCGATGGAGGTGGGAAGGCAGCATCCAGTGTTGCCATATCCTCGTCCGTCAACCGAATGTCCAGGGCAGCGAGATTGTCGCGGATGCGGTCGGGGCGACCCGTCTTCGGTATGGCGATGATATCCGGTGTTGCGAGCACGAAAGCGAGCGCGATCTGGGCGACCGTCGCGCCATGCGCGGCAGCAACGCGCTTCAAGGTGGGGTTGCCGAGGAGACGTCCCTCATCCAGTGGCGAATAGGCCATGATCGGCACACGCCGCTCTGCGCACCAGGGCACGAGATCGAAGGCGATGCCGCGGCGCGACAGGTTATAGAGAACCTGATTGGTCGCCATCCTGCCCGGCGCCAGTTCCTCGACCTCTTCCATATCATCGACATCGAAGTTGGAGACGCCCCAGGCACGGATCTTGCCGTCCTGCTGCAGACGCTCGAATGCCTCCACCGTTTCGGACAGGGGAACGCCGCCGCGCCAGTGCAGGAGGTAGAGATCGATATGGTCGGTGCCGAGCCGCTTCAGGCTGTCCTCGCAGGCGCGCAACGTCTTTGCTCGCGCGGCGTTCGACGGCAGGACCTTGCTGACGATGAAGGCGTCGTCGCGACGGCCCGCAATGGCTTCGCCCACCACCTGTTCCGCACCGCCATCGGCATACATTTCCGCGGTGTCGATCAGCGTCAGGCCGAGATCAAGCCCCAGTCTGAGGCTCGACACTTCGTCCGTGCGAGAGGCCGGACTTTCGCCCATGTGCCAGGTGCCTTGACCGAGAACGGGAACGGACAGACCGTTCGGGAAGGTGGTGCTGGGCAAAGTCGTGGTCATCGGGCGCATCCTCTCTGTGTCTTCAGAGGGATATAGGCGCATGCCGGTCGGACGGAAGAGGCCTCAGCCGAGGGGCGGCCGGGCACCGGCGCGCTTGGCGACGAAGCGAGCGAGCGGTGGACCCATGGCCATGACGAGGAGCAGCCGCGCCGTCTGCAAGGCCATGACGAAAGAAATGTCGACATTGCTGGATGCCGCGATGATGGCGATCGAGTCCATGCCGCCTGGACTGGTCGCGAGATAGGCGGTCAGCGGATCGATGCCTGCTGTCTGCGTCAGGATGAAGGCGAGGATGCCCGAAATGCCCATCAGCACGAGGATGGAAGCGACGGTCGGCAGGAGGACGCGGCGGGCATGGGCGATGACGGGCCGCGTGAAGCCGAGGCCGATATTCCAGCCGAGCGCGGCATAGCTGATGGCGAGCAGCCATTCGGGCAGGTGGATGTGAACGCTGCCGGTGACGCTGAGCAGTCCGCCGATGAGGAAGGGCATCAGGAGAACGCCGGCGGGGATACGCAGGTACCAGCCGAGAAGCCCCCCGAAGACAGCAACGGCGAGCGTCTGTGCCAGCGAGAGGGCGGCGACCGGTTCGAACCAGACGATCGCGGTGGTACCGCCTTCAATCCCTGCCCAGTAGCGGGCGACGAGCGCGGCCGCGGCGGCGACGAAGACCACGCGCAGATATTGCATGAAGGCGACCAGCCGCACATCGGCGCCATAGGCCTCGGCCATGACCATCATCGTGGTGGCCGCGCCCGCCGAACAGCCCCAGATGGCGGTGGTGCCCGGCAGCACGTTGAGCCGGGTGATCATGTAGCCGCTGAGCGTGCTCATGGTGATGACGCAGACGACGATGCCGAGAAAGAGGGGCCAGTTCCCTAGGAAGGTACCGACGATGTCGCCGGTGATGGAGCCCGCGATCATGGTGCCGATGAGCGTTTGGCAGGCGAGTACGAGCACGCGGTTGAGACGAATGGTGCCGCTGTTCAGCCCGACGATGCCGCCGGCAACCATCGGCCCCATCAGGAGCGCTGCCGGGATGCCGAGCGCTTCGATGCCGCCGGCAATCGCGAGGGAGAGAACCAGCAACAGCGACCATTGCGCGATGTGCGACCGCCGGCCGAGGCCGGTTTTCACGGGAGAGATGTGTAGTGTCATCAGGCGGGCCGATCTCAGGCAGGTCCAGCCGAGATGTGAAAGTCTCGGTGCAGGACATGCGGAAAAGCAATGGCCGGATATTCTCTGGTGAGCCGAGGTTCACCGGTAATGCTCGGGCCGGGATAGGGGGCATCCGGCGCGCGTCACGCACAGGTGCCTGTCGTCAGCGGGTTAAGGACCATGGGCCGCCGGAAGTCAAGGTTCGGGGGCGCAGAGACAGGCCCCGGATGCTCATCTGTTTTTGCTCTCGCTACTGGGCCGTGAGGCCTGTCCACGAGGGGAAAGCGCACGGCCGGGCTTGCGCTCCGGCGCCGAATCCTGCCACGTCGTCTCATGGAATTTGCACCCCAGCAGGATGAGGCGCTGAAGGCCGTCAGTCAGTGGCTGAAGGCCGGGCGCAAGCCGTTGTTCAGGCTGTTCGGCTATGCCGGAACCGGCAAGACGACGCTTGCGCGCCATTTTGCCGAACATGTCGATGGCGAGGTGCTGTTCGCAGCTTTCACCGGCAAGGCGGCGCAGGTGCTGCGCTCCAAGGGCGCCTCCAACGCAAAGACGATCCATTCGCTGATCTATCGGCCACGCGGCGAGGAGGAGGTTTCCGATGAGGAAACCGGCAAGACGTCGGTCTCGCCCATGTTCTCGATCAACCGCCAGAGCCCCGTCGCGAAAGCGGCGCTGATCGTCGTGGACGAATGCTCCATGGTCGATGAGGCGCTCGGCAAGGACCTGATGAGCTTCGGCACGCCGATCCTCGTTCTCGGCGATCCCGGGCAGCTGCCGCCGGTGACCGGCGGGGGATATTTTACCAATGACGAGCCGGATTACCTTCTGACCGACATCCACAGGCAGGCGCGCGACAACCCGATCATCAAGCTTGCCATGCAGGTGCGCGAAGGCAAGGAGATCATGTTCGGCGACTATGGCACGGCGAAAATCATTCCGAAGTCCGAGGTGACGCAGGATCTCGTGCTCAAGGCGGACCAGGTGCTGGTGGGCACCAACAAGACCCGGCGCCGCTACAATACGCGGCTGCGGGAGTTGAAGGGGTTCACGGCGGAATATCCGCAGTCCGGCGACAAGCTCGTCTGTCTGCGCAACGATCCGGCAAAGGGGCTGCTCAACGGGTCTCTCTGGCAGGTGATGACCTCGTCCAAGGAGACGGTGAAGCCGGGGATCAACCTGATGATCCGGCCGGAAGACGACGACATCGATCGGGGCGCGGCCAAGATCAAGCTGCTCAAGACCGCCTTCGAGGATGTCGAGGGGGAAATCCCCTGGTCGACCCGCAAGCGCTACGACGAGTTCGACTATGGCTATGCATTGACGGTACACAAGGCTCAGGGATCGCAGTGGAACGACGTCGTGCTGTTCGATGAAAGCTGGGCATTTCGCGACACGCGCGAGCGCTGGCTTTACACGGCAATCACGCGCGCTGCGGAAACGTTGACGATCGTACGCTGATCCGGACCACGGTCTCGTACATCCGGATCGAAACGCTCACCCGTCAGGGGTGAACGTTTCGTTTCAACTCGCTGGCGCTGATGATGAATTCGCGCTCGTTCTTGCGCCTGCCGAGCAGTTTCTCCTGGCAGAGGCGCGCCTGCTTCAGAGCATCCCGGCTTTTCTCGCGGCGATAGGTGTCCGTGATCAGCATGCACTGCATCAGCGGGCTCGATATCCCCTTGTCCACGGCGTAGTGGAAGAGGTCGCCGTTGGTCGCCAGCGTCTTCGCAGCGATTCCGAGACTTTCGAAAAGCAGGTCGAAATCGTTGGAGAGGTTTTCGTTGTCGATCCAGCTTTGCGAGACGATATCGCCGGTCGCATCGCTCGACACGGTGACACGCGTCTGACTGTCGGTCTCTGCGGGACTGATCGAGATCGTGAAGGCAAGGGGGCTTTTCGATGGTGGAGGTGACGCTGGTACGGGCGACTTTGAGACCGGGATGATGACCGTATAGTAGTCCATGGCGCCGCGGATCTGCCCGGCCAGCTGTGCCGCAAGGCTCGTTTGCTCGCCATCGGAGCGAACCGTAACGCGCGGCAGGTCGATATCGTTCGCCATCGTGGAGATCGAAAAGCGGGCCTGAACCTGCGGGCTGACGCCGAGCGCCGTCGAACTCAGAGGCACGAAAAGAAGGAGAGGGAGAAGAGAGATCATGGCGACGGGCGATGCCAGTGGAGCTGGAAGCCAACTCGGTTTCGCCCGCCGGGCGATCGACAAACGCGATCGCGCGCGAGCGCCGGCGGTTACCGGCGGTGCCTCGCTCACCGCGCTTTCAGCCGACACGTCAGCGGTCGCCACCTCTTTGACGATCTCGACCGGCTCCGCCTCTCGATGTGGCGTCTCGACGATCACTGCAGGGGTCATCACCTCCGCGCTCGTCTCTGGGGCTATTGCTTCCGGCACGTTCGTCATGGGCGGGCGGCGCAGGTAGATGGGTGCGTATCCGCCTTTGGGAATATCGATCTGCCAGGCGGCATCCTTCCCTTCGGCCTCGTAAAAGGCTGCCAGAAGCTTGCGCAGCTTGCCGGCGTGAACGCGGACGAGGGGATCGCTATCGGCGTTGAAGGCGTCCGGCCGGCGGAAAACGTCCACGGCAATGGTGTAGCCCTTCAACTGCATGGCCTGCCCGGCCAGGTCCTTCGTGACGACGTAGGAAAGGAACGCGCGCAGACGCTCGGATCGGGCGAAAGCGGTGCCGGACAGCACATCGGCAAGAGCCCTGCGAATTTCGGTATCGGTTGGTCTGTCCAACGGCTTCAAGACACTGTGCCTCCTTCCTTTGCAAACGGCCTGCCAGCTATCCCCGTCCCAGGGAGGCACCTGCGTCATTGCGATTCTCGACGCCCTCGATCCCTATCAAGCACGTCTTCATGCGGTATGACCAGTAAGACGCACGTTATCATACAAGCAAGATTCTTTCCCGTTTTTGCATGATGCAACCTTCACATGCCGGTATCGCCGAAAGCGCTCGTCATGGGCGAAAACCTGTCTTCGGGCACGACTCGACGTCCTCAAAGCACGTTCTGCGCGCCTATTGTTGTCTTCGCGTTCCTCCTAGCAAGGTCTGAACTGCGTGGCGTTTAAAAATGATGTTATTTACTTACTAATAATGGAGAAATAAACCGGCGACGCACCATAACGGGGCTTTGATCCGCATTTCCGTGCCGCATCCTGCCAGGAGCGTTCCGTGAGCCCTTGGTGGTCCCATGCTGATCGACCGAGGCTCGGCCGTTACCAGCTCTGGAACGGCGTCTCGCGGGATGGTAGAGGTGGCGTCGTCGCCCAGCGGCGTCGTCTGCCGTTCCGATTTACCCGGTTTCCATAGGTGTCACATGCCCGCCAAGCTTTCAGTCAACCTCAACGCGATCGCCATGCTGCGAAACCGGCGCGATCTTCCGTGGCCTTCGGTTGTGGGCATCGGCAAACGTGCGCTTGAGGCTGGCGCACATGGGCTGACCGTGCATCCGCGTCCCGACCAGCGTCACATTCGCTTTTCGGATCTCGGTCCGCTGCGCACGCTGATCGACGAGACGTTTCCGCAGGCAGAATTCAACATGGAAGGCTATCCGAATGCCGAGTTTCTGGGGCTGGTCGAGCGGCATCGCCCTGAGCAGGTGACCCTGGTTCCCGATGATCCGGCCCAGGCGACGTCGGATCACGGATGGGATTTCCGGGCAAACCACGCGCTGCTGACGGATGTGATCTCGCGCCTCAAGGATCTCGGGCTTCGCGTCTCCTTGTTTGCGGACGGTGATGGTAACCGTGAAGCGCTCGAGCTCGCACGAGCGACCGGGGCCGACCGGATCGAGTTGTATACCGGTCCTTACGGCGGCTGCTTCGGCGCGCCGGACCGGGCGGCGGCAATCGCTAAGGAACTGGGGCGCACGGCCGAGATCGCCCGCGAACTGGGCCTCGGGGTCAATGCCGGCCATGACCTGACGGTGGAAAACCTGCCGCTGCTCGTCGAGCACGTTCCCCATCTCGATGAGGTTTCGATAGGCCATGGCCTGACAGCCGATGCGCTCGAATACGGGATGACGGAAACGGTCCGCCGATTCCGTCGGGCCTGCGGCGAGCTTGTCGCCTGACCGCAGGCCCTTCCGGATCCATCAGCCGGCGAGTGCGGCCTTGTTTGCCTCAAGGAACGTCTTGAGCGGCGTCGATGGCCGGCCGGTCAGCGCTTCCACCGAGTCGGTGACGATCTCGATATGGCCAAGTCGTGTGTTCGCGTCGAAGGACACGAAGGTCGGGATGAGGAATCCGGGGAGGCCGGCGGCGGCCATGCCTTCGGCCAGCTGCTCATCGGTCAGGTTGACGATGGCGAGCGGCTTGCCCGTGATCTCGCTGACGAGCGCGGCGACCTCCGCATTGGTGTAGCCGACCGGGCCGGTGAGGGTGAGTGTGGTGTTGCCGGTCTCGTCGCCCAGAAGGGCTGCGGCGGTTGCCGCGGCCAGATCGGCCCGGGCGACATAGGATGTGCGGCCATCGCCTGCCGAGGTGTACCACGTGCCGGACTGGATCGCGCTCGGCAGCGACAGGAACAGGTTCTCCATGTACCAGCTGTTGCGAAGGATCGTGTAGGCGAGCCCCGACGCCTTGATGGCTTCTTCGGTGCCGAGGTGATCCGGCGCGAAAGTCACGGCCGATGTCTCGGCATTGGGCAGGGACGTGTAAAACAGGCGACCGACGCTTGCGCGCTTGGCGGCGGTAACGGCATTGCGGTGCTGGGTCAGGCGCTGACCGGGGACGGCGAGCGCATCGGTCGAGATGATCAGCGCCTTGTCGATGCCCTGGAAAGCAGCGTCGAGCGTGGCGGCGTCGTCGAAGTCGGCGGTGCGCAGCGTCACGCCCTTTTCGGCATAGGCCGCGAGCTTGCCCGTGTCGCGGCTGGCGGCGACGATGTCGGCTGGGGCGACCTTGCCCGAAGCGAGGAGGGCGTCGAGAACGAGACGGCCGAACTGGCCGGAGGCGCCGGTAACGAGGATCGTGGACATGGACTTCCTTCTCAAGAATGACGGCTGCCGCATTGCAGGCTGCGCCGATGAAAGATATGGTCTCAAAAAGAGACCTGCTCTTCATTCATGACTGAGCGATATCTGTAAAGGCGGCAGTTTTTTCGCCTATAGGCACAGAAAGGGAACCGACCGGTGAACACGAATGTTCGCAAGACCAAGGGTGAAAGCGCCATCATGATCGGCGGCATCGTTTTCACACCCGGCAATTGCCCCATGCGGGACGTGCTCGGGAACATCGGGGGCAAGTGGACGACCTTGATGATCCACGCGCTGAGCGAGGGGCCAATGCGGTTCTCGGCGCTGAAGCGCACCATCCCGGATATCTCGCAACGCATGCTGACGCAGACGCTGCGCGATCTCCAGCGCGACGGGTATATTTCGCGCACGGTCTATCCGACCAATCCGCCGAGCGTGGATTACGCTCTGACGGATCTCGGCCGCTCGTTCCTCACCGTGCTTCTGCCGCTCGTGGACTGGTCGGCGCAACACCACGGTGCCATTCGCGAAGCCCGCACCGAATTTGATGCCACGATGTAGCGTGGTCGGCTTCAGGCCGCCTTTTTCCGGATCGTTTTCGCCACCTCATCAAGGGCGAACGCAACGGCGGCCTTGGCATGAATGGCGGTCGAATCGAAGCCGGGAAGGGCAAGCGCGTCGGGATCGAGGATGAGGCAGATCTCGGTGCAGCCGAGGATCACCGCATCGGCACCTTCCGCCTTCGCCTTGGCGATCACTGCATGCAGGGCCTCACGCGAGGCATCATGGACATGGCCGGCGCAAAGCTCCTTGAAGATGACGTCGTGGACGAGCGTCCGATCATCAGCCGAGGGCACCATGACCTCGATCCCGAGGCCTGCCATGCGGTCCGCATAAAAGCCGTGCTCCATGGTGTAGCGGGTGGCGAGCAGCAGCGGGCGGCGGATGCCGGCTGCGGTCATGGCCTGCGCAGTCTCGTCTATGATGTTGATGAGGGGCACGCCGATGGCTGCCTGCACGTCCTCTGCGACGAGATGCATCGTGTTCGTGCAGATCAGGACGCAGTCCGCGCCGGCGGCCTCCAGACCGCGCGCGACGTCGGCGAGGCGCTTGGCGGCATCGGCCCAGCGGCCGGCCATCTGGAGGTCCACGATCGATTGGAAATCGACCGAATGCAGCAGGACCTCGGCCGAATGCAGGCCACCAAGGTGGGAACGCACCGCTTCGTTGATCATGCGGTAATAGACCGCCGAACTCTCGAAGCTCATTCCACCGATAAGACCGATCTTGCGCATGATGCCGTTTCCCCTGCTGAGCTCGCGATGACGGTCATGATGCGGCAGATCGCGTGGCATGTGCTTGCATTTTCGAGCTTTTCTCGTTTCGGAGACGCAAGACAATTGCGCATTTATACGTCGCTGTGCAATATTTCAGCGTAACATGCCATGGAGGCGCCGGAATGCTCGATGATCGCGACCGAAAGCTGCTGGGACTGTTGCAGGAGGATGCGGACCAGTCGGTGACGGTGCTGGCCGAAAAGATCAGCCTGTCGCTCTCGGCCTGCTCGCGCCGCATCCAGCGGCTGGAAGAGGCGGGCTACATCGCACGCCGAATCGCAGTGCTCGACCGCGACCGGATCGGCGTGCCGACGACCGTGTTCGCCCTGATCAAGACGACGCAGCATTCCGACGAGTGGATCGACGGGTTTCGTCGGATCATCCGTGACATCCCGGAGATCGTCGAGGTGCACCGGCTGACCGGCAATTACGATTACATCCTGAAGATCGTGCTGCCGCGCGTCGAGCATTACGACGTTATCTACAAGCAGATCGTGCGCAAGACGGAACTCTTCGACGTCTCCGCCTCGATCTCGATGGAGGTCCTGAAGAGCGGCGGCGCGTTTCCGATCGACTACGCCGTCTGAGCCGTCAGTTGTTGATGCTGGTGATGGCCCAATGCGAGACGCTGCAGTCGTCCGTGTCGCAAATTGCTGTCATCCACAGCGCGCCATTCGCAAAGCCGACGCCGTCGCTGTTGACGATGAGGTCGCCATAGGTCTGTTCTGCCACGCTGTTCTGCGTTTCCTGCATCACCAGCTTCTCGTAATTCTCCGCCATGTCATCTTCCGACTGGATGTCGTAGCTCTCGCCATTGGCGTTGACGGTCAGCGGGTACGCGCCGAGATTGGCCACGGTAACGGGATCGCCAAAGCGCATCGCCTCCGTGAGGAGCTTGAAACTGTCATCGAACCCTTCGGAATTGCCGTGGAGTGCCTCGATCCTCTCCCGGGCCTCCGCCGTCGATTGCGCAAAGCCTGGATTCGCTGACAAAAGCGTGGCGACGAGCGTGAATGCGATGACGCAACGCTTCAGCATGGTGTTCCTCCCGAATATTTCCCGTCAATCTGTAGACCAGCCCACGGCGAAGCGGGAGGCCCATTTTTGCGTTTCCGCGCATTCGATAAATTTCCTTTCAGCCGCTTGACCGACAGCGTGGCATTCGGCATAAGAAGAACCGTACCGTACGGTACTCATCTGGAGGTTTTTCACCTGTGTCGTCCCTGTCCACCCAGCCGGAGTTTTCGCCGCGCCAGAACGCTGTTCTCGACAGCGCGCTTCGGCTGCTGGTCGATGGTGGCGAACGGGCGTTGACGACGGCAGGCGTTGCTAGGGCTGCGAACTGTTCCAAGGAGAGCCTCTACAAGTGGTTCGGCGATCGCGACGGCATTCTGTCGGCGATGATCGGGTATCAGGCGAGCAAGGTGCGCACGCTGGAAGAGCGGGCGGAAACGCTCACCGTGGACAGCCTGCGCGCACATCTGGTGGTGTTCGCGCGCGATCTGCTCGACGTCCTCAGCGGCGACGTCTCGCTGGCGCTCAACCGTCTTGCGATCGGGCAGGCGAGCCGCGATGGCTCCCATCTCGGGCAGATGCTGCAGGAACGCGGCCGGCGCCAGATCGGCAAGCGTGCCGGTGGGCTGCTCGATGCCGGACGCAGGGCAGGGCTCTTGCGGTTCGACAATGGCGAAGAAGCTTATGGCATGCTCTACGGGCTCGTCGTCACCGACCTTCATCTTCGCATGCTGCTCGGTGAAGACCTGAAGCTGACGAAACAGGATTTCAGCCGCAGGGCGGAACGGGCGGTCGACGCCTTTCTCGATCTCTGCGGCACGAAGAAGTAAACGGCCAAGCCCTGAAGGCGGCCTAGAGTTCAACAAGGGAAGGATACATTCCATGCGCGTTTATTACGATCGTGATGCCGATCTCAATCTCATCAAGTCCAAGAACGTCGTCATCGTCGGCTACGGTTCGCAGGGTCGCGCGCACGCGCTGAACCTCAAGGATTCCGGCGCGACCAACGTCGTCATCGCCCTGAAGGCCGGTTCGCCGACCGTCAAGAAGGCTGAAGCCGACGGCTTCAAGGTCATGACCGTCGCCGAAGCCGCCAAGTGGGGCGACCTTCTGATGATGGCGACCCCGGATGAGCTCCAGGCCGACATCTACAAGGCCGACATTGCCGGCAACATCCGTGACGGTGCTGCTATCGCGTTTGCGCACGGGCTCAACGTTCACTTCGGCCTTATCGAGCCTAAGGACACGCTCGACGTCGTCATGATCGCGCCGAAGGGCCCGGGCCACACGGTTCGCGGCGAATACCAGAAGGGCGGCGGCGTTCCCTGCCTCGTTGCCGTCGAAAAGGACGCTTCGGGCAACGCGCTCGACCTCGCTCTCTCCTACGCCTGCGGCGTTGGCGGCGGTCGTTCGGGCATCATCGAGACGAATTTCAAGGAAGAGTGCGAAACCGATCTTTTCGGCGAACAGGTCGTTCTCTGCGGCGGTCTGGTCGAGCTGATCCGCGCCGGTTTCGAAACGCTGGTCGAGGGCGGCTACGCGCCGGAAATGGCGTATTTCGAGTGCCTGCACGAAGTGAAGCTGATCGTCGACCTGATCTATGAAGGCGGCATCGCCAACATGAACTACTCGATCTCCAACACGGCCGAGTGGGGCGAATACGTCACCGGTCCGCGCATCATCACGGCGGAAACGAAGGCCGAGATGAAGCGCGTCCTGCACGACATTCAGACCGGCAAGTTCACGTCGGACTGGATGCAGGAATACCGTTCGGGCGCCGCGCGCTTCAAGGGTATCCGCCGCATGAACGATACGCACCAGATCGAGGAAGTCGGCGCAAAGCTGCGTGGCATGATGCCCTGGATCGCCAAGAACCAGCTGGTCGACAAGGCCAAGAACTGATCCGCCTTTCACGGTCGGATAAGAGAATGCCGGGCTGTCATGCCCGGCGTTTTCGTAGAGGGTGGGCATCATCACCCCTCATTGTTTTTGCAGTGCAAAATTGATTGTGCTTCGCAAAAATTTACATTGAAGGTTGCATGATCGCGCTGTTGGGCGCACACTGTCCCTGTCTCGTTCCACATCGAGGAGGATAGTGTGATGACGACTTTGATGGAGTATTTCGCCTGGTTCGACTTTGCGATTCTCTGCGCCATCGGCGCCCTGATCGCTTGCAGTGTGACATCCGGCAATGCTTGAGACGTGTCAGCGACGCTGATGCCCGCGGAGGACGGCAGAGGACCGGACCCTTCCAGAGAGACCTCGCCGGGCATTCGTGCCCGGCGCTCCACGTCCGGCTAGAACTCTCTCGTCTCACCACCCACAGCACCCCGCCGCCCGCCTCTCTCGGCCACCCCGTAGAGAGGACTTTTTCCGCTGATTTAGGTCAGTATTGTTGACTTATTCCGCCTGCCGTGATGTGGTTCGGCAAAAGCATTATCGAGGAAACATCCATGCTGGACTGGGAATCCATTTTCGCAACGCGCTCGAGCCGTATGCGCGCGTCGGAAATCCGCGAACTTCTGAAGCTGCTCGATCGCCCCGACATCATCTCGTTTGCCGGCGGCATTCCGGACCCGGCGCTGTTCCCGGATGCGGAATTCAAGGCGGCCTATGCCGACATCTTTTCCGGCCCGTCCGTCGGCGCCGCGCTCCAGTATTCGGTCAGCGAAGGCTATCTGCCGCTGCGCGAATGGCTGGTTGGCGAGATGGCGAAGATCGGCATTCCCTGCGAGGCGGAGAATATCCTCATCACGTCGGGATCGCAGCAGGCGCTCGATTATCTTGGCAAGCTGTTCCTGTCGCCCAACGATACGGCGCTGGTGACGTGGCCGACCTATCTCGGTGCGTTGCAGGCCTTCAACGCCTACGAGCCGAGCTACGACCAGCTGACGCCGGGCGGCAACCGCACGCCAGCGGCCTACCAGGAAACGGCTGCGAAGGCCGGCGGTCGCGTGAAGTTCGCCTATCTCTCTGCCGATTTCTCCAATCCCACCGGCGAGACCGTGACGCGCACCCAGCGCGAAGCGCTGATCGATATGGCCGACGAGATGGACATCGCGATCATCGAGGACGGCGCCTACCAGTCGCTGCGCTTCAACGGCGATGCGATCCCGCCGATCCTCGCGCTGGAAATTGCCCGCAAGGGCGCCATCAACGAGACGCGCACGATCTACAGCGGTTCGTTCTCCAAGACGCTCGCGCCGGGTCTGCGCGTTGGCTTCGTCGTCGCGGCCATGCCGGTCATCCGCAAGCTCGTTCTGATGAAGCAGGCGGCCGACCTCCATTCCTCGACCATCAACCAGATGGCGATCTGCCACGTCGCCGAGCGAGGCTTCGATCGGCAGGTCGACAAGATCCGCTCCGTCTACAGCCAGCGCCGCGACGCGATGCTGAAAGCGCTGGAAACACATATGCCCGACGGTGTGTCCTGGACGCGTCCGGAAGGCGGCATGTTCGTCTGGCTGACGCTGCCGGTCGGCATGGAGGGTGCCGCATTGCTGGCGAAATCGCTGGTCACGGCCAAGGTCGCCTTCGTGCCCGGCAAGGCCTTCTTCGCCGATGGCTCGGGCGCAAACACGCTGCGCGTCAGCTTCTCCTGCGCCAACGAGACCATGATCGAGGAGGGCATCTCGCGCCTCGCCAAGCTCATCCGCAGCGAAATACTCGACAAGGTCGCCTGATCGTCGTCACGCATCGCTCTATGTATTCGCGTACCACTCTGTCATGAGAGTGGTACGCGGCTTTCTCCGCGTGATGTCACCTGAGAGGACGATCGATGCAGGGCCAGAGCGACGCTACAAAAGCCTTTATTTCCGAGCTTGCCGGACGCTTCCAGCTGAGCGAAAGCGCCGTCACGGCGATGCTCGTCGCGGTGAAGCGCGGGCATGGCACGATGGCGCAGTTCGATATCGCCGAACTCGGTGGCAACGGACAGTGGATGCGCGGCGGCATGACCATGGTCGGCGATATGTTCAATCACGGCCTGAAGAACACGGTCGACAATCTCTGCAACAGTTTGGCAGAAGCTCTGTCTTCGGGGCGCATCGACGTACCTGGCGCATCGACCGGGCGGCATGCCTGGTGGCCGCAATGGCTGGGCGTGCCCTCTAGCACCGGCGCGCAGAACGACAGCGCCTATGCCGTCTTCCCGTCCCAGCGCTGCCTTGCCATCAAGGACGGCGATGGCGTCACCCTCTACGATACCGAGGACCATCTGATCTCCGGCGTCGGCCAGCAGCAAGGCTTCGGTGCCTCGCAGACCTTTACCAGCCAGCGCGGCTCCTTCTCCGTTTCCGGTCTTCGCCGCCTCAACAATGGCGGGGATCTGCCGGGTGCCGAGCCGACCGGCGATCACGACAGGAACCATGCTGGCGCGGGATATACCGATGCGCCGAACAGGGCCGAGCGCTGGTCTGCGCAGGAGACGGGCGCTGCTGTCAACCAGGCGGAAAGCTGGTCTTCCGCTCAGTCCGCACCGCTCGCCGCCATCAACCCTGCCAGCGCATCGCTCGATGAACGGCTCGTAGACGCGGCGGAAGCCCGGCAGGGCGCTTCCCTTCCATCACCGGAGAGACCGCAGCCTGCGGCCCCGATCGCCCAGCCGGCCCCGGACGGATTTCAGATCATCGCCTTGATCGAAAAGCTCGCGGCCCTGCGTACGGCCGGCATCCTGTCGGATGAAGAATTCGCGACGAAGAAGGCCGAGCTTCTCACGCGTCTCTGACCGGAATTCCCCGCGCGGCGGACCATGATCCGTCGCGCGGGTTTTTGTTTTACGCCTTGGCGATATATGGGCCTAGGAGCGAAAGATCCGCCTCGCCGAGACGCTCGGCAGCCGTCTGCATCTGGTGCCAGTAGGGATAGAGGATGGGCGGCGCGCTGACAGTGTCGAGGCGGCTGCGTTCCTCGTCCGTCAGTTTCAGGTCGGCGGCGGCGAGGTTGTCGCGGAACTGCTCTTCCGTTCGTCCGCCGATGATGACCGAGGTCACGGCCTTGCGGCCGATCAGCCAGGCCAGCGCGACCTGCGCACCCGACACCCCGCGGCTTTCCGCAATCTCGACCAGCACATCCACGATCGACCACAGGCGATCGACATCCCGGATCGGCGGCTCCGTCCAGCCGGCGGCCTGGCGGCTGCCCTCCGGCGTGTGGTTGCGCCGGTGCTTGCCGGAGAGCAGGCCGCCCGCGATGGGGCTCCAGACGAGGACGCCGAGGCCTTGATCTATGGAGATCGGCAGAAGCTCGTATTCGGCCTCGCGGGCTTCCAGCGTATAATGGATCTGCTGGCTGACGAAGCGGTGACGATGGTCGCTGGCACTGATGCCCATCGCCTTCATGATGTGCCAGCCGGAAAAGTTGGAGCAGCCGATATAGCGGACCTTGCCGTGCTGCACGAGCGTATCCAGCGCTGCCATCGTCTCTTCCAGCGGCGTCTGCCCGTCCCACTGGTGCACCTGGTAGAGGTCGATCACATCCGTGTTCAGCCGCTTCAGGCTCGCCTCGCATTCGCGGATGAGGTGGTGGCGGGAGAGGCCCTGATTGTTGACGCCTTCGCCCATTGGGAAGCGCGCCTTGGTCGCTATCAGAACATCGTTCTTGCGCTTGCCGCCGAGCACTTCGCCGATGATCTCCTCCGAGGCGCCGGCTGAATAGGCGTTGGCGGTGTCGATCAGGTTGACGCCTGCGTCGAGGCACATGTCGATCAGCCGTCGCGCCTCATCCACGCCCTGGCTGCCGACCATAGAGGCCCAGCCTTTGCCGCCCATGGTCATCGTGCCCATGGTGATGGTGGAGACCTTGAGGCCGGAGCGGCCGAGATTGCGATATTCCATGCTGTTTCCTCCTGTTGTCCGTCGTGAAGCGGAAGATAGGGCGCGGCTACGATGCCGGGAACGGCACCGGGAGCAAATGAGGCATGGCTTGCAGGGGCATCGCGCCGCACCGCTTCCGGACTTGCCTCTTCCACCGGCCCGTCTATGGTTTGGCATCAGACAGCGGATGCCTTCATGACCCTTCGACTTGCCACCTTCAACATCGAAAACCTTATGCGCCGGTTCGATTTCTCCGGCTTCCGCAACCCATCGAAGCAGGACCGCGTGCTTCGCCTGTTCGATATCGGCAACGAGGCGGCCTATGAGCGTCTCGAGGAGGCTCGTACGATCACCCATGCCGACGACACGCGGCAGATGTCGGCACTGGCGATTGCCGATTGCGATGCGGACATTCTCTGCCTGCAGGAGGCCGACGACATGGCTGCGCTGGAGGCCTTCGAATATGGCTATCTCTACCGGATGATGGGCAGCGGCTACCGCAAGAAGGTGCTGATCGAGGGCAATGACGGACGTGGCATCGATGTTGCCGTGATGATGCGCGAGACGTCGCGGGACGGGGAGGCGATTGTCTGCACCAGCGCCATCTCGCACGCCGCGCTGACCTACGCCGACCTCGGCCTCCACGATGCGGCCATCGCTCGCACGAATGTGCCGGAGGATCGCATCTTCCGCCGCGATTGCCTGCAACTGGAACTGACTATCGGCGGGCGGCCGCTGACGCTGTTCGTCGTGCATTTCAAGTCCATGGGACCGAGCCGGGACGGGGTGGACGGCCGGCTCTCCACCATGCCGGTGCGGCGCGCGGAGGTGCTGGCGGTGCGCAGTATCATCGAGAAGCGCTTTGCGGGACAGTTGCCGGCGGCGAGCTTTGCCATCTGCGGCGACATGAACGACTACCGGGAACGCATCGACGTGACCGGCGATCGCCGCAACGGCTACGGCTTCGAGCCGATGCCGGATACGTCCGCAGCCCTCGACGTGTTTGCGGCGGACGGTTTTGCCGAGAATGTGGTGCAACGGCGGCCGGTGCTCGACCGCTGGACATTGTTCCACAGCCGCGGCCCGGCGGAGCGCCATCTCTGCCAGCTCGATTACATCTGGCTGTCGCCGGCGCTCGCCGCGCGCAATGTCGATGCCGTTCCCGAAATCATTCGCGGCGGACAACCCTACCGCACCGTGTTTCCCCCGGGGCAGGATGTGGAGCGCTATCCCCGCACCGGCTGGGACCGGCCGAAGGCATCGGACCATTGCCCCGTCGTGGTCGCGCTCGATGTCTGAGGCGGCGCATTTCCATCCGTCCGGTATCGGTGCGGGCTGGCCCGCGGAAGGTCTTGTCTTTCCTGTCGCCGGCACGGACCTGCGTGTCCTGCCGGGGCCGCATCCCATTCTCGCGCAGCATGGTCCTGAGATTGCGGCGAACTGGGTGCGGGAACAGGCGGCCAACCCCGCGCTCTTCAATGGCAAGATGGTGCTGCAGCACCGCCTGACCGTGGAGGCCGGTACCATCGTGGGCGAGGGCTACCTCGCGCCCTATGCGGCGTTTCTCTGGTGGCGCAACGTGTCTCGCCCTCCGGTCGCCTGCCACCTTGCCGCCATTCCTGTCATCGAGACCTCGGACGGTGCCGTCATCGCGGTGCGCATGGGCAAGCGGACGGCCAATCCGGGCAAGGTTTACTGTGCGGCCGGCTCGATAGATTCCTCCGACATCTTGGAGGATGCTCGTGGCCGGGTCTGCGACGTGCCGGGCAACATGCGCCGCGAGGTGCTGGAAGAAACGGGGATCGATATCGCTGAGGCGGAAGCCGGGCCTTTTCAGGCGCTGCATATCGGCGGCGCGGTCACGCTGTTTCGCCGGCTCCGCTTTGCGGAAACGTCGGCCTCGATTCTCTCCCGCATCCAACACCATGTCGAGACGGCTGAGGAGGAAGAGATCGAAGGTGCGGTCGCGATCTTCGATGCCGATCCCGAGAAGCACGACTACCAGCCGTTCATGCGGGTGATCCTCGCGCATATCTTCGGAACGTCGCAATAACGTTTTGGCCTTGCCCGCGGCGGAACGCGAAGGCAAGGTTCGCGCGCGGCCGATGATACCGAGGCGGGCGCATGGAGTGGGAGAACGGATTTGGCACGCCGCTACGCGATCTACGACGTCTTCACCAGCGAGAAGCTTCAGGGCAATCCGCTCGCCGTGGTTTTTGACGGCGACGGTCTGTCGACCGAGGCCATGCAGGCGATCGCCGGCGAATTCAACCTGTCAGAGACCGTGTTCGTCTGCCGGCCGGAGAACCCGACGTCTGCCGCGCGGCTGAGGATCTTCACGCCCGGCACCGAACTTCCTTTCGCCGGACACCCGACCGTCGGCACGGCCGTGGCGCTGGCAGAGGACGCGCAGGCCGGCGAGGGGGTCAATCGCGATCTCGTGCATGTGCTCGAGGAGAACATCGGCCCGGTGCGCTGCGCGGTGAAGCTGCGGCCGGGCGAGGCCGGCTTTGCGGAGTTCGACCTGCCGCGCAAATCTGTGCGGCTGGATGCGCGCTTCGACATTGGCAGGATCGCCGACGCCTTGAGTTTGAAGTCGACGCAGATCGGCTTTGAGAACCACGTGCCCGCCCTCTGGAGCGCTGGCGTGCCGTTCGTGGCCGTGCCGCTGCACGACCTCAAGGCCATGACGGACTTGGAGTTCGATGCGGCGCGCTGGGAGCAGATCGCGCCGATGGCCGACGGGCGGCTGGCCAGCGCCTATCTCTATTGCCGTGGCGGCATCAACCATCATGCCCGGTTCCACACCCGCATGTTTGCGCCCGCCATGGGCGTGCATGAGGATCCTGCGACCGGCTCGGCGCTCGCCGCCTTTTCCGCGGCAATTCACGGCTTCGATCAATTGACCGAAGGGCACCACAGCTTCCTCGTGGAGCAGGGGGTGGAGATGGGCCGGCCCTCCTACCTGCACCTCCATCTCGACATCGCCAACGGCGACATCGTCGGTGCGCGGATCGGTGGACACGCGGTCAAGATCGCTGCCGGGGAACTCTATCTCTGATAAGTTTGCAGTTTCTACGAATTCCTGTCCGCGACAACTGGACAAGCCGCGC